>NZ_LSGW01000001.1 GCF_001643305.1 Aeromonas salmonicida subsp. salmonicida
TTTATTACCTGAAATTCAAGTTTTGGTCGGTTATCACTTTATGACGGCACATTCCATATGGCCTTAGCTCAGACACCAAAGCACTACTGGTGTCTTGCCTCCTGACGTGACCGTTTCGTACGCTATCATGGCTCTTGAGTTTTAGTGTTCCTATTGATGTTCTCCTGCCAAAACCCGCTGCCAAGCCTGCAATTAGGGTTGTATATGCCTCATAACTCGGTAGAGTAAGGGCATCTCGGGTTTACCTGTACACTCTCTTTTTTCTCTCTTGTACCGGTAATGCTTGGCCTGCTTTTATCAACCTTAAGTCAGTGGTATCGATATGGAACAAGTAAACAAGTCCACCTTCAGCGATGTACTGGAATATGTGCGTATGTCCCGTCGCCAGAACAAACTCAAGCGTGAAATCGCGGACAACGAGAAGAAGATCCGTGATAACCAGAAGCGTGTATTGCTGCTCGACAACCTGAGTGACTACATCAAGCCCGGCATGAGTATCGATGAGGTTCAGGCCATCATCGCCAACATGCGTACCGACTATGAAGAGCGCGTTGATGATCACATCATCAAGAATGCCGAGCTGTCCAAAGAGCGTAAAGACCTGAGCGCCAAGCTCAAAGCCATGAGCTCCAGCAAGTAAGCAAGCCTCTTTGCTACCTGAAAACACCGGCTTTAGGCCGGTGTTTTGTTTTCTGCCATCAGCTCGGATCTCTCATCAAGCTGCAACAATCGGCTCCCCTTTTTTTGATCGCCCTGTTACCATCACTACAAAGCGGTCAACAGTTTTCAAGCCATTGACTTGAAACGACTAAGCTTGAGTGAAACACAATAAATTGCGCAACCATGGCGGGGCTGATATGGGCGCATCAGAACAGACGGATTTGAACAAAGTGGCATCTCAAGATTCATCTGTCCCAAGCGCGGACGGCAAGTACAAGCGCAAGCGTCGTCCCTGGTGGCGTTGGTTGTTCTGCTTTCTCTTTTTGCTGTGCCTGGCGGCTGCGATCGCCCTGGTTGGCTATGAGATGCAGACCTCCCGACTGCAGTCGCAGGAGATCTCCCGCTATGCGGCCAAGCTGACCTATCAGGTCGAAGCTGGCCCCAGCAAGCAAATAATCTTCCCTGAGGATGGCCCCTTCGACAAGCGGCTCGGCTATGTGCTGCTGCCCATGATGCAGGAGCGTCTGCTGCAACGGGGTTATCAGGTCAGCGAGCAGACACATTTTTCCGATGCGCTCTATGACTATGCCAGCCGTGGTTTCTTTGTTCCCTATACCGAGAAAGTGCAGGCCGGTCTGACCCTGCATGACTGCCGTGCCGAGCCCTTCTATCAATTCAAGTATCCGACTCACTATTACCCGGATTTTGCTTCCATTCCTCCCCTGGTCATCCAGTCGCTGTTGTTTATCGAGAACCGCGATCTGTTGAGCAACGAGCAGCCGTTGGCAAACCCGGCGGTAGATTGGCCCCGCTTTGCCAAGGCGGCCATGTCACAGGTGGGCAAGGCACTGGACATGCAGGATCAGTCCGCAGGGGGCAGTACACTGGCGACTCAGGTCGAGAAGTACCGCCACTCTCCCGATGGTCTGACGCTGTCACCGACCGAGAAGATCCGCCAGATGGCGTCAGCCAGTGTGCGGGCGTATCGGTTGGGGCCGGAAACCCTGGAGGCGCGCAAGCTGGTTGCCTGGGCTTATCTCAACTCTGTGCCACTTTCGGCAGCCCCTGGTTATGGTGAGGTACATGGGCTGGGTGATGGCTTGTGGGTCTGGTTTGGCGCCAATGTGAACGAAGTCAATCGGCTGCTGGATCCGGCTCGTAACCAGGATGCGGCACTTGAAGAGCAAGGGCTTGCCTTGCGGCAGGTTGTCTCGCTGATGATCGCACACCGCCGCCCCTCCTACTATCTGGCGCAGGGACGGGATGCACTGGCGACCCTGACTGACAGTTATCTGCGTCTCTTCGTGCAGGAGGGCATGATCACGCCGCCGCTGATGGAGGCTGCGCTCAAGGCCAAACTTGGTTTCCGCGACTTCCTCCAGTCCCCCGCTATGACCCGAGTCAACAACAACAAGGGCTTGCAGGTCGCTCGCACTCGCCTGAGCCGCCAGCTCGGGGTACAGCTGTATGATCTGGACCGGATGGACCTGAGCGCGGATACCAGCCTCAATATGCCGCTGCAAAACGAGATCTCCCGTTATCTGCAACAGCTTGCCGATCCCGCGTTTGCCGCTCAGGTCGGCCTGTTTGGTGAGCGTCTGCTCTCGCCGGAGAAGACAGGGGATGTGCGTTACAGTTTCACCTTGTTCGAGAAATCACCGGAAGGCTTCAAGGTACGAGTGCAGACGGACAACACGGATCAGCCATTCGACATCAACGAAGGCAGCAAGCTGGAGCTGGGTTCCACCGCCAAGTTGCGGGTATTGACCACCTATCTGGAAATCATTGCAGAGCTGCATGACAACTATTCCGATATGCCAGCAGAGAGCCTGCGCAAGATTGAGGTCTCGGGTCAGGATAACCTCAGTCGCTGGGCTGTCTCCTATCTGATGACGGCCAAGGACAAGAGCCTGCCGTTGATGCTGGAGGCCGCTCTGGATCGCCAATACTCCGCCAGTCCGCACGAAGGCTTCTTCACCGGGGGCGGTATGCACACCTTCAACAACTTCCGCCGTGAGGATAACGGACGCATTCCTCCGATACGAGATGCACTGCGCGAGTCAATCAACTTGCCGTTTGTGCGTCTGATGCGGGACATAGTGCGCTACAGCCTCTATCGGGAGGGCAACCGCGCCCAGCTGCTCAAGGATGACAAGGATCCCCGTCGTACCGAGTATCTGGCCAAGTTTGCCGATAAAGAGGGGCAAACCTATCTGCTGCGCTTCTGGCGCAAGTATCGCGGCAAGACGGCGGATGAGCAGCTCGACACCTTCCTGGATGGCCTCAAGCCCAGCGCCGTACGGCTTGCCGCCGTGCATCGCTATCTGATGCCAGATGCCTCGCAGGAGACCTTTGCCGCCTTCCTGGCCAAACGGTTGCCGCGTGACAAGCTCAGTGACAGACGCATTGAGCAGCTTTACACCAGCTATGGCCCAGGCAAGTATTCCTTGCCTGATCAGGGTTACATCGCGCGGGTGCATCCGCTGGAACTGTGGTTGCTTGCCTATCTCAAGGAGTTCGACAAGGCGACCTTTGCCGATGCGGTTGAAGCCAGCCGGGATGAACGACAAGAGGTATACAGCTGGTTGTTCAAAACTCGTCACCGCAGTGCCCGTGACAGCCGTATCCGTACCATGCTGGAGGTCGAGGCCTTCCTCGACATCCATCAGCGTTGGGCCAAGCTGGGTTATCCGTTTGACCATTTGGTACCATCGCTGGCGACGGCTCTGGGCAGCTCAGGGGATAGACCCGCCGCGCTGGCCGAGTTGATGGGGATCATTCAGAACGGTGGCATTCGGGCTCCAACCCTGCGTATCGAACATCTCTCGTTTGCCAAGGGCACACCATTTGAGACCAACTTTGAGCCCATTCACACCGAGGGTACCCGGGTGCTGCCCGCAGAAGTAGCGACTGCTTTGCGCAATGCACTCTCCAAGGTGGTGGAAGGAGGAACTGCAAGGCGTATCGCCGGTGCCTTTGCTCTGCCGGATGGCACTGTGCTACCGATGGGGGGCAAGACAGGGACTGGCGACAACCGGATCGAGACAGTGGGTCGTTATGGCAATGTCACCAGTTCGCTGGCGCGCAACCGGACCGCGACCTTTGTCTTCTTTCTGGGAGAGGACCACTTCGGTACCCTGACCGCCTATGTGCCGGGCAGCCAGTCTGACAAGTTCCGCTTCACCTCAGCCCTGCCAGTGCAGGTGCTCAAAGGGATGGCTCCACTGCTGATGCCTTATCTGCAGCCCGGTACTCATACACAGTGTATGGCGGGTAATTAGCTCGCAAACCAGAATAAAAAAACGGGGCCATATGTTGGCCCCGTTTTACGCTGTGTCGCTTGCTGCTCGCCATGAGGCGTGAGCCATCACTTACAGCAGGTCTTCGATTTCGCCACGCAGGTATTGGTACATTTCGCGATAGGCGACCGGCGGCTTGTTCAGTTCCCGTTCCTTGTTGGCGGAGCGGATCAGCTGGCGCAGCTTCTGGCGATCCAGCTCGTGGAACTGGGACATCAACTCGTTGAGTGCGCTGTCGCCTTCGGTGATCAGGCGCTCACGCCACTGCTCCAGACGATGCAGGCGGGCATTCACTGTGGAGTGGCGGTTCTTGATGATGGAGAGCGCTTCTTCAATCGGTTCGATATCACGGCTGCGCATCAGACGGCCGATGAACTGCAAATGGCGACGGAAGGACTCATCTTTCTTGGGCTTGAGTTTGCGGCCCAGCTCGACAGCATCGGCAAGCTCTTCATCCAACGGGATTTTTTCCAGCTCACTGTGGCTTAGAGAGACTATCTCTGCGCCCAGCTTTTGTAGCACCTCTGCATCACGCTTGAGCTGAGTCTTGCTGGGGCCCCAGTCTTCCAACTCGTTGTCGTCTTGATATTGACTCATCGGTTTCTTGATTCCTGTCATTCACGTTGGGGGATATGTTACCAGCTTCTCCCGCTGGGCGCAGGGGTCTGATATGCTTAGCCCCTTTCCTTCCTTCATACAGATGTGAGTTATGGATCAGCAAGACCAAATTCGCCAGGATCAAGCCCATCTCGAGGCCGTCGTTGCCGAGGCACTGGAGATAGCCAAAGGACTGGGCGCCTCGCTGGCCGAAGTCTCCATCAGCAAACAGACCGGGTTGTCGGTGAACACCCGGGGTTGTGAACTGGAAAGTATCGAATTCAACAAGGATGGTGCTCTGGGCATCGCGGTTTATCGCGATGGTTGCAAGGGTTCATCTTCCACCACGGATCTGGGCAAGCCCGCCATCCGCGCCGCTGTCGAGGCGGCCATGGAAATCGCCCGCCATACCTCTGCCGATGATTGTGCCGGTCTGGCAAATGCCGAGCTGCTGGCCTGGGATGCCCCCGATCTGCAACTGTGCCACCAAATCGAACTGGATCCCCAGCGCGGGATCGAGCTGGCCATCGAGTGTGAGCGGCTGGCGCTGGGTCGCGATGCCCGCATCAAACACTCCGATGGGGCCGGTTTCTCCAGCCACCTCGGCATCAAGGTCTATGGCAACAGCCACGGCTTCGTCAAAGGCTATGCTGCGTCCCGCAACTCCCTGAGCTGCGTGCTGATTGGCGAGCTGGATGGCGATATGCAACGGGACTACGGCTACTCCTCGAGTCGTGACCTGGGTGGGCTCTGGAGTCCGCAACGCATCGCCGATGAGGCGGTGGAACGCACCGTCTCCCGCCTGGGTGCCCGCAAGATCTCCACTCGCCATGCGCCCGTGCTGTTTCACCCAGACACAGCCGCCGGCCTGTGGGGCCATCTGGTGATGGCCATCAGCGGTGGCAACCTCTATCGCAAGTCGAGCTTCCTGCTCGACAAACTGGGCAAGCAGATCCTGCCCCAGTGGCTCACTATCCAAGAGTTTCCCCACCTGCTTGGTGGACTGGCCAGTACGCCGTTTGACGGGGAAGGGGTACTTACCCGGAATATGGACATAGTGCGCAACGGCGAGCTGATGAGCTGGCTGCTTACCTCCTACTCCGCCCGCAAGCTGGGACTGACTACCACGGGGCACGCCGGTGGCATCCATAACTGGCAGGTTTCCAACACGGGCCAGGATTTCCAGGGGATGCTCAAGGAGATGGGTACAGGCCTGCTGGTGACCGAGCTGATGGGGCAGGGGGTCAACATCGTCAATGGCGACTACTCCCGTGGCGCAGCCGGCTTCTGGGTCGAGAATGGCGAGATTGCCTACCCGGTGGAAGAGATCACCATAGCAGGCAACCTGAGCGAGATGTTTAGCCATATAGTGGCGGTGGGGTGTGATGAAGATGAGCGCTCCAGCCTCAAGACCGGTTCCGTACTGGTGGAGAACATGAAGCTGGCGGGACATTAATACCCGCCTTCACGCTGAATCCATGATATGAAAAAGGCCCCCTCGCCAACGCGAGGGGGCCTTTTTAACAGGCATGTTCAAGGGATGGCAATCAGCCCTTGATACGCTCGATGCACCCGCCCAGACCTTGCAGCTTGTGCTCGATATCTTCGTAGCCACGGTCGATGTGATAGATACGGTCGACTATGGTGGAGCCTTCGGCGACGAAGCCGGCCAGCACCAGACTGGCGGAGGCACGCAGGTCTGTGGCCATCACCTGGGCACCCTTGAGTTGCTCGGTGTCACGGCAGATGGCGACATTGCCCTGCAGCTCTATGTCCGCGCCCATTCGCACCAGTTCAGGTACGTGCATGAAGCGGTTCTCGAAGATGGTCTCTGTGACCATGCCGGTGCCCTTGGCGACGGCGTTCAGCACGGTGAACTGTGCCTGCATGTCGGTCGGGAAGGCCGGGTAGGGAGCTGTCTTGATGGTGACCGGCTTGAGAGTGCGGCCTGTCATGTCGAGGGTGATCCAGTCAGCCCCTTTCTCGATCAAGGCGCCTGCCTCTTCCAGCTTGACCAGTACCGCCTCCAGCAGGGAAGGATCTGTCTTGCGACAGGTGACTTTGCCACCGGTAACCGCTGCGCCAACCAGGAAGGTGCCGGTTTCGATACGGTCAGGCTGCACGCTGTAGCTGCCACCGTGCAGACGCTCGACACCGTCTATGGTCAGAGTGTCGGTGCCCGCGCCCTGAACCTTGGCGCCAAGCGCGTTGAGGAAGTTGGCCAGATCGACCACTTCCGGCTCACGGGCGGCGTTCTCGATCACGGTGCGACCGTCGGCCAGGGTAGCGGCCATCATCAGGTTCTCGGTGCCTGTGACGGAAACCATGTCCATCAGGATATGAGCACCCTTGAGGCGACCGTCGACACGGGCCTTGATGTAACCATCCTCGATGGCAATCTTGGCACCCATCAGCTCCAGGCCGTGGACGTGCAGGTTCACCGGACGTGCACCGATGGCGCAGCCACCGGGCAGGGAGACGTCAGCAGCACCGAAACGGGCAGCCAGTGGGCCGAGCGCCAGTATGGATGCGCGCATGGTCTTCACCAGCTCGTAGGGGGCGACGTGGTTGTTCACCGCACCGGTCAGCACTGTCACGTTGCCGTTGACCTTGGTGGTGGCGCCCAGCATCTCCAGCAGCTTGAGGGTGGTGCCCACGTCTTTCAGGCGCGGTACGTTGGAGAGGTGGATCTCCTCATCACACAGCAGGGTGGCGAACAGGATCGGCAGGGCGGCATTTTTGGCGCCAGAGATGGTCACTTCGCCGTTGAGAGTACAACGACCATCGATCTTGAATTTGTCCATTTACTTAGATACCAATCAGGAGGGCAGTAGGAATTTACGTTCGCGTTTCCACTCGGCATCGGTAAAGGCCTTGATGGAGAGTGCGTGGATGGCGTTGCTGGCGATCTTGTCCATCAGCGGGGCATAGATGGCCTGCTGCTTCTTGACCCGGCTCATGCCGTCAAACATGTCACCGACGGCGATCACTTGATAGTGACTGCCGTCTCCTTTGACATGGACTTCGGACAATGGCAGAGCCTCAAGGAGTATCGCTTCAATTTCAGAGACTTGCATTATGCGTCCTCAGTTGTGAGCGGAGTTGACTGAAACAGCCCGGCCACCCCATACAGGTTGGCCAGGGTATAAAAATCAGTGGAGGCGCCCACCAGTTGCGGTGTGGCGCCTCGTACCAATACGGCTTTGGCCCATTTGACCAGCAGTGCCAGCCCGGCGGAGTCCAGGGTGGTGACGCCACTCAGTTCGAGCTGATCTTCCTGCCACCAGTCGGCGCGGCGTTGCCACAGGGCATTGACCTGTGGTGCCTGCAGATCGCCGCTAAATTTCATGACTTGATGACCAACGGCTTGGCGTTGTGAGCACGCAGCTGGGCGATCACTGCATCTATGCCATTCTGGCGAATGAGGCCGCCCAGCTCGTTCTGCTTGGCGGAGAGCAGGCTGATCCCTTCGGCTACCATGTCGAAGGCCTTCCATTCGCCGGTCTTGTTGTTCTTGCGCAGCTTGAATTCGAGGAAAATATCCGGCTTGCCGGCCTCTTTCACGCTGACGTTGACGGCGGTGATATTGCTGTCACCCGGTGCCTTGCCCGGCTCGACTTTGACAGTTTGCTTGTCGAAATGGGCCAGCGCATCGGCGTAGGAACTCACCATGTACTCGGTGAACACCTCGACGAAGGCGTCACGCTGAGCCGGGGTGGTCTGCTTGATCTGGTTGCCGAGCACCTTGTAGGCAGCGAAGCGGTTGTCCACGTAGGGCAGCAACTCTTCACGGATGATGACCCGCAGGTGATCCGGATTGCTCTTGACCTGGGACTTGTCCGCCTTAAGGCGGGCAAAGGTCTGCTTGGCCGCTTCGTCCACCAGGGCATAGGGGTCGGCGGCATTGGTGGCGTGAGCCACCAGGGAAAACAGCATGCTGGTCATCAGACCCAGCAACAGGGCGATCTTCTTGAACATGGTTACTCCTTACTTGCTGTCGGATTTGGTGTCGGAAGACTGGCTATAGAGGAACTTGCCAATCAGGTCTTCCAGCACAATGGCTGATTTGGTGTCTTCAATCATGTCGCCATCCTTGAGCATGCTGGTACCCATCTCCTCATCGCTGAAGCCGGGCATCAGGCCGATGTACTGCTCGCCGAGCAGGCCCGAAGTCAGGATGGAGAGGGTGCTGGTTTCGGAAAACTCGCCGGCACTCTTTTGCATCAGCAGGGAGACGACCGGCACCTGGCTCTTGGCATCCAGGGTGATGTCGCTGACCCGACCTACGACGACGCCACCAACCTTGACCGGTGAGCGTACTTTCAGGCCGCCGATATTATCGAAATGGGCGCGCAGGGTATAGGTTTCTCCTTCCGGTTTGAAACTCAACCCTGCTACTTGCAGTGCCAACGCCAGAATGGCACCGATGCCGGCCAGCATGAAGGCGCCAACCAGGAATTCTACTTTGCTGAACTTCATCTTTACCTTATCCAAACATGACTGCGGTGAGTATAAAATCCAGGCCGAGCACGGCCAGGGAGGAGTGGACCACGGTACGGGTTGTGGCCTGACTGATCCCGGCCGAGGTCGGCTTGGCATCATAACCGTTAAAGAGCGCAATCCAGGTGACCACCAGAGCGAAGATCAGGCTCTTGATGGCACCTTGCATGATGTCATCCTGCCAGTCGACGGATGCCTGCATGGCGGACCAGAAGCTGCCTTCGTCCACCCCCAGCAGATCCACACCGACCAGCTTGCCACCGAAGATGCCGATCAGACTGAACATGAAGGCCAGCAGCGGCATGCTGATGACGCCGGCCCAGAAACGAGGGGCCACTACCCGGCGCAGCGGGTCGACCGCCATCATCTCCAGACTGGAGAGCTGTTCTGTGGCCTTCATCAGGCCGATCTCGGCGGTCAGTGCAGAGCCGGCGCGGCCGGCAAACAGCAGGCCGGTCACAACGGGACCCAACTCCCGCAACAGGGAGAGGGAAACCAGCGGGCCCAGGCTCTGCTCGGCGCCGAAGTCTTTCAATACGTTGTAACCCTGCAACGAGAGCACCATGCCGATGAACAGACCGGAGACCAGAATGATGGCAACGGACTGCACACCCACGACATACAACTGTTGAAGCAGCAGAGGGAAGTGCTTGCGTGGCTCGGGTTTGCCCGCCAGCGCATGAAACAGCATTATGGTGGCACGGCCGATGGAGCTGATGACGCGCACGCCAACCCGGCCCAGCTTGCTTACTTGGCTTATCAACATCACAGATCCTGTAGCAGGTCGCCTGCCGGAAAATGAAACGGGACAGGACCGTCGGGCAATCCAAGCAGGAATTGCTCGACTTCGGGATTATGCTCTTCGCGCAGCTGCGCCGGCGTGCCGTGCGCCACCACCTTGCGGTTGGCGATGATATAGGCGTAATCGGCGATGGTCAGCACCTCGTTCACGTCGTGGGTCACGATGACGGAGGTGATGCCGAGGGCGCTGTTCAGCTCCTTGATCAGCTTGACCAGTACCGCCATCGTGATGGGGTCCTGTCCGACAAACGGTTCGTCATACATGATGAGGTCCGGATCCAGCGCTATGGATCTGGCCAGTGCGGCACGGCGTGCCATGCCACCGGAGAGCTCGGACGGCATCAGCTGAGCGGCCCCGCGCAGACCCACGGCCTGCAGCTTCATCATGACGATGGTGTGGATCAGCTCCTCCGGCAGACCGGAATGCTCCCGCAGCGGGAAGGCCACGTTGTCGTAGACTGTCATGCCGGTAAACAGGGCGCCGCTCTGGAACAGCATGCTCATCCGCTTGCGCACTTCGTACAGACGAGAGCGGGAGAGGGTGGGGATATCTTCCCCGTCAAACAGGATATGACCGGACTCCGGCTTGATCTGGCCACCGATCAGCCGCAGCAATGTGGTCTTGCCGATGCCGCTCGGGCCCATGACCGCAGTGACCTTGCCACGGGGAATGGTCAGGTTGATCCCGTCGTATAACAGCCGATCTCCGTGACTGAAGGTCAGATCGGAGATGGTGATAAGGTCATTGTTCAAACAATTGTCCATCCGGTGTAAATGAAGAGCGAATTTTATGGGCTAGTCTAGGTCTAAGCAACAGCAAGGAACAACTATTGAACAGCCTGCCTCCTCAAAAGCGCGACAGTTTTGCGTCACCGATTGTCTCTCTTTTGGGACCGAGAAGTATCCGATTCGCTTATCTCGACAGACTTTTTTATAATCCCGCAGCAAATTTCCGCCCGGAGCTGTGCCTTTATGTCTGTAAAGCCTGAGAAAGTGTCTGAACTGTTCGATTTTCGTCGCAGCGCCCGTACTGTGCTGGACATTGAAAAACAAGCGATTGATGGACTCTATCAGTACCTGAACGATGCCTTTGACAAGGCGTGCGAGCTGGTGCTGCGCTGCAGTGGCAAGATAGTGGTCACCGGCATGGGTAAGTCAGGTCACATCGGGAGCAAGATTGCGGCCACCTTGGCCAGCACTGGCACCCCTGCCTTCTTCCTCCACCCGGGTGAAGCCAGCCATGGGGATCTGGGGATGATCTCCAGCGGCGACCTTATCATCGCCATCTCCAACTCCGGTGAGAGCGACGAGATCCTGGCCCTGCTGCCGGTGCTCAAACGTCGCGGCATCCAGTTGATCTGCATGACAGGCAATCCGGCCTCCACCATGGCCAAAGAGGCCAACGTGCATCTGTGCATCAAGGTGGATAAAGAGGCCTGCCCGCTGGGCCTGGCACCGACCTCCAGCACCACGGCTACCCTGGTGATGGGCGATGCACTGGCGGTTGCCCTGCTGGAAGCCCGCGGCTTCACCGCCGATGACTTCGCGCTCTCCCACCCTGGTGGCTCCCTTGGCAAGCGGTTGCTGCTGCGGGTCGGTGACCTGATGCATAGCGGCGATCTGTTGCCCCAGGTGGGGATCGATGCCACCATCAGCCAGGCGCTGCTGGAAGTGAGTCGCAAAGGTCTGGGCATGACGGCGGTCGTCAACGACGAGGGTCTGCTGGCCGGACTGTTCACCGATGGTGACTTGCGCCGGATCCTGGATCTGCAGGTGGATATCCATCACACCTCGATCGCCAAGGTGATGACGACCAACTGTGTTACCGTTGGCCCCGAGATGATGGCGGCAGAAGCTGTCAAACTGATGGAAACCAGAAAGATCAACGGATTACTGGTGGTGGATGGTGACAAGCGCCCGTTGGGGGCCTTCAACATGCATGACCTGCTGAAAGCCGGGGTAATTTGATGCAAAACGTACCGACCCTTTATGGTCCGGTGACGCGCAGCCAATACGACAGGGCGGCGCAAATCCGCCTGCTGGTGTGCGATGTGGATGGGGTGCTCTCCAACGGCCTCATCTATATGGGTAATGATGGCGAAGAGCTGAAGACCTTCTGTACCCGCGATGGCGCCGGTATGCGGGCCCTGCTCAACGCCGGGATCGAAATAGCCATCATCACCGGGCGCAACTCCCGCATCGTCAGCGATCGGATGAAGAGCCTGGGAGTGCAGCATCTGGTACAGGGGGCGGATCAGAAGCTGCCCCACTTCGAGGCGCTGTTGACAAAGCTGGGTCTGGAAGCGTCACAAGCCGCCTATATGGGGGATGACACCATAGATCTGCCGGTGATGCAGGCCTGCGGGCTTGGCATTGCCGTGGCTGATGCTCATCCGCTGGTACTGGCCCGGGCCGACATGGTGACTCGACTGGCTGGCGGAGTCGGTGCTGTGCGTGAGGTGTGTGACCTCATACTGCAGGCGCAAGGGCATGGCGATTATCAGCCAGAGGCCTCGGTATGAGCAGACAGACGCTGTTGTTCGCCCTGCTGTTTCTGGTGGCGCTGGCCGCCTGGCAGATTGGTGATGTCGACCTGACGCCGGAGCCGACTACCAAGGCAGAAAACTACCAGCCGGACTTCACCGCAAGGAACCTGGTGACCACCCGTTTTGATGTCAACGGTCGACGCACAGAACGGTTGGAGTCCGAGTATGCGGAGTATTACCAGATCATCGAGCAGGCTACCTTCAACAAGCCGGTGGTCTACATGTTCGACAAGCAGGGTGAGGCCGAGTGGAAAGTCACGGCCGACACAGGTGTCCTCAATACAGACGACAACGTGATCCTGCGCGACAAGGTACATCTGGATGGCCTGCTGCCCACCTCCTTCATCTCCACACTGGATACCCCCTATCTGGAGCTGGATCTGGTGACTCAGAATGTGAGAAGCAATCAGCATGTCAGCATAGTGGGTAAGGAATTCCAGACCGAAGGCGTTGGCCTGAAGGGTCATCTGGAACGCAAATATTTTGAATTACTGGATCAGGGCCATGCCATCTATTTCAATGAAAAACGCTAATCTGGCCCTCGCGGCTTTGCTGCTGTGCGGCACCGTGAGTGCCAAAGAGTCCGACTTTGCCGAAAAGGTCTATGTGGATGCGGTCAGACAGGTGGCCGAGATGCAGGACAACCGCATCACCTTCAGTGACGATGTCATCATCACTCAGGGCACCATCAAGATTAAGGCTGACAAGGTGGTGGTGATCCGTTCCGGCGACAAAGGGGCCGAGGTCATGACGGCCTATGGCAAGCCTGCCACCTTCTTCCAGATCCTGGACAACGGCAAACCGGTCAACGCCCACGGCAACAGCATTCGCTACGAGCTGAAGAATCGCCTGGTGACCATTACCGGCAACGGTCAGCTCAAACAGGAAGACAGCCAGGTCAATGGTGACCTGATCCGCTACGACATCGTCAAACAGAAGATGATCGCCGAGAGCAAGGGGCCGACCCAGCGGGTCAAGACGGTGTTCCTGCCTGATCAGGTAGAGAACTTCGACAAGCCCGCCGATCAGAAGAAGCAGGGAAAATAAACCATGGCAGTGTTGAAAGCAGCCGGCCTGCAAAAAAGTTACAAGCGTCGCATGGTGGTCAGTGACGTGAGTCTGGAGGTGGGTACTGGCCAGATCGTCGGCCTGCTCGGCCCGAACGGTGCCGGCAAGACCACCTCCTTCTATATGATAGTGGGGCTGGTGCAGAGCGATGCCGGCCTCATCACCATCGACGATCAGGACATCAGCCAGCAGCCCATGCATATCCGTGCCCGTAACGGCATCGGCTATCTGCCGCAGGAGGCCTCCATCTTCCGTCGTCTGTCCGTGTTCGACAACCTGATGGGGGTCATGCAGACCCGCAAGGGGCTGAGCCGCGAAGAGCGTGAAGACAAGGTTGAACAACTGCTGGAAGAGTTCAACATCACCCATATCCGTGACAACCTGGGGCAGAGTCTGTCAGGGGGGGAGCGACGCCGGGTCGAGATCGCCCGCGCGCTGGCGGCCGAGCCGCGCTTTATTCTGCTGGATGAGCCGTTTGCCGGGGTCGACCCCATTTCTGTGATAGACATCAAGAAGATCATCCAGCATCTGAAAGATAGAGGCCTTGGTGTCTTGATCACCGACCACAACGTCAGGGAGACTCTGGACGTATGTGAGAAGGCTTATATCGTCAGCCACGGCAAGATGATCGCCGAAGGTGCACCGGCCGAGATCCTTGCCGATGAACAGGTCAAGCGCGTCTATTTGGGCGATCAATTCAGTCTATAGTAAGGGGGCATCTCTTCATTTCCTTTGACGACTGCCTCGCTGAACATAAGGATATCCCGACGTAGATGAAGCCGACATTACAGTTGCGTCTCGGTCAGTCCCTGACCATGACGCCGCAATTACAACAAGCGATTCGTCTGCTCCAGCTCTCCACCCTGGAACTCCAGCAGGAAATTCAGCAAGCGCTCGATAACAATCCTTTGCTTGAGCAAGAGGAGAATGACGTTCAGGAGACCAGCCCGGAAGAGCCCGTCGACGACAGTCAGCTCGACTCCAGCGATGCCATGGCCCAGGATCAGATGCCGGACGAACTGCCGGTAGATACCACCTGGGAAGATGTCTATTCAGCCGGCACAGCCCAGAGCGCAGGCCCCATCCACGATGGGGAGGACAGCGTCTATCAAGGGGAAACCACCGAGAACCTGCAGGACTATCTGCTGTGGCAGATGCGCCTCACCCCGTTCAGCGATCTGGATGCCGCCATTGCGCTGGCCATCATAGATGCCATCGATGACTCCGGTTATCTGACCGTCTCTCTCGAAGATATACAGGCGGCGGTGAGCAGCGAGGATGTCGAGGTGGAACTCGACGAGGTCGAGGCAGTGCTCAAGCGGGTGCAGCATTTCGATCCGGTCGGCATCGCCGCGCGCTCGGTGCAGGAGTGTCTGCTGATCCAGCTTGGCCAGTACGCTCCTGAACTGCCCTGGCTCAATGAGGCCAGGGAGGTAATCAAGGAGCACATGGACTTGCTCGGCAACCGTGATTACCGCACCCTGGCCCGCAAGACCAAGCTCAAGGAGAGTGACCTCAAGGAGGTGCTGGACCTTATCCAGCAACTGGAGCCCAGGCCGGGTAACGGCATCATACAGAGTGACTCCCAGTACGTGATCCCGGATGTCACCGTCGTCAAGAAGGGCAACAAATGGGTCGTTGAGCTCAACCCTGATTCTGCACCGCGCATCCGGGTCAACGAGACCTATGCCGCCATGGCCCGTCAGGCGCGTACCAGCCAGGATACCCAGTTCATTCGCTCCCACTTGCAAGAAGCCAAGTGGTTCATCAAGAGTCTGGAGAGTCGCAACGACACCCTGCTCAAGGTGGCGACCTGTATTGTCGAGCAACAACAGGGCTTTTTCGAGTATGGTGAAGAAGCCATGAAGCCCATGGTGCTCAACGATATCGCCGAGGCGGTGGAGATGCATGAGTCGACCATTTCCAGGGTAACGACCCAGAAATACATGCATACCCCCCGCGGCATCTTCGAACTGAAGTTTTTTTTCTCCAGTCATGTGAACACAGAAGGAGGAAGAGAGTGCTCATCGACCGCAATTCGCGCGCTGATCAAGAAGCTGGTGACGGCGGAGAATCCCGCCAAGCCGCTAAGTGATAGCAAGATCGCGGATTTGCTGGCCGAACAGGGTATTATGGTGGCGAGACGCACGATCGCAAAGTACCGTGAATCCTTGTTGATCCCGCCATCCAATCAGCGCAAACGCCTGGTTTAGGCAAAACAAAAAGAAGACGTTATGCAAATTAACCTGACCGGACACCATGTCGAGATCACCGAAGCTCTGCGTGATTATGTGAATAACAAATTTGCCAAACTCGAGCGTCACTTTGACCACATCAACAATGTTCATGTGGTGTTGAGCGTAGAAAAACTGAACCAGATCGCCGAAGCCAAGCTGCATGTCAGCGGTGGTGAGGTGTTCGCCAATTCACAGCATGCTGATATGTATGCTGCGATTGATACCCTGCTGGACAAGCTGGATCGGCAGATCATCAAGCACAAAGATAAGTTAAATCAAAAATAACTATGCAACTTGAACACATACTGAGTCGGGACTGCACCAAAAGTGCGGTCCCTTGTACCAGCAAGAAACGCGCCCTCGAGATCATCAGTGAATTAGCCGCTGAGCGCTTGGGGACCTCTCGCCAGACACTGTTCGAGTGTTTGCTGGCACGAGAAAAAATGGGCAGTACCGGGATCGGTGCCGGTATCGCCATTCCCCACGGCCGGATCGGTGACGAGTTTCCGCCGACCGCCATCCTGATGACCTTCGCAGAGCCTATCCCCTTCGACTCCATCGACAATCAACCGGTTGACCTGCTCTTTGCCCTGCTGGTGCCGGAAAGCGAGTGCAAACAGCACCTCAAGACCCTTTCCCTGATGGCATCCAAACTGGGTGACAAGGCGGTTTGCCGCCAGTTGCGCCAGGCAACCAGCGATGAAGATCTCTATCAGATCATGACGTCGGCCTGATATTCGGGCCCTCGTGATGATCCCAAGCGGTGAGGCAACAAGATGCAATTAATAGTGGTAAGTGGGCGCTCCGGCTCGGGCAAGACAGTGGCCCTGCGCGTGCTGGAGGATCTGGGTTATTACTGTGTGGATAACCTGCCGGTCAACCTGCTGCCCCAGTTGATCGTGTCGGTCGAGAGCCAGTATGACAAGCTGGCGGTCAGTATCGACGTGCGCAACCTGCCGGTGAGCGCAGACAAGCTGGAGACCCTGCTGGCCCAGGTTCGCAATGAAGGCCGGGTGGAATTTTCCAGCTTCTTCTTCGATGCGGAGAACTCCACCCTGCTCAAGCGCTACGGCGAGAGCCGCCGGCTGCACCCCTTGTCCCGCAAGCAGCTCTCGCTGGATGAGGCGATCCGTGAAGAGACCAATCTGCTGGCACCGCTCTCCTCGACAGCCGACTTGCGTATCGACACCACCAGCCTCAGCATTCATGACCTGAGTGAGCTCATCAAGACCCGGGTGCTTGGCAAGAAAGAGAACGAACTGGTGCTGGTGTTCGAGTCGTTCGGCTTCAAGTACGGCATCCCCAAGGACGCTGACTTCGTGTTCGATGCTCGCTTCCTGCCGAATCCACACTGGATCCCCGAGCTCAAACCCTTTACCGGCAAGGATGAGCCCGTGGCCCGCTACCTTTCCAGCCAGCCAGACGTGATGCAGTTCATCCTGCAGATTGAAAACATGCTGGCGACCTGGTTGCCACATCTGGAGCGCAACAATCGTAGCTATGTTACTGTGGGAATTGGTTGCACTGGGGGCCAGCACAGGTCCGTGTTCATCGCAGAGCAGCTGGCTGGCGCGTTCCGCTTGCTCGGCAAGAACGTCCAGATCCGCCACCGCACCCTCGACAAAAGTACGCCGCAACATTGATGGACCAATAGGAAGATCAGATGACTGTCTCAGCCTCGGTGGAAGTGAAGAACAAACTGGGTATGCATGCCAGACCGGCCATGATGCTGTTCGAGCTGGTACAGGGCTTCGATGCCCACGTGCTGCTGCGCAATGAGGACGGCATCGAGGCCGATGCAGACAGCGTGATCGGCCTGCTGATGCTGGATTCAGCCCAGGGCAAGCAGGTGGAAGTGCAGGTGGAGGGCCCCGAAGAAGTGGAGGCGCTGGCCGCTGTGGTGGCGCTGTTTACCTCCGGCTTCAACGAGGAGTGACTCACTCCCCGCCCGGGTTCAGGAACCGGTGCGCGCCAGCCCCTTGAAGCTGGCAAAATCCCGACAAGCCAGCAGATTCTTGCTGGCTTTTTCGTTCATCAGCGCCAGAAACAGATCGTAGAGCCCCATCGCCTCTTCGTAGTCCGCCTTGCTGATGGCCAGCACGAATATCAGAGTGGCTGTCTCGCCATTGCCCCAGTCGATCCCCTGTGGTGCCAGCACTGTATAGACCAGGGTGCGGCGGGCCAGCAGGCCGAGGGAGTGGGGCAGGGCTATGCCTTCTCCCAGCAGGGTGGAGACGATGCGCTCCCGTTCGTGGAGTGAACTTCTGAACCCCGCTTCCACCAGGTCTTCCTGTTCCAGCTGATCGCAGATGCGGGCGAACAGCTGACTCTGGTTGAGTGGCTCATTGACCACCATGAAGTGGTCGGCATCGAAGTATTTGTCGAGCAGGTAGGGGCGGGTGCGGTCGATCAGCACCAGTTTGCCGAGCTGCTCCAGCTGATACTGGGTCGGGAAAGGCGCCACCTGCACCACGGGCACGTTCTTCTCGCTCACCTTGACAGTGCTGATGACAAAATCCTGCTCTATCCGCGTCAATCCCTCGTAATCTCGCACCGACTCCAGGCTGGCCAGTTGCAGCTGGGGATATTCCCGCTTGATGCGCGCCTCCAGCACCCGGAAGGTGGCGTTGCCGGCATCGCACAGCAGCAGTGCCTGGGGACGGCGGGTGTAGCCGATGTCGTAGTGGCGCTCCAGCCCTACCCCGATATGGATTACCAGGTAGCCGATCTCGTGGTGGGTCAGCCGGTAAGGGGTCTGTTTTATCCACTCCGAAATGGCCGCCAGCGTGATGTCGTAGGCGAGGGGATAGTACTGCTTGATGTGATCCGCCAGTGGATTGTGGCTGCCGATCTGGTATTTGACCCGCAGCAGCATGGCGCTGATATGGGTCTGCAGATCCGCTCGCAACTGCAGGTCGTCGCGCAGATCATAGGGATAGTGCTGATGGATATAGGCAAGCAGATGCTCGACCAGCTGCTCGCTCTCGGCGGCCATGGCCGGGCTGAGCCTGGGCGTGTCGGCGGTGAGGCGGGCCTGGATCTGGATGGCGAGGCAGGCGATCTCCTCCTCTCCCGGTGGCATCAAGGTCGGCAGCTCTGCATAAATGTCACTGGCTACGGCGGCCAGCGTCTCTGTGATGTCTTCGCTGGCAAACTGGCGGAGCTCGTGCCCCGCAGCCTGCCGCAGCCTGCCGCAGCAGGGCGACGGCGCAGTAGATGGTGAGCTGCTGCAGGCTCTCGTCGGCGAGGCGCAGCTGATGGCGGCTGAGCTGGGCATGGATGTGATTGCCCACTACCTCCAGCGTCTTGCTGGGGCAAAGGTTGGGCAGCAGGCTCTGCAACTGGTTGTTGTGGAGCAGCTCCTGATAGAGCAACTGGGTGAGGCAGGCCCTGATCGCTGTCTCCCCCCCCTGGATGCGCATGCCCAGCCGTGGCTTGCTGTCGATGAGCAAGCCAAAGTGGGCGAGCCGCTCCCGCACTTCCGCCATGTCCCCCTGCAGGGCCGCCCGGCTCAGATACCAGGTATCTGCCAGTTCGTCGAGCTTGATCCCCTGTTCCGCCGTCAGCAGCAAGATCTGCAGGTGCAGCACCCGCTCACGACTGGTGCGCGGCAGGCTGCTCTCCTGCTCCTGGGCCGCCAGCAACTCATCAAACAGCCCCTGATTGTAAATCTTGAGCTGGTAGCCGCTGCCACGCTGGTGGATCAGGTGGGCGCCGTGGGTGGCAATCAGCTCGTTGAGGGTCGCCACGTCGGTGCGCACAGTGCGGGTGGAGACATTGAGGCGGCGAGCCAGCTCCTCCTGTGGCAGCGGTTCGGCATGGAGCTGGGTCAGCAGTTGATGGAGTCTGGGGTGGGGCAGCTTGGTCATGAGGGGGGACGGGACTCCTGTCGCGAAATAAAGGGTCGATGTTAACAAGCGGGTCATTAACAAGCCAGGCACCGGCCAGTGATCGGACCGGTGCCATCTTTCGTCACGCCAGCAGTCGTTTCACCGTGGCGAGCAGGGTACGCACATCCTGGGGGCGGGTCTGGCCGCTCTCGCTGTCGATGATGGAGCTGTAGACGTGGGGGATCACCTTCTCGACACCAGCGTCCAGCGCGATCCGCACTATCTCTTCGAAGTTGTCGAGATCGATGCCGCCGGTGGGCTCCAGCCAGAAGCCGTGGCGGGCACAGGCCTCGGCCACCGCCTGATACTCGTCACGACAATCCAGCCCTCCCATGGGGAAGAACTTGACCGAGCTGCCGCCCATGTCCTTGAGCAGGGCGATGGCAGTGTCGATGGGCACAATCCCGTCCGGTTGCTGGGCACTGAGGGGCCCGGTGGAGATCTTCACCATGCCGGGGGTGCCGGTGGGGGAAATGAGGCCATTGACCAGCGTCTCTGGCTGGCCCAACAGCGCCCGGCTGGCACCCACCCCGGTGAAGACCTGATTGACGTGCTGGGGCTGCAGCTGGCCTGCCAGCTCGGCTACCATGGCGGACTGGCGTGGATCGCCCGCCCCCAGCCCGATGGAGAGAGCGTTGTCGATGAGTTTCGCGTAATCGCGCATATCGGCGACCGCGGAGGGCACATCCGGATAGTTCTTGGAGAGCACGCCGACCAGTACATGGCCTTCGGCCGCCTCATAAATGTCGACAGCATTCTGTTTGGAGCCCGCTAATACATTGAGGCAGACACGGTTGCGGTAGTAGTTGGGAATAAGGGACATCAGTGATCCTCCTGAATTAGATATGGCCTTCGACGACGGCTTGCTGTTTGGAGCCCGGTAGTACATTGAGGCAGACACGGTTGTGGTAGTCGTTGGGAGTTTGGGACATCAACGATTCTCCTGAACGAGGTTGGCAATGGCGGCATGGATCTGGTCGAGCTGGGGTGCGGTGACGCTGCGCACGTCGATCTCGATGTGGCCTTCGTTGGCCTTGTAGCCACGGCAGTAGATGGCGGGGTTGCCCTGTTGCAGTCGAGCCACCAGGTGGACTGTGGTCATGCCGATCTGCTGGTGGTCAAAAGCAATATCGGTGCGGGCTATGTCGCGCCCCGCACTGTCCCATACCACTTTTGCGCTGACGCCCGGAAGCTGGTTGAGGCGCTCGATGAAGGGGGCCATCTTGGCGACCATGGCGGCGCCGCTCTCCTTCTCTTTTTCCAGGTAGCGCTCTATGGCGCGGGTCAGGCCGAGGATCCCCTCCTTGCCCACCTTCATGGCCCGGCCTATGCCGTTGGCCTGCTGCTTGACCCACTCCACATACTGGCATTTGCCGAGCACCAACCCGCTGGTGGGCCCTTCGATGGCCTTGGCGCCACTGTAGATCACCAGATCCGCCCCCTGGTTGTAATAGAGACGCAGGTCCTCTTCCGCTGCCGCATCGACGATCAGTGGCAGCTGGCGAGCCTTGGCCACTTCTGCCGCCTCTGCCACCGACAGAATGCTCTTCTGCACGCAGTGATGGGACTTGATGTAGAGAATGGCTGCGGTATTGGGATTGATGGCGGCGGCCAGCTGGGCGGGGGAGCACTCGTTGGCATAGCCAGCCTCTACCACCTTGCCTCCCCCCAGATTGACCATGGTGCCGACCGGCGCGCCGAAGTTGACGTTGTGCCCCTTGGGCAGCACGATTTCACTCGGCACTCCGTGGGCATGGGCGTGCAGCTGCTCCAGCCGGTAGGGGTCGCCGCGCACTATCATGGCGGCCACCGACTGGGCTATGCCGGCGCTGGCGCAGGAGACCACTACCGCATCTTCCACATCCAGCAAGCCTGCCAGGTAGGCGCCTGTCTTGTTGACCAGATCCTTCACCTCGAAGTAGTGGCCCAGGCCGAAGCTGACCGCATCGACCACCTCCTGCTCGGGGGTGGAGACGCCGAGAATAGTCATGCGCCCGGAGGCGTTGATCACGGGTTTGAGCTGATATTTCTCATAAACAGAAGGCATGGTGTGATTTCCCATAGTGAGTCAGAACCAGGTCACCACCCACCAGAGCGGCGAGGGGAAGCAGTTGCAGGTCGCCGCTGCGCGATTGCACCTCGGTATCCATAAACAGGGTCGGGCCGCTGGCCAGTTCAAACAGGGTTAGATCGGCATCGGCGCCCACCTCGAGTCGTCCCTTGCCGGTCAGGCGAAGCGCATCGGCGGCATGGTCGGTGACGCAGGCGAGCACCTGCTCCAGCGTCATGCCGATGGCGAGAAACTTGGACATGACGTGGGCCAGGCTGTAGACGGGCCCCTTGATACGGTTCTTGCAGTAGATATCCGAGCTGATGGTGTGGGGCTGTATCCCCTGACGGATGGCAAGCTCCGCCACCTCGAAGCTGAAGCTGGCGCCGCCGTGGCCTATGTCGAGCAAAAGGCCCCGTTGCATCGCCTCGCGCACCGCGACCCGCAGCTCGCCGGCCGGTGTCAGGATGCGGTTCGGTTTGCCGTTGAAGCAGTGGGTCAGCAGGTCTCCCTCTCCCAGCAGGGCGACAATCTCGTCCAGATCCGGCGGCGTGTTGCCCACGTGCACCATCAGCGGCAGCCGGCCGTGGGCCTGCTGCAGCGCCTTGGCCATGCGCAGCGGCTGCAGGCCGTTCTCACCCACCACACTGCCGCTCATGCGCGCCTTGATGCCGATAATAAAGTTGGGGTGACGGGCAATGGCTGCCGAGGCGAGTGCCATGTCCAGATCCCGGCTGTCCGCCAGCTCGTTCTGGCGCAGCAGGCCGATGCGGGAGATGTTGAGCAGGGCATGCACCCGGGTCTTGCAGCCTGAAGCGAGGCGCTGGAAGTCGTCCACGTCGTCGGCGCCTGTGCTGCCCGCGTCTATGACGGTGGTGACACCAGACTCCACGCCCACCTTGTCCGGCTCATCGTGATAGATGGGGGAGGCGGGATAGCAGTGGGTGTGGCCGTCGATCCAGCCCGCACTTACATGCACCCGGCCAGCCAGATCCAGGGTTTGCTTCGCCTCGGTCTTTGCCGGCAGCTGGCCGAGGGCCGCTATCTTGCCGTCCCGGATGGCGATATCGATGAGCTCGCCATTTCCCAGGCGTCCCGCTCTGATGATCATGTCATGCATGGTGATGACCTCGAAGAGGCCGCCCCGCAGGGCGGCGAGTGCTTATGCAAGGGCGACCGGGAAGAAGGTGCCGAGCAACATGGCACCCAGGATGGCGCCCCCTGTGATGGGCTTGCTCCATACATAGAACAGCAGTGCACCCAGCAGGGAACCCAGTCCTATGGGGATGGAGGCACCCATGGCAGAGAGGATGATCAGGGGGCCCAGGAAGCGGCCCGAGCTGTTGCCAGCTCCCATCATGACGTCCGCACCGTAGGTGGAGTTGCTCTGGTTGATGGTGAACTTGCGCGCCAGGATGATGATGTAGCCAATCGCCAGACCAATCACCATGCCGGTCACCAGCGAGGCGCCGAAGTTCTCCACTGGATAGAGAATGCCGGCCCCCAGCAGCAGGGCGGGCACGCCCAGGCCGACGCCGGTCTGGATGGCGCCGCCTATGTCCAGGATCCCCACCAGGGAGCCTTCTATGATGCGGGCAAACAGGAAGCTGGCGCCAAAGGCACCCGTGTCCATGCCGGCTTTCAGCATGGCGACGAAGGCCACCTCGTTGAAGGCGCCGACACCGTACAGGTAGTACATGTGGGTTCCGGCAAAGACCCCGGCCGACAGCAGGCCGACGAAGATGGGGAAGGACCAGTCTGCGTACCAGAAGTTGTTTCTCAGTTTCTCATCCATGGTGTGGCCCCTTATTTATTGGCAAGCAGGTTATGGACGTTTTCCAGCCACAGGGGGATGCCCATGTGGAAGGATTCAATCAGCTTGAGGTCAAAGCCGCGGAAGAAGCCGCTCAGCACGAACAGCAGGACGATGGCACTCATCATCACCTTGGTGACATGGTTCCAGCCGCTCTCTTCGACCCCCTTGCCGATCAGGATGCCGAGCACCAGACCCGGTACTGCGTTGCCCATGATGAGCTGCGCCAGACCGCCGAAGATGGTGGCCCAGAAACCGGACTTCTTGCCCGCTTCGATGGCGGCCAGCCAGAAGATCACCGGCATGACGGTGTTGACCAGCAGGTTGGCGGCAGGCACCAGCACCTTGACCGCTGTCACCTGCAGGGCGGCCGGTACAGCGGCAGCCGTGCTGTTGAGGAAGGCCACCACGATGGCGCCAATGATGCCGCAGGCTATGGCCATCTTTTTCGGGTCGTGCAGAGTGCTGGCGAGATCCCGGTTGCGGATCATCAGGGCCGCCGCCCCCCAGTTCGGCAGGATGCGGTGATCCACGTCCTGGGTGAAGGCTCCAGCCGCCACGGTAGAGGCCCAGGCGTTGAAGAAGAAGCCCAGACCGAAAGAGAAGTGGGAGGCGGGATCCCCTTCGCATGAGTTGAGCTCACCCAGAGTACGAAAAGCACCCATGCCCTGCACGGTCGGGGCGTGAAACATCCGCGCCGCGCCGGCCCCCACACCGACGCCCACCAGGCCGCCGATGATGAGTGACTTGATAAATATGATTAGAAACATCCAATGTATCCCTCTTGTGGGGTTGTCGCTGCGGGTGGCATCACACTAGGGTGAACGTCACCTTGTCGGCGTCCAGGCTGGTGACCTTGACCGTGATCTCCAGCTGGACGCGGAATTCACGGCGCTGGCGCGGCAGGAAGAAGAACAGGAACTTCTCCACCCGGACCGACTCCTCGGCCTTGAGCACCTGCACCTCGACCGGTTCGATCCGCAGCATGACGCGCGGGTTGTCCTTGAGCAGAGTGTGCTGCACCTGGCTGAGGGCTGCGGCGAACGCCTGCTGGCGGGTCGCCCCCTTGCCGTTGACGATGACCTGGGTGGTGAAGTCCTCTTTCATCAGGCGCGTCCGTGCTTCTTGACGAAGGCTTCTACCAGCTTCTGGCCAAGCTCTTCCTTGTCCATGAAGCCAAAACCCAGCACCACGCAGCCGTCATTGATGGCTGTGACACCCTCCTCGACGGAGCGCATGCCGTAGCGGCACTTGTAGCCGTACTTGGTCTGGGCCGTGATGGCACCGGCGCCACCGCTGCCGCAGAAGGAGATGCCGAGATCCGCCTGCTCCTTGTTCATCACATCACCGAGCTTCATATCGGCGGCCATGCCGGGTATCACGGTCACGCTGGCACCGGCCGATTCTGCCCCTGCCCCTACTTTCTGGCCCTTGCCGAGACGATCTCCAATCACGAGTTTGATGGCTGACATCTGGATATCTCCTTTTTGTTATTGATTCAGCACTGAGCTGAGTTCATTTTCTTTGGCGACTTCGAAATGGACGGACAAGAGGTGAGCCTCTTCATAGGCCAGCTTGTCCAGCCAGGCGACGACCTGTTCGGCCAGTCGCAGGGAAAGGGGGGAGATCTCGTCAAACAGGCTGAGGTCGACCTCCGGCAGGGATTCCCCGCTATGGGAACGCCACACCATGGCTTTGACATGGGAGGCCAGCATCTGCTTTTGCACCTCGTTGGGACGTATGCCCTGATCGCCTAGCAGGATGTGGATGCGTGCCAGGATCAGGTCGGTCTGGTGCAGCAACGCCGGGCTGTCCGGGGTCAGGTTCTGGTCATGAGTCTCTGTGTGCAATGTCTGCTCTCCAAGGCTGGCAGAAGGTATGGGATTACCCTAAGCCTGCAGGGGCGTGCAGAGGAGGCAGCGTTTTTCCGATTCGAAGCGGAAATTCCCGTGCGAAGCGGCTTAAAAGGCCCATTTTTGTGTACCAGCAGAGGAAAGGGAGCTTATCGGGGCTGGATTAGTGTGATCGATGGCGCACTTCTCTGGCAGATGGCCCCAGAGTCGCACAGGCTGAAACTGTGAGTCGTCTCACGTATGAGGGGAGCGAGGATCCGCAGAAATGACAAAGGGCGGTTACCCGCCCTTGTGATATGAAGAGACAATAGGGTCAGCTGGCGTTAGCGCCACTGACATTCGTATTGGCCTTGCCCTGCTGGTAGCGCAGGTCTTCCTCTATGGTGACCTCCACTTCCAGCGGCTTGCCATCACGAAACACCGATATGGTGAGTTTGGTGCCGGGACGACTCTCGACAATCTTGTCCATGGCGGAGCGCACGCCGCTGAGCGCTTCCCCATTGATCTTGAGCAGCACATCCCCCCGTTTCAGACCTCCCTTGCTGGCCGGACCGTCAGGATCCAAACTCTCGATCACCAGTCCGCGCAAATCACCGAGGTTCATCATGCGCGCCACTATGGGGTTGAGTTCAACGCTGGAGATGCCGAGGTAGCCGCGAATGACACGGCCGTTGGTGATCAGCTCATCCATGATCCGTTTGGCCAACCGGTAAGGGATGGCGAAGCTGATACCGTAGCTCTTCTGATTGCCGTTGAGGTGATAGGCGGCCGTGTTGATGCCCACCAGATCGCCGCGGCCATTGACCAGGGCTCCCCCCGAGTTGCCTTCGTTGATGGCCGCATCGGTCTGCAGCAGATCCTGCCGGCCGTTGCCGTCCGGTCCCATGCTGGAGAGACCAAGGCGACCGGTCGCACTGATGATGCCCTGAGTGATGGTCTGGCCGACGTTGTAAGGGTTGCCGATGGCGAGCACAACGTTCCCCACATCCGGCTGCCTGTCGGGATCCTGAGGGATCACTGGCAGGTTGTCCGATTCTATGTAGAGCACCGCCAGATCGGTTAACTGATCGGTTCCGACCAGCTCGGCACTGAACACCCGCCCATCCTGCAGTGCGACTATGATTTGGTCCGCATCGGCGATGACGTGATAGTTGGTCAGCACATGGCCGCGCTGATTCATGATGACACCCGAGCCCAGCCCCTGGGGTCTGAGTTCAGCCTGGTTGCCCTGATTGCGGGAGAAACTGCGGGTGTAGATGTTGACGACGGCAGGGCCGGCTCTATGAGCAGCGTAAGAGAAGCTCAGTTCACGGGCATTGGTGATGATGCCGGGGAGTTGGGCACCGCCACGGAAATCGGGAAACAGCAGCAACAGGAGAGCCGCCACGGTGAGACCGAAGCCGACAGACTTGCCCAAGTAACTGATCAAAGGTGGGATTTTCATGTCATTCTCATCCGTACATGCAGCGGGCAGAGAATAACACTATCGGTGGATAAAAATCACCCGCGGCGAGGGCCGCGGGTGTGAGGTTATTAACGGATCACCAGATAGAGAGAAGACTCTCCGCGCTGTATGTTCAGCGCCAGCACATCCGGCTTGTTTTTCAATGCCTTGGTCAGCTCGGCCAGCGAGTTTACTCGCAGGCGGTTGACGCCAATGATGATGTCGCCTTTCTGCAGACCGGAGGCCGCAGCAGGGGAGCGAGCCGCTATATCGGAGACAGCTACGCCTGTCACCGGCTCCGAGGTGGTGCTGAGCTTGGCCCCTTCCAGCGCAGGGTGCAGGACGCTGGCCAGGATCTCGCTGTCATCGGCCTTCTTCAGCATGACCTTGACGGTTTCTTCTTTGCCGTCGCGGATGAGGCCCAGCGCGACCTGCTTGTCGGCACCCATGGTCGCTATCTTGGCTCGCAGTTCGCCAAACGAGCGGATTGCCTTGCCATCTATGCTGACGATGATGTCGCCAGGCTTGATACCGGCTTTGGCGGCGGCGGAGTCAGGCATGACCTGGTTGACGAAGGCACCATCCTTCTTGTTGTAACCGAAGGTTTTGGCGATATCCGAGGTCAGTTCAGAGCCCGTGATCCCCAGCTGACCACGGCGAACTTCACCGTACTTGACGATCTGCTCAGACAGGTCACGCACCATGTTTGACGGAATGGCAAAGCCGATACCTATGTTGCCACCGTTGGGACCCAAAATGGCAGTATTGATGCCGATCAGCTCCCCACGCAGGTTGAGCAGGGCGCCGCCCGAGTTGCCGGAGTTGATGGCCGCATCGGTCTGGATGAAGTTTTCCAGATTTTCGATGTTGAGGCCACTGCGTCCCAGGGCGCTGACGATGCCGGAGGTGACTGTCTGGCCCAGGCCAAATGGGTTGCCGATGGCCAGTGCGTAGTCGCCGACCCTCAGTTCGTCTGAATCGGCAAATTTGATCTGCACCAGATCCTCGGCCTTGATTTGCAGCAGGGCGATATCGGACTGTTTGTCTTCACCTATCTTCTTGGCCGCATATTCACGACCATCTTTCAGGTTGACCTTGATCTCGTCCGCCTCGTGCACGACGTGGGCGTTGGTGATCACGTAGCCCTTCTTGGCATCGATGATGACGCCGGAGCCCAGCGCCTGGAAGGGCTGCTCGCTCACCTGCTCATCAGGCATGTTGGGGCCGAAGAAGAAGCGGAATTGCTCAGGTAGACGCTGGCGAGTGATTTTCTTGCCAGAGACGGAGATATTGACCACGGCAGGCGTGACCTGTTCGAGAACCGGCGCCAGGCTCGGCATCTCCTGATTGTTCGCCAGCAAAGAGGGCAGTGCAGCCTGCACAGGGGCCGCAGACATGGCGATACCGACACTGAGGGCTAGCACACTGAGCACAGAAAGAGGTTTACGCATATGAAAAACAGCTCCCAGAAAAAGTTGCAATGCAATCGTCAAGGTCTGACCACAACACAGCGCAATTAGTTCCGCAGGGAACTAACTGGACTGCTTGAGCAGACCGGAGGCGCCGGCATAGTCACGGGGCGGTACGCCGGGTTCTTCGTTGGCCGGTGTATCGGCACTTTCTTCAAGCAGTGCTTCACGGAACAGCGGTTCCTGTGCCTTGGCCAGGAATTTGCTCTGCTCAGCCATATGGCGATAGAGGGTTTGATACTGCTCGGCAAGCTGCTCCATCAGGGCGGCGCTGTCGGCAAAGTGGGTATTGATCTGGCCCTGGTAGCTTTCCAGCTCCGTATGCGCTTTTTTCAGCTCTTGTTCCAGACGTCCGGCATCCCGGCTGCGCACCGTGAAGCGACCGATGATGATACCGATAATCAAGGCGGCGACAGCCAGCAGGATCCCGTTTAACAGACTCATAGATGCTCCTTGTTACAGCTAAATCAATGTGTGTTGAGGCGGCCTGGATGGCCGCTACGCCTTGATGGCACTATACCGTGCACCCCGAGAGCGTGATACCATTTTGTACTTCATTCAGGGACTTGGAGGCGGTTGACAGGATGACCCCGCAGCAAAAATATCAGCAGGATTTGCAGCGCCCCGGCTTTGTGGCCGACCCGGCTCAGGCGATGGCCGTGACCCGCCTGGAGCGACTCTATCAGGATTTGTGCCAAAGCCCGACTCCGACCAGATCCCGCGGCCTGTTGGGCTGGTTGCAAAAGCCCAAGGCCAAGGAACCTGTCCTCGGGCTATATATGTGGGGCGGAGTGGGCAGAGGCAAGACCTGGCTGATGGATACTTTTTTCGAGAGCCTGCCGGGGACGCGAAAACTGCGTATCCACTTCCACCGTTTCATGCACAGGGTGCACGACGAACTCAAGGGACTGACCGGGCAGGCCGATCCGCTCAAGCTCATCGCCAGCAAGCTGGCCAGCGAGACAGATGTCATCTGTTTCGATGAGTTTTTTGTCTCCGACATCACGGATGCCATGTTGCTTGGCACCCTGTTCCAGGAGCTGTTTGGTCATGGGGTTGTGCTGGTGGCGACCTCCAACATCCCGCCACAGGACCTTTATCGCAATGGTCTGCAACGGGCCCGTTTTCTGCCAGCAATAGAGCTCATCGAGCGTCATTGCGAGGTACTTAACGTGGATGGTGGCATCGACTATCGCTTGCGTACCCTGGAGCAGGCAGAGATATATCACTTCCCTCTGGATCAGCAGGCAAAATCCAATCTGGACCGATATTTCCAACAGTTAACGGGTCTGGAGCAGGTCAACGCTGGCAGTGTCGAGATCAATTATCGTCAATTGACGTCGCTGGGAATGGGGGAAGGTGTGCTGTACATGGAGTTCGAGCAACTTTGCTGTACTCCTCGCTCACAGGGCGACTATATAGAGCTGGCCCGCCTGTTTCATACTGTGCTGCTTGCTAATGTGCAACCCATGGGGGCTGGCACGGATGACGCGGCTCGCCGCTTCATCGCCATGGTGGACGAGTTCTATGAACGGCACGTCAAACTCATCATGTCGGCGGCTGTCCCCATGACAGAACTCTACGGGAACGGGCTGCTGAATTTCGAATTCAAACGTTGTCTTTCACGGCTTCAGGAAATGCAATCGCACGAATACCTTGCCAGAGTGCACCTTCCTTAGTCACAATACCGCGCCTGCCAGTCGGATGGGCATCTGCGGCAGGTAGGGCCGGGCGACATTTGCTAGCTTCATGGCAGTGAAATTAGCAGGTGATATTTAAGGCAACTTCACTTATAATCGCCCGGCCCACGTTACAGCTGTCGATAAGACAGCGACACTTTAAGCTTTACTTGTATTCGAAGGGGTACAGGTAGGCCATCGTTTGTTGTTTGTGGGAGAGCCCCCATAAGCAATTGGGTCTGTAACAGGTAATTGGGTTTAACTTAATGAAAACTTTCGTTGCCAAGCCAGAAACCGTAAAACGTGACTGGTACATTGTGGACGCAGAGGGTAAAACTCTGGGTCGTATCGCAACCGAGATCGCTTCTCGTCTGCGTGGTAAGCACAAAGCTGAATATACTCCGCACGTTGACACCGGTGATTACATCATCGTTGTAAACGCTGAGAAGGTACATGTAACCGGTAAGAAATTTACCGATAAAATCTACCATTCTCACTCCGGTTTCCCGGGTGGTATCAAGTCAATCAGCTTCGACAAGCTGATCAAGCGTAAGCCGGAAATGGTAATCGAAGCTGCTGTCAAAGGTATGCTGCCGAAGGGTCCTCTGGGCCGTGCCATGTTCCGTAAACTGAAAGTTTACGCAGGCGCCGAGCATGCTCATGCTGCTCAGCAACCTCAAGTACTGGATATCTAATCGGGAACTGGCAACATGGCAGAAAATCAATACTACGGTACCGGCCGTCGCAAAAGCTCCACTGCTCGCGTGTTTATCAAAGCGGGTAGCGGTAAAATCGTAATCAACCAGCGCTCCCTGGAGCAGTACTTTGGCCGTCCGACTGCCCGCATGGTAGTTCGTCAGCCGCTGGAACTGGTTGAGATGACCGAGAAACTGGATCTGTACATCACCGTTAATGGTGGTGGCATCTCCGGTCAAGCTGGTGCGATCCGTCACGGTATCACTCGTGCTCTGATGCAGTACGATGAAACCCTGCGCGCCGAACTGCGTAAAGCAGGCTTTGTTACTCGCGATGCCCGTAAGGTTGAGCGTAAGAAAGTCGGTCTGCACAAAGCTCGTAAGCGTCCGCAGTACTCCAAGCGTTAATTCGCTTTTTGTACTCACTCTCACGAGTGTCAAAAAAGCCTGGCCATGTGCCAGGCTTTTTTTATTGGTAATATTAGCTATGCCAATGCTAACACCACGTCACAAAAGACAAAAAAATGTATATTTATTGTTTTTGCCCTTCGCTGGTCTTTCTTGTCAAGTTGTTATCTTTTCTTTAAAATTCCCTCGGTTTTTCTGTGACAATTGTAACTCCGCTTCCGCCGCTGTTGTCACGGAAGAAAGGGGAACAGGGACACAATAAGAATGTGCGGAGTCCACATGGGAGAGTTTTTGGATGAGCAATGCGCCAGTTGATACCGGTCGCCGCAGATTTCTTACCTGGTCAACGGTTGCCGTTGGTGGGGTAGGAGCTGCTTTTACCGCAGTGCCGTTTATAAAGTCATGGAACCCGAGTGCCAAGGCCAAAGCGGCGGGCGCTCCGGTAGAAGTGGATATCAGTAAGTTGGAACCAGGCCAGCTCATCCGTGTTGAGTGGCGAGGCAAACCGGTCTGGGTGGTGAAACGCACCAAGCAGACGCTGGATGCACTGGCGGCTCACGATGGCCAGCTGCGGGATCCCGCATCTGACGAACCACAGCAGCCGGATTATGCCCATAACGGCTACAGATCCATCAAACCCGAGATTTTTGTTGCGGTCGGCATTTGTACCCATTTAGGATGCTCTCCTTCCTACCTGCCGGATAACTTCGGTGAGCAGGTTCAAGGCGTGACCTCCGGTTTCTTCTGCCCGTGCCATGGCTCCAAGTTCGACATGGCTGGTCGAGTGTTCCAGGGGGTGCCTGCACCCTTGAACCTGGTCATTCCGCCGTACCAATATCTTAGCGACACCACCATCCTGGTCGGTGCCGATGATGGCAAGGAGGCCTGACCATGTTTTCCAAACTGATGGGCTGGATTGACTATCGTTTTCCGCTCACTGCCATGTACAACGACCATATGGCCAAGTACCCGGCACCAAAGAACCTGAATTTCTGGTACTTCTTTGGCTCGCTGGCCATGTTGGTACTGGTCAATCAGATCATCACCGGCATCTGGCTGACTATGAACTACAACCCTTCTGCTGAGGGTGCCTTTGCTTCAGTCGAATACATAATGCGGGATGTGGACTACGGCTGGCTGCTGCGCTACATGCACTCCACCGGGGCCTCTGCGTTCTTTGTGGTGGTGTATCTGCACATGTTCCGCGGCATGATCTATGGCTCTTATCAGAAGCCGCGTGAGTTGCTCTGGATCTTCGGCATGCTGATCTTTCTGGTGCTGATGGCGGAAGCCTTCATGGGATATCTGCTGCCCTGGGGCCAGATGTCATTCTGGGGGGCTCAGGTCATCATCTCGTTGTTTGGTGCCATTCCTGTGATCGGAGAGGATCTGACCCTGTGGATCCGTGGTGACTATGTCATCTCGGGGGCGACCCTGAACCGCTTCTTCGCGCTGCATGTCATAGCGTTGCCGCTGGTGCTGGTGATGCTGGTGGCCATGCATATATTGGCGCTGCACGAAGTTGGCTCCAACAACCCTGACGGCATCGACATCAAGAAGCACAAGGATGCTAACGGCTGGCCGCTGGATGCGGTGGCTTTCCACCCTTACTTCACCGTCAAGGACATGATCGGCGTGGCCGGTTTCCTGTTCTTCTTCTGCGCCATCATCTTCTTCAAGCCGGATATGTGGGGCTACTTCCTCGAGAAGCCGAACTTTGAAGTGGCCAATGGTCTGAAGACGCCGGCGCATATCGCTCCTGTGTGGTACTTCACTCCTTTCTACGCCATCCTGCGGGCGGTGCCGGACAAGTTGCTCGGTGTCATCATGATGGGTCTCTCCATCGTAGTGCTGTTCCTGCTGCCTTGGCTGGATCGCTGCAAGGTACGCTCCGTTCGCTATCGCAGCACGCTGCACAAGCTGAATATCGCCCAGTTCGTGGTCTGCTTCGTCATTCTCGGTATCCTCGGCGTCTTGCCATCGACCCCGACCTTGACCCTGGTTGCCCAGTTCTGCTCGCTGGGGTATTTCGGGTTCTTTGTCCTGCTGTTCTTCTACAGCAAGAATGAGCGTACCAAGCCGCTGCCGGAGAGGGTGACATTCAAATGAAAAGAATAATATTTGCAGTGCTGGCCTTGCTGCCCAGCCTGGCGCTTGCTGCTGGCGGTACTTTCCCACTGGACAAGGCCGACTATGACCTGAATGACAAGGCGTCTCTGCAGCGTGGTGCCACGACCTTCATGAACTACTGTGCCGGTTGTCACTCTACCCAGTACCAGCGCTACAACCGCGTTGCGCAAGATCTGGGGATTCCTGATGAGCTGATGAGGGAAAATCTTATCTTCACGGGAGCCCAAATCGGCGATCTGATGAAAATCTCCATGTCGGAGAAGGATGCGGCCAAGTGGTTTGGTGCACCGCCTCCCGACCTGACGCTGGTAGCGAGGGTGCGCGGGGCTGACTGGGTTTATACCTATTTGCGCTCTTTCTATGTGGATGAGACTCGTCCGTTTGGCGTGAACAACGCTGTTTTCCCGTCCGTGGGCATGCCTCACGTGCTGGAGCCGCTGCAAGGCACGCCCCGTGCCGAGTTTGCGACCCACACTGTGGATGGGGTGGACGTACAGCAGGTTGTCAGTGTCAAATCTGACGGCAACGGTGAAATGAATAACGAAGAGTATGATCAGACGGTACTGGATCTGGTAAACTTCTTGGTCTACTCGGCTGAACCGGTACAACAGGAGCGCGAACGCATGGGCTTCTGGGTACTTGGATTCATCGTAATCTTCTTCATCTTCACTGTGCTGTTGAAGAAGGAATTCTGGCGCGACGTTCACTAAGCGACCAGATCCGGGTAATATAATGCACGGCAATGAAGACCAAGATGCTTCATTGCCGTTTCTGCTTTTTAATGACGGGAGGGTTCAATGGCTGTAGCTGCCAATAAGCGTTCGGTAATGACGCTGTTTTCCGGTGCCAACGATATGTTCAGCCATCAGGTGCGTATTGTCCTGGCGGAGAAGGGTGTTAGCGTAGATATTTGCCAGGTTGACCCAAGCAACTTGCCAGATGAGCTGGCCGAGCTGAACCCGTACAACACTGTACCGACTCTGGTCGATCGTGAGCTGGCACTGTACACCTCACGCATCATCATGGAGTATCTGGACGAGCGCTTCCCGCACCCGCCCCTGATGCCGGTTTACCCGGTTGCCCGTGGTAACAGCCGTCTGATGATGCATCGCATCGAGCTGGACTGGTACTCCCTGGCCGACAAGATCATGGCAGGTACCGATGTCGATGCGGCGCGTGCCGAATTGCGTGACAACCTGCTGGCCATCGCGCCTATCTTCGGTGAAATGCCGTATTTCATGAGCGAAGAGTTCGGTCTGGTCGATTGCTACATGGCACCGCTGTTGTGGCGTCTGCCCAGTCTGGGGATCGATTTCGCCGGTCGAGGTGCCAAAGAGCTGAAAGCCTATATGGTTCGTCTGTTCGAGCGTGAATCCTTCCAGGCTTCATTGACTGAAGCTGAACGTGAGATCCGCGCTGGCGTATGAGCATGGAACCAACAATGACACCCAGTCGCCCGTATCTGTTACGGGCGTTCTTTGACTGGTTGCTGGATAACGAGCTGACCCCGCATCTGGTGGTCAACGTCAATATCCCCCATGTGATGGTGCCGATGCAGTTTGTTCAGGATGGACAGATAGTGTTGAACATAGCGCCGCGTGCAGTAGGACAGTTCCACATGGACAATGAAGCGGTCAGCTTTAGTGCCCGTTTTGGCGGTGTCTCCCAGCAGGTTTATATCCCTATGGCCGCCATACTGGCGATTCATGCCAGGGAGAACGGCGTGGGTGCCCTGTTCCCGCCCGAGCCAGGTTACGACCTCTGGCTGGAGCAGGCCGAAGCACCGGTGGAGCCTGAGCCGGAACCACCGCGGCCGACCGGTCGGCCGACGTTGAAAGTCATCAAATAAAAAAACGCAGCCAACTGGCTGCGTTTTTTTATTTCTGTTTGCTATCTGCTCGCTCAGTTCTGGGCGAACTCGAACGCTTTGATCACGCGCTTCACGCCACTGACGTGGCGAGCGATCTCAACGGCCTGGTCCCCTTCCTGGCGAGTCACCAGGCCAATCAGGAACACCTCGCCGTTCTCGGTGACCACCTTGACCTTGGCGCTGTCGAAGTTTTTGGCCCCCAGCATGTCTGCACGGACCTTGGAGGTGATCCAGGAGTCATTGCTGCGCACCCCTATGTTGACTGGCTGGCCGAGTCGCAGCTCATTGTAGACATGGCGTACGCCGTCGATACGGGCCACGACCTTGCCTGCTTCGAGCTTGTATGCGTCAGAAGGTGTCTGGCCGACCAGCAGTACACGGCCGTTGTTGCTGTAGACGCTGATCTTGCTGGCTGTACTCAAGGGTTTGTTGTCGGCCAATAGATTGGCAGCTTTCAGTTCGATGGCCTGATCATCCCACTGGGCACCCAGAGTGCGGCGATCGCCGGAAGCCTTGGCAGTGCCTGCGGCACCGCCTACTACCACGGCTGCGCAGCCTTGCAGCAGCAGGGTGCCAGCCAGCAGGCCGAGCAGGAGTGTTTGCTTCTTCATGGTTTCAATCTTCCTGTTGCGGGAAAAGTGTCTGGTCGATGAGATCACACAGACAGTGTAGGGTCAACAGGTTAACCTCCAGAATACGGGGGCGTCGGGCGGATGGTACCCGGATCTCCACATCGTTGGGACCGAGCAGCCCGGCGATCTCACCACCGTCCCCCCCACCGAGCACCACTATGGTCATATCCCGTGATAACGCGGCCTCCGCGGCCTTGATCAAGCTACGACTATTACCTGTGGTGGTGATGACCACCAGGATGTCGCCGGCTTGCCCCAAGGCCCGGATCTGTTTGGCATAGACCTCTTCGAAGCCGTGATCGGTGGCGATGGCGCTGATGGTTGCCATGTCTGGGGTCAGTGCCATGCCCGGCAGGGAAGGGCGTTCGGTCTCGTAACAGTTGACCAGCTCGGAGATGAACAGCTGGGCTAGCGCCGCAGAGGGACCATTACCGCATGCCATCACCTTGTGGCCATTGAGCAGACAGATGGTCAGCATCTGGGCCGCAGTATGGATAGCGTCCGGCAGCGCCTCGGCGGCGGCAATTTTGGTCTGGATGCTTTCGGTGTAGTTTTCTTTGATGCGGTCAGTCATAGGGTCCTCTTAAAATGCGTTCTGGATCCAGTTTGGCTGGTCATCCTCAAACGCGATCACATCGAATCGGCAGGCCTGACTGGCCTCGTTGATGGCATGTTGCGTTAAATAGTGGCGCGCTGCCAGCACGATCTTGTGCTGTTTGCTCCGGGTGACAGAGCTGGCGGCCCCGCCATGGCTGGCATGGGCGCGGTATCTGACCTCAACAAACACCAGGGTATCCCCCTGGCGCATGATGAGATCGATTTCGCCGCCGCGGCAGCGATAGTTGCGAGTCACGGGTTGCAGGCCGCGAGCGTTCCGCTACTTGCTCAAAGTGTTGCCCCTTGTTCGTCGGTGACGGAAACAGGTTCTGCCACTGCTGGCTCATCCGTGCCAATAGATCCTTCATTGGGGGCTCCCTCAAGCTGAGGTGCTGCACTGTCGCTGACCAGTTCACCATTCTGATAGGTGGCCCAATCCAGTACCCGCACAATGTTGCCATTGGCATCCACGCTCAGCTGTCCGCTCATGCCTGGTTGTTGCATGGCATTGACCTTGCGCATCTGCTGCAGGTTTTCTGCCAGGCTGACGGCATCGTAGCCCAGTGCGAACAGGCGCATCAGGTCACCCTGGGTCTGCGGCCAGAGCAGTGCGATCTGCTCCCGTTGCTGCTCGTAGCCACCCAGCAGCAGCGGCATGTCTGAGATGTGCATACCATTGAGCTCGGAGGCGACCTCTGTGGTGGCGCTGTCGTAGCTGCGTGAGCTGCTGTAGATGGGCAGGCTGCCCATGGGATTGACCGAGATGTCCACGTAGGGCTTGATCATCCGGGTCTCCAGGCTATTGGCGACCACGTAGACCACATCTATGCTGCGTGGCGCGGCTGCGGATAGTTGTACCACCTCCCCGGCCCGTGCGGTCGAGCGACCACTCAGAGCATTCTTGACCATGCCCTGCACTTCGTTACGAGCACCAAAGGTGGCCACGACCGGCTTGTCCTGACTCACTGTGGCCCATGCCTGCTCGAATGCCTTGATACTGCTGTAGCCAATTCGGCCCTGAGCAGCGATCAGCAGCGGTTTTCGGTAACCCTGACCGTAGAGATATTGCGCGGCCTGGGCTGCATCGGCAGCGGCAGAGAGCGAGAAGTAGAAGGTGCTGTCGTTGACGATAGGTTTGTCCAACTCGTTCAGCGCCAGCACGGGCACGGTCGGATTGGCCTTGAGCAGCTCCTCGACTCTGTCCTTGAGCAGCGGGCCAATGATCATGTTGGCCCCTTCCTGAATGGCTTGCTTGTAGAGTTCGCCCATCGCCTTGGTCTGGGTGTCGTAGAAGTTCAGGGTAAATTGGCTCTGATTCTCCTTGTAAGACATCAACATACCGTTGCGAATGGCTGCGCCCTGCGGCTCGAGATTGCCCGAGAGCGGCAGGAACACGGCGATCTGCTGCAGCGCATTGATGTGGCTGGTGGCGAGATCCCCCAGACCGGCCGGCATGTCTTTCTGGGCCGGGTGGTCAGGGAAAGCCTGTTTCCATCCTGCCAGCTGACGGGCCAGCTGACTGGGCTGGGCACCGAACTCGTTAACCAGTGCAGCCAGTCGCAGCCAACCTGTGGTCACGTCAGGGGCTGGCGCCTCTTCCAGTGCCTGCAAGGTGGAGGGTGTCATGCTCTTCAGCAGAGACCAGATTTGCTGATGGTTGGTCGCCAGCTCATTCTGGGCCAGATAGGGCTCCATCAAGATCAGCGACTTGGCTGCACCAAACTTGTTGTTGATATCCAGCTGCAGCACTACCCGCTGGCGATACCAATTTTTCTGCGTATCGGCATCCAGCGGCACGTCCGGTTTACCCTCCAGCAGGATCAGCGCCTGGTTGGCGTTGCCCTGGGCGAGCAACAGATGTGCCTGCAACAGTTGCAGCTGCGCTTTCTGCTCCGCGCTCTGGGCCTGCTTCTGTAGTTGCTGGTATAGCGCCGATGCCGGCTTGGCTTGGCCGAGTGCCAAGTAGCTGCGTGCCGCCATCACCTGCCAAGTAAAGGCTTCGGCAGGTTTGACAGGATCCACCTGCTCCAGATACCACTGGGCATTTTTGGTCAGATCCGAGAATGCCGACGGCATACCTGGCTGCCCGGAAGGTTGATTGGGCCCCGACGCACAGGCGGCGAGCAGTGCTGCCGCGAGTATGATGCCGAAGAGTCGTGATACACTTAGCTGCTTTGTAACCCGGTTCAAGTTCATTCCCCGACCAGTGTTGAAGTTCCCCATAGTGTAAACGGGCCAATATGGCGACACAATTGTCGGGACACTCGGAGATCCCATGAGTGACATCCCAACCCTGTATATAGTCCCCACTCCGATCGGTAATCTGGCGGACATTACCCAGCGTGCATTGGACATTTTACGCAGTGTCGATCTGGTGGCTGCCGAGGATACGCGTCATACCGGTATCCTGCTGAGCCACTACCAAATCTCGGTACCCACCTTCGCGCTGCACGATCATAACGAGCAGCAGAAAGCCGATGTGCTGATCGGCCGGATCAAGGAAGGCAAGACCGTAGCCCTGGTCTCCGATGCGGGGACTCCGCTCATCAGCGACCCAGGCTACCACTTGGTCACCCGCTGTCGCGAAGCAGGCGTCAAGGTGGTACCACTGCCTGGTCCTTGTGCCGCCATCACGGCCCTGAGCGCCGCTGGTTTGCCGACCGACCGCTTCGCCTTCGAAGGATTTTTGCCCGCCAAAAGCAAAGGGCGTGATGACAGATTGCAGGCCGTGATCGAAGACACCCGCTCACTGGTATTTTATGAATCCCCACGTCGGGTGCAGGATACGGTAGAAGCGATCGCTCGCATTCTGGGGGAGCGTCAGGTGGTGGTGTGCCGCGAATTGACCAAGACCTTCGAATCCATCCATGGTCTGCCCGCGTCCGAGATGCTGACCTGGCTTGGTCAGGATGATAACCGCTGCCGTGGCGAGATAGTGCTGGTGGTCGCGGGAGCCAGCAAAACGGAAGAAGAGCTGCCTGCCGAGGCGATCCGTACCCTGGGGTTGCTGGTGACCGAGTTGCCACTGAAAAAAGCGGCGGCACTCACCGCGGAAATCCATGGTGTGAAGAAAAATGCCCTCTACAAATACGGACTAGAGCACTATTGAGCCGGCGAAATAGGCCGGCAGACTGTTTTCTGACCAGCGCGTTCACCCGTACCGACAAGCATTCAGCCTGTAAACGGGGGCCAAAGCGCGATAAATGGCTGTAAACGGGAATTGCCGGTTTACCCCACAGTGTCACGAGGCTATAATCCGCGCCTCGGAGTCGGCTGGGCAATCGCTGCTTCGTCGTTGTGTCCCTCGGGACAGACGGGCGGAGGGGAGGAAAGTCCGGGCTTCATAGGGCAGGGTGCCAGGTAACGCCTGGGGGGCGTGAGCCCACGACCAGTGCAACAGAGAGCAAACCGCCGATGGCCCGCAAGGGATCAGGTAAGGGTGAAAGGGTGCGGTAAGAGCGCACCGCGCGTCTGGTAACAGTTCGTGGCACGGTAAACTCCACCCGAAGCAAGACCAAATAGGCCCCTATTGGCGCGGCCCGCGTTGGGGGCGGGTAGGTTGCTTGAGCCAGCGAGCGATTGCTGGCCTAGAGGAATGATTGCTACCCGGGGCAACCCGGTACAGAACCCGGCTTACAGGCCGACTCCGACCTATTCAAGGTATGCAAGTACCTTAAAATCCCGGCACCTTCTGGTGCCGGGATTTTTATTTTTGGGTTGTCAGACGGTCTCGTGGCGTCTTTTAGGGTTTTGTAATAAAGTTCTCGCCCATTCTGGTCGCTCTATGTCGGCTGGACTATTTGTATCGATCACATGGCTGGCCTGATAGATGTCTCTGTGGCAGTAAGGCGAGATAAAAATGGCTAAGGTGGATTCTTAATGTCATCAAGCGGCGTAATGCTCACACCTTCTCGGTTGCTTTGTGCTGAGCGGGGCAAAACCCTTCCCCATTATGATCTTCTGGGTGTCGAACGAGCAGACCGGGAGCGACTCAAACAAGTAAATGCCCAGTTGGGGACATTTTCCCTGCAGGCTGCATGGCTCAGCTGTTCAATAGCGCTGATTGCGAGCTGACTTATCAGGAGTTCATCGCCGTTTCATCCCCGGAACATGATGATGGCTTGATCTGGGTTGAGGCCCGTAGTCTGCTTGATACCCAACGGGTCGCTTATTTTTCCATATCCCCTTCAGTTATCTATCGTTTGGCGGTGCTCTTCTTCGGCGGCTCTTTACGCAATCAGGGAGAAACCGCCTCTCATAGCAAAGGATTGACGGATACCGAGCAACGCCTGGTGTTGCGTCTTTGCCAATATCAGGTCGACATCTGGTCTTCCTGCCTGGGGCTGGGTGATCTCGAGTGGCAATTGACTTTGATTACACGTGATGTACTCCCGGTGTCACGACTGTGGATGGCCGCAGCCACCCTGACGGTGGGGAGCTTTTCCCATGGTTGGCAGTTGTGGTTGGTTCCACCCGCTGAGAGTACAGGTCCTGCGGCAGGGCACGCCTTGCAAGATGGCACTTTGGAGCAGGCACTGACACACATTCCCACACGTTTACGCGTGGTGATGGGGCAGTTGTCCATGACGCTGGCCGACCTGGAGTGTCTCAAGGTGGGCGATGTGCTCTCGCTGGATTTACCAGAATTGGTGCCAGCCCTGATTGGTAACCGTCCCTGCTTTAGTGGACGTATCGCTGAACATAAAGGCAGCCTGGTTTATCAGGTCGCGACGGTCGTAGAGGAATAATCGAATCATGAACGAGCACACTATGAATGACCCGCTGGATTTGGATGGTCTGGATCAACTATTTGGTGATGATATCAGCATGCCGAGTGCGGCAGACTATATGGCTCCCACCAGTAGCAGCAAGCAGCGGGATCTCTCCTTTTTTCGCCAGATCCCGGTCAAGGTAACGCTGGAAGTGGCCAGTACCGAGGTCTCGCTGGGGGAATTGATGCGAGTAGAAGAAGGGGCTGTTATCGAGCTCGATAAATTGGCTGGCGAGACGCTTGACGTACGGGTAAATGGCCGCCTGCTGGCCAAGGGGGAAGTCGTTGTGGTCAATGGTAAATATGGTCTGCGTCTGGTGGATGTGATCGACACCAATCTGCTGGGCGGCATGGACGACTGATGCGCCACCTGCTGTTTGCTCTGCTGTTGTGTTCGCTGCCCAGTTGGGGGGCAGACATGACATTGTTCTCGGTTTTACCGGGGGCGGAAGGTGGGGAGGACTACAACATCAAGTTGCAGATCCTGTTCTTTATGACCCTTTTGGGGCTCCTTCCGACGCTATTGCTCATGATGACCAGCTTTACCCGGATCATCATAGTGCTGGCGATTCTGCGCCAGGCGATGGGCTTGCAGCAGAGCCCTCCCAACCGTGTACTGATAGGCATCAGCTTGATATTGACGATAGTGATCATACGCCCTGTGTGGACTGACATGTATCAGCATGCATTCATCCCTTACGACCAGAATGAAATTAGCCTGTCGGAGGGGATTGCTCGGGCTGAAAAGCCCTTGCGTCATTTTATGCTGGCGCAGACCCGCGAACCGGATCTGGAACAGATGCTGCGGATCTCCGGTGAGCCCACCTCCCTCACGAAGGATGAGGTTCCGTTTGGAGTCTTGCTGCCTGCTTTTGTGCTTAGTGAACTGAATACGGCCTTCCAGATAGGATTTATGTTGTTTATCCCCTTTCTGGTGATAGATCTGGTCGTTGCCAGCGTACTGATGGCGATGGGGATGATGATGCTTTCGCCCCTTATCATCTCGTTACCATTCAAGCTGATGGTGTTCGTGCTGGTGGATGGCTGGTCCATGACGGTAGGTACCCTCGCAGCTAGCTTTGGTAGTGGAGGCTGACGTGACACCAGAGCAGAGTGTGGCGCTCATTGGTGGTGCCGTTAACCTGGTGGTGGTGATGGTTTCGGTACTGATTGTACCGAGCCTGATCGTCGGTCTGGTCGTCAGCGTGTTTCAGGCGGCTACCCAGATCCAGGAGCAAACACTCAGCTTCTTGCCACGTTTTTTGGTGACTTTGATGACGCTCATCTTCACCGGCAACTGGTTGCTCTCCCAAATCACGACCTTGTTCCACGATCTGTTTCTGAAGATACCCGGGCTTATTGGATGAATTCCCTGCTGTCTCTCAGTGCTGCCGACCTGACGGCTTGGCTGGGGCAGTGGTGGTGGCCATTCATCCGGATTGCCACCGCATTTTGGGTTATGCCGGTATTTGGTGATGGTCGGATCCCGCCACAAGTGCGTTTGCTCTTCGCCTTCATTATCAGCCTGTTGATCGCTCCCATGTTAAAAGAGATGCCAGTGGTCGATCCTTTCAGCACTGGTGCCCTGGTGCTGACTGTGGAGCAACTGTTGTTCGGGCTGCTGTTCGGACTCTGTGTCCAGATGTTGTTCATGATCATGACTATGGCTGGGCAGATCCTCTCCATGCAGATGGGCCTTGCGATGGCAGTGATGAATGATCCCAGCAACGGAGATTCTGCACCTATCGTCAGCCAGCTGATGCTTATCTTCTGCTCACTGTTGTTTCTTGGGCTCAATGGTCATCTGGTCACTCTGGATGTGCTGGTACAGAGTTTGCGCAGCTGGCCACCGGGATCTTCGCTCGACTTGCTGGATATGAAAGGGGTCATAGGTTTGTTTGGCTGGTGTATCGGTGCCGCATTGATCCTGACCTTGCCTGCGGTGGTGGCCATGTTGATGGTCAACCTGACCTTCGGGGTCATGAACCGCACTGCGCCATCTCTGAACATCTTTTCGCTGGGTTTTCCCATGACCTTGTTGCTCGGGTTGGTGACCATGGCTATTTCCATCAGTGGAGTACCGGCCCGCTATCTTGACCTGGTGACGCATGTGCTGGAGCAGCTCAGGGCTCTGACCCCGTCATGAGCCAGAATAGCGCCCAGGATAAAACCGAAGAGGCCTCTTCCCAGAAACTGCGCAAGGCGCGGGAAGAAGGACAGATAGCGCGCTCCAAGGAGCTGAGCTCTGCCGGGCTATTGCTGCTGGGGGGCCTCGCTATGCAATGGATGGTACCCAGCTTTGGCCACTTCTTTGCCGAGTTGATGAAACGTCCTCAACGTTTTGACTGGCAAGGTGCCCGTGATCCGCAAATGATGATTCACTGGACGGCTGAAGCGCTGCTCAGCATGTTGTGGGTACTGCTACCTCTGTTCGGTTTTCTGGCATTGTTGCTGGTACTGCTCAGCATAGTGCCAGGTGGCATGGTGCTGACCTGGAAGAAGTTACTGCCCAGCGCAGAGAAGCTCAATCCGCTCAAGGGGCTCAAGCGGATGCTCTCAACTCACAGCCTGATGGAACTGCTGAAGTCAGTGCTCAAGATCCTGCTGATTGGCTCAACGTTGGCACTGATGCTGCAACACCAATGGCCCTTGCTGATGATGATGAACCGCATGCCGCCCCAGGCTGCGATGGAGCAGGCGCTGCAGATCCTCTCTCAGGCATTTATTTTGCTTGGCAGTGTGCAGATGCTGATTGCAGTACTGGACGTGCCGTATCAGCGTTGGTCCCTGAACAAGCAACTGAGAATGACCAAACAAGAGGTCAAGGATGAGCACAAAAACAGTGAAGGGCGGCCCGAGATAAAGGCCAAGATCCGCCAGGTACAAGGGATGCTTGCCCGGGCTCGTATCGAACAGCGTGTACCACAGGCAGATGTGATTATCGTCAACACGACCCACTATGCGGTGGCCATTAAATATGATCCTGAGCGGGCAAATGCCCCCTACGTGATTGCCAAAGGGGTTGACGGCATGGCGGAACGGATCCGCCAGGTCGCAAAGCAGCACGACAAGATGGTCATGAGTCTGCCGGATCTGACCCGGGCCATCTATTACTCCACCCGGGTCGACCAGGAAGTGCCTGCGGGTCTTTATACCGCGGTGGCTTATGTGCTGAACCATGTATTGCAGTTACGGGCCTATGCGGCAGGCAAGGGGAAAAAACCTACTCCTCTTGCCCCTTTGCATGTGCCGCCCGAGTTACGTCAACCTGAGAGGTAAGTTGTGAACTGGCGTGTATTGACCCAATCCTACACCGCGATCCCCATGTTGCTCCTGGCCATACTGGCCATGATGATCTTGCCTCTGCCCGGTTGGCTGCTGGATGTCCTGTTCACGTTCAACATAGTGTTGGCGGTTCTAGTACTGCTGGTTTCTGTCTCGGCCCGTCGCCCGCTCGATTTCTCCGTCTTCCCCACAGTGTTGTTGGTGGCAACGTTGATGCGGTTGTCGCTCAACGTTGCCTCTACCCGCGTCGTCTTGTTGCATGGTCACGAGGGGCATGAGGCTGCCGGTAAGGTTATTCAGGCCTTCGGGGAAGTAGTCATCGGCGGTAACTATGTCGTCGGTCTGGTGGTCTTCGTGATCCTGATGATCATCAACTTCGTGGTGATCACCAAGGGTGGCGAGCGGATATCCGAGGTATCCGCTCGTTTCACCTTGGATGCGATGCCTGGTAAACAGATGGCGATCGATGCAGATCTCAACGCCGGCACCATGGATCAGCATCAGGCGCGTGCGCGGCGGGAGGAGATAGCCAGGGAGGCTGACTTCTACGGTGCAATGGACGGTGCGTCCAAGTTTGTACGCGGCGATGCAATCGCCGGCTTGCTGGTGTTGATCATCAACCTGGTGGGTGGTTTGGCAATCGGTATTTTCCAGCACTCGCTACCGGTTGCCGAGGCCTTCCAGAGTTATGCCCTGCTCACCATAGGTGACGGTCTGGTCGCCCAGATCCCTTCTTTGCTGATGTCTACCGCCGCTGCCATCATAGTGACTCGGGTCAGCGATGAAGGCGAGATGTCGGATCAGGTGGGTCAGCAGATCCTGGCATCGCCGCGGGTTATCTATACCGCTGCGGCCATCATGCTGATCCTGGGGCTGGTGCCTGGCATGCCTATGCTGGCTTTTCTCAGCTTTGCCGCCGTGCTGGCATGGGCAGGTTGGAGTGTCAGCAAGCGTCGGGTCAATGATCCTGACCTTGATGCAGCCCAGGAGCTGACGCGCCAGATGGTGCAGTCCGAGCCACAGGGACTGGAGTGGCAGGACCTGCCTCCTGTCGATGCGGTCGCCATTGAACTGGGCTATCGGCTGGTGCCCTTGGCAGAAGCGGACAAGGGGGCCGAACTGCTTGCCCGGGTAAGGGGTATTCGCAAGACCCTGTCCGAGCAATATGGCTTCCTGCTACCCGAGATCCGGGTGCGTGACAACTTGCAGTTACAACCCGATCAATACCGGATCAAGTTGTCCGGTGTGGCACTTGCGGCTGGTAACGTCGACTGTCAGCGACTGATGGCCATCAGCAGTGGGGAGACGTATGGAGTCTTGGACGGTGAGCTGACCCAGGATCCCGCCTATGGTATGAATGCAGTCTGGATCTCGCCGGAGAACAAGGCCAAGGCCTTGAACCTGGGTTATTCCGTGGTCGATTCCGCGACAGTTATCGCCACTCATACCAGCAAGCTGTTGAGAGAGCAGCTTGATTCTCTGTTTGGTCATGATGAGGTGGGCAAGTTGGGCCAATATCTGGCTACCCAGTCACCCCGTCTGGCAGAAGAACTTAATCTGGCGCTTACCCAGATGCAGCAACTGAGGGTTTTCCGACAGTTGCTCAAGGAGCAGATCAGCCTCACCGATATTCGAACCATTGCTACCACCTTGCTGGATGCGAGCGAATTGACCAAGGATCCTGTCTTGTTGGCATCCGATGTCAGATGTGCCTTGAAACGCCAGATTGTCAGGCAGGCAATAGGTTCGCGCGATATTTTGGCCGCGTTTACCCTGGATGACCGTCTGGAGCAGACTCTGTTGGCAGCCATGAACCAGTCTCAACAGCAGGGCAAGATCCAGCTGGACAGCTTCCCAGTTGATCCTCAATTGCTGGCCCAGTTACAGCAAAATATGCCGTTGGTGAAAGAGCAGTTGCAACAGCAAGGTCATGCTCCGGTATTGGTTGTGATGCCGCAGCTCAGGCCCTTGATGGCACGATATGCTCGCTCCTTTTCAAAAGGTCTCAAAGTACTCTCTTATAATGAAATTCCAGAAGAGCTGAGGGTGGAGGTTATTGGAACATTAGGCTGAAGCTGAGCTGCCATGTTTATGGGGTGACGGGAAGTTGATATTCCGCATATCTACTTGAATTGTCATTGGAAGCAGTTATGATGTGACTGTTTTTGACGCACAAAGTGTTAAAAATAAATAACAAATATAACAATTCACATGTGTTACACAGCTATCACCGGATAGGTGGAGCTGTCTTGTCCCACTACGGACAGTCGCATGATAAAGGCAAACTGAACTGAAAAGTCAGGACGCAAAGCCTCCGGTCTAATAGCAGTAATGCTAATGATAGCGGGGTTACCAAGGCCATTGTTACCGCCTTGATACCACTCTCTGCATAAATGAGACGCCCATTAGAGGCGCCATTTCTAGCATGGTGCGCTTTTATTTTTGACACATCAGTTCTGTTGGTTGGTTTGTCAACAATCACGGGTTCGGGTTCATATGCTTTCGGATTTATCTATCAAGAAAAACTCAAGACCCATTGGTATTGAGAGCGCTCCTCATTTGTTATTGATCAGACCTTCGTTATCAAATGGAAACGATATTGAGGGGATATTGTTGGCGCAGGGATACGCTGTCTCCTGCGTTGATTCGATCAAGAAGTCTAAATTCATTCTCGCCGATAACTCAGTTGCTCTGATCTTGCTCGATATCGATGTCATGACCGAGGCTGGTCCCCAATTAGTACATGAATTCTGCGACGTCGACTGCGTCATTTTGGTGAATGAACAGCAGGCTTATCTCGCGGCAGAAGCCATGCGGGCGGGAGCTATTGACTACATTGTCAAACCATTTGGCTGCCAGCAAATGCTCGATGCAGTGAGGGGGGCGTTACGTCTGCGCCAATCCATTCCCAATTTGATTGCGACCTCTGCCATGAGCCTGCAGGTACTGCAACTTGCCCGTCGTGCAGCCAAGACGTCTGCCACCATCCTCATTGGTGGGGAGTCAGGAACGGGCAAGGAGCGACTGGCTCGCTATATCCACGATATGTCCAATCGTGCCAGCAAGCCTTTTATCGCTGTTAACTGCGCCGCCATTCCGGAGTCTATGATCGAGTCCATCTTGTTTGGCCATAACAAGGGGGCGTTCACTGGGGCGACAGGTACTCAACCGGGCAAATTTGAGCTGGCACAGGGTGGGACGCTGCTACTCGATGAAATTTCTGAGTTGCCGTTGTCGCTTCAGGCCAAACTGCTGCGTGTTTTACAAGAGAAGGAGGTCGAGCGGCTCGGTAGTCACCAAACGATCACGCTGGATGTGCGGATTATCGCTGCCAGCAACAAGGATATACGGACTCTCGTTACCATGGGCCAGTTTCGGGAAGATCTGTTTTATCGTCTCGACGTGCTTCCCATGAGTTGGCCTGCGCTACGGGAGCGCCCGGATGACATACTGCCACTGGCCGAATATTTCATCGAGCGGCACGCACCTCAGCAAGGCTATCGTTTGAGCGAAAATGCCCGTAAGCAGCTGTTGGCGTATGGTTGGCCTGGTAATGTCCGGGAGCTGGATAATGTCATGCAACGTTCATTAATCATGGCTCGCGGATTGCATATTCAGGCAGTCGATTTGATGCTGCCCAGTTACACCATTGAATCAGACGATGCGTTACCGGAAGCGTTTTCCTCCCCAGAAGGACTGAGTGAGACGCGTCGGTATGCAGAATTTCAATTTGTACTAGAGACCCTGCGCCGCTTTCGCGGCCATCGGACCCGCACAGCAGAGGCCCTTGGAATGACGACCAGGGCATTGAGATACAAGCTGGCGGCCATGCGTGAGCAGGGCGTAGATATTGAGCAGCAGATTCAAAACTAAAGGGATAACCGAGTGAAGATTGAAATGATGTCATCACAGGTGACGCTCCTGCAGCAGATGCAGGAGATGCAGCGAGTCGCCAACCAAGCCCCTTCCATCGAATTGAATGATGCATCGAATGTGTCATTCACCGATGCCATGCGCGATGTCGTCGGTCGAGTCAACGAGCAGCAGAACATAGCCTCAAAACTGATGACCGCCGTCGATGCGGGTCAGAGCGATGATCTGGTTGGTGCCATGGTGGCCAGCCAAAAAGCGGGCCTCAGCTTTTCAGCCCTGATGCAGGTACGAAACAAGCTGATGACCGGTTTTGACGACATTATGCGTATGCCACTCTGAGGTAAGTGATGACTGAACTGGTAACGTCCCCTCAAGGGGCTTCGGATTCCTTCAGAACACGAGTCCAGGAAGGGTTGCGCAATTGGCGTAGTCTTTCTCGCGACAATAAATCCATTCTGACGATCGCGCTGTTAGCCGCCATTGTGGCGGGTACGATCGTCGTGATCCTGTGGACTTCCAGCAAGAATTACGTGCCTCTGTATGGAAAACAGGAGCTTTACGATACTGCCAACATCATGGAGATGTTGGAGAAAGAGCAAGTACCATTTCGTCTGGAAAAAAGCTCGGGTCAAATCTTGGTCCCCGAGAGCCAACTTGCCCATGTGCGCATGGCGCTGGCGGCCAGAGGTGTCAGGGCCGCCATGCCTTCTGGTCTGGAAGGGCTGGATACTGTCACCGGCCTTGGTACCAGCGAATTTATGGAGGGTGCCCGCTACCGGCATGCTCTTGAAGGGGAACTGGCGAGAACCATTATTTCGCTGGATGCGGTACGTAGCGCTCGCGTTCATCTGGCGATCCCGAAGCGAACCCTCTTTGTTGGTCGTGATGAAGAAAAACCCAGTGCCTCTGTGATGATGGATCTGCAGCCGGGTCAGGCAATGGAACCTGGGCAGGTAGAGGCAATCGCCAATTTGGTGGCCGGTAGCATCTCGGGCATGAAGCCGGGCGCTGTGACAATCGTAGATCAGGCGGGTCAGCTGCTCAGCGCCGAGCTGGGTGACAAGGCTGGTTTCGGCAAGCAAAGCGTGCAGCAGATGGAGTATGTGCGCAAGCTTGAGCAATACATCCGCCAGCGTGCCAGCGACATGCTCTATCCCATGCTGGGTACGAGCAATTTCAGAGTACAGATTGCTGCCGATGTAAACTTCAATGCAGTAGAAGAGACCCAGCAGCAGCTGGATCCGCAAGGGGTGGTTACCAAAGAGTCCACCAAGTCGGATAAAACCATAGACGCACTGGCACTTGGGATTCCTGGTGCCTTGTCGAATCGCCCACCTGAGACTACCCCCAAGAATGAGCAACCCGCTCAGAATCAGGTAGAAGCAAACACGGATACCCAGAAAAATGACTCTCGTACCGAGCGGCAAGAGGTCAGCAAACAGTATGAAAACAGCCGGACCATAGTACATACCCGCTATCAACAGGGCCGGCTGGAGAAAATGAATGTATCCATTTTGCTAAATCAGCAAAGTGCGCCCAAGGATGGCTGGAGTGCAGAACAACTGGAGCAAATCCGTCAGATGGTGGAGCGCTCGGTCGGATTTGATAACGCGCGGGGCGATCAGATCAGCCTGCAAGTCTTCGACTTTACCGCTGCTGTGCCGATTGTTCCTCCTGAATCGGGTTGGTGGGAAACACCTTATTGGCAAGACTCATTACGTTATCTGGTCGGTGGCCTGCTTGGCTTGACGTTGGTGTTCTTCGGGATTCGTCCATTGGTGAAGCATTTGGTGCGTACCCAGCAGTTGCCTGATGAGGAACCAACCGAAGAGCAGGACGAACCGCAAGAACCAACTGTGGGTCTCTCCATGCGGCGCGATGACGATGCCGCCCTGACGGCTCCGATGATGAGTAATGGTCTGATCCGTGCAGATAATCAGATGGAACCCCAGTTCTCCTCCTTGAATCTGGAGGCATTGCCAGAGCCGGGTTCCGAACTGGAAGTACAGCTTCAGCATCTGCAGTTGCTGGTCGAGAAGGATACCGCTCGGGTAGCGGAAGTGGTCAGATCATGGGTGAGTGGCAATGAACAACGTTAATCTGAACCAAAATGCCGTCGATATCGACATCGATAATCTGGAAAAGGCAGCGATTTTGCTGTTGAGCATGGGCACAGAGGCGGCAGCCAAGGTCATGCAGAAACTCTCCCGTGACGAAGTGCAACGACTCATCTCCAAGATGGCGGGTCTGTCTGGCGTCAGCTCGATGGAGGCAAAGTGGACTTTGCAGCAGTTCTTCAACCAGTACCGTGAGCAGAGCGGGATTGGCAGCGCTTCGTGGGAATATCTGGAACAGACGCTTGATCTCGCACTGGGGCAGCGGCTCTCCCGCAGTCTGCTCGACAGCCTGTATGGCGATGTCATGAGCCAGGATATCCAGCGTTTGCAATGGGTTCCTGCCGATGTGTTGGCCCGCTTCTTCCGTAACGAGCATCCGCAAATGCAGGCGGTTCTGCTGGCGTTCCTGCCGCCCCAGACGGCATCCGCCGTACTGGATGCTCTGCCTGGTTCCGTCCACGATGATCTGTTGGTACGGGTTGCCAGCCTCAATAGCGTCAGTGAACACGTGTTGGGAGAGCTGCGTCTGACATTGGACCGCTGCCTTGCCTACGTGGCTGATCAGTCCGGAGCCAAAGTCAATGGCGTACGACAGGTGGCCGACATCCTGAACCGTTATCAGGGCGACAAGGAGCAGATACTCTCCCTGTTGCGGGAACACGATGGTGACATGGCGCTGGAAATCGAGAAGAACATGTTCGACTTCATGGCCTTGCGTCGTCAATCGGATGAAACCTTGCAACGTCTGGTACAGGAACTGCCAAGCGATCTGTTGGCATTGGCGCTGAAAAATACCGAAGCCAGCTTCCGTAAAGTGGTGCTGGGAGCCATGCCGAAACGGATGGCCCAGGCTCTGGATGCCCAAATTCAGGGGCAGGGCAGTGTCTCCTTGCGCAAGGTTGAGCAGGCAAGGGAAGAGGTCATGCAACTGGTCCGCGAATTGGTGGAGCAGGGCGAGGTTGAATTCCAGTTGTTCGAAGAGCCCACCGTCAATTAACAGGAGGCGTTCATGAGTCACAATGTTCGCAAGTTGGCGACGGGCACCACTCGTCTTTACCGTTTTCCTTCGTTGGGGCAAAGCGGAGAAGAGGCGCAGAGTCAGCAGGAGCAGTTCGAATTCGGCTATCAGCAGGGTCTGGAGCAAGGCCATGATGAAGGGTATCAGACTGGCTATCAGCAAGGGTTGACCAGCGGTCTAGTTGACGGGGAGGCCAAGGGACTGCAGCAGGGCCAAACTCGTGGTTTTTCACTGGGCCTGGCAGAAGGGCGTGCCTCGTTCGATCAGGCGCTGGTTCCCTTCGCCAAGCTGCAGGCGCAATGGGAGTCCTTGACCCGTTCTCGCATGCAGGAACAAAAAGAACTGGTTGCCCAGCTGGTGACGCAGGTTGCGAAACGAGTGATCCAGGCTGAATTTACCCTCAATCCACAGCAGGTACTCAATCAGGTGGAGCAGGCCTTGGCGAGTCTGCCAGCTGCATCAGAAGAGCTGGTGATTTATCTCAGTGAGGGAGATCGCCAGCGTTTGGCTGAGCAAGGCGTTACCCGGTGTGAGGGTTGGCCATTGCAGGTGGATAGCACCCTGAGTGTGGGTGATGCCCGTATAGAAACGCGGGCTGCGGTGATCGAAGTCAATACAGGAGAGCGCCTCGCCTCTTGTATCGAGCAGCTAAATAGTACGCTGGAATTGCCACAGGATGCATGAAGCGCTGCAACAGGCGCTTACTTCAGCGCTGGACAGTTTTGAGGATGTCCCCGGTTTTCGCCGTTATGGCCGGCTGGTTCGAGTCACAGGGTTGACGCTGGAGGTGGTTGGCTGTCAGCTGGTGATGGGACAGCGTTGCCGGGTTGATACGGCGACAGGGGCACCGCTGCTGGCCGAAGTGGTCGGGTTCAATCGGGATATTTCCTACTTGATGCCGCTGCAACCCATGAGTGGCCTCTATGCCGGTGCACGTGTGCTTCCCATTGATGGTGAAGAGACAATACAGGTCGGTGAGCATCTATTGGGACGTGTGGTCGATGGTCTGTTGCAACCCCTGGATGGTCGTCCGTTGCGCGATGACGGTGAGCGTGTTGCTCTGTTCGCCATCCCCCCGAATCCCCTGCTGCGTACGCCAGTGCGCGAGCCGCTCGATGTGGGCATTCGCGCCATCAATGGTCTGAATGGTCTGTTGACGGTCGGCAAGGGACAGCGCCTGGGCCTGTTTGCGGGTTCCGGGGTCGGCAAGAGTATGCTGCTGGGCATGATGACCCGCAATACGACCGCGCAGATAGTGGTGGTGGGACTGATTGGTGAACGGGGGCGAGAGGTGCGCGAATTTATCGAGCACAGCCTGGGCCCGGAAGGATTAGCGCGTGCGGTCGTCGTGGCGGCCCCTGCGGATCAATCTCCGCTGATGCGTCTGCGCGCGGCACAATTGTGTCACCGTATCGCCGAGTATTTCCGTGAGCAGGGGCGGGATGTGCTGCTGCTCATGGATTCCTTGACCCGTTATGCCCAAGCTCAGCGCGAGATCGTGCTGGCAATAGGGGAACCGCCCGCGACCCGGGGCTACCCACCGTCAGTGTTCAGCATGCTGACCCAGCTGGTTGAGAGAGCGGGTAATGGCATACACCAGGACGGTTCTCTGAGCGCTTTCTACACAGTCTTGGCAGAAGGGGATGACCAGCAGGATCCAGTGGTGGATGCGGCCCGCGCCATTCTTGATGGCCATATTGTTCTGACTCGCCGCTTGGCGGAGGAGGGACATTACCCCGCTATCGATATAGGTGCCTCCGTGAGCCGAGTCATGCCACAGGTTGTCCCTGCCGAATGGCAGACGCTGGCGGTGACACTGCGGCAGTTGTGGGGGCGTTATCAACAGGTGCGTGAGCTGCTGCCATTGGGCGGTTATCAGCCAGGAGCTGACCCCCAGATGGATGAGGCGGTACAGCGTTACCCTGCTATCGCAGCCTTCCTGCAACAGGGTATCCATGAGGAGACGCCTTTTGTCCAGGTGATGACAGGGCTGAAGCAAGTGCTCGGGAAGTCTTAAGGATCCGCCATGTTGAAATCCTATCTTGGTTTGCAGCAGAATGCGTTGGAGGTGATGGGTAAGGAGCGCCAACGTCTGCGAGAAGAGGCCATGCGAGAAGAGAAGAGGGCACTGAGGTTGCAAGATGTGATCAGCTCTCTGAGTACCGGTTCGGCAACATTTCATCCCCTGCTGTGGCAGAACAAGCAGCAGATGGAGGGGCAGTTGCGCCATCTGCTGGTTCACCAAGTACAGCAGTCTGCCTTGGCCAGATTGGATTTGGAGCACCACGAAGGTCAGGTGCTCAAGCAATTTGGTCGGGTCAAAGGATTGGAACTGTTGCTGGATAAGCGTAACTTGGCCCAGCGTCAGCAGCAGGAATCACGGGAACAGCGACAGCTGGATGAGTTATCCAGTCTGCGTCATCGCGTGCTGAGAGAAGGATAAGAATTAGTCTGGGAAGCTTTCCAGTTTGCCATAGGGTTGTTCTTGTCCCAATAGCGTATTGATTGTCTCGATCTGCCCGGCCAGCAGGCGACCATTGAGTTCATTCTGGCGCAAGCATTGCTGAAGCAGCTGCTCAAGCTGTTGCCATTGGCTGGCAACGTTTTTTTGCAAACTGGCTGGCAGTTTTGCGATCAGTGTCGCCATCCCTTTTTCGTCCGGTTTCAATCCCAACGCGAGCAGATGTTGACAGCGTTGTTGTGCCTGCTGCTGAACTGCTGCCATCAGCTGGGTTTGCCGCTGATTGTGTTCAGCCAGCCCGTTGACATCGTGAGCTGCCAGCAGGCTGTGTTGGCGTAGCAGCTGTTGTTGTAGCTCGGCGTAGCGACCACAATCTTGCTGGACACCGATGATCAATTGCTTGACCCGCAGCTTGGGATCCACGCTCATCGACGATGCATATCCAGGATGGCTTGGCTCAGCGCATCCATATCGAGTTCGAGCTTTCCGTCGCTGATTGCTTGGCGGATCTGGTTCACCTTCTCCATATCCACATCCGATGTCGTTGCAAGCTGCGCCCTTGCTTGGTTTACAAACTGCGCCGTGGTGCTTATCTGGGCATCAGCCTGGCTGGCGCGTGCTTGTGGCTGTGTGGTCGCAGACTCCGGCTTGCGTTGCAACTGGGTTTGAACATAGAGCGGGTCGGTGCGTGTGATTTTCATAACGTCAATTCCTGATGGTCTATCTCTGACAAGCGACCCAATGCCAGCCTAACTTAAATCGAACCAGCCCTTTGGGTTAAAAACGGGTTTCGACTTCCCCTTTATCAATCACCCAGGCCTGAATCTCTTTGCCTGAACTGATATTTCTTACCTTAATGCCGTCACCAATGGCGCCGTTTGCCAATGCTTTGCCGCGGGTGGTTGCGGAAAAACCGTCGAGGCCGGCTCTGATTAGTACTCCCTCCCCTTCCCGAACGGCCCAAGCCTTTTGTAAATCCAGTTCACCAATCAACTGACCCATCCTGAGATTCCGAGTGCTCTTGCTCCCCACAAGAGATTCGGAGCTTGGAACAAAGCCGCGTTGCAATCGACTGATATCAAGAGATTTCTCGACGAGATCTCCGGCACGAATGGCTTGGCCTTTCTGGATCTCTTGTGCCGTCACCCACACTGGCAACATGAGCGTCACTTCGACACGTGCCCTTAGCTGCCATGCAGGTTCCGTGCATTCAGCCAGATAGGGACGCCGCCCCCAGGGTTGCCTATATTGACCTCCTGCTTGCAGACGAATGGCTTGCTGGCAGGGAGGCAAATGGGTCACTGCTGGGGAGATCCAGACTTGGTAGTCGGCCTCAGGGGCTGACCAGCCTTGTTGCTGCAAATAGCTATTCAGCGCGTCACTGGCATCCTCTTTCAGTCGGGTATCCAAATGCCGTGACAAGTCAGTTGGTACAGCTTGCAGCGGGTATGACAGCATCAGCAGGCCCAGTAGGCCAATACGCTTCCATACAGGAAACAACACTTCCCCTTTTATCAGTGTTATCAGCCACTGTTGATGCTGTAACCAGCGGGAATAAAGGATATTCATCATTGGCATGAGTCTTGATAAAGAATGCACTGGTCTGACAGATTCATAGAAGGATGAAGCATGAGTATCTCATTTGACAGCGCTCTTGGTGTACACCCTTATGCCCTGGATGTGCGGGCGGATAGGGCGCGCATTCTGGCAGGGAACTTGGCCAATGTGGATACCCCTGGCTATCTGGCCCGAGATGTCGATTATAAGACGATCTTGGGGCGTGTCGCGCAGCAAGTTGCAACGGGAGATGCGAGTGCCTCCATCAGTCAGGGCGTCATGGCAAATGATATGCAACATCCTCTATACCGTATTCCCTATCAGGTTTCCATGGATGGCAATACCGCCGAACTCAGTGTTGAACAAAGCAAGTTTGCCAATAATGCTACCGACTTTCAGACCAGTCTCACCTTCCTGAATATGAAAATTACCGGGATCGCCAAAGCGATCGAGGGCCGTTAATCATGTCGTTTAATCGAATCTATGACATCGCAGGCAGTGCCATGCGTGCACAAACCGTACGTCTGGATACGGTGGCCTCCAATCTGGCAAACGTGGACAGTGCAGCAGGTAGTGAAGATGCCGCTTTTCGTGCCATCAAGCCGGTGTTCTCCACGCTGTATCAACGCGTACAGGATGCTGATTCGCTAGGGGCTGCTCAGGTACAGATCGCCGGAATCGTGCAGTCTGATCGCCAGGTAGATAAACGCCTGGAGCCGACCAACCCCTTGGCCGATCAGGATGGCTTCGTCTACTACTCCAACGTCAACGCAGTTGAAGAGATGGCTGACATGATGAGCGCCTCGCGCGGTTTTGAAACCTCGGTCGAAGTGATCAATCGTATCAATAGCATGCAGCAAGGTCTGCTGCGCTTGGGCCAGGGAGTATAAGTCATGAGCCTGCCTCAGGTGAGTAGCCTGGATACTGCACGTAGCACCAGTCAGCGTGTTGCTACACCCGATATCGCCCCCAACAGTGCGGCTGCAGGCCAGAACCCCCAGGGTGGCATGCAATTGCGCAACGAATTCTTGCAGATGATGGTTGCCCAGATCCAGAACCAGGACCCGACCAATCCACTGGATGGTGCCCAGTACGTCACCCAACTGGCGCAGTTCAGCATGGTGGAAGGGGTTGAGAGCCTCAAAGTCCTGCAGCAGAAGTCGATCAATATGATGGACACCCAGCAGGTATTGCAGAGTACGGACCTGATCGACAAGGAAGTAATGGTTCCCAGCAAGACGCTGACCCAGAGCGCCGAAAAGGGGATTCGTGGGCAGATTGAGCTGGCCGGCGCTGCGGATCAAGTTGAGCTTAAGGTGTATGACGAACATGGGACCTGGTTGCGACCAAGAATTGGGGTGATAGCAAGGCTGGGGGGCTCGATTATGAATTGCCTCCCTTGCCTGCCGGTGAATACAGCTTCGCGGTAAAAGCCTCTCTCGATGGTGTGGTGACCACATCCAAGAATTTTGTGGCCAGCAAGGTCGAGCGTGTCACCTTGCCCGGCACGGGTGAGATCATGTTACAGGTGGCTGGAGTGGGTGATGTGCCTCTCTTCAGTGCCATCCAGTTTGGTAAATCGGCGTAATCAGATAGGAGCGAAATTGTGTCTTTCAGTATCGGATTGAGCGGCCTGCGCGCCGTGAACCAGGAATTGAGTGTTATCAGTAACAACGTGGCTAACGCCAGCACGGCTGGTTTCAAGTCGAGCCGTGCCGAGTTTGCCGCCATCTATGGTGTCGAGATGAACAACGTTTCCCAGAATTTTGACCGCAATGGCGATGTGATGCGTACCGGTAAAGGATTGGATCTGGCCATCTCTGGTAGTGGTTTTTTTGTGCTGAAAGATAGCAATGGCCAGACTTCCTATACCCGTGCGGGTATGTTTCAACGGGATGCCAGCAACTATCTGACTACAGCCAATGGCACTCGTCTGCAAGGCTATACCACCAATGATGCGGGTGAGCTGCAATCCGGCGTGGTTGGCGATATTCAGGTCAAGGCAGGCAGCTTGCCAGCCAAGGCATCTGACCAGCTGGAGTTCGTAGCCAATCTCAAGGCTGATGCCAGCATTATCACCCCTCCCCCCCCGCCGGCACCCGCTTTTGACCCCAACAAGTCAGAGACCTTCAGCTATTCCCAGTCCAGTAAGGTTTATGACTCGCTCGGAACTGAGCATACAGTTACCCAGTATTTTGTGAAAACAGGGGCTAATGCTTGGGATGTTCATTACACCTTCAATGGGGCAGTTGTGCCACCTGTTGGAGCCAAAATGAACTTTGATCTTAATGGCAAGCTGGACATAGCTGCTTCCACTATTCCCGCCAGTTTGGCTCTGGCACCAGCAGGTGCATCCCCGATTGCGTTGCAACTGGATATGAGCAGAGTCAGTCAGTATGCCTCTGACTTCAACGCTACCCGTAACCAATCAAATGGGTATGCTGCCGGAGATCTGACCGGGGTCAAGGTGGATGCCGATGGTGGCGTGTATGCCACCTTCACCAATGGTCAGAATTTGCTGCAAGGGCAGGTGGTGATGGCCAACTTCACCAACCCGAATGGCTTGATACAAACCAACAACACCACTTGGCAACAATCCTTCAGCTCAGGTCAGCCGGTGTTGGGTGCGCCAGGAACCGGGACCATGGGCTCACTCACCGCGGGAGCTTATGAAAGCTCCAACGTGGACTTGACCGGTGAGCTGGTCAGCCTGATGACTTCCCAGCGTAACTATCAAGCCAACGCTAAAACCATCAGCTCAGCTGACAAGATGACCCAGGTTCTCTTCAACTCCTTCTAAGGCTTGATGCGTGGAAAAGCTTATCTATACCGCTATGTCGGGGGCGCAACACACCCTGATGGCCCAGCAGATTCGGGCGAATAACCTGGCTAACGTCAATACCGCCGGTTTTCGGGCCGATTTTGAGCGTGTCTCAGCCTATGCACTGACCGGTGATGGCTACCCAAGCCGGGTCATGGCGCGTGAAGAGATGGCCGGCACGGATTTTAAGGCGGGTGCCCTGATGCAAACGGGTCGCAAACTGGATGTGGCGGTGCGTGGTGAAGGTTTTATCACAGTGCAAACGGCCGATGGCAAAGAAGCCTATACCCGGGCAGGTAACCTGGAAGTGGATGCTGAAGGGCTGTTGACTCTCAATAGCCGCCCTGTGCTGGGAGATGGTGGGGAAATGGTACTGCCTGCCTATCGTGACTTGAGCTTCGGCAAGGATGGCTCCCTGAGTATCACGCCACCGGGTGGTGGTGCCCGATTGGATGTGGGTCGCCTCAAGCTGGTCAACCCGGATCCGGTTGAACTGGTAAAAGGTCCAGATGGACTCTTCCGCTTGCGCCAAGGGGGGGATGCCGAGACCAGTGAGCAGGTGGTACTGGCCTCAGGTTTTCTTGAGGGAGCGAATGTCAATGCGGTCGATGAGTTGATCAGCAGTATGTCATTGACACGCAATTTCGAGCTTCAGGTCAAGTTGATGAAAACCGCAGATGATCAGGCCCGGCAGGGGGCCAGACTTATTTCCGGTCAGGGCTAGCAAAGAGATGCGTGGCGAGCTTGCAGCTTGGTAGCGCACCAACGAATCAGGTGGAGAAGCAAAAATGCATGCAGCACTTTGGGTGAGTAAAACGGGTCTGTCGGCACAAGATGCCAAGATGGCCAGCATTTCCAACAACTTGGCCAACGTGAATACGGTTGGCTTCAAGCGCGATCGCGTGGCCTTTGAAGACTTGTTCTATCAGGTACAACGCCAGCCGGGCGCTCAGCAGGATCAGCAAAACCTGTCACCCATTGGCATTCAGATGGGTAATGGTGTGCGAGTGGTCGGCACACAGAAAGTGTTTACCCCAGGGCAGTTTCAGAATACGAATCAGGAATTGGATATGGCGGTTGTCGGTGCCGGTTTCTTTGGTGTCGAACGTCCTGATGGAGAAACGGCCTATACCCGTAATGGTCAGTGGCATCGCAATGCCGAAGGTTTGCTGGTGAATTCGGATGGGCTGCCTATGTTGCCGCAGATCCAGATCCCCGACAATGCGACCAAGGTTTCCATCGGTACTGATGGGACCGTGAGTGCGACGCTGCCAGGCCAGCAAGAAAATGTGGAGCTGGGGCGTATTACCTTGACCAATTTCACGAATCCCGCTGGGTTGGAAGCTCTGGGGGGCAACCTTTACCGTGCGACTGGTGCATCAGGTGAAGCCATTGAAGGGGTGCCAGGTGAAGAGGCGATGGGCGCCATCAAGCAGTTCACGCTGGAAAGTTCCAACGTCAACGTGGTGGAGGAGATGGTCGACATGATTACCACTCAGCGTGCCTATGAGATGAATGCCAAGGTGGTATCCGCCGCAGATCAGATGCTCAAGTTCGTCACCCAGGCGCTGTGATGATGAAGGCGATGTGGCGTTATCTTTGGGTGGTATTACTGCTGGGTGGCTGTGCCACTTATGAACTCAAGGCTCCTGAGCCAGGGGACGAAAAGTGGGCTCCTTCCCGGCCCAAGTTATCTGTCTCGGCTCGGGGAGAGGACGGTAGCCTCTATCGTGGCGACTACATGATGACTCTGTTTCAGGATCGTCGTGCCTATCGTATCGGCGATATTCTGACCGTGGTACTGGAAGAACGTACCCAGTCGAGCAAGAAAGCCAACACCAGCATGAGCAAGAACAGCAGCATGAACGTACCAGCACCCTCTATCGGTGGAAAAGTGCGTTCCGACTGGGGCGCCAGCCTGAGTGCCGATCGTGACTTTGATGGTGGCGCTACCTCCAGCCAGCAAAATACGTTAGCCGGTTCCATTACGGTAACGGTTGCCGAAGTGATGCCAAACGGGGTGCTGGGGATCCGGGGGGAGAAGTGGATCCGGCTTAATCAAGGAGACGAATATATCCGTCTGGGTGGCATGGTGAGAGTGGAAGATATCGATCAGAGCAACCGTATTTCCTCTCAGCGAATTGCCGATGCCCGCATTACCTATGCGGGGCGTGGTGCCCTTGCCGACAGTAACCAGATGGGGTGGCTGGGGCGTTTCTTCAGTTCCGCATTCGCACCTTTTTGAGGGTTTACATGAACAAATGGTTTATCACCTTGCTCTGCCTGAGTCTGCCCTGGTGGGCTAATGCCGCGCCCCCTGCCAAGCGGGCCTTGCTGGATATTGCCGATGTGCAGGGAATGCGAACCAACCAGTTGGTGGGTTATGGCCTAGTTGTCGGCCTGTCGGGTACGGGAGATCGCAGCCAGGTCAAATTTACCGGCCAATCCATGGCCAACATGCTCAAGCAGTTTGGTGTACAGTTGCCCGATGATCTCGACCCCAAGCTCAAGAACGTCGCTGCCGTATCGGTACAGGCGACGCTGCCGGCCTTGGCAGGCAAGGGGCAGTTGGTGGATGTCACTGTGACCTCAATCGGGGATGCCAAGAGCCTGCGTGGTGGTTCACTGTTGTTGACGCCATTACGTGGTATCGATGGGGACGTGTACGCCGTTGCCCAAGGAAATTTGGTGGTCGCCGGGGTCAAGGCTGAAGGGCAATCCGGTTCTTCTGTGACCATCAATGTGCCGACGGCAGGCATCATTCCCAATGGCGCCATCATTGAGCGCGAGGCCGTCAGTAACTTTGCGGATAAACCCGAGGTGACGCTCAACCTGCACCAGCCCAATTTTAAAACGGCCCGCAATGTTGAGCGAGAAATCAACCGCCAGCTGGGTCCAGTTGCCAGAGCTGTAAGTGCGGGGCGGATCCAGGTCACGGCTCCCAAGGATGAGAGTCAGCGGATCTCTTTCATGGCGTTGCTGCAAGACATTCAAGTTGATATGGGCAAGGAGCGGCCCAGAGTTGTGTTCAACAGCCGGACCGGGACCGTGGTGATGGGGCAAGGGGTCAAGGTACACAAGGCTGCGGTTAGCCATGGCAGTTTGACCGTGACCATAGGCGAGAGCCAGAATGTCAGTCAACCCAATGCCTTCTCCAATGGGCAAACGACGACGACACCCAATTCAAAGGTCCAGGTGGATCGCGAACGAAACAACATGTTTGTCTGGCCGGATGGCACTTCGCTCGAGGTGATCGTCAAGGCAGTCAATTCACTCGGGGCAACTCCCGATGATGTCATGGCCATTTTACAAGCTCTCGATGAGGCCGGTGCCCTCGAGGGAGAACTGGTAGTCATCTAAGGATCGCTATGACCAGAATAACGTCAGAGCCTGGTTTTTATCAGGATCTCAATGAATTGCAGCAGATAAAGAGCAATCCGGATCAACGTGCGGCGCTGGATGCCGCTGCGGGCCAATTTGAAGTGAGCTTTTTACAGACTGTGCTCAAGCATATGCGTTCAGCCTCCGACGCCATGCAGGATGAAGACGACAAGATTATTAAAGGAGAAGATCTATATCGCGACATGTATGACAGTCAACTGGCGATGAGTCTGGTCAAGCGTGGCGGTATGGGGCTGAAAGAGCAGATGGTCAGCCAATTGGTGCCGACATTAAAGAATGCCGAGCCTGTGGTCGCTTTAGAATCACAGACCCTGGCTGCCTTCAGTCAGCCTCTGAATTCGGCAAAAATGAGGAAAGTTGACTGATGTCGATGCTCAATATCGGTTTGAGCGGACTTAACGCGGCCCAGATCGCGTTAAATGTCACCGCCCAGAATATCGCTAACGTCAATACCATAGGCTATAGCCGCCAGGAAGCCATGATGGGCAGTCTGTCCGGCTTTGGTCGATTGGACAACGGCATGGGGGTAGAGGTAACCGGTGTTCGCAGGATCACGGATGACTACTTGGTTTCACAGCATTGGCGCAGTCGCTCTTCCACTGGCGCCTCTTATTCATTTCATCAGTACATCAATACCACCGAGCAGTTGTTGGGTAGCGAGTCGATGAATATTGCCAAGGGACTGGACAGTTTCTTTGCCTCCTTGAGTGCCGCACTCGACAGCCCGGAGACGCCAGCGCAGCGCAGCCAGATCGTCAGCTCTGCCGGTGCCCTGGCCAACCGTTTTGGCCAGTTGAACGAGAGCATGTTGACGCAAGAGAAGCAGATCGACGATCAACTGAACAGCACTGTCTCTCAGGTCAACAGCTACCTGAAACAAGTGGCCGAGCTGAATACCCAGATTAGCGAGCAGGCTTCCAAGGGGGTCAACACCTCGGTACTGGAAGACAGTCGCGAACAGATCGTGCGTGAGTTGTCGACCTTCATGGAAGTTAGGGTCAACCGACAAAGTGATGGTTCATTCTCGTTAAGTTTGCCTCAGGGACAACCACTGGTATTGGCTGGTAGTAGCAGTACTCTCTCTTTGGCTGGTGATTCGCTCAGCCTCAGCTTTGGACCTCAGTCCTTTGATGTACCCAAGCTGCATGGTGGCAGTCTGGCCGGGGTGATCGAATACAGGACGACAGTCTTGCGCCCGCTCCGTGACGAGCTTAATCAGATAGCAAAGAAACTGGCAGATGATTTTAATGCCAAGCAGAGCGGAGGGGTCGATCTGCATGGTAACCCGGGGAAATCTCTTTTCACGTACGATCCACTCAATCCGTCTGGAACCCTGAAGATTGCAGATGGTTTCACTGGCGATGATCTGGCTTTTGCCAAGGCGGGCGGTGGTAGTGGTGACAACCGCAACTTGCAAGAGCTGCTGACCATCAAAGATAGCCAATATGATGCCTACAGTGCCTTGCTTGGCCGGATGGCGGTACAAAGTGGCCAAGCCAAGGCCACCATGGAGGCGGATGCCAATATGGAGAAACAGCTGGCCACCAAACTGAGTAGTGTCAGTGGGGTCAACACTGATGAGGAAGGGGTCAAGATCATGGCTTATACCAAGGCCTATCAGGCCAATGCCAAAGTGATCAGTACTTCCGATCAGCTCTTCAATTCCATCCTGAACATGTTCTGACGGAGTGACCATGCGCATTAGCACCAACCAGATCCAACTCAGCATGCTCGACAATCTGCAACATGGTTTCGGTGAATATGCTCGGCTTGATCGCCAGATATCGGCTAACAAACGTATCCTGCAACCCTCGGATGATCCCGTGGGGAGCGTACGCCTGCTTGGGTTGAAGAAAGAGCAGGTTGCCATGGAGCAATATCAGAAAAATATTGCCAACGCCAAGAGCCAGCTCTCTCAGGGGGAGCAGCAGCTGGAAACCATGACCAACATGCTGATGCGGTTGCGTGAGCTGACCCAAACCGCGGCCACTGGTTCACTCTCCGAAGATGATCGCCGAGCGGTAGCCAGTGAAACAGCTGTTCTCAAGGATGGTTTGCTGGATCTGGCCAATGCCCGCAACGAGAGTGGTTCGAGCCTTTTTGCCGGCAGTCAGGTGAACCAGATTGCGATCGTTAAAACGCCCTCTGGTGATTATCAGTATCAGGGTGATGCGTTGACCCGAGAAGTCAGCATCGCCAAAGGTGTTACCGTGGGGCTCAATCAGACGGCAGACCAGCTTTTCATCCAGAACGGAGACTTCTTCAAGCAGCTGGACGCCATGGTGGAAGCCATGGAAAGCGGTGCTCCCGATGCAGCGGATCAAGCTCGGAACATGCTGGATAGAAGCAAGACATTACAGGACGATATCAGCCAGATGGTGAGTTCTATTGGTGCTCGTATTAATTTGCTTGATCAAGTGGATGAAGGGCATGCCGAGAAGGGCGTCTATAGCAAGGAAGTGAGTAATCAGATAGAGTCCCTCGATTATGCCAGTGCCGTCACCCAGCAGGCTCATGTGCTGATGGCTTTGCAAGTGCAACAACAGGCATTTGCCAAGGTCAACGGCTTGAGCTTGTTCAACTACATGCCATAAATTCAGGTTCAGGGAGCCATGATGCAGATCCAACAAACCCGTTTGGGCGGAGTGGCCGAAACCCCTGCCCAGCCCCGACTGCGCGGGCGCGTGACTGCTCAAACTGCGTCCCAGCCAGCCAGCAAAACGGAACGTCACCCCAATATTGTCCGGCTGGATCGCTGGGCTCTGATTGGTACGGCTCAGCAGCGAATTGCCCATGCCCAGGGAGGGGAGCAAGCCTTGAGCCAGGTGTGGGGGGAGCTGAAACGTCTGGAGCAGCAACTCGGCCAAAATCGTGCTGCGAGTGGCGATCTGGTATCGCGCTTAAAATTGTTAGAAGAGAAGTTGACCCAACCTAAGGCTCCCTTGACCTCAGAGCTGAGACCGCGCTTGCTGGCTTCTGCTATGGATAGCCGTGTTCATTACAGTTCCGATCGGCTCGATTTTCTTACCCCCAAAGCAAGTGCCGAACGTCTTGTTTTCTCTTTTCCGCAAACCAGTAGCGCAGCTGAAGTTATATTGCCTGCCGGAGCCAATGAGGCTGAAGTAGTCTCGAGGCTGGATCGGGCTCTGCGCAAAGAAAATATCCAGGTACGGTTAAACGAACTCGGCAAGCTTGAGTTGAGTGTGCCTGATCAATACAGACGTAAACTGGACGAACCCGTGTTGCTGAGTGGAGAAGGCATCCGGATCCCGGCTGGTAATCCGGTACCGGTTCAATTCAAGCTCAAACCAGGGCAACTGACTCAACTGGGTGAGGGTATCGACAAGGGTGAACTCAAGCAGGAGCAACAGCGCCTGAAGCGGCTGCTTGGCGAGATTGAACAGTCCGTGCGTGAGCTCAAACAGTTTCGCCAGAAAATGGTCAAACAGCTCGATCGAGTGAAGGCGCGTAGCCAGAACCTTAAACAGGAAGAGCTTGAGCAGTTGCAAGGCAAGCTCAGCTTGCAGCTCAAGGAAGGTGGTTTTATGGGGACTATGTCAGGCCTGCTGGCTCAGGCAAATGTGTCTCGCCAGAATGTGGTCAGCCTTGCTGACCTGATTGGTTACCTCTCTTTTTCCTCTCCGCTTCAATTGGCATCAAACATCATGATTGACTATTTCCCTCAGCATGCCGAAGTCATAGCACGACGTTGGCCTGCAGTTCTGGCCTGTCTGCAAGATCAGGATATCAACCGTGTGCCTGCCGAGCTGGTTGAAGGTCTCAGTTCCACCTTGACCATCAATGGTATTCAGTTGACTAGCCGACATGACCGGGTACGAGAGGCAGAAAATATTGCGGCTATGTCCCCGGCAAAGGCGATAGAACTGACTTTGTATGGCTCTGGGTTGGGTGATGTGCCACGAGTTTTGCTGAAGCGTAAGCGGTTGCGGCGACTAAATATCAAGATTATGAACTCCGCTATCTTTGCTCTGGTTTTGCATCTGACGGAGCAACTGGATTGGCTTTCAGACCCCAGGGTCGAGCTATTGTTGCCAGAAGAGAACGAGCTGGTCATGTCACCTTTTCTCTTCTTGAGCTCAGAATTGGAATTGGCGGATGAGTCCGCTGCCAAGATCCGGGATCGGGTCTTGATCCAGAGCAGACGCGAAGTCCTGAATAGGGAGTTCGAAGATGAGTGGGTCTTCAAGCGGTTTGATGAAAACTTGGCCCTGCTTCGGCAAGATCAGGATGTTGCCGCTCTGTTCGGGACGATGAAAGGTAGAGAAGCTTATGTGCTAGCAACCGGACCAACATTAGCAAGCCATTTTGAACGCTTAAAACAGGTTCGCGAGCAGGCTGATCGCCCCATGTTTATCTGTGTTGATACGGCCTTGCGACCACTGCTAGAGCAAGAGATCAGGCCTGATATCGTTGTTACCGTGGATCGAAATATCCACAGTGGCATCCTGCATCCTGACTGGTCCCATGATATCAAGCTTGTTTACATGCCCATGGTTGACAATGGGGTCTTGGCCAGTTGGCAGGGACCACGTTATGGCGCCTATGAGGCGCTCGATACCTATGTCAGACTAAGCCGCAAGCTGCGGCGGGCTAGCCTCTTTACCGGTGGTAGTGTAATACATCCGGCAACGGATCTGGCCGTTAGGATGGGGGCTGGGCAAGTGACACTCTTTGGTGCTGACTTCTCCTATCCAGGCGAAAAAAGCCACACTGGCTGGGATGACGGCGTGCTGGGTGGACATGCTCGTTATGGCCGACGGACTGTTCCAAACGGTCACGGCAAACCGGTCAGAACGCTGCTGAGCTTCTGTATCTATCTGAACTATATGGAGCTCTATGTCAAGATCCATCCAGAAGTCGTGTTCAGAAACAGCAGTCGTGAAGGCGCTCGCATCCTGGGAACCAGCTATCACGAGGAGTTTGCCGGATGATTGATGTGGCTAGTTTCAAAACGGGGGCCGAGAATCTGGCCATCATGTTGCGAGAAGGAAGGGACGAGAGCGCTTGTTTTGAATGTGGCCGTTTGTTGCAATTATTGACGCCGCTGATGATCCACCTTCCAGCCGAGCTGCAAGTCTGTTTGGTCACATTGGCCAAGCAGTTGCTCCAATGCCAAGAACGGCACGACTGGGTGGGACTCTGTGATTACCTGGAATATGAGTTGCCTCACTTGCTTGATGAGATCGAGCTGGCACTTGTCTGAGAGTATCCATCGTTTTTGCGGGGGCTTATGGCCCCCGCAGCTGTCTTAATATCCCCATTCCCGCTTTTTTGAGCAGATCACTTAATAAATTGTCGTCTCCGGCTCAATTTTCTCCATGCCCTGGTCGTCCTTCTATTTTGTCTATCTAACAAGCTGCAGTGCAGCGTCTAAATTGAGGAAATAACCATGGGCTTGTCCATTCATACCAACTTTGCTTCCATGACCACCCAGAACCAGCTGAACTCTACCAACAAGATGCTGGGTACCGCCATGCAGCGTCTGGGTACCGGTCTGCGCATCAACTCCGCTGCCGACGATGCTGCCGGTCTGCAAATCGCTACCCGTCTGCAGGCTCAGTCCAACGGTCAAAAGGTTGGTATGCGCAACGCTCAGGACGCAATCTCCATGATCCAGACCGCTGAAGGCGCCATGGACGAGATGACCAACATCACCCAGCGCATGAAGGATCTGGCTACCCAAGCGGCCAATGGTACCAACAGCACCAAGGATCTTGATGCCATGGACGCCGAGTTCAAGGAATTGGGTAAAGAGCTGGGTAACATCCGCGACAACACCACTTTCGGCGGCACTTCTCTGCTGAAAACCGGTGGTAAATTCCAAGCTACCGGTGGCGTGACTTTCCAAATTGGTGCCAGCGTTAATGAGAAACTTGTTTTCGATGCATCCACCAAAGTAACCAGCGTCAATACCGCTATCAGTACTGCCTCTACTGCCGCCCTGACCACTGGTGCGGCTGCCCAGATCACTGCCATGGACAGCATGCTGGAGAAGATCGGTGAAGCTCGTTCTGCCTTCGGTGCCAACATCAACCGTCTGGAGCATACCGTCAACAACCTTTCCAATATGAAAGAGAACACCGATATGGCGAATGGTTGAATCGCCCCTGGTGTTCTAGACACTATGTGGCTGAGAAATAAACTGCATTTCAAACTCTACCGGCGACAG
>NZ_LSGW01000002.1 GCF_001643305.1 Aeromonas salmonicida subsp. salmonicida
GAAAACCAGGGGCGATTCAATATGCCTGATATTGACGGGCTGGAATTCACAACCCGTTATCGCCAACAGGAGCATGATGAACGCCGTGAACGTGCCATTATCATCGGTTTGACGGCCGATGCCCGCCAGGAGCAGATCCAGAGGGCGATGGAGGCAGGAATGGACGACTGCTTGTTCAAGCCAGTCAGTCTGGATGAGTTGAGGCAATGCATCTCGATCCACACAACGGGCTATGTTGATACACTACCTGCTGAAATTGCTAATAATATCAATCAAAGACTGGGGCCATTGACGGCAGGTAAGCCTGAAATCGCAGCGCCTTTGTTGATGGAGTTTCTGCGGGCTGCAGATGATGACCTGGCCGCCCTCGCAAAGGCCAGCCAGACAGGGGACAACCAAGCTTTTCTAGCCAATTTACATCGTCTCAAGGGCGGTGCCCGTATCATAGGTGCAGATGGATTGGTCGCGTGCTGCATTGCCTGGGAACAATCTTCCCGATTACCTCTGTGTATGCCAAGTGCCCTTCGACAGGTGCAGCATATGTACCAACAGCTCCAGGAGGGAATTCGCTATTGGGAGAAAATGACGTGAAGGGGGGATTTGCTCCCCTCCATTCAGCTCAAGTCATGAACGCCAGTAGGTAATCAGTTCGTACCCGCTTTCGATGACGCTCTCTGTTTGTTGGGGATGTTGGTGATAGCCAAGGTAATAGTGTTCCGTGATTGGCAGCATTTGATAATGACTGGTTAGGGTCTTGCCGTTGAGGATGACATCAGGGGTTCCGGCTGCCACGTTAATCGCTCTGGCTTTCAGCATGAGCCCTGAATCCGATACGGTTAGTTTGGCGGCCAATACCTGTTCTGCTGGATTGGCGGTGGAGATTACTTGTTGTCCCGGATGCTGCAAGCTGACTGATGATTGACTGTATTTGCTGGCGCTCGCCTGCCAACTCACTGTCTTGCCCACCGCCTGGGCATGGAGGGCGACAGGGGTGAGTAGTGCAGGAAGCACAAGCAGAAAAATGTGTGTTTTCATGATTTACCCTCTCTTGTTTGGGCCCCGAATGGGATCAATTTCTCTATCGGCGCGCATTAGAAAAAGCTTAGACCGACCTTGAGTGGCACAATGCCCAGCTTTGGTTTTTTGTATGCGGGAGAGGTGTGGGTGTTGCTCGAAAATCAGATGATGTTGTTGGCGGTGTTTGAACGGGCGGCGCTGATGCTGATGACCCTGTTCTTTCTGACCCGTACAAGACCGTTCCAGCGGTTGTTCCAGAAGCGTGATCACACCCCGGCCGAGCTGGTGCTGGTCGCCTCCATCTTCGGCCTGTTCGCCGTGTTCAGTACCTACACCGGTATTCCGGTAGAGGGGGCGCTGATCAACGTGCGGATCATCGCCATCATCTCGGGAGGCATACTGTTCGGCCCCTGGGTCGGCATTCCGGCCGGGGTCATCTCCGGCCTGCACCGCTACCTCATCGACATGGATGGCCACACCTCGATCCCCTGTCTCATTGCCAGCATCATCGCCGGTCTGCTCGCCACCTGGTTGCACCTGCGCTGCCGCAAGTCGCGACTCTGGCTCTACGGCATACTGGCGGGCATGTTGTGCGAGGGGCTGACCATGTTGCTGATATGGCTGCTGACCGAACCCCATGAGGTGGGGGTGGAGATCGTCAGCCACATCGCCTATCCGATGATCGCCGGGGCACTCTGTATCGGCCTCATCATCAAGCTGGTGCAGGATCTGGATGACGAGAAGGAGCTGATTGCCGCCAAGCAGGCCAAGCTGGCCCTCGACATCGCCAACAAGACGCTGCCCTTCTTCCAGAAGGTCGATCGCCACTCCCTTGGCCAGGTGTGCGGCGTCATCTGCAACGAGATCCATGCCGATGCGGTGGCCATTACAGATACCCGCGACGTGCTGGCCTACGTGGGGGTGGGCAAGGATTACTACGAGCTGGACGAGCACCATGCCATCAGCGACATGACCCAGCGGGCCGTGTTGCTGGACCAGATCATCATCAACAACGATCTGCGCCAGTATCATTTGTCAGATTTTCACTCTGTCATCATCATTCCGCTGCGGGAAAACGGCGCCGTCAGCGGCACCCTCAAGATCTACTATCGCCGCACCCACAGCATTACCAGCTCGCTGCGGGAGATGGCGGTGGGCCTCTCCCAGCTCATCTCCACCCAGATGGAGGTGTCGCGCATCGAGCAGCTCAAAGAGATGACCCGCAAGGCGGAGTTCACCGCATTGCAGAGCAAGATCAACCCGCACTTCCTGTTCAATGCCCTCAACGCCATCTCATCCTTGATCCGCATTCGCCCCCAGCAGGCGCGCCAGCTCATTGCCAATCTGGCGGACTATCTGCGCTACAACCTCAACAAGGGGGACGAGCTCATCGACATTCAGGAGGAGCTGCAGCAGGTGCGCGATTACATCGCCATCGAGCAGGCCCGCTTCGGCGACAAACTGGAGGTGGTGTTCGAGGTGGACGATGTGCACATCCAGGTACCGAGCCTGCTGTTGCAGCCGCTGGTGGAAAACGCCATTCTGCACGGCATCCAGCCCCGCAGCGCCCCGGGCCGGGTCACCATCGAGGTGAAACAACTGGCGGGTGGCATCCGGGTGGCGGTACGCGATACAGGTTACGGCATCAGTCAGGCGGTGATCGATGGCGTGGCCGCCGGTCGGGTGGAGAGCCGCAGCATAGGGCTGATGAACGTTCATCAGCGGGTCAAGCTGCTCTATGGCGACGGTCTGCAGCTCAGACGGCTGGAGCCCGGAACCGAAGTCTGTTTCTATCTGCCGGATCAGGAGGCGATGCCATGTTGAAAGCCATTATTGTCGAAGATGAATATCTGGCCCGGGAGGAGTTGGCCTATCTGGTGGGCCAGCACAGCCAGATCGAGATAGTGGCGAGTTTCGAGGACGGGCTGGAGGCGTTCAAATACTTGCAGGATCACGAGGTGGACGTGGTGTTTCTGGATATCCAGATCCCCTCCATCGATGGCCTGCTGCTGGCCAAGAACCTGCACAAGTCGAGCCATCCGCCCCACATCGTCTTCGTCACCGCCTACAAGGAGTTTGCGGTGGAAGCGTTCGAGCTGGAGGCGTTCGACTATATCCTCAAGCCCTACAACGAGCCGCGCATTATCAATCTGCTGCAAAAACTCGAGCTGGCGGGCAAGTCTCAGCCGGTGCAGGGGGTCGAGGGGAGCAGCCCGCAGAATCGCACTGTCAATCTGGTGAAGGGGGAGCGCATCATAGTCACCCCCTGCGAGCAGATTTACTATGCGGAAGCGGACGAAAAGCTGACCTATGTCTACACCCGCACCGATCGATACGTGATGAACATGACCATCAGCGAGTTTGTCAGCCGGCTGCCCGCCGAGGGCTTCTTCCGCTGCCACCGATCCTACTGCGTCAACATCAACAAGATCCGCGAGATAGTGCCCTGGTTCAACAGTACCTATCTCATCCGGCTCCATGATCTGCCGTTCGAGGTGCCGGTCAGTCGCAGCAACATCAAGGCGTTCCGTCAGCTGATGCGGCTCTGATTGTCATTCATTCCTGCCGATCTGCATTTCATGCCTTAATCGGCTGGCACGAGCTGCGTCTTGCCTATAGTGGCCTCAATTTCCTTAAGGCCATCGACCGAGACGCATCATGACCAAAGAGATGAATCGCACCCGCTATCTGACCCTGATAGGTACCATCATTACCCAGTTTGCGCTGGGTTCCGTCTACACCTGGAGCCTGTTCAACGCCCAGCTCTCCGACAAGCTGGACGAGCCGGTCAGCCAGGTGGCGTTTGCCTTCGGTCTGCTCAGCCTGTCGCTGGCTGTCGCTTCTTCCATGGCGGGCAAGTTGCAGGAGCGGTTCGGGGTGCGCAATGTCACCCTGGGGGCCGGCGTGCTGCTCGGTATCGGCTTCTTCCTCACCGCCCACGCCAGCAATCTGGCCATGCTCTACCTCTGCGCCGGTATTCTGGTGGGGTTTGCCGACGGTACCGGCTACCTGATGACGCTCTCCAACTGCGTGAAGTGGTTCCCGGAGCGCAAGGGGCTCATCTCCGCCTGCTCCATCGGCGCCTATGGCCTGGGCAGCCTCGGCTTCAAGTACATCAACCTGCTGCTGCTCTCCAACAACGGCCTGGAAGCGACCTTCCAGCTGTGGGGATTGATCGCCATGTCCATGGTGCTGGTGGGTGGCATGCTGATGAAGGATGCACCCAAGCAGGCCGCTTCGGCGCAGCAGACTGAGAGCCGTGATTTCACCCTGGCCGAGGCGATGCGCAAGCCGCAGTACTGGATGCTGGCGCTGATGTTCCTCACCGCCTGCATGAGCGGCCTCTACGTCATCGGCGTGGCCAAGGATATCGGCGAGAACATGGTGGGTCTGTCGACTGCGGTGGCTGCCAATGCGGTCGCGGTGATCGCCATGGCCAACCTGGGTGGTCGACTGGTGCTGGGCATTCTGTCTGACAAGATGTCCCGCATCCGGGTCATCACCATAGCCCAGCTGATCACCCTCGGTGGCATGGGATTGCTGCTGTTCGTGCCGCTCAATGCCAACCTCTTCTTCGTGGCGGTGGCCTGCGTGGCCTTCAGCTTCGGCGGTACCATCACAGTCTACCCCTCCCTGGTGAGCGACTTCTTCGGTCTCAACAACCTGACCAAGAACTATGGCGTCATCTATCTGGGCTTTGGTCTGGGCAGCATCATAGGCTCCATCGTGGCCTCCCTGTTCGGCGGCTTCATGGCGACCTTCAACCTGATCCTGGTGCTGATGGTGGTTGCCCTGGTGCTCTCCCTGACCATCCGCTTGCCGGCGCCTGTCGCGGTATCTGTCGACAGGGCCTGATCCCTCATTCCATTGTGATGACAGCATGAAAAAGAAGACCCGGGCTTGGCCCGGGTCTTTGCATTCAAGGGAGTGCAGCTCAGGGTGGGGGCAGCCCCAGCAGGCTGCGCACATGGCGGCTAGTATCTTCCACCGTGGGCCAGTCACGGCCTGTGATGGTGACATGACCCATCTTGCGGCCGGGGCGAGCCTCGCCCTTGCCATAGAGATGCAGGTGTACTCCGGGCAGGGCCAGCACCCCTTCCCAGTCTGGTGTACCCCCGTGCCAGAGATCCCCGAGCAGATTGAGCAGGATGGCGGGCCGCACCTCGGCTTTCTCGGGCAAGGGGAGATCGCACAGGGCGCGCACCTGCAACTCGAACTGGCTGCACTCGGCATTGTCGAGGCTGGGGTGACCCGAGTTGTGGGGGCGGGGCGCCATCTCGTTGACCAACAGCCGCCCTTCCACCAGAAAAAACTCCACCGTCAGCACACCGACGTAGTCGAGCACCGCGATCAGCCGCTCGGCGATATCTTTCGCCTCAGCCTCCAGCGCAGGGACATTTGCCGGGGAGCGGGTTTGATCGAGAATGCCGCCACTGTGCCAGTTCTGCACCAGAGGCAGGGCGCTGATGGCACCGCTCGGGCTGCGGGCCAGGGTGAGGGCAAACTCCCCCTCCAGCGGCAGGCGTTTTTCCAGTACGCAAGGTACGCCGCTGGCGGTCAGCGCGCTTGCCAGCTCATCCAGATTGCCGACCTGCCACTGGCCCTTGCCGTCGTACCCCTCGCGGGCGGTCTTGAGGATGGCGGGGAACAGCGCGCTGGCCTGTGCGGGGATGGGATCTCCCGCCAGCAGCGCCAGATGGGGGGCGACCGGGATGTCAGCCCCGCGCAGAAAGGCCTTCTCCTCGCGCCGATCCTGACAGATGCGCACCGCGCTGGCGGCTGGCCGCATCGGTTTTTGTTTTTCCAGCAGGGCGAGAGTGGCGGCGGGCACGTTCTCGAATTCGCAGCTGATGGCGGCGCAGCGGCTGGCCAGATCGTGCAGAGCGGTCTGGTCGTCATAGGGGGCGACAATATGGTGATCGGCTGCGGCACCGGCGATGCTGGCGGGGTCGGGATCCAGCACCACCACCTTGTAGCCGAGGCGGTGGGCGGCCATCACGAAGTAGCGGCCAAGCTGGCCGCCGCCGAGCATGCCCAGGGTGGCGGGTGGCAGTATCATGCCGGGTCCTCCAGTTGCAGAGCCAGCACCCGGTCACGCTCGTTGGCGCGGAAGTCGTCGAGCTGTTGCTGGTAGCGGGGGGCATCGCCATCCAGGGTGACTGACAGCAATGAGACAGCGAACAGGGCGGCGTTGGCGGCCCCCGCCTCGCCGATGGCGAAGGTGGCGACCGGCACCCCCTTGGGCATCTGCACTATGGAGAGCAGGGAGTCCATCCCCTTGAGGTGGCGCGAGGGGATGGGTACCCCCAGCACGGGCACAGTGGTCTTGGCGGCGACCATGCCCGGCAGATGGGCGGCGCCGCCGGCCCGCAGGCCGCGATCGCGGGCACTGGCTGCATACTCGAACAGCAGGTCCGGGGTGCGGTGGGCCGAGACCACCCGCGCTTCGTAGGGCACGCCGTGCTCCTTGAGGATGCGGGCGGCAGCCTGCAGCACGGGCCAGTCGGAGTCGGAGCCCATTACCAGGCCGATCAGGGGAGGGGTGTTCATTTTTCTGGTTCCTTGCTGTTAAACGTTTGCTTTCGGTAAACAAAAAGAGCCGGCAAGCCGGCTCAGAATTTCTCGGGTCGCACGATTTCGACCGGTTGCAGAAAAGCGATCATGGCGTAGTCGGGGTAGTAGCGACTCTGCAGGTGGGCCAGCAGTCGTTCCGCCTGCTCGCGGCTGCAAATCGCCTCCAGCCTGATGTTGCCGCTCTCGCTCCAGCTGGCGTTGCGCTCGCCGTGATCGCCTCGTCCGCGTGCATCCGTGATGGTGTAGCCCCGCAGCCCTTCCCGGGTCAGGGTGCGCAGCAGGGTGGGTTCCAGATTTGCTTCCGTGATGACGGTCAGCAGGGTACGGGTCTCGGTCTGCATGATGGCTACTCCGTGAAGTGGCGGGCCCAGCTGTGGTAGAGCGGGATCCCCAGCATGATGTTGAAGGGGAAGGTGACGCCCAGCACGGCGCTGAGGGACAACCCCGGGTTGGCCTGGGGCACGGCGATGCGCAAGGTTGCTGGCACGGCAATATAGGAGGCGCTGGCCGCCAGGGTGGCCAGCAGGGTGAGTCCGCCAAGGGAGAGCCCCATCAGCTTGCCGACCGTCAACCCCAGTCCTGCCGAGGCGAGCGGCATCAGCAGGGCGAAGCCGAGCAGAAACAGGCCATGGCGGCGCAGATCCTGGCACTGGCGTGCCACTATCAAACCCATCTCAAGTAGGAAGAGGGCGAGTGCCCCTTTGAACAGATCCACAAAAAGGGGTTTGAGGGGGGCTATGCCTTGCGGCCCGGCCAGATAGCCGATGGCCATGCCACCGAGCAGCAGGGTCACCCCCTTGCCGAGGAAAGTTTCATGGGCCAGCATGCGCCAGCGGGTCTGGCGGCTCACCCCGCGCGCCAGCATTATGCCCACCAGGATGGCCGGGATTTCCATCACAGCTAGGAAGATGGAGAGCTGAGATTCGAAGCTGATGCCGCGCTCGGTGAGCCAGTTTACCCCGACTGCGAAGGTCGCCACGCTGACCGAGCCGTAGTGGGCTGCGGTGGCGGCGGCATCGATCCGGTTCATCTTGATGCGCAACAGGGCAAAGCCTGCCAGGGTTTGCACCACACCGAGCAGTATCACCAGGGCGAGTTGTGGCAGCAGTGGCAACAAGGATTGCTGGGCCAGGCCGACACCGCCTTTGAGGCCGATGGCCAGCAGCAGGAAGAGGGAGAGGGTGTCATAGAGTGCGGGGGGCAACTTGAGCTCGGATCGCACCAGACCGGCCAGCAGGCCAAACAGGAAAAAGAGTACAACAACATCCAGCATGAGGGGTCGCAGGAGGCAATTCACAGGGTGCTTGCATGCTAGAGTGCATGATGCTTCGATAAAATCAGATTTTGATTGATGATTGTTCGGCAAAAACTGATAGGAACCCGGATGCTCAACTACAAACAACTCTATTACTTCTGGCATGTGGCGCGCAGCGGCAGCGTGACACGGGCCGCCGAACAGCTTCATCTCACTCCGCAAACCATCAGTGGTCAGGTCGCGGAGCTGGAGTTGTCTCTCGGGGTGGCGCTGTTCAGCCGGGAGGGGAGGCGGCTCGTCTTGACGGCTGCGGGGCGCCAGGCACTTGAGCAGGCAGGCGCCATCTTTTCGCTGGGTGCCGAGCTGGAACACACCCTGCGCCACGCCAGCCAGGAGCTGACCATGCAGGTGGGGATTGCCGACTCAGTGCCCCGTACTCTGGCGTTTGAGCTGCTGGCACCGGCCATGGCGCTGGCGACGCCGGTGCGGCTGATCTGCCATGAAGAGCGGGCCGAGCAGCTATTCAGCGAGCTGGCCAGACACAAGCTGGATATGGTGCTGATCGATCGCCCACTGCCACCAGATAGTGGCGTACGTGGCTACAACCATGAACTGGGACGCAGCCCGCTGGCACTGTTTGCAAGTCCGGCGCTGGCGGCTCGTGCCCGTTCGGGGTTTCCCGCCTCTTTGGAAGGGCTGCCGCTGCTTATCCCCGGCGAGAAGTCGGCGACCCATGATCGGTTGCTGGCCTGGTACCGCCAGCAGGGCATACATCCCCATCTGGTCGGCCAGTTTGACGACTCTACCCTGATGAAGTCGTTCGGCAAGGCGGGCATGGGGATCTTTCCCGCGCCCCTTGCGATGCGTGACGAGATTGAGCGCCTCTATGGTGTCGAGCGGATTGCCACCTTGCCCGAGGTCACGCTCTCCTATTATCTGGTCTCTGCTGGCCGTCACCTCTCCCATCCCGGTGTACAGGCGGTGATGGAGGGAGCCAGGCAGCGGCTGGTAGAGCTGGAAAAGCAGAAATAGAAATCTGGATGGCTATACATCCAATCTGGCTCTGCCTATAATCCCCTCCGCTTTGGCGCATCATGCTTAATAGGGAATCCGGTGAAAATCCGGAGCTGGCGCGCAGCGGTAAGGGGGAACGAAGCGACATCAGGGCACTGCCGTCAGGTGGGAAGCCGTCGCCGTAGGCCATCAGCCCCCCAGCCCGAAGACCTGCCAAAGTTCGTATTTCGGGCCGAGAGAAACCGGCCACGAAGTAGATGCTTACGCGAACTTAAGGATCTCTCATGTCCAAGACATTATTGGTGGCTGCCCTGTTGCCAACGGCGGCCTTCGCCCAGACGACCATCGCCGTCAATCCTACCCTGGTGATCACCGCCAATCGGGTGGAACAACCCATCAGCTCGGTACTGGCACCCGTTGTGGTGATCGATCGCGCCGAGATCGAATCCCGTCAGGTGCAGAGCCTGCCAGCGCTGTTGAAGACGTTGCCAGGTGTGCAGATCACCACGCTAGGTGGGCGAGGGCACATGAGCAGCCTGTTCATCCGCGGTACCAACTCCAACCATTCGCTGGTGCTGATGAATGGACGCCCCATCGCCGCCATGGTGGCCGGCACACCAGACCTCAGCCAAATTCCGCTTGGCAACATAGAGCGCATCGAGTACATCCGTGGTCCGCGGGCTGCTGTCTATGGCGCAGATGCCATCGGTGGCGTCATCAACCTCATCACCAAAACTTCCGCCAAGAATGGCAGCGAGACCCATCTGAAGGGTGGTGTGGGCAGCAATGGCTACGGCCAGGGTCAGGTGCGTACCGTGCAGGCCCTGGGTCAGCAGACCGACATGAATATGATGATCGGCTACGAGCGTACCGATGGTTTCGATGTGGTGGCCAATGCCCAGCAGCCGGATCGGGATGGCTTCGACAGTCTGAACGGCCAGTTCGGGCTGAATCATGGGTTCAGTGATGCCTGGAGTGGAGACTTCAACGCCCAGGGTTATGATAACCAGACCGAGATGGATGATGCCTATCAGTCGGCCGATCAGAGCCGGGTACAGGCCTTCCAGTATGATGGCGGTCTCAAGTTCCAGAGCGAGACGCTGACCAGCCGGCTTGAGGCCAGCTATGGCGAGAACAAGCTGAAGAGCTGGCTGGAGAGCAAGGGGGAATCCAGCGCCCAGCCGATCCACACCGGCTTGACCCGCTTCTCCTGGATCAACAGCTGGAGCGGCGTTGAGGGGCTCAACCTGACCGGCGGCGCCGACTGGCAGCAGGAGCAGTTGAAATCCGACTCGCGCAGTTCTGGCCTGGCGTTCAATGCCCCCGATCGCGACAATACAGGGTTGTTTGCGGTGGGCAGCTACCGCTGGCAGGCCCTGCTGTGGGAGCTCTCTGGCCGTACCGATGACAATGAGCAGTATGGCCGTCACAATACCTGGTCTGCCGCCAGCGGGCTGGACATAGATGACAACCACAATGTACGGCTCAGTTATGGCACCGGCTTCAAGGCGCCGACCTTCCTCGACCTCTACTATCCTGGTTATGAGAATCCGGATCTGAAGCCGGAAGAGAGCAAGAACCTGGAGCTGGGCTTTGCGGGCCGTTATACCGGTTGGGACTGGTCGCTTAACCTCTATCGCAACAAGATCCAGAACCTGATCGCCTGTCAGAGTGCGTTCTCCACCTGCAAGCCGGACAACACGGATGCCGAGATCCGTGGCGTGGAAGTGGCGCTGGGTCTGGAAACCGGTCCGATCCATCATGACCTGAGCTTCGATTACACCCGGGCCGAAGACAAGAACGATGGAGATCAGCAACTGCTGCGCCGCGCCAAGCAGAAAGCCAGCTGGCTTACCCAGGTGCAGTTGGGCCCGGTCGATCTCTCCACCGAGCTGCTCTATGTGGGCAAGCGGGATGACAAGAACTTCAGCAGCTTCCCTGCAGAGCGGGTGGAACTGGGTTCCTACACCCTGATCAATCTGGGGGCCAGCTATGGGGTAACGCCTCAGCTCACGCTGGGTGGCCGTATCGACAACCTGTTCGATCGCGACTATGCCCCGGCCTATGGCTATGCCTCTGCGGGTACCGAGTTCAAGCTGACGGCGGACTACCGTCTCTGATCGCCAGCGCTGCTATATATAGAAGAGAAAAAGCGAGGCCCTGCCATTGGCAGGGCCTTTTCTATTGGCGGCAGGCGGGAGTATGATCGCTGCCTTGCACCAAAGGGGGAGGTCAGGTGGCCAATATTCTAGTGTTCGACTCCGGCATGGGTGGCTTGACCATCTATCGCGAGATCCGCCGTGCGCTGCCGGCACACAACTACTTCTATTGTTTTGACAACGCCAACTTCCCCTATGGTGAGCTGAGCGAGTCAGCGTTGATTGCTGCCTGCACCCGTCTGGTCAGTCACATGGTGGCCGAGCATGTCATTGATCTGGTGGTGATTGCCTGTAACACGGCCAGCACCATAGCCCTGCCATCCTTGCGTGCCGCCCTGACCATTCCGGTTGTCGGCGTGGTGCCTGCCATCAAACCGGCTGCCGCCCTGACCCGCAATGGGTGTATCGGCCTGCTGGCGACCCCGGGCACCGTCAGCCGTGAATATACTCATCACCTCATCGCCCAGTTTGCCCCGGGCAAGCGGGTGTTGCTCAAGGGCGCGACTGAACTGGTGATCGAAGCCGAGCACAAGCTGGCGGGACGGCCGGTAAACATGGCGCTGTTGCAGGAGGTGCTGACGGACTGGATGGAAGGAGAGGAAAGGCCGGATACCCTGGTGCTGGGTTGCACCCACTTCCCGCTGCTCAATGATGAGATCCGGCAATTGATGCCAGGATGTCAGTTGGTGGATTCAGGGAGTGCTGTGGCAAGACGGGTGGCACATCTATTGGCTACCGTGGCTGAGCAGCCTTCGCAAGCCGTGGTGCAGGCCAGGGCATATTGCACCCGACTGGATGCACAAGCCCAAAAATTGACAGCCCCCTTGCAAGCTTGGGGGCTGTCATCACTCGAAGAGGTGCAGTACTAACTCGTGACCGCTAGGGGATCAGGCATCGACTTCGCTGCCTTCTCTCTCATCTTTATCCCGCTTGTCGTTGGCTTCACGTACCTTGAGGGTACGCTGCTGATACTCCTTGTCATTGAGCACGGCGATGGCCTTGGCGGCATCGGCGGCTGGCATCTCCACAAAACCAAACCCTCTGCGTTTGCCGGTGGCCTTGTCCTTCATCAGACGGACAGAGATCACCTGTCCCTGTTCGGCAAACAGTTCACGCACGGCAATCTCGTTGGCGCGATACGGCAGGTTGCCTACATATAAGGTGCAAGTCTCTTGACCGGAGGCCAGCTCGCCTGCGGCGGCTGGTGTCCGCTTAAGGAACAGCGGCACGATGAAACCACCGATGGCCAGACCCACAGCAAAAATCACTTCGGCTTTCAAAGAAAACTGCAGAGCCTGGGCAACCAGATAACCAACCAGCGCCAACACCAGGGCAAGGATGGCAGCCTGCACATAAACGGGAAACTTGGATAAATTCATCTTTAAAGACCTTTTGTAAATGAAAGCAAAAAAGGTGCAACACTCTATTCACCTCCATGGTAACCAGCTTTCCAGCCGGGCGCTACCATGGACCACTTGGGACACATTATCCGTTCCAGTATGGCATTCCCCAATGGGGGAAGGCGCACTTAAATGACGATAAAACAGGACTGAAATCATCAGGTTGTGGATAACACTGTATATATACACTGAGTAAGCTGTTTCTAATTGGATAATTTGAAGTTTCCGTGACTTTCTTCAAAAAAAGCCTTGTCATCGTGATCACGCTCCCTATAATGCGCCCCTACCAGCACGGCGGAACACGCCGAACTGATGAGCCAGCTTCCTTGCGAAGCCGGCGCCGAAAGAAAAGCGAAAACAACCGCTTGACTTTCGAAGTGAGGAGCGTAATATGCGCCTCCTCAACGCGACAAGCGTGACGCTCTTTAACAATTTGAATCAAGCAATCTGTGTGGGCACTCACAGCATCGAACATCAAACAATTTTGTTGATTTTCAATGTCTGGTGAAGTGACCAA
>NZ_LSGW01000003.1 GCF_001643305.1 Aeromonas salmonicida subsp. salmonicida
GATCGGCCGGAATATGCACGAGGAGATCAACGCCCGCAAACTCGCTTTCAAGGGGCTGGTGCAACAGGCAGGTGGGCGGGATGAGAAATTCGAGCTGGTACACAGGGCCCTGCCCGGGGTGATTACCTTGCAGGTCTACCGCAAGCTGACCCAGCTGGAGGGTGAGTTGCATTCCCTCGGCTTTACCTGGGCCGACAAACAAAGCATCAACCGCCTCAGCCGGGAGCAGGTGCTGGAGATGCTGGAGCGCAGCCGCCGCTATATTCCAGCGCTCTCCAACAATGAGGAGTGGAGCAAGATGGTGGATCAGGAGGTCTATGACCTTCGCCGCCTGCCTGCCGATGCCGAGCTCAGGATCCGGCGACCGGTCAAGACCCATCCTATGATCAACTTGCTCTGGCAGGACAGGGAGCCCCGCAAGCAGCAGCTCAAGGCGAGCCTGCCCTTGCTGCTCTGCTCAGACACCCAGCCCGGCGTCACCCACCTTGGCCACTACCCGCCCAAGCTGCGGCAGGCGCGGCGAGATCGCAAGATTGGCGGTGAGCCCATCATAGAACGGCTGCACCTCTACCTCTATCAGGGGTAGCCGCAAGCCGGCAGACTCCCCCTCTCCTGATGGTGCGGCAAGATGCCAATTCGCCGCTCTGCTGGCCTGGCTGAGCGGCCGCCTCTTTGACGGGATCTCCTTTGCAGACACAGACATAAACGAAGGGGGGATCGCCTGCTGGCGATCCCCCCTTGTACATGGCGTCAGCCTGATCAGCCCATCAGCAGGGCGCGCAGGCTCTCCACATCCAGCCCACGTACTTCGGACTGGCCGCTGAGCAGGCCATCAGCCAGCGCCCGCTTCTCATCGTGCAGGGCGACTATCTTCTCCTCCACCGTCTGCTCGCACACCAGCCGATAGACAGTCACCGGCTGGGTCTGCCCCATGCGATGGGCCCGATCGCTCGCCTGATCTTCTACAGCCGGGTTCCACCAGGGGTCCAGGTGCAGCACCGTATCGGCCTGGGTCAGGTTGAGACCTGTGCCCCCCGCCTTGAGGCTGATGAGGAACAGCGGCACCGGCTCGTGCCGGAAGCGCAGTATGGAATCCTGGCGGGACTTGGCGGAGCAGCCGCCATCCAGATAGCAGTAATCCCATTTCTTCTGTTCAATCCGCGCACGCAGCAGGCTCAGCAGATCGACGAACTGGCTGAACACCAGCACTCTATGACCGTTGCCGATGGCCTCGTCCAGCAGCGCCATCGCCTCGTCCAGCTTGCTGCTGGTCTGTGACCACTCGGGCATCACCAGCTCGGGGGAGCAGCAGAGCCGGCGCAGCCGGGTCAGGCCGCTCAACACGTGCATCAGGGCGCGGCCATCGGCACTTTGCACCTGCTGCACCACTTCGCGCCGGGTTGCCTCATACAACTGGCGCTCCTCGGGGGAGAGACTGATGTGATGAATGATCTCTGTCTTGTCCGGCAACTCGGTCAGCACCTGCTGCTTGAGACGACGCAAGATAAAGGGACTGATCACAGCCCGCAGCAGGGCCATGTGCTGGGGATCTTTTACTGCCTTGCCGAAGCGGCGCTTGAACTCGCCCAGACTGCCAAGCAGACCCGGGTTGATAAAGGTAAACAGGCTCCACAGTTCCCCCAGGTGGTTCTCGATAGGGGTGCCGGAGAGGGCAAGGCGAAAATCCCCTTCGAGCTGGAACAGCAGCTTGGCACGCTGGGTGCCGGCATTCTTGATCTGCTGCGCCTCGTCCAGCACCATACTGGACCAGCGGCGGGACTTGAGCGCCTCCGCCAGGCTGCCGAGCATGCCGTAGTTGATCAGGATCACCTGGCCGGCCCTGGCATCACGGATCACCCCTTCCCGCTCGGATGGGTTCTCGAATACCACCACCTCAAGTTCGGGGGCGAAACGTGCGACCTCTTCCTGCCAGTTGGTGACCACTGACTTTGGCACCACCACCAGCGCCGGGCCCAGGTGCTGGCGCATGCGCAGCACTATGAGCGCCTGCAGGGTCTTGCCCAGGCCCATGTCATCGGCCAGACAGGCGCCGAAGCCATGATGGGCCAGAGTCGCCAGCCACCGAACCCCGTCCTTCTGATAATCCCGCAGCGGGGTCAACAGTTCGGCGGGGCACTCCACCTCCTGCTGCCACTCCTGTTGCAGGGAGTGCCAGGCGTCATCCCCCTCAGTGGTGATGACGGAGAGCAGGCGGGTGAGCGGATAGGCCAGCTTGTTGTTGATGCGTTGCTCTTCATCCAGCATGGCGCCCAGCATGGTGAGCCGCTCCACCAGCTTGTCACTCAACATCAGGCTGGTCTTCTCGTCGAGCTGGACGGTGCGCTGACCTGGCGTCATCTGGCGCAGGATGAGACGCAAATCGAGGATCTGGTGCTCATCGAGGGCCAGTGCCCCCTCTACCTGGAACCAGTCCTGGCGCCGCTCGATACGCAGGCTCAGGGCCGCTTCATCCAGACTCTTGAGGCGGGCGCTGTCCTGGTGCCAGTGAATGACCACACCGGCATCCACCAGCTCGGGCAGGGCGTTGACCAGTGCCAGCGCCTGCTCCCCCTGAAGTAGCCACTCACTCCCTGGCAGGCCGATGGGTAGTGAATTACGCAGTTGCTGGGCCTGCCCCTTTTCGGCGACAAGATCCCGCTGCCAGTAGTGATAATCCTTGATCCCCTGGCGCACTATGGCCTCCCCCTTGCCAAGGGGAAGCGGCGGCAACTCACCCTGCCGAGTCACCAGCTTGACCGCCAGCTGGCCATCCTGCCAATCCAGCTGTACCGAGGGAATACCGGGCCAGGGGGCCAATTCGGCATTGCCTTGCAGACCTGCCACCTGGCTGTGCCAGGGCAGATCGGGGATGGCGTCCAGGGTGCGCTGCAATTCGCTTAAGCCCTCGGCGGGCAACAGGGGGATAGATTCCAGTGCAGGCAGACGATCGAGCAGCGCCTGCGGGGTGAGAATGAGCTGCCACAAATCCTGTGCCAGCGGCAGTATATGGGCACCGCGCGCCGCGGCGGACGGGCTCAGCAAGGCACTCATGCCCTGCTCGGTGGCGATAATCTGCAACAGTGGCGCACTGACGGCCAGTTGCAACTTCTGCCCCTTGGCATTGAACAGGCGCGGATGAGTGGCAAGGGGCGCCCAGGCCTCTCGTGGCAGCTGGCCCATGACCCTAGGCAGGGTGCGCACCAGCGCCCAGTCCTCTTCGTCAAGCAGAGCGGCATATTGAGTCGAGAGCAGCGCGGGATCGACCCGGCGACCGGCGGTCCACTCCCCTTTGGTGCTCTGCTTCTGGATCTTGCACTCAAGCTCGGGCCCTTCGGCATGCAGCAGCCACACCAGCCGCTCCTGCGCCTTGCGCACGCCGCTGGAACGCCCCAACCCCTGCAACCAATTGAGCCAGCTGGCCGAGGCGGGGGTCTTGTCGTCTTCGTCCTGGTCTGCGGATGCGTCATCCCCGTTGGCGGCTCGCAGTTGCTGCAGCGGTGCGCGCTGCGCCCCCTGCCCCAACAGGAGTCGCAGCAGATCCTGGCAAAAGGCCATCAGCCTGTGATGGGGTTGTGCCTCCAGCACATGGGAGAGATCCCACTTGTGCAGTATGGCAACCTGGGGGCTCTGCTCCCCGTGCCTGGCAAGGGCGCAGAGATCGAGCCAGAGGTAACCCCAGTGCAACTCTTCCAGCGGCAATTGAAGGGTGTCGAACAGACCGACCGCCTGACCATGACGATCACCGGCCCACTGACCCAGCAGATCCGCCAGCAACGGAAACTGATTACCCAGACTGCGTTGCCACTTCTTGCGCTGCTCGCTGGCGATCACGGGGTCAGCTTGTTGCAACCAACCGAGCCAGAGCAGAGCACTGAACATCAGTGGCCACTGCCCCTTGGTACCCTCTGCCTGCCACTGGCCCAAGGCACCGAGCAGCCGTTCGGCAAGGGGTTGCTCTCCCCCCTGCTCCGCCAACTGCTGCAAGGCGGGCCAGTGTGTGGTGACCTCGCCGGCAAGGTCGCCACAGAGCCACTGCCATTCGGCGGCGAACCCTTCGCTCACGCTTTTCAGCTCGGGGGCACAGGCGCTGGCAACCGGTGCGAGCGGCCACTGTGCCCCTGGCTCGGCATCGAGCAGGGTTTGCAGGGAGAAGTGCATCAACATCAGTTGCTGCCATTGCGGGCTGGAGCCCGGCAGCAGGCGATGGGCATCGGTCACGTCGAGCAGGCCAAGCAAATCGGCCGCAAGATAGTAGGTCGGCACCTGACCCACCTCACCAAGACAGAGCTCCCGTACCAGCGCCAGCGCCATCTCCTGGCCGGTGACCGAGGGCACCCGTGCCCAGTTAGGCATGGGGCAGGCTCCCGAACGTACCGCCAGGATCAACGCCAGGGTTCCCTCAGCCGTCAGACTCCACTGCTGCTCCCCGCGCAGGCGCACCAGTCCCTGCTGCTGCAACTGCTCCAACTTGTCGATCAACGCCCGCCCGAGCGGCATCTGCGCTTGCAGCTGTTCTTGCAAATAGCGGGTACTGGCGGTGCGCTGCAACTGCAGCTCACTGAGCAGGGCATAACAATCGAAAGAGAGGGTGAACGCAGACATCAAGACTCACGGGCAGGTGCAAAAGCGGAATTTTAACGGGAAAGCGGCGGCGGCTCGACCCTTAACCGCGAAATAACTCAAAAAAAGCCGACTGGCTCATATAAACCAAGGAGCACGGAGGATCACAAAGGATGGAAGAAGACATGCCAAGAGGGGAGAACCTCGGCGAAATGACAATAAAAAAGGCGCCGGAGCGCCTCTTTAGGGTGAAACGTGCCGAGATGTCAGCCCTCCAGTTGCGCCAGACGGGCTTCCAGAGCTTGCAACTGTAACTTGAGGGTTTCGACCTCTTCTTCCAGCACGCTCAACCTGTCCGCCGCCGGGGAGGCATAACTGCTGGCAGGGGATGCCTCGGCCAGCGCCTGCAGATCCACCTCACCGCTGAACAGATGGGCATAGCGGGATTCACGCTTGCCCGGTTCGCGGGGCAACTTGACCACATAAGGCCCCTGCTCAATCAGAGCGGCCAAGGCCGCATCCACCTGAGTAACATCATCGAAGCTGCACAAGCGGTTGGTGCGAGAGCGCAACTCACCCGGTGTCTGAGGACCGCGCAGCAGCAGCTCGCAGACGATACCGAGCTCCTGCTCGCTGAACTTGAGGGTGCCAAACTCGGTATTGCAGAAACGGTGCTGGTAACGGGGTACCCGGGCATTGAAACCGGCAGTGTTGACGACCAGACGCTTGCGGATCAGCTCATCCACAACAGCGCGGATATCCAGCTCGGAGAGCTCCAGCACAGGTTCACGGTTGCTCTTCTGGTTGCAGGCATTGACCAGGGCATTGAGGGAGAGGGGGTATTGATCCGGCGTGCAGATCTCTTTCTCTATCAGAGCGCCGATCACGCGGGCTTCCAATGGGCCTAGCACTAACTCCATTTCATACTCCCTTTCTAAAACAAGACGTTGAGGCCACTATCTTAGCCATGGCGCCTCTCCCGTCCAGCAAAGGCGCCTATTTTTGCGAAGCAGTAGTGCGGTTGGTGAAACATCGCGCAACCTTGCCGCCCTGCTTTGCACCTGCCGCTGGGCATCAGGAGGAGGGTTTACCCTCCAGCGCAGTGGCCACAGATTTGGCGGCCGAGCCAGTTAGCAAGGGATCACCCGGATAGAGCATCAGGGCTTGCGTTCGTAGCGCCTGCGCCTCTTCTTGTCGCCCAAGCGCACCGAGTGCGACCACCATATTTGCGTAAATATTGGCTCTGGGGGTATGGCGTACAAATGCCTGACCCCAGTCGAGATAGGCTTCCAGCTCCGCCTTGTTATCCGTCTGCAAGCCCACCATCAACCGCACCGAGTTCACATCAAACTCCACCCGGGTCAACCAAGCCATGGGGTTGACGACATCGAGCAACAGGGTTGGATTCTTGTAACCGCCGCGCTCGTACTTGGTCACCACCCAGGCGGTATGAATGGCAGTGAGCATGAAGGGCACAACCAGCACAGGGATGGCGATAGCCATGAAGCGCAACAGCAACCAGGGGCGATAGACATATTCACGCCAGCTGGCTGTCTGCATCCCCTCCTCCACTTCCGCATCCAGCACATGGATCAGCAGCAGCAGAGCCCACCACAGAGCGATGGCGTGATAGAGCGGATATTCGGTCTGGGTGTGCAGCAGTATGGGGGTCACCAGTGCCAGCAGCGCCGCCCCCTTGACCCAGCCCGCCCTGGCAAGCCGCCACAACAGAGCACCACCCATCAGCGCCATGCCGATCATGGGGGCCAATCCCCCTTCCACTGCCCAGTAGAGAAACTCGTTGTGGGGGTGATCGAGGTTATATTCAATCTGCACCATGGCCGGGTTCAGCGCCTTGTCGGCCATGTAGTGATGCAGGAAGGTGGTTTCAAAGCTACCATAGCCCCAACCGGCCAAGGGGGCTTCCGCAATCAGCTTGGCGGCATAGGGCCAGTATACGGAGCGCATGCCACCGGATTGGTACACCTCAAGCCCGCGCTTGACGCCGCTGATCCCGTATTGGGACGCCAACCCCAGGCCGACACCGAGCGCAACCAGGCCCAGAATACGGGCCAGTTGATGCTGACGATGCAACTGTGGCGCAAGCAGGAGCAGGGCCAGCAAGCCACCCAGTTGTCCTACCCGGGATTGCAACACCACCAGCAGCACGCTGGCCGCCAGGATCACCCCATAACGCAGCCCTCGTAGCCAGACATTGGCATTGCCGCGCAGCTCAAGCCAGATGGCGAGGGAAAGTCCGGTCGCCATAAAGGTCGCCATCACATTGGGCTGCTGAAAGATGCCATAAGGGCGATTGGCCCGAGTGTCATAACCGAGCCAGTTGCCTGGGGTCAGCAGGTAATACTGCACCAGCCCGAGCAAGGCCTCTATCGCTACCGCCCCCAACAACAGATAGAGCAACTGATCACGGGCCTGACGAGCCAGTTGCCATTGGTACAGACAAAACAGAAACAGCAGACCGGCAAACAACCCCAGCAGTCGTGGTATGGCATAGTCCTTGAGTTCAAAACCGGGATACGCCATGGGTAGCAACAACAGGAATCCACCAAGCCATAGCCAGGCCTGCAAAGACGAGAATATCAACCGCTGTTGCAGGGTGACCTGCCACAACCCCAGGCCGATGACGAGGCTGGCAAAGACCCAGCCCCAGGCATTGAATGGCAGATAGAGCCCGGCCCCGCCGGGGTTGTGCATGAAAAAATGCATGGCCAGTAGCCAATAAGCTAAAAACAAAATCCAAGATGTACCATTCATATATCAACCCCGGTAACTCAGCGAGCACCAAAACCTGTTGCCATGGTTTTAATTGTCTTAAATACAATTAATACATCAAGCCATACAGAGAAATTCTTAATGTAGTAAAGGTCGTATTCTACCTTTTTACGTGTGCTGTCTATATCTGCTGAGTAACCATACATGACCTGAGCCCATCCACTTATACCAGGACGGACCATATGACGATACATATAAAATGGAAGCTCATGTTGAAATTTCTCGACAAATACTCTTTGCTCTGGCCGAGGGCCAATTAGGCTCATATCCCCTTTTAATACGTTAAAAAACTGCGGCAACTCATCAATTCGATATCTTCGAATAAGTGCTCCCACCCGAGTTGTTCGACAATCACGTTCCTCAGCAAACTTAGCACCACCCAGTTCAGCATTTACATGCATACTACGAAATTTGTATATTATAAAATCCTTATTTCCTTGGTCTACCCTTTTTTGCAAAAAAAATATAGGGCCAGGGCTATCAATTTTTATAAGAGCTGCAGTAGCAAGCATTAATGGGAGCAGTAACGGCAACGCAACTATGATGGCTACCATATCAACAACCATTTTAATATAAAGATAATACAATGACGGGGTAATCGCACCCAAGTTACTTTGATGCAAAAAATCTAAACTAACTCTACCGGTTAAAGATTCATAAATTTGCTTGCTATCATAAATTGGGGTTTTTAATAATGCGCAGTTAGCTAAAACCCTTTGCCACTGATCTTGTAACTCAAGAGTGTTAAGATCCGCGATCTACAGCATCATAACAATAGTCAAAGAGAGTCAAATCATTAACAATATACCAGTCTATACCATCAATCTCACACAGAGACTTATAATTTCCAACAGGAATAATAGCGTATTTTCTTCTACCATACATGACACCCAACAGACAAATGAGCCAACACAATATCAAAACAAGTAAATAAGAACAAAGAATAACACTGCGACTATACTCAAAACGAGTTATCAATAATATTGCAAATAGCAACAAATATATAGTTGTAACCGTTTTAATCATGTATGGTAGCACCTGTGAACCAGGATAGATCATAAAGCGATCAAGAGAAAAACCTGCAATCATGCACGAAATAAAGATACCTAAAATGGTATTAACCCTGACCGAGTCAAAACTATACCAGAAACCCCACCCCCAAATTAAAAAAGCAGGTAACAAAGTAGCAATCAATGCGGCCAGAAAGAACATCATGGCATAATTAAATCGCCCGCGTACAAAAGAGTGACGGCTAAAGAATTGATGACTGTTGTTTCGCATTAATCTCTTCACTTTTTGTCTATTAATCCGAACTCACCAGAAAATTGGTGCTCAAGCATATCCAAGTAAATTTTTATTATTTTTTTTCATCGAAATTCGCAGCAATAAAAGTTCGCCCAGAATTCCCCATAGATATTCTCTGCTCTATATTCATATAGATGAATTTTATCATCGCACAAGTCAATGACTCGATACTTCTAGCCTCACATAATAGACCCGTTTCACCATGCCTAACTACATCACGACATCCAGGAACATCCAGGAACATCGGTAACAATTATCGGTTTTGCCATTGCGGCCGCCTCAATCATAGTGCGTGGTAATCCCTCTCTGTAAGAGGGTAGTACAACACAGTCACTTTTCATGATTACGGGTCTAACATCATGTGTGGTTCCAAGATACTCAAGTACACCCTCATTAATCCATACCTTCAACTGCTCGTAACCAATCGCACTGGGATTGTTAGCCTGAAAATCACCTAATAGTTTAAACTTTACATTAGGATAAACACTGCGAACATACTTGGCTGCTGCAACATATTCACCTACACCTTTATCCCATAATAGACGAGCGATAAGTAAGAAATGGATTGAATCATCTTCAGAAGGATTTATGACTGGATAGAAAAAATCAAGATCGACACCCTCACCAGGAAATATGCGAGCCTTTCTACTATCTATTATTCGCCGCGAAACGAATTCATTCCGATCATCTTCATTTAAAAAAATTATTAAACGCGGATATTTAAGAGCATATTTATAAAGCAACCTAACAATTTTTGGTATCAAACCATTATTTAATAACGCATAACCTAAGCCTGTTGTTATGGATATTGTTGGTAGATGACAGAGCCACGCAGCAAATGAACCATATATATTCGGCTTTACTGTATAATGGATAATTAAGTCGACATCAATCCTGCGGTACAATTTCACCAAGTCCCATGTCAACTTAAGATCTGCAAATGGATTTACGCCTTTGGCAGACAGCGTCAAGGGAATAAATGAACACCCTAAATCACAAAGCAAAAAGACTGTACCATCAGGTGGTGCAACAATGGTGATGCGATATCCACGCTGTAAAAGAGCAGATAATAGCCCCCCCCGAAAGTTCCACATTGACCAAGCAGTATTGGCCACCATACAAAGGTGTATACTCATAAGCAATCCTGGTATAAAGTTAACCAGTGCTGACTAATTACCTTAATCGAGTAATGGTTAATTACCCGTGAGCGAGCCTCCTGGGTTATCGCCTCCTTCTCAAGAGGTGAAAGTAAAAGAGCATGTTCTATTGCAGCGGATAACCGTATGCTATCTTGTGGCGGAACAAGCAAACCGGCAGTTCCAACCACCTCTTTCACCCCACCGCAATCGGTAGCTACCACTAGCAGCTCAGTAGCCATCGCCTCTGCTACGACTAAAGAAAATCCCTCCCAAGCAGATGACAATACAAATATATCTGCCGCACTCATCCATTTTTCTATATCATAGCGCAGCCCCAAGAAATGCACTCTCGCCATTAGACCTTGTGCTGCAACCATTGACATCAAATAAGCCTTATCCTCTCCTTCTCCAATAATAAACAGCTGAACATACGAATATTGAGAGGATAACCTAGCAAATGCTTTTAGTAAATTTTTATAGTCCTTTGCCGCAGTTAAGCGCCCGACAGCTAGCAATAAAATTGTATCCTCTTTTACTCCTAATTGAAATCGTAATTGCATTCGACTCACAATATTAAAAGAAAAGCGTCTAGTATCAATACCATTATACATAACCTGCATACGCCCTGCGGCTACAGCTCTTCGCTTAATGAATATGTCGACCGCCGCCTGACTTACATTCGTACTTAAATCACATAGTCGGTCCGTTAGCCGATAAGCAAGCATATACACTTCTCCCCCTTCATTGATACTATGAGCGGAGCAGATGAGCTTAGGAATAAATACCATCAATCTAACCAATCGAGTAAATAAATTTGCATGAACCATGTGGCTGTGTACCACATCCGGTTTATATTGCCGAAGCAATTTAACGGCTTCCCAATAAGAACTTACAAAACTCAGTGGATTTTTCCTCATTTTCAATAAAGCTATATCCACTCCGGCTGAATATGGGCGATTGACTATCTCACCAGTCATGACGATGAGTAATACTTTATGGCCGATTTTAATAAATTGATCTGCCAAATCACAAACTTGTCGTTCAGCCCCTCCCATGCCAAGACCTGTTATAACAATAGCAATTTTCATACTATTTTCTTAAAAAGCTGTAAATAATACATTGAAAACTCCTGATACACGCTTTAATCTTCCCTATCCATCTAACATCTCGGATGATTTGATCTCTATAAAAAACCCCAAAACCATGAGGGTTGCTTTTCAAATTTCTTTTGAAGTTATTGGTGTAACCATCTGGAAGATACTCGCATATATATATAATCTGATCTACATAAAAAATTATCTTTCCTACATCAGAAATTTTATTCCATACATATAACTCTGGTACAAAATTTTCATTTTTGAATTCTGGGAAAGGACATATCTTCATTACTTTTGTACGAAATAAGTAAGCTAAATCTCCTTTAAGGATATGCCCAGCCATCGTTGGATTCATCACCATTGTGTGAATCGCCCCTGGTTTTC
>NZ_LSGW01000004.1 GCF_001643305.1 Aeromonas salmonicida subsp. salmonicida
CATCGCCATCGCCATCGCCAGCAAGAATGTATCATTTGGATCGTTGACTTCGATACCCTCCGGTAGAGGTGGCAACACATCAAGCATGACCGAACATCGCATGTTGTTGACCATCGCGCCAACACGGTGCGGCTGGAGCACATCCTTGAACTTTGCATAACGGCTGGCTCGGCGCAGTTCATTGATTTGTGCAACCGATGTCACCAGGTCGAAACGATCCTTCTGCCATGCGCGGTAAATGACGTCCGGCCAACCGTGCGGCGACAGCAGAGCACTGAGCAACACGTTGGTGTCGAGAACAACCCGCATCAGTGTTCACTTGCCCATTACACGGCTTCGTTGACGTTGGCGTTGGCCGCCTTGGCTTCCTCCGCGGCGCGCTCGAAGATATAGGAGCGCACAGCCTTTTCGATGAAACGCGACAAGTCGCCCTTACGGCCACCGCCTTGTGATGCAAGAAACATTCGGACGGATTGATCCGTGTCGGGTGACACCGCGATGTTCCAACGCACATTGCTCATAACATTCTCCCAAACAGCGCATTTACACATAAACACGTATACACCCAATTACAGTGGAGCACAACAGCTCGATAAAACGATGGTTTTTTAATACTTTAATCGACCGTGCTGAAATGCGGGTTTAACGGCATTGATAGGTCGATAAGTGGTTCATAAAACTGGTTTGCCACAGCAAAGTTCGATAATTTGTTGGTGCAATGAGTTTATTGGAATTTAACCATGAAAGTAGGCTATGCACGGGTATCCACCCGCGACCAAAATCCAGACATGCAGGTGGACGCGCTCAATGCGGCTGGCTGCGAGCGCATTTATCAGGATGTGGCCAGCGGAGCGAAAACAGCACGCCCGGCATTTGACGAGCTGCAGCGGCAGTTACGCGCAGGCGACGTGTTGGTTGTCTGGAAACTTGATCGGATGGGGCGTTCGCTCAAGCACCTGGTGGAACTAGTGGGCAGCCTGATGGAGCGTAAAGTGGGCCTGCTCAGCCTGAATGACCCGGTCGATACCACCAACGCGCAAGGGAGACTGGTATTTAACCTGTTCGCCTCGCTGGCCGAGTTCGAGCGTGAACTGATCCGCGAGCGCACCCTGGCAGGACTGACAGCAGTGCGGGCCCGCGGACGAGTAGGTGGACGACCCAGAGGCTTGTCACCAGAGGCGGAGGCTACGGCCCTCGCAGCGGAGACCTTGTACCGTGAGGGCACACTGTCGGTCGCAGCCATCGCACAAAAGCTGCATTTGTCCAAGAGTACCCTGTACAGCTACCTGCGGCATCGTGGCGTGGAGATTGGCCCGCATAAACAATCGAGACAGCAGCTGCCAAACATGCAACACGTCGAGAGCGGCGATCACTCCAAGGTTGCAACCATCCTGCTGACGCTGCGCATTGAGAACAACAGCAAGTTTGTGCGGGGGAAGAAGCGCACGATAGAGCAAGTTGAGTTTTTTGAGCTTGCCCACTACGAGGCCACGCGGCGGGCGAACGGGGAATATGAGCTGAAGGTGCCCTATGACACTGAGGAAGAGTTGGATAAAACCATGAACGATTTGCTAACCGACATAGGTTGCGTTGCGGATGATCGGCACTGCTTCTCGGAGAGCTATGCCCGCATGGAAGGCTCAGATCGTTGTTGGTGAAGGCTTAAGTGACTTCCCTGTTCCATTGCTCCCCGAACCCCAATTACCAAAAATCCGAACGGACACAGCAAGAAGCGGCGCGGCGCGAAGAGGTCAACATTAACCATCACCACCAAGAGCCGGGTGGTGACGAGCCGGAGTATTACTGATGCTGTCACTGGGCAGCTCGGCCTACTACGCTGCCGAGGAAAACTACTACGCCATGGGCGATCTCGAGTCGGTCTGGATGGGGGAAGGGGCTGACCGCCTTGGACTGAGTGGCCCCATTGACGGGGCCACCCTCGATGCCATCGCCCAGGGCAAACTCCCCGATGGCACGGAACTCTCGCGCATCGTGGATGGCAAGCAGACCCACCGCACCGGCTATGACCTGACGTTTTCGGCCCCCAAGAGTGTCTCCGTGATGGCACTGGTGGCGGGTGACGAGCGCTTTCTGGCCGCCCACCATCACGCTGTGGCGGTGGCAATGAAGGAGGTCGAGGCGCTGGCCAGCACCCGCATCATGACCGATGGCATCACCCGCACCGAGACCACCGGCAATATCGTGGCGGCCCTCTACACCCACGACACCTCCCGCGAACTTGATCCGCAGCTGCACACCCACTCACTGGTGCTCAATGCCACCTATGCAGAAGGCAAATGGCGGGCGCTGAGCAGTGATGCCGCCCACATGAACAGCGGCTTTGGCAAAGACATCTTTAACAACAAACTGGCGCTCGGGCAGATATACCGCCACGCCCTGCGCCAGGACGTCGAGGCGATGGGTTTTGAAACAGAGGTCACCGGCAAGCATGGCCTGTGGGAGCTCAAGGGGGTGCCGACCGAACCATTCAGCCAACGCAGCCAGCAGATAAACGACGCGGTCGGCCCCGATGCCTCACCCCAGTCCCGCGATGCCGCCGCGCTCGATACCCGCAAGGACAAGGCGGTTGCCGACCCCGATCTACTGATCGCCGATTGGCGTGATCGCCTGGGCAAAGCAGGCTTTGAACTGCCCCTCTATCTCGCCAAGGCCGACGAACGCGCCCAGGGATACACCGTCCCCACGCCAGCTGGCACGGATATCACCCAAGCCGTGAGCCAGGCGATATCCATACTTTCGGATAAAAAGGTACAGTTCTCCTACTCCGAATTACTGGCCGCCACGGTGAGCCAGCTCCCCGTCGAACAGGGGTTGATCACCCAGGCCCGCGAGGGTATCGAGCAGGCGATTGGACGCGAGCGCCTCATCCCGCTCGACAAGGAAAAAGGGATCTTCACCTCCGATATCCATCTGCTCAACGAATTGTCCATCGCCCAGCTGGCCAACGAGTTCAACAAGCGCCCCCCGATAGCCACCTTTGCCGAGCGGGCAACCCCGCGTGATCGTCCCTATGCCAACGCCTACTCCGTGTTGGCCCAGGACAAGGCCCCGCTGGCTATCCTGTCCGGACGGGGTGGCATGGCCCAAACCATCGAGCGCATGGAAGATGCCGTGCTCATGGCCAGCGAACAGGGGCGTGAGGTCACCATCCTGGCCAGCGACAATCGCTCGGCTCGCCTGCTGGCACAAAGCCAGCCTCTGGCAGGCAATATTGCCCCGCGTCACACCCTCAATGCCGCCACGGTCTTTGCCCCTCATAGCACCCTCATTGTCGAGCAGGCTGAATCCCTGACCCTCAAAGAAACGCTGCTCATCCTGGAAAAGGCACGGGCCAGCGATGTCCAGGTACTGATGCTCGACAGTGAGCGCCAGCGCGGCGTCGGCAATGCGCTCTCCGTCCTCAAGCAAGCCAGCGTGCCGCAGTACCGTTTCTATGATGCGCCCAACATCGAGGCCACCGTCCAAAGCGTGCCTGACAAGCCAGCGCGCTTTGACGCCCTGGCACAGGACTACGCGCATCGTCTGCAGCAAGGCGAGCAGGTGGTTGCCCAGGTCTCCGGGACACGGGATCAGCAGCAGCTAACCAGCTATATCCGCAGCGTCTTGCGGGATAGCGGCCAACTGCACGGGCAGGATCACACCCTCAACGTCCTTGCCCCGGTATGGCTCGATAGCAAGACCCGCCATCAGCGTGACACCTATCGCGAGGGGATGGTCATGGAGCGGTGGGACGACAAGGGTAAAACCATGGATCGCTATCGCATTGATCTCGTCGCAGACAAGACCCACTCGCTGGTGCTGGTAAGCGGGCAGGGGGAGAAACACACCATCAAGATCCGTGCCCTGGACAGCAACTGGTCGCTGTTTGAAAGCAAGCGCATCGAGGTCGCGGCGGGCGACACACTCCGGGTGCTCGGGCGAGAGGCCGAGGGTACCCTCAAGGCGCAACAGAC
>NZ_LSGW01000005.1 GCF_001643305.1 Aeromonas salmonicida subsp. salmonicida
CCTGTTATTCCAGCCAGTTTACAGTCCTTGGGTTAATCACATCGAACGGCTGTGGCACAAGTTACATGAAACCATCACGCGCAATCATCAATGCAGAGGGATGGCCAACCTGCTGGCTCGAGTGAAATACTTCATGGATACCGTGTCTCCTTTCCCAGGGAATGGCTATGGCACAGCGAAGGTGTATCACTATTAGGATCAGTTATTTAGGTCCGGTAATTTGAAAAATTTCATGACCAGTTCTCCATCTGCGGGGCAATCACCAAACGTTGGAAGATTCCATGGCTATTTTTTGCTCGGCTGCTGAAGCGCCAAAATTTGAAAAATGTCATAGCCATTTGTTCTCCATCAGCTGGTAAGCCGCATCCGCGATATCCTGCTCTGTGATGAGGTAATACTCTTCGTTGCGATAATAGGGTACGGCGGCATCCACTCCGGTGAGACGCTTGGGCGGCGCCTTGAGAGAGGTCAACGCCTCCTCTGTCACCCGCGCCACTATCTCGGCCCCCACCCCGAAGCTGCCGCACGCCTCGTGCACCACCAGCAGACGGCCTGTCTTGCGCACCGACGCCAGAATGCTCTCCATGTCCAGCGGCTTGATGGTCGCCAAATCCAGCACTTCGCACTGGATATCCTGCTCCGCCAAGAGGCTCGCCGCCCGCATCACCTCCTGAATACAGGCCCCCCAGGCAACTATGGTGACGTCCCGCCCCGGCCGCAGGGTGAAGCAGATATCCAGCGGCAGGCCGACACCGTCATCCACCACGTCCGACTTCATGGAGCGATAGATACGATCAGGCTCGAAGAACATCACGGGATCCGGGTCACGAATGGCCGATAGCAGCAAGCCATAAGCGCGCCTCGGGCTGGAGGGAATGACCACCCGCAGGCCCGGAATATGGGCAAACAGGGCTTCAACGCTCTCGCTGTGGTGCTCCGGCGAGTGAATGCCGGCGCCGTAGGGAGAGCGATAGACGATGGGACAGGAGAGACGGCCACGGGTGCGGTTACGCATCCGCGCGGCCTGGCAGATGATCTGCTCCATGCCGGGGAAGATGAAGCCCTGAAACTGGAACTCGGCCACCGGCTTGAGTCCCTGGGTTGCCATCCCCACCGCCACCCCGGCGATCAGCCCCTCGGCCAGCGGTGTATCTATCACCCGTTTGAAGCCAAACTTGTCGCGAAGGCCAACAGTGGCCCGAAACACCCCGCCGTTGACCCCGACATCCTCCCCCAGAACAACCACATCAGGGTCGTGTTCCATCTCATGGTGCAGTGCCAGATTGATGGCTTCGAGCAGTGTCATTTCACTCATGCGTCCTCCCCCACTCGGCGTCATCAGCCACCGCATTCCCGTTGCATGTCATGTCGTCACACCAGGCAGGCTTGATGGCATCCTGCAGTCTCATCTCATCGATCATGAGCGTTCCTCCCCGGCGTGACGCTGCATGCCCTTGGCGATGATGCGCTGGCGCTGCCCGCGATAATCCTTGGGCAACTCGGCAAACTGATAGTCGAGCAGGGTTTCCGGCGCCTGCGGGGCCGTGCTTTCATAGGCAGCCACGGCGCGATCGACCTCCCGGCTCGCCTCGGCCAGCAACGCCTGCTCCTGATGCTCATCCCACCAGCCCTGTTCAAACATGAACTGTCGCAACCGCTTGACCGGCTCCTTGGCCCAGGCGGCTTCCACCTCGGCAGCATCCCGATAGCGGGTCGCATCGTCGGCCGTGGTGTGATCCCCCAGCCGATAGCTGATTGCCTCTATGAGAGTCGGCCCCTTGCCACTGCGCGCACGCTCGACGGCGATGCGGGTGGCATCATAAACAGCCACCACGTCGTTGCCGTCAACCTGGATGCTGCGTACCCCGGCGCCAACTCCTTTCTGGGCCAGGGTGGGTGCGCTCGACTGCAACTTGCGCGGCACAGAAATGGCCCACTGGTTGTTGTTGATGATCATCACCATGGGTAGATGCCAGACTCCGGCGCAGTTGAGCCCCTCCAGGAAGTCCCCCTTGGAGGTACCGCCGTCACCTATGGTGACCACGGCGACACGAGGCTGGTTGCGCAACTTGAAGGCCGCCGCTATGCCGGCGGCATGGGTGATCTGGGTGGCGATGGGCACGCAGATGGGCAAGTCCTCCGACAGCTCGCCATCGGCCTTGTAAAAAACACTACCCCGTTCGTCCCCGCCCCAATATTGCAGGTTTTTCTCCATTGGCACGCCCCGCACATAGAGGGTGGGCATGTCCCGGTAGTAGGGCACATAGACATCCTGCTCCTGCATGGCGAGACCGACGCCTATCCCGACCGCCTCGGCTCCCAGATGGGAGGGAAAGGTGCCGAGCTTGCCGGTTCGCTGCAGCGCGATTGCTTTCTTGTCATAGCTGCGCACCATCACCATGTTGCGGTAGAAAGTGTGCAGTATCGCCTTGTCCAGCCAGGTCGGTAGTGTCGCGACCGGGCGCCCTTCCTCATCGAGGTAACGAAGGAAAGGGATGTCGACATGGGTCATAACTGGCTCCTTGCCGTTGTCAACGTCACCACCATGAGGTGACCCTTAGAATGTAAATAAGATGTTAACCAAAGAGCAATGTGATTTAACCAGGTAAGACCAGTAGAAACTTCTTTAATTTCAGAAAGACACTGAACTTTTCGGCTGAGCAGAGACGAAAAAGGGAGCCGCTTCGGGCTCCCTTTTGGGTGGATGCGGGATCACTCCCACATCAATGGATTCGCGTCACCAACCGGACGACGCTCAGGTCTATGGCACAGAAGACGGGTTCGGCTCACCCCCACAAGCGGGTCGGCACCACCAGCAGCACGGTGCGCTGACCTATGGCCACATTGGCGTTGGGGAAGACCACCGCCTCCCGCGTCTTTTCTACCGTGTAGCGCAGTTCACCATCCTCGGCCAGCACGAATCCCTGGGGAAACTCGGTGAAATTGTCCACATCGCTGGCAAACAGGAAGCGAAACTGCTCCGAACGCTTGTTGATCACCCGGTCGATGGCAAAAATGGTGAAGTCATCCGCCTGCCAGGGCTCTAGCACCACCTCATCCCGAGTTACCAGCTCCTGCAACGCCTGACGGGTCTCGATGAAGCGGGTCATGTCGTTCTCGCCAAACGGACGCACCTTGCCCAGCTCCACCGTGAAGGCATGGGCACCATGCTGGTGCGAGCTGTAATAGCTGAAGGTGGTGGTGGGACCGCTGGAGAGCAATATGGTACGCACCCCGCAGGCACCGAGGAACTGCACCTGCTCCTTGCAGTGCGGCCGCTCATGGGGGAAGGGGTAGACAGCAAACTTCTCGTGGCGCGAACCGCGAATGGCGGTGTGCAGGTCATAGTGATAACGGGGCCGGGCCGGTTCGGCAAAGAAGCGGCTCACATACTGCTCGAGGCGCATGGCGCGAATGCGCTCCTGATTGCACAGTCCCTCCCCCTTGCTGTGGGCTCCGGAGAAGAGCCGGTTCATGTTCTCCTCCACTTCCCGCAACCCCAGGTTCATGGCGGCCGGGTTGCCAAACAGGAACAGCACCCGATGACGGGCGCTGAGCTCACCGCTGAGCAGCCGGGTCAGCAACTGGTTGCAGATCTCGATGGGGGCGGTTTCGTTGCCGTGAATGCCGCAGGAGAGGACGATATCCTTGCGTCCCCCGGACTGATCGCCCGCGCCACTGGCAGGCTCCAGGCAGAGCACTCCCGTATCCCAGACACTCACCCGGGAGCCATCGGGCAGGTCAAACGCGAAGGGCTCAAGCTGCCACTCGTGGTGGCGGGTCAGGGCCAAAAAATCATGCTGGGGAATCATCCATCTCACCCTTTTGTCAGAAACGCTATGGGCGGATTATACGCAAGGCGTGTGGGCTTAAAATCAGTTTTTAAACAAATTCAAACAGTAAGGATACAAAGCTGGCGACAGATAGTGACAAATCGACAAGGTATGGAGTAAAGGAAGGGGAAATCACGGGAAGTAAAACAGCACTGCGGGGAAGCAATAATATCAGGCAATCATTCACACGCTGGCACGAGCCAAGTCGGGATTAAGCAATCAGGATCAGCAGAAAGCAAGGCATCCATGCCCGGCAGATCAACCACGCCAGAAGGGCTTGGTGGTCTCTTGATAACGATCAGATTCGTTCAGGCCGATGTCCTTGAGCAGGTACTCAGGCAGCTCAGAGAGCTGGCGACGGCTGCGGCTGCGGCTGCGTTCCAGCCAGGTCAGTACTGTCATTTTGACGCGAGCAGCCAGATTCAATTGGCTGGAATGCTGGTAACCGGCTTCGGTATAAGTCATGTTGGCCATGATGTGGCTCCTCTTGATGATGTCTGCGCGGGTGCATATTTGTTGCGCAAAGCTTAGTCAGGAGGGACAACCGACTCAATTGACGAATTTTGATACAACGCATTAGTAAAGCTAATGCTGCATATCGTCAGCCATTAAAATATAACCAATTGATTTTTAACTATTAAATAACCGTTTTATTCCGCATGAAAACCCGACAGCATATTCTCCTGCGTGGCACACCCCTAACTATGCAGTTTCCTGCCTTGGCTATGCAGTCACCGGATCTAAAGGCGAGACAGGCAACCTGGTGTTTACATCCAGTTGTTAAACAAGAGATCTTTTATTGATCCTTATTTAACAGAGAGATACAAAAACAACACACCCAAATGGCTATCACTTCTGATGCTCGCCAAGGGCATCAAAAAGGAGGCACTTGGCGCGCTTTCGGCATACTGGTATGGTTATTTATACAGTAGTTCAGCCAACCCCCTGCCAACTCTCTTCAGAGGATGTGACAGGGGCGACCACAGGACATGCCGATGGACACATTTACTCCGACTGCCGCCCTGCGTCAACAGATGGACGCGCTCGAAGAGGCGCTGGCCCGCCTGGCCCGACAGCTGGGTCAGCTACCCTTGCTGGAGGCCCACGTCTATCCCCTCCCCGCCGTGCCCCAGGGGCAGGAGCACGAGCCCATCGAACAGATCGAGGTGGGCTATCTGGGCGGTGAGGAGGCGTTGGTGGCCACCCTGGCGGCCTACCGGGATCACAGTGCTCGCCCCGGCTGCTCCACCAAGGCTACCCACCGCCTGCCGGGCTGGCTGCGCTTCTCTGCCGCCAGCGCCAGCCAGCTGCGCCCACTGATCGAGGTGCGTATTCCGGCGAAGT
>NZ_LSGW01000006.1 GCF_001643305.1 Aeromonas salmonicida subsp. salmonicida
CGGCGTCCCTTTTCATCTCTGGCGCTTAGGGGAAGTAACGTTCCAGCAGGGCGGTGAGGATGGCCTGGCTCTGCTCGTCGGGCTCGCCGCTGATCAGGGCTGGGCGGAAATGGAGCTGGAAGGCGCGCAGGGCGGCGCGGCTCTGTTCATCCCAGGTGCTGCTGAGGGCGACCCCATAACCGTAACGGGCGAGTTGCTGTTGCCAGGTGAGGGCATTCCAGGCGGGTGCTGGCTGCTGGCGAAGGGCTGTGACCCTGGCTTCATCAGGCCAGGCGCCGACCCCGTAGTGCAGGGCGAGCTCGCGCCAGGGGAAGTGGGGGCCGGGATCCTGCTTGCGCTCGGGGGCGACATCGCTGTGGGCCAGCACCTGGGTTGGCGGAATCCGGTAGCGTTGCACCAGCTTCTGAGTAAGGGCGCCGATGGCGGCGATCTGCGCCTGGGTGTAGGGCTGCCAGCGCCGCTGGTGGGCGGGTAGCAGCGCATCTTCCGGCGGATAGCCCAGGTTGACGATTTCGATGCCGATGGAGCTGGCGTTGAGCCCCGCATACTGGTGCCAGCGACTGCGGCCCGCATGCCAGGCGCGCTGGCTGTCGGGCACCAGTTGGTAGACGGGCAGCGGTGTCTGGTCGGTGTCGCGGGGGATCAGGTAGTGAGCGCTCACCTGATGGGCCGGTTCGGTCAGCAGGCGCAGTGAGTGGGCGTCGTCCTCGTCCGTGTAGTGCAGGATCAGGAAAGCGATGCGTTCATTCTGGCTGGCGCTGGGGTAACGGGAAGAGAGCTGATAGGGGGCAGGCTGGCAGGCGCTCAGCAGCAGTATGAGGCAGAGTGACCATAATCGCAGCTGCATGGCTCCGTTTGAGCCTGGTTCAGGAAGGCGTGACGGCCAGCGCCGCCCACTGGCCAGCGGGACACGGGCTGACAGTGAGCAGATACGCTGGCCCATGACTCAGGCGCGGTACTTGGCGGTGAGGCCGATGAGGAAGTTGCGCAGGATCTGATCCCCGCAATCCTGATAGTGCTTGTGATCCTTGGAGCGGAACAGGGCACTCAGTTCGGACTTGGAGAGGTTGAAGTCGGCGAGCTTGAGGGTACCGAGCATGTCCTCTTCTTTGTAGTTCAGGCCGATGCGCAGCTTGCGCAGTATCATGTTGTTGTTGATCCGGTTCGGGATCACCTGGGCCGGGGCATCTTCCCGCACACCGCGGCGCGCTATGATGAAGCCGTCGAGGAACTGGCTCAGGGCTGCATCGGGACAGGCGACATAGCCCGCTTCCTGCTCTTCCCCTTCAGCCGCCTCTTTCATCAGCCAGCTGTGCAACTGGGCGTGAGTGACCGTCAGATTGCCTTTGGCAAACATCTCGACCATCTGGTCGTTACTGATGGTGAGGGCGTAGCGCAGACGGCGCAGAATATCGTTGTTGGTCATGTTGACTCCTGTAGAAACGGCGCAACTTTATCATCTGGCGCGCCCCGCGTCAGAAAAAGCAGGGCTGACTCTGTTCATTAACGGAGGCTGATAGCGGCTGCCAACCGGCGCCACGCTGCATCCACGGCATTCAGGCGAGGTAAAGGGGCGCTTCCCGACGCACCTGCTCCATCGCATCTTGCAACTCCAGCAACTCGGGCTCCAGCTCGCTGACCGGCACCCCGTCGCGCAGCTGTTGCTCCAGCTGGGAGAGCAATCGTTGCAGGCCGGGCACCCCGGAATAGGCACAGCCGCCATTAAGGCGATGCAGCTGTGCCAGCACCTCGGCATCCTCCACCTGACCGGCGAACGCTGCCTCCAGAACCGGGTCCACCTCGTCGAAACTGGCCATCAGCATGGTCAGCATCTCTTTGGCGAGATCCAGCTTGCCAGCGGCCTGACGCACCGCTAGGGACCAGTCGATCTGCTGATCCCCGTGGTTCTGGTGGCGACGGTGGGCGAAGTCGGTGATCAGTTGGGCCAGCATGCTCTCGTCGATGGGCTTGGCCAGGTAGTCGTCCATGCCCTGGCGGATCAGCCGTTCCCGCTCACCTGGAATGGCGTGGGCTGTGACCGCCACTATGGGCGTCTCAGTGTTGAGGGACTGGCTGCGGATCGCCTGGGTGGCACTGATGCCATCCATGATCGGCATCTGTATATCCATGAAAATGATGTCGAACGGCTGACTCTGGGCCAGTCTGACGGCCTCCTTGCCGTTCTTGCACACCACCACCTGGCTCACCATCTCCTTGAGCATGGCGGCGATCAGCTTGAGATTGGCCGCATTGTCGTCCACCGCCAGCACCTTGATCGCCTGCACGCTGCGTGGGGAGGGGGTGGGCAGCGGCGCGCTCTTGGTCGCCTCGGGGGAGAGCAGGGCGTGCAGCAGCTTGCGGTGGTTGGTGGGCTTGGAGAGACAGTGCTGGGCGCCGTGGGCCAGCATGGCCTCATAGAGCGATGGCTCGTGGCTGCTGAGCAACACTATGGTGTTCTGCTGGCCGTCCAGCGCATCGAGGCGAGCGATCACCTGCTGCGGAGTGTGCAGTGTGCTGCTGCCGATGATCACCATGTCCTGATTGCTCATCTCGGGCCAGATGGTGTCGATGGCGAGAGATTGCACATCCAGCTGCCATTCGGCCAGCAGGGCACACAGGGAAGAGTGGCTGAATGGATCCGGCTCCAGCAGCCAGACCCGCTTGCCCTGAATGCGATCCAGCGGCAGCTTCTCGGTCTGGGGCAGGGGAGAGACGTCCATATCCAGGCTGAAGGAGAAGATGGACCCCTTGCCCAGCTCGGATTCAAAACGGATCTGGCCTCCCATCTGCTGTACCAGCTTCTGGGTGATGACCAGACCGAGACCGGTGCCGCCATAACGGCGCGAGATGGAGGAGTCGGCCTGATTGAAGGCCTGGAACAACTGGCGCTGCTGCTCTTCCGAGATGCCGATACCGGTATCGCGGATCAGCACGTTGAGCCGCACCTTGTTGCCGTTGCTGCCGCCGGTCTGCTCTATGTGCACATCCACGTTGCCACGCTCGGTAAACTTGATGGCGTTGCCGGCGAGGTTGGTCAGCACCTGCTGCAGGCGCATGGGATCGCCAGTGAGATAGTCCGGCACCTCGGCATCTACCTGCAGGGAGAGTTCGAGCTGCTTGTCGTGAGCACTGGGGCCGAGCAGGTGCATGGTCTCGTTGAGGGTGTCGCGCAGGCTGAACGGGATATGCTCCAGCTGCAGCTTGCCTGCCTCCAGCTTGGAGAAGTCGAGGATGTCGTTGATGATGCCTAGCAGGTTGCGGGCCGACTTCTCTATGGTCTGCATGTAGTCGGTCTGGCTCGGCGTCAGCGCCGTCTTGAGCAGCTGGCGGGTGAAGCCGATCACGCCATTGAGCGGGGTGCGCAGCTCGTGGGACATGTTGGCCAGGAACTCGGATTTGACCCGCGCAGCCTCCTGCGCCCGTTTCTTGGCCATGTCGAGCTCGACGTTCTGGATCTCTATCTGTTCAAGTGTTTCCCGCAGATCCGAGGTGGCCTGATCGATATTCTGCTGCATCTCCTCGTGATATTCGGAGAGCGCCTTGGCCATGGCGTTGATGCCGTTTTTCAGCATGTCCAGCTCGCCTGTGAGCTGACCGCTGACCCGGGTGTCGAGGCGCCCCTCCCTGATCTTGTGCACCGCCTGCACCATATCGGTGATGGGCTGGATCACGCTTTTGACCAGCCTGAAGCCAAACAGGGTACTGAAGGCGATGCCGATGAGCACCATGATCACCGCGAAGAAGGTGTCGCGATACTGCAGGATCATGGCCCTGTCCGTGGTCATCTGCATGGAGATGTAGCCGATCATCGGCGGCTCCACATCGCTGGGCAGCGGGAAGCCGTCCATGCTGGTTTCGGCCTGGATCGGGGTGCGCAATATGATGTCGTCACCGTACAGGGTGACGCTGGTCAGCTCGGGGATCTGGCTGCCATCTGGCAGCCGCAGTCGGGTGAAGTCCCTGTGATAGTTGGACGTCACGAACAGCTGGTTGTCCTGGGTGAAGACGGCGATGGACTTGATGAGCGGCGAGTTTTTGCGGTGGGTCAGGCCAATCAGCCGCTTGAGCGACTCGCGACTGTGCTGGGTCATGCCGTATTCACTGGCGATGGCCAGCGGTTCTATGATGTTGATGCCCTGATCGATCAGGTTGTTTTCCAGCTGCTGGTAGCGGTGGAAAGTAAAATAACCTGCCATCAGGCCGCCAATGATCAGGGTCGGCAATATGGTAAAGGCCAGTACACGGGCTCGAAGGCCGTACTTGGTCATGCGGATAGTCCCCCGATCATCAGGGTGGGCAAGATGGTCAATGACACGGCATGAGCGCGCAGGCCGGATTGGGTCATGCGGATAGTCCCCCGATCATCAGGGTAGGCAAGAGGGCAAACGACAGTGGGCGGGCCCGCAGGCCGGATTTGGTCATACTATTATTCTTGTGGGACAATAGCCTGCTGCAGATTCCACAATCATGACATAGCCACCTATAGGCACCAAGTTTTATGGCCCAGTTTTTCAAGCCCCAAAAGAAATCCACCCAGCCCCAACGTATTGAATTTACGGTAGACAGTCTGGATCACCACTGCGTCGGTATCGGCCGTCATCAGGGCAAGGCGATCTTCATCGAAGGGGCTCTGCCCGGCGAGCAGGTCAAGGCCCGCATCCTCGACGACAAGAAGCAGTATGCTCACGCCGCCTTGCAACAGGTAGTGACCCCGGCGGCGAACCGCATCGCCCCCTTCTGCAACCACTACCGCGAGTGCGGCGGCTGCAATGCCCAGCACCTCGGCGAAGCGGATCAGCAGGCTGCCAAAGAGGCCGGGTTGGTCAGCCTGTTCGAACGACTGGGGCAGATCAAGGCGCCAGTGCTCGAGCCCGTGCTGACAGGGGAGTCCCGCGCCTACCGCCGGGTCTGCCGGCTGGCCATCAAGTTTGACAAGAATGGCCGCTGTACCCGGGTCGGTTTTCGTCGCCGTCAGTCCAACGATCTGGTGGAGATTGAGGGTTGCCCCGTGCTGGCCGAGCCGCTCTCTGCCCTCATAGCACCGCTGCGCGAATGCCTCAATCGCCTCAAGAGCCAGCGTGAGCTGGGCCATGCGGAGCTTATCCAGGCAGAGCAGGGGATCATGATGCTGCTGCGCCACACCGGTCGTCCCAACGAGGCGGATCGCGCCCTGCTGGTGGCGTTTGCGAAGTCGCAGGGGATAGACCTCTATCTGCAGGCCGCTGATGAACGCATCGAGCCACTGCACCAAGTATTCCAGCCATCCTACTCACTGGATGGCCTGTCTCTTGCATTCGCTCCCGGTGACTTCATTCAGGTCAATGGCCCCATCAACCAGAGCATGGTGGCCCAGGCGCTCGCGTGGCTTGGTGCGAGCAAGGATGACAAGGTACTGGATCTGTTCTGCGGCATCGGCAACTTCACTCTGCCACTGGCCCGTCAGGCCCGTGAAGTGGTGGGAGTGGAAGGGGATCTGGCCATGGTGGCCCGCGCCGAGGAAAACGCCCGTCGCAACGGCATCGACAACGCCCGTTTCTACAAGGCGGACTTGAGCGGTGACATAGTCGGCATGTCCTGGGCGCGGGAAGGATTCGATCTGGTGCTGCTGGATCCGGCCCGCCCTGGTGCGCTGGAGGTGATGGGTCACGTCGTGAAACTTTCACCCAAGCGAGTGGTCTACGTTTCCTGTAACCCGGTCACCCTGGCCCGTGACAGTCAGGTGCTGGTGAAAGGGGGCTACCGACTGGTGCGCCTGGGGATGCTCGACATGTTCCCGCACACGGGGCATCTCGAGTCAATGGCGCTGTTTGAGCAGTAATGATTGAGGTAATCTAGACCCTCGTAAATCGGCAGGGCCTGTTGGAGAACTCTATTGTCTTTATTGACAATATGCCTTGAAAAGTTCTCCAGATATCCCCATTTGAGGCAGTCTCATCAGGTGAGGGGGAGGAAGCGGCAGCTTTCGGCCCAATAATTTAAAGGATTGATACCATGGTTGCGGTTCGCGATATTCATTTGAAAGACAACTTCACCCTGGAAGAGTGGGTCAGCTCGCTCTCCTTAAGTGACAGTGACAAGGATCAGTTGCGAACCGTCTATCAGTACTGTCTGACGCTCGGTGACGAGGCGATCACCAACCGTCTGCTGGTGCGTGGTGTCGAGATGGCGGGCATTCTACTGATGCTCAGCATGGATCTCGGCACTCTCAAGGCTGCCATCATCTACCCCTTCGTCGAAGCCGGCCTCATCAGCCAGGAACGGATGGACGAAGACTTCGGCCCCAAGATCGCCAAGCTGGTGGAAGGGGTGCTGGAGATGGAGGCCATCCGCTCCCTGCAGACTCTGCACCGCAGCGAAACCTCACCGGAGCAGGTCGACAATGTGCGACGCATGTTGCTCGCCATGGTCGAGGATGTGCGTGCCGTTGTCATCAAGCTGGCGGAGCGGATCGCCTGTCTGCGGGAAGCCAAGAAGGCAGATGAAGAGACCCGGGTGTTGATGGCCCAGGAGATCACCAACATCTATGCCCCGCTGGCCAACCGGCTTGGCATTGGTCAGCTCAAATGGGAGCTGGAAGATCTCGCCTTCCGTTACCTGCACCCGGACACTTACAAGCAGATCGCCAAGCAGCTCGACGAGAAGCGGCTCGACCGTGAGCGCTACATTCGCGAGTTTGTGCAGTCCCTGCGCGACGGGCTCAAAGAGGCCGGAGTGGAGGCGGAAGTCTATGGCCGCCCGAAACACATCTACAGCATCTGGCGCAAGATGCAGAAGAAGCACCTCGAGTTCAACGAGCTGTTTGACGTGCGTGCCGTGCGGGTGGTGACCAAGCGGCTGCAGGATTGCTATGCGGCACTCGGTATCGTTCATACCCATTTCCACCATATTCCCCGCGAGTTTGACGACTATGTCGCCAACCCCAAACCCAATGGTTACCAGTCCATCCACACTGTCGTGGTGGGGCCAGAGGGCAAGACGGTGGAGATCCAGATCCGTACCGACCAGATGCATCAGGATGCCGAGCTCGGCGTTGCCGCGCATTGGCGTTACAAGGAAGGGGCGCAGGCTGCCAACAAAGCCAACAAAGCCAACAACTTTGAAGACAAGATCGAGTGGCTGCGCAAGCTGCTCGCCTGGCAGGAGGATCTCTCCGAGAGCGGATCCCTGCTCGAAGATCTGCGCAGTCAGGTATTCGAGGACAGGGTCTATGTGTTCACCCCGAAAGGGGATGTCATCGACCTGCCGGCAGGTGCGACCCCGCTCGATTTTGCCTATCACGTCCACAGCATGATCGGCCACCGCTGCATCGGTGCCAAGATTGACGGCCGCATAGTGCCGTTCACCTACGCGCTGCAGACCGGCGATCAGGTGGAGGTGATCACCCAGAAGGAGCCGAACCCGAGCCGCGACTGGATGAACCCCAACTCCGGCTTCCTGCGCTCCAGCCGGGCACGGGCCAAGGTGGCCACCTGGTTCAGGAAACTGGACAAGGACAAGAACATAGCCGCCGGCAAGGAACTGCTGGAAAAAGAGCTGGACAGACACAACCTGACCCTTTCCAAGGTCGACAAGGTGGTGCTGGAGCGTTTCCACGCCGAGGAGCTGGAAGACCTGCTGGCCGGCATTGGCAGCGGCGACATTCGCATCAACCAGCTGCTCAACTACCTGGACACTCGTTACAACAAGCCGACGGCGGAGGAAGAAGATCGCCGGGTGCTGGAAAAACTGGAGCAGAAGGCCAATACCCCGTTCCGGCCCAAGCCCAAGGATCACATAGTGGTGGAAGGGGTCGGCAATCTGATGACCCACATAGCCCGTTGCTGCCAGCCCATTCCGGGCGACACCATACAGGGGTTCATCACCATGGGGCGCGGGGTCTCCATCCACAGGGATGATTGCGAGCAGCTCAAGGAGCTCTCCCGCCGCAACCCGGAGCGGTTGATCGATGCTGTGTGGGGAGAGAACTACTCAGGTGGCTATGGCCTTACCATCCGTATCCTCTCCAATGATCGTTCTGGTCTGCTGCGGGACATCACCACAGTGCTGGCCAACGAGAAGATCAACGTGATGGGGGTGCGTTCGCGCTCCAACGTGCGCGAGCAGACTGCCGAGATCGACATGGAGCTGGAGATCTACAACATCAACGCCTTCAACCGGGCCTTGGCCAAGTTGAGCCAGCTCAATGACGTGATCAGCGCCAAGCGCCTCTGATGGTGACCCGCCCGCAGCAGTGACCGACCGCAAGGTCGGTCACTGTTTCCCTCCTGATCACGCCCCCTGCAACCACGAATGGAAAGCTAACATCCCATGTCCCAACGTTACTATCTGCCCCAACTGCTTGATATCATGTCTCGTCTGCGTGACCCGCAAGGGGGTTGCCCCTGGGATCTCAAGCAGAGCTTCCAGACCATAGTGCCGCACACCCTGGAAGAGGCTTATGAGGTTGCCGATGCCATCGAAACCCGCGATTGGCAGGGATTGAAGGGGGAACTCGGCGATCTGCTGTTTCAGGTGGTCTTCTATGCCCAACTGGGCAAGGAGCAGGGGCTGTTCGATTTCGCCGATATCGTGGATACGGTGAGCGAGAAGCTCATTCGCCGTCATCCCCATGTGTTTTCCGATGCGGATCTTGGCGATGAGCAGGCGGTCAAGGTGAACTGGGAGGCGGAAAAAGCCAAAGAGCGGGCGGCACTCGATAAAGAGAGCGTGCTGGATGATATTCCGCTCTCGCTGCCGGCCCTGACTCGCGCCGCCAAGATCCAGAAGCGCTGTGCCACCGTTGGCTTTGACTGGAAAACCCTAGGGCCTGTGGTGGACAAGATCCACGAAGAGATCGACGAAGTGATGGAAGAAGCACTGATGGCCGACGTGGACGAGGCGCGGGTGAGCGATGAGCTCGGCGATCTCTTGTTTGCCACCGTCAATCTGGTGCGTCACTTGGGCAAGGATCCGGAGCAGGTGCTGCGGGGGGCCAACGCCAAGTTCGAGCGTCGCTTTCGGCAGGTTGAGCAATTTATCGCTGCAGAAGGCTTGAAAATGACCGATTGTTCGCTCGAAAGGCTGGACTCCGCCTGGGACAAGGCCAAGGAAACCGAACAAAGTTGATTTGGCGCAAGACGATGGCGCTGTGAGCCTGATAGATTTTTGTTCATTGTTTGGGAGTGGGGGTTTTGGTATACTGTTTCCCCGTCCTGCTTCATCCCCGAAGCACCCCTTAAAATTCCCTAAACTTCTTTCAGGTTCAGCATGACGACAAAATATATTTTTGTAACTGGTGGCGTTGTTTCATCCCTCGGCAAAGGCATTGCCGCAGCTTCTCTGGCAGCCATTCTGGAAGCCCGTGGTCTGGATGTGACCATCATGAAACTGGACCCCTATATCAACGTGGATCCGGGCACAATGAGCCCGACCCAGCACGGTGAAGTGTTCGTAACCGAGGACGGGGCCGAGACCGATCTGGATCTGGGCCACTACGAGCGTTTCATTCGCACCAAGATGACTCGCCGCAACAACTTTACCACTGGCCGTATCTACGCTGACGTGCTGCGCAAAGAGCGCCGTGGCGACTATCTGGGCGCCACTATTCAGGTTATCCCGCACATCACCAACGCCATCAAGGAGCGGGTGATTGCCGGTGCCGAAGGCCATCAGGTTGCCATCGTCGAAGTGGGCGGTACCGTGGGTGACATCGAGTCCCTGCCGTTCCTCGAAGCCATTCGTCAGTTGGCGGCTGAAGTGGGCCGTAACAGCGCCATGTTCATGCACCTGACCCTGGTTCCTTACCTGGCGGCTGCCGGTGAACTGAAGACCAAGCCGACCCAGCATTCCGTGAAAGAGTTGCTCTCCATCGGTATTCAGCCGGATGTGCTGATCTGCCGTTCCGATCGCACCATTCCGGCCAACGAGCGTGCCAAGATCGGTCTGTTCTGCAACGTGCCGGAGCGCGCCGTCATCTCCATGAAAGACGTCGACTCCATCTACAAGATCCCGGCACTGCTCAAGTCCCAGAATCTGGACTCCTACTTCACCGAGCGTTTCGGTCTGGAGTGCAAGGAAGCAGACTTGTCCGAGTGGGAACAGGTTGTCTTCGAAGAGGCCAACTCGACTGCGGAAGTGACCATTGGCATGGTCGGCAAGTATGTTTCTCTGCCGGATGCCTACAAGTCCGTCAACGAGGCGCTCAAGCACGGTGGCCTGAAGACCCGTCTCTCCGTCACCATCAAGTACATCGACTCTCAAGACATCGAAACCCGTGGCTTCGAGCTGCTGGAAGGCCTGGATGCGATCCTGGTACCGGGTGGCTTCGGTGAGCGTGGTGTGGAAGGCAAGATCCTGGCTGCCCAGTATGCCCGTGAGAACAAGATCCCTTATCTGGGTATCTGCCTCGGCATGCAGGTTGCCATGATCGAATTCGCGCGCAACGTCGCTGGCATGACAGGTGCTCACTCCTCTGAATTCAAGAAAGATTGTGCTTATCCGGTTGTCGGTCTCATCACTGAGTGGGTGGATGACGAAGGCAACGTCGAGACCCGTACCGAGAAGTCCGATCTGGGTGGCACCATGCGTCTGGGCTCCCAGCTCTGCCACCTGGTCGAGGATTCCAAGGTGCGTCAGATGTACGGCAGCCCGACCATTTACGAGCGTCACCGTCACCGTTACGAAGTAAACAACAAGCTGCTGCCGCAGATTGAAGCGGCAGGTCTGAAAGTGACCGGTCTCTCCGCCGACAAGAAACTGGTGGAAATTATCGAGATCCCGGATCACCCCTGGTTTGTGGCGGCGCAGTTCCACCCGGAGTTCACCTCAACTCCCCGTGATGGCCACGCCCTGTTTGCCGGTTTTGTGAAGGCGGCAGGTGAGTATCAGAAGCGTAATCTGAAGTAATTGAAAATAAATGCGGTTGAGGCTCTGTGCCACAGCCGCTTTTTTTGGCATATTTTTGTTGTTTTTTTACGAAACCTGAGGAAATACACATGTCCAAGATCGTTAAAGTGATCGGTCGTGAAATCATCGACTCCCGTGGTAACCCGACCGTTGAGGCCGAAGTTCACCTGGAAGGTGGTTTTGTTGGTATGGCAGCCGCTCCGTCTGGCGCGTCCACCGGTTCCCGCGAAGCGCTGGAACTGCGTGACGGCGACAAGAGCCGTTTCCTGGGTAAAGGCGTGTTGAAAGCCCTCGAAGCCGTAAACGGCCCGATCGCTCAAGCTCTGCTGGGTAAAGATGCCAAGGACCAGGCTGCTATCGACCAGATCATGATCGACCTCGACGGCACCGAGAACAAATCCAAGTTTGGCGCTAACGCCATCCTGGCTGTTTCCCTGGCCAACGCCAAGGCCGCTGCTGCTGCCAAAGGCATGCCGCTGTATGCTCACATCGCCGAGCTGAACGGCACTGCGGGTGTTTACTCCATGCCGCTGCCGATGATGAACATCATCAATGGTGGTGAGCACGCCGACAACAACGTCGACATCCAGGAGTTCATGATCCAGCCGGTTGGCGCCAAGACCCTGAAAGAAGCCGTTCGCATGGGTGCTGAAGTGTTCCACAACCTGGCCAAAGTGCTGAAGTCCAAGGGCTACAACACTGCTGTTGGTGACGAAGGTGGTTTCGCTCCCAACCTGAAATCCAACGCCGAAGCGCTGGAAGTGATCGCAGAAGCCGTTGCTGCTGCTGGCTATGTACTGGGTAAAGACATCACCCTGGCCATGGACTGCGCTGCTTCCGAGTTCTACGACGCCGAGAAGAAAGAGTACAACCTGAAAGGCGAAGGTCGTATCTTCACCTCCAACGAGTTCTCTGACTACCTGGCTGACCTGACCACCAAGTTCCCGATCGTCTCCATCGAAGATGGCCTGGACGAATCTGACTGGGACGGTTTCGCTTACCAGACCAAAGAGCTGGGCAAAAAGATCCAGATCGTGGGTGACGACCTGTTCGTAACCAACACCAAGATCCTGAAGCGCGGCATCGACAACGGCATCGCCAACTCCATCCTGATCAAGTTCAACCAGATCGGTTCCCTGACCGAAACTCTGGCTGCCATCAAGATGGCCAAAGACGCTGGTTACACTGCCGTCATTTCCCACCGTTCCGGTGAGACCGAAGACGCGACCATCGCCGACCTGGCTGTGGGTACCGCTGCTGGCCAGATCAAGACCGGTTCCATGAGCCGTTCTGACCGTGTTGCCAAGTACAACCAGCTGATCCGTATCGAAGAAGCTCTGGGTGCCAAAGCTCCTTTCAACGGTCTGAAAGAAGTGAAAGGCCAGGCTTAATTCCAGCCCGCCCTTAATCTGCTCAAAGCCCCGCCAATCTGGCGGGGCTTTTTCGTATCTGGCTCAGCCGCTTGCGGTTTCTGCATTTTTTATTCCGGCCCAACCCATACGGGGCACAGGCTTCCTTTTGTCTTGCCTGCGAATATGGGAAACTAGGCCGCTTGAAGGAGACTCAGTGCATGCGGCTACTCACTCTTATCCTGCTCTTCCTGTTGGGAGGGCTTCAATACGACCTCTGGCTGGGGAAGAATGGCCTGTCCGATTATCACGAATTGTCTGATGCCATCTCCCGGCAGCAGCAGGATAATCTGGTACTCAAGGATCGTAATAACCTGATTTATCGCGAGATTGATGATTTAACCTCGGGCCTTGAGGCCATCGAGGAGTTGTCGCGCAACGATCTTGGCTACATCAAGCAGGGCGAGACCTTCTACCGGATTATCCCCAAGGATAAAGATCAGGAGACGGCGCCGGACGATGAGCCCTATGATGACTGATGTGAAAATCACTGGCGTGATCGCTATCGTTCCGGCCGCTGGCATCGGCAGCCGGATGCGGGCCGATTGTCCCAAACAGTACCTGCACCTGGCGGGCAAGACCATTCTCGAACATACCCTGGAGCGGCTGCTCTCTCACCCGGCGATAGCGCAGGTGATAGTAGCGCTGGCGCCTCATGATCGCTGGTTTGAAACCCTGCCCGTGGCGGCCGACTCGCGTATCCTGCGGGTAGAGGGGGGCGCCGAGCGCGCCTTTTCCGTTCTCAATGCGTTACATGCGGCCGACAGTGACTGGGTGTTGGTTCACGATGCCGCCCGTCCCTGTCTGACCCATGGCGATCTCGATGCCCTGATCGCCGCCGCCATCCAGTGTGGGGGCGCCATTCTCGGCAGCCCGGTGCGCGATACCATGAAGCGCTCTGATGCTGCAGGCAACATCATTGGTACCGTCGATCGCGAGCTGCTCTGGCATGCGCTGACGCCGCAGATGTTCCCCGCTCGCACCCTGAAGCGAGCGCTGGAGGAGGAGCTGGCACTGGGGGCTACCATCACTGACGAGGCCTCTGCCATGGAGCGTGCCGGTTTCACGGTGCGTATGGTGGAAGGGCGCGCTGACAATATCAAGGTAACCCGGCCTGAGGATCTCTCTCTGGCTGGGCTGTTTTTAAGTCAGCAGACATAAGCCGTTTTTGCGACGGATGGGTCCACTGGCGATGAAAGTGACTTAAAGGAGCAGGCATGATCCGGATTGGGCGTGGTTTTGACGTGCACAAAATTGACGAGGTAGGTCCCTGTATGTTGAGAGGACGCCAAGCATGATGCGAATTGGTCATGGTTTTGATGTACACAAGTTTGGTGGCGTGGGGCCTTGCATGCTGGGCGGGGTTGCTGTGCCGTACGAGCAAGGACTGCTTGCTCACTCCGACGGTGATGTGGTGCTGCACGCTGTGAGCGATGCCTTGCTGGGCGCCATCGGCGCCGGTGACATAGGCCGTCACTTTCCCGATACCGCTGCGCAATTCAAGGGGATCGACAGTCGTATCCTGCTGCGGGACGTTTTTGCCCGGGTAAAAACCGCGGGCTATGCCATCGGCAATCTGGATGTGACCATCATAGCCCAGGCCCCCAAGATGGCGCCCCATATCGACGCCATGTGCGCTGTGCTGGCTGCCGACCTGCAATGTGATTTGAACCGGGTGAATGTCAAGGCGACTACCACAGAACAACTCGGCTTTACGGGGCGCAAGGAAGGGATCGCCACCGAAGCCGTCGTCTTACTGGTGAAACAATAATGTTGGAACAGCTCAGTTATTTGCATGGTGTGCCTGCCGCCAAGGGCATTCTCAAGGCCGAGGCCAGCGATTTTGTGGTGGTTGAGGATCTGGGCTTCGAGCCTTGTGGTGAAGGTGAGCACATCTTCGTCCGGGTGCGCAAAACCGGCGAGAACACTGCCTGGGTTGCGGGCCTGCTGGCCGATGCAGCCGGGGTTAACCGCAATGCGGTGACTTGGGCTGGCCTCAAAGATCGCCACGCTGTGACCGAGCAGTGGTTCGGCATCCACTTGCCGGGCAAAGCCGAGCCGGACTTGTCGGTGGTCGAGAGCGACAGCATCCAGATTTTGCAAGCCAGGCGTCACAACCGCAAATTGCGGGTTGGCTACCTCAAGGGCAACCATTTCACCTTGCGCCTCACCGGTCTGGCGCAGGCCGACGGGCTGGAGGCCCGCCTGCAAGCCATCGCCACTCAGGGGGTGCCCAATTACTATGGCGAGCAGCGTTTCGGCCGGGGGGGCAACAACCTGGAAGCGGCCAAGGCGATGTTTGCCGGCAAGCGGATAAAGGATCGCAACAAGCGCTCCCTCTATCTCTCCGCCGCCCGCAGCATGCTGTTCAATGCCATCGTCAGTGCCCGCATCGAGCAGGGGTTGGCCCATCAGCTGTTGGCCGGCGATTGCGTGATGCTCAAAGGCAGCCATTCCATCTTCAGTGAAGAGGTGCTGACCCCTGAGCTGGCTGCACGGCTGGCTTCCGGTGACGTGCAACTGACCGCCTCCCTGTGGGGACGCGGCCGCCTGGCAAGCCAGGGCGCTGCCGCCGAGTTTGAGCAGGCAGTGCTGGCTCCTTATGCCGAGTGGTGTGACGGGCTGGAAAAAGCCGGACTGGATCAGGATCGCCGCCCGCTGCTGCTCAAGCCGGAACAGATGAGCTGGCTGCTGGACGGCGAGGTGTTGACCTTGTCCTTCTTCCTGCCTGCCGGCGCCTTTGCGACCAGCGTGGTACGCGAATTAATGCAGGCCGAAGAGGCCGATCATGGTTTCAGGAATCAGTCCGATGCGAATTCTGGTCAGTAATGACGATGGTGTACATGCCGAGGGCATTCGCGCGCTCAGCGATGCACTGAGGGCGTGTGGCGAGGTTACTGTGGTGGCGCCGGATCGCAATCGCAGCGGCGCGAGTCACTCCCTGACGCTGGAAGTACCGCTACGGGTCTCCCGTATCAGCGAAAACGGTTACTATGCGGTGAAGGGCACCCCGACCGACTGTGTGCATCTGGCGGTCAACGAACTGGTGCGCCCCGAGCCGGACATGGTCGTTGCAGGCATCAATCATGGCGCCAACCTGGGAGATGATGTCATCTACTCAGGCACGGTCGCGGCGGCGACCGAAGGGCGTCATCTCGGTTTCCCCTCCCTTGCTATCTCACTGGTAGGACGGACCCACTTCGCCACGGCGGCCCATTATGCAGCCCAACTGGTGAGGGGGGTGATGGTGCATCCGCTGCCTGCCGATCAGATCCTCAATGTGAACGTGCCTGACCTGCCCCTTGATCAGGTCAAGGGGATCAAGGTGACACGCCTTGGCAATCGTCATCGGGCGGAGTCGGTGATCTGTACCGAGGATCCCCGTGGTCAGCCGATCTACTGGATTGGCCCCCCCGGCAGCCAGCAAGATGCGGGAGAAGGCACGGATTTCGCCGCCATCGAGCAGGGCTATGTCTCGATCACCCCCCTGACCATCGATATGACTGCATACAGCAGTCTGGCGGGTCTGGGGGCTTGGTTAGACCTGCAGGGATGAAGGTGTGATAGTACAGCGCCTGTTGAACCAGCTGATCGCACAGGACATTCGTGATTTCCGCGTACTCGCGGCGATTGCGAAAGTACCGCGCCAGCTGTTTGTGGATGAAGCCATGGCCCACAAGGCATGGGATAACACGGCGTTGCCCATCGGCAATGGTCAGACCATCTCCCAGCCTTACATGGTGGCGCGGATGACCGAGCTGCTGATCCAGAATGATCCGGCCCACGTGCTGGAGATTGGTACTGGTTCCGGTTACCAGACCGCCGTGCTGGCACATCTGGTGGAGCACGTCTATACGGTGGAGCGGATCAAGTCGCTGCAGTTCCAGGCCCGGCGCCGACTGCGCCAGCTTGATCTGCACAACGTCTCGGCCAAGCACGGCAACGGCTGGCTGGGATGGCCCAATAAAGGGCCGTTCGATGCAATTCTGGTGACGGCCGCGGCCAGTGAAGTGCCTACTGCTCTCACCGATCAACTGGCCGATGGTGGCCGTCTGGTGCTGCCGGTAGGTGATAGTCATCAGACCTTGCAGCTAATCGAACGGGCTGGTTCCCAGCTGACCAGCCGGATCCTGGAGCCTGTGCGCTTTGTTCCCCTAATTGATGGAGATGTTGAGTGAAGCTGTTTTCTCGTCTGTATGTGCTGGTGATGCAGTGGGCTCGTCACAGGTATGCCCCTTATTATCTGGCGATCACTGCTTTCATCGAGTCGGTGTTCTGGCCTATTCCGGTTGACGTCATGCTGGCGCCCATGGCGCTGGCCAAGCCGCACAAGGCGTGGCACTACGCTACCCTGGCGACGATCTTCTCCGTATTGGGGGCAGTGTTCGGCTATGCGCTCGGCTATGCCCTGTGGGAGCCGTTGGTGGTCTCTGTGGGGTATGAAGGCAAGATTGCCCTGGCACAGCAGTGGTTCGAGCAGTGGGGTATCTGGGTGATTTTTATTGCCAGCTTCACGCCAATCCCCTACAAGGTGTTTACCGTCACGGCGGGCTTGCTGCATATGGCACTGTTGCCCTTCATTGTGACCTCGCTGATCGGCCGTGGCATGCGCTTCTTCCTGGTGGCAGGCCTGATGCGCTGGGGCGGTGAGAAAATGGAGCGCAAGCTGATGCACTATGTGGATGTGCTGGGCTGGCTCTGTATTGGTTTGGCCGTTGCGGCCTATTTCTGGTTTAGTCGTTAAGGATCCACTATGCGTTCGCGTGTTTGGCAAGGAAGCAGTATCGTCGTGTTGTCATGGCTGCTGCTCGCTTGCTCTTCCAGCAAGACTGCTGCTCCGGTACAGGGATTGGGCAATGATCGCCTTGTCTCCACCATACCGGCTCGTCATGGGGCGGCCCAACCTGCTATTCAGGGCAACAGCTACACGGTGAAAAAAGGGGATACCCTCTACTCCATCGCCTTCAATTCGGGTAACGATGTGCCATCACTGGCCAGCCTCAACGGTATCAGCCCTCCCTATAACATCTACCCGGGACAGCAACTCAGGCTCGATGCATCCGGTAGCAATACCCTGACTGCCAATCGCAGCGCCAGCACCTATCAAGTGCGTCGTGGCGACACGTTAAGCAGTATTGGCCGTCAGTTTGGCATGTCGAATCAAACACTTGCACAGCGTAACAACCTGCAGGCACCCTATGGGCTTCATGTTGGTCAGGTGCTGAACGTACAGTCTGCCGCTATGGGTGGTGGCCAGATGGTTGCCGTGACGCGTCCTGTCACACTGCAAAGTAGCGGCCCCAAACCGCTGGCAATGGCACCATCAGGTACGACCACACCATTTATCAAACAGAAAACGATTGCTCAGCCATCTTCAAAAGAATACGCTCAGATAAGAGAACAAAAAAACAACAATAAGCCTCAGTCGAGACTTTCTTGGCACTGGCCTACGCAAGGCCGGATAGTTGAGGGTTTCTCCGTTGCAGAACAGGGAAACAAAGGCATAGATATCGCTGGTCAGAAGGGGCAACCCGTCTACGCAGCGAGTGGCGGAAAAGTCGTCTATGCGGGTAGCGCACTAAGGGGTTATGGCAAGCTGATCATCCTCAAGCATGATGATGACTACCTCTCGGCTTATGCTCACAACGACGAGTTGCGAGTGAAGGAAGGAGATAGCGTCAAAGGCGGAGCGGTCATTGCCAACATGGGCAGCACGGACGCGCCGGATGTGCGTTTGCACTTTGAAATCCGGTATCGAGGCAAGTCGATAAACCCGATGAGCTATTTGCCAAAGCGTTAACCCCAGAGAGTTAAGTCTTACTCTGGTTCAGGTCAGGGAGACACACCATGAGCCAAGAACAACTGGTTATGCAGGATGCCGAGTTAGAGTTCGACGAAGAGCTGGAGACCCGTGAGGAAGAAGAGGTTCAGGAAGTAGCCGCTGAAGTTGAAGAGACTATTTCCGATGAACTGATGGCTCCGGAAGTCAACAAGGTGATGGACGCTACCCAGCTCTATTTGGGGGAGATTGGCTTCTCCCCCTTGCTCACCGCCGAAGAAGAAGTCTATTACGCTCGTCGTGCGTTGCGAGGCGACAAAGCCGCTCGCAAGCGCATGATTGAGTCCAACCTGCGATTGGTGGTCAAGATCGCCTGTCGCTACAACAACCGCGGCCTGGTGCTGCTGGATCTCATCGAAGAGGGCAACCTTGGCCTCATCCGCGCGGTAGAGAAGTTCGACCCGGAACGCGGCTTTCGTTTTTCCACCTATGCCACCTGGTGGATCCGCCAGACCATAGAGCGGGCCATCATGAATCAGACTCGCACCATCCGTCTGCCCATCCATGTGGTCAAAGAGCTGAACGTCTATCTGCGTACCGCTCGTGAACTCTCCCATCGTCTCGATCATGAACCGACCGCAGAGGACATCGCCTTTGCGTTGGATCGCTCGGTAGACGACGTGAATCGCATGCTCAAGCTCAACGAGAAGATCACCTCTGTGGATACCCCCATCGGTGGCGATCGCGACAAGGCGCTGCTGGATGTCCTTTCTGACGAACGTGGAATGGGGCCCGAGCTGGAGTCGCAGGATGACGACATGCGTGCCAGCATAGTGCACTGGCTGGAGGAGCTTAATCCCAAGCAGCGCGAAGTACTGGCACGTCGTTTCGGACTGCTCGGTTATGAACCGGCCACGCTGGAAGATGTAGGATCCGAGATAGGCTTGACCCGGGAGCGGGTACGCCAGATCCAGGTGGAAGGACTGCGTCGCCTGCGGGAGATCCTGCTGGGGCAGGGGCTCTCCATCGAGGCACTGTTTCGTACCAATTAGTTAGTACCAAGGCAGTCTGATATTGCTGATAGAAATGAAGAAGGGGCCATGGGCCCCTTCTTCTATTACAACTGGATCCGCAAGATCACACTGGATCCAGAGTGTCCAGTGGCCAGCGTGGCACTGCTTTGACCGCCAGCGGCTCGAACACCCCTGCCTTCAGGCGCTGCATGCCGGCATAGGCGATCATGGCGCCGTTATCGGTGCAATATTCGGTGCGCGGATAGAACACCTTACCCTTGAGGCTCTCCATCAGCTCGGCCAGCTGGGCACGCAGGTGACGGTTGGCACTGACGCCACCGGCCACCACCAGCCGTTTTAGGCCGGTCTCTTTCAGAGCGCGACGGCACTTGATAGCCAGGGTATCGACCACCGCATCTTCAAACGCACGGGCGATATCGGCACGGGTCTGCTCATCATCACCGTTAGCGGCGATGGTGTTGGCGGCAAAGGTCTTGAGACCGGAAAAGCTCATGTCGAGTCCCGGGCGGTCAGTCATCGGGCGGGGGAAGTGGAAACGTCCGGTGGTGCCCTTTTCTGCCAACCTGGAAAGCAGTGGGCCACCCGGGTAGTCCAGCCCCATCAGCTTGGCAGTCTTGTCGAATGCCTCGCCGGCGGCATCATCGATGGACTCGCCCAGCAGCTGGTAGCTGCCGATCCCGTCGACTCGCACCAGCATGGAGTGACCACCGGAGACCAGCAGTGCCACGAAGGGGAACTCGGGCGCTCTCTCTTCCAGCATGGGAGCCAGCAGGTGGCCTTCCATATGATGTACGGCGATGGCCGGTTTGTTCCACGCCATGGCCAGCGAGCGGCCTATGGTGGCCCCCACCAGAATGGCGCCAACCAGACCCGGCCCTGCTGTATACGCGATGCCGTCGATGCCATCTTTATCCAGTCCCGCCTCTTGCAATGCGGCCTGGATCAAGGGGATCGTCTTGCGAACGTGATCCCGGCTGGCGAGCTCGGGGACAACGCCACCGTAGTCCGCATGCAGCTTGACCTGGCTGTACAACTGATGGGAAAGGATCCCTTTTTGATCGTCGAAGATCGCGATCCCGGTTTCGTCACAGGATGTCTCTATGCCCAATACACGCATTGCTAAAAAATTTCACTGCTAAAATGAGACGGCTATGGTAACCTTCGCGGGTTTTTTAAACCAGAGCGATCTCTGCGGGTTTACTTTCATTCCCTGTCCAGAGTATAATTTCGCACCATTTTAAGACATGCTGATCGACTGATGGTCAGCTAACAATATATCACTGAGGTGAAAGGCACATGCCAGTAATCAAAGTCCGTGAAAATGAGCCGTTTGACGTTGCTCTGCGTCGCTTCAAGCGTTCTTGCGAAAAGGCCGGTATCCTGTCTGAAGTTCGTAGCCGTGAGTTCTACGAGAAGCCGACTACCATTCGTAAGCGCGCCAAAGCGTCTGCTGTAAAGCGTCACGCCAAGAAGCTGTCTCGCGAAAACGCACGTCGTATCCGCCTGTACTAATCGGGAGATAATGCCGTGTCTCTGAAGGATCAACTCAAGGATCAACAAAAACTTGCCATGCTTGCCAGAGATAAGGCTCGCTTGGGGGCGATCCGTTTGTTGATGGCAGAAATCAAGCAACGTGAAGTTGATTCCCGTATCGAGCTCAATGATGAGGATATCCTCGCTGTCGTGACCAAAATGGTCAAACAGCGCCGCGATTCCATCAGCCAATTTGAAGCTGCCGGTCGCCAGGATCTCGCCGACAAAGAGTCCGCCGAGATCGTTGTGCTGCAGGAATTCCTGCCACAACAGCTGACCGCAGACGAAATTGTCGCACTGATTGAGCAAGCCATCACTGAAAGTGGTGCTGCCGTCATGGCTGATATGGGCAAGGTCATGGCTGTCTTGAAGCCGAAAATTCAGGGGCGTGCCGATGTCGGCGCCGTCAGTGCTCAGGTGAAAACCCGCTTGGCGTAACAGGCAACTCTCTTGTTTGGTCGAAGAAGCCGTGCTTCCCTGGGAATGCGCGGCTTTTTTATTTTCTACGCAGTGAAACAGGACGGTTATGGCAGGCAGGATCCCACAATCCTTTATCGATGATCTGCTCGTACGCACAGACATAGTCGAGCTGATCGACTCGCGAGTGCGGCTGAAAAAAGCCGGTAAGAACTACCAGGCTTGCTGCCCTTTTCATAACGAAAAAAGCCCTTCTTTTACCGTCAGCCAGGAAAAACAGTTCTATCACTGTTTCGGTTGTGGTGCCCACGGCAATGCCATCGGTTTTGTCATGGAGTACGACGGTCTCGAATTTCCCGATGCTATCGAAGAGCTCGCCAGCATGCAGGGCATGCAGGTACCTCGCGAGCAGAGCATGGGTGGCTCCGCCAGTTCCCAACCCGCCGTCAGCAAGGAGCTCTATGAGCTGATGAGCCAGATCGCCCGCTTCTATGAAAGCAACTTGAAGAGTGCCCCCCAGGCGGTGGAATACTTGAAGGGGCGCGGGCTGACCGGGGAAGTGGTCAAGCGTTTCAATATTGGTTATGCCCCAGCAGATTGGGATCAGGTGAGACGCCGTTTTGGCGCCAGCCGCGATCACGAGCAGTTGCTCATCTCGGGTGGCATGTTGATCACTCGTGACAGCGGTGCCGGCAGCTATGATCGCTTCCGCGATCGCATCATGTTCCCGATCCGTGACAAGCGGGGCCGAGTCATCGGTTTCGGTGGCCGGGTGCTGGGTGATGGCACGCCCAAGTACCTGAACTCGCCGGAAACCCCGATCTTTCACAAGGGGCGGGAGCTGTTCGGTCTCTACGAAGTGAAACAGGCACACAAAGATCCGCGCCGGATCCTGGTAGTTGAAGGCTACATGGATGTGGTGGCGCTTGGTCAATACGACATCGACTATGCCGTTGCTGCCTTGGGAACCTCCACCACAACTGACCATATCCACACCCTGTTTCGCACCACGGCAGAGGTGGTTTGCTGCTACGACGGTGATAATGCCGGTCGTGAAGCGGCCTGGCGAGCGCTGGATAATGCACTGTCCCATCTGCAGGATGGACGTGAACTCAAGTTCGTGTTCCTACCCGATGGAGAAGATCCGGATTCGCTGGTGCGTCAGATTGGCAAGGAAGGTTTTGAGGCCTTGCTGGATCAAGCTCAACCCTTCGCCGACTTCATGTTCGAGCGTCTGGGGCGGGATGCTGCCCTCTCCGGTGAGGCGGGCAAGTTCGAGGTGGCCAACAAGGCGGCCGAGCTTATTCGCCGCGTACCGGAAGGCTTTACCCGCGAAGGGTTGATCACCCGCCTCTCCAGCATGATGCGCTGGGGGGAGAATAAACAACGTATTGCCGAGTTGTTCGCCCGCAATAGCCAGCCGAAGGCTGAACTCACCAAACCCAAAGCTGCCAAGCTGACACCATTGCGCCGAGCACTGGCGCTGATGGTGCAGTATCCGTCGGTCACCGCCGAACTGCCGGCCATGCCTGAGCTGGCTGGATTGCGGGTACAAGGCATCAAGTTTCTGTTGCAGCTGCATCAGCAGATCCTGGCGCAATCCGGCATTACTACCGGCATCTTGCTGGAACACTGGCGTGGTACCAAAGAAGGCGAGATCCTGGCCCAGTTGGCAATGCACGACTTGTTTGAAGAGGTAAAGCTCGACCAGGAGCCGGATATTCTGGGAGAATTGCAGGATACCTTCGTCGGCTTTATCAACCAGTTTCTGAAGCAACGAATTGAAGAATTGCAGGCCAAAGTGGCTCAGGAAGGGCTAAGCTCTGAGGAAACACAGGAGCTGATGATGCTGATCAGAGAAGTACAGACTGAGAAAAGAAATGAGAGTGGGGCTTGATAATTGAGTGATTAGTCCCAATATAAATAGCGTTGCCCGAATCGACGGGATTAAAAGCAAACACTTTATGACCGCCTGGCCCCGACAATACTGCGGGCAGGGGTTTCTCACGACCGACGCCGCAACCAGACATAGCATGTCTGGCGGTTTTCTATTAGAATTGGCTATTTGCGCAGCAGCGCACTGTACGCGCAACCTAGCATCACCAACCGGATGAGTTCTATGGAGCAAACCCCGCAGTCTCAGCTTAAACTCCTCGTTGCCAAAGGTAAAGAACAGGGCTACCTGACCTATGCCGAGGTGAACGATCACCTCCCGCAAGACATTGTCGACTCTGACCAGATCGAAGACATCATCCAGATGATCAACGACATGGGTATTCAGGTGGTTGAAAACGCCCCGGATGCCGATGACCTTATCATGGCTGAAGGTGGTACCGCTGATGAGGACGCTGCCGAAGCAGCGGCCCAGGCACTGGCATCTGTTGAATCTGAGATTGGTCGTACGACCGATCCCGTCCGCATGTACATGCGGGAAATGGGTACCGTCGAACTGCTGACCCGCGAAGGCGAAATCGACATCGCCAAGCGGATCGAAGACGGTATCAACCAGGTACAAAGCTCCGTTGCCGAGTACCCAGAAGCGATTACCTATCTGCTTGAGCAGTATGATAAATACGAAGCCGAACAGCTGGGTCTGTCCGATATCATCTCAGGTTTTATCGATCCCAACGAGGCCGATGATGTAGCACCGACTGCTACCCATATCGGTTCCGAACTCGGCGAAGACGATCTGGCCGACGAAGACGAAGACGAAGATGAAGACGACGATGGTGACAGCTCGGATGACGAAGGTGACGGTGGTCCTGATCCGGAAGTTGCTCGCGAGAAGTTTGGTGATCTGCGTGCCCAGTATGAGGTAACTCGCCTCTCCATTCAGAAGAATGGCCGTGCTCACGAAGATACCCAGGCTGCGATTGCCCAGCTGGCCGATGTGTTCCGTCAATTCCGCCTGATGCCCAAGCAGTTCGATCGCTTGGTCAACAACATGCGCGAAATGATGGAGCGCGTCCGCGTGCAAGAACGCATCATCATGAAGCTCTGCGTTGAGCAGGCCAAAATGCCGAAGAAAACCTTCGTTGCGGCCTTCACCAACAACGAGTGTGAAACTGCCTGGTTTGAATACCAGAAACAGGCTGGCAAGGCTTGGTCTCCACGTCTGCTTGAGATGGACGAAGAAGTACTGCGCTCCATCGGCAAACTGCAGCAGATTGAAGAAGAGACGGGGCTGTCCATCGCCCAGATCAAGGACATCAACCGTCGCATGAGCATTGGTGAGGCCAAGGCCCGCCGTGCAAAGAAAGAGATGGTTGAGGCGAACTTGCGTCTGGTTATCTCTATCGCAAAGAAGTACACCAACCGCGGTTTGCAGTTCCTGGATCTGATCCAGGAGGGCAACATAGGTTTGATGAAAGCGGTAGACAAGTTTGAATACCGTCGCGGCTACAAGTTCTCGACCTATGCCACCTGGTGGATCCGTCAGGCCATTACCCGCTCCATTGCGGATCAGGCCCGTACTATCCGTATCCCGGTACACATGATCGAGACCATCAACAAGCTCAACCGTATCTCCCGTCAGATGCTGCAGGAGATGGGTCGTGAACCGAACCCGGAAGAGCTGGCCATGCGCATGGGCATGCCGGAAGACAAGATCCGCAAGGTACTGAAAATTGCCAAAGAGCCTATCTCCATGGAGACGCCCATTGGTGATGATGAAGATTCCCACCTGGGCGACTTCATCGAAGATACCACCCTGGCCCTGCCAGCGGATGCAGCCACCAGCGAAAGCCTGCGCAACGCGACCCGCGAAGTGCTGGCCGGTCTGACCGCTCGTGAAGCCAAGGTACTGCGGATGCGTTTCGGGATCGACATGAACACTGACCACACCCTCGAGGAAGTGGGCAAGCAGTTCGACGTTACCCGTGAGCGTATTCGCCAGATCGAAGCCAAGGCGCTGCGCAAGTTGCGCCATCCGAGCCGCTCGGAAGTGCTGCGCAGCTTCCTGGACGAATAGTCCCTAGGTATCGGCCCGAGTTGTCGTCTCAAAAGCCCCGCCATGCGGGGCTTTGTTTTATTCGGGTTTCACGAAGAGGGCAGGGGGACAGACATATTGATAGCCGAGTGGACAAAATGTCGCCAAGTGATTGATCTGCCTATGGACTGACTAGCAGACATCCCCTATAATCCACGCCGCAAACCAACATTCTGGCCCCTTAGCTCAGTTGGTTAGAGCAGTCGACTCATAATCGATTGGTCGCCCGTTCAAGTCGGGCAGGGGCCACCAATTCTAGAGGGTTGGCGAGTTAGTACTCGCCAACCCTCTTTTCGCTAGGATACCTATAGGATATTTCAGTCTGTAGAGTATTAACTCTAAAATAGTTCTCCTCCCTCCTAAAAAATTTTCCCACCTCAGTTAGAAAAAAGCTCCTGCTCCCTCAAAGGGACACTATTGAGGCTTTCTTCAGGATCTCTTTCAGATGACCAGGCATTTCCCTTTTTATTTCTATATATCGAAAAAACCGGGGTTACACGGGTTACGAGGTTACAACGCGGCTCTAGCCCAGTATTGGCGCGGCTTTGCGCTGTAACCCCACTCAGAGCGGAAAAAGCTGATAGGGGTTACACGCTGTGGAAACTGTGTGAGGTTACAAGCCCCTAGCCCTTGTCTGGCTTGGGCTACAGCCATTTTCGTCCACTGTGTAACCTGTAACCCCGAGAGGTTACAAAACTCCCCATGAACCATTTATTTCTATCTTGATTAAATGTGGATTCATATCAAACCCTTTCACTCGATAGTGTGTAACCATGGGTTTTGATACTGAATGAACCCATGGTGGTGTAAGGATGATTAGACTTTTTTTAGCCATGTTTATGGCGCTCTCTCTATCGGCGTGTGCGTCTCTCCCTGAAGACATCCCCTGCAATACTGAGCCCGCACATTACGACTCCAATGGCATGTTTGTACCAACCGCCTATGCCTGCCCTGAAGCGAGTCCTCGAGCAACCTATGCTCTCAATGAATGCTCATGGGTAAATGGATATCTCAGAAAAGATGGGACTTACGTCATTGGCCATACGAGATGTAAGTACAATCTCGTCCCACCAGGGAGCTACAGCAGTGCTGCTTACAGCTGGTTTGGTAGCGGATACAGCAAGAGCCCATGCGTAACGTCTTACTGTGGCCCCGTGAAAGTAAAAGGCTACTACCGAAAGAATGGGACTTACGTTCGCCCCCATACCAGGAGTTATCCAAGGAAAAGACGGTAGTACCCTACTGTGTTAAAAGCCCTCGATAGTCATGCCACGTTCACCCATGAAGAATTGCAAACGTGCAGTTCTTCATGCCGTCCATTTTTATACAACCTTATGTTTATTAAGGGAAAATATCATATACGTAGAGGATTGAAGGATTGCTCACTATACGTGGAATTGCCACGAAAAGTAGGTTTTTCATATATTTATCAGTAGGTTATGTTTTTTGCTATGTCTGAAAATGAAGCCTGTTTTTGCAAAAAGCAGCAATTCCTTTCACTTTGTGAAATTTCATCTGAGGACCTAAACCCTAGACGTAGCGCGGCCTGGAGCTAAATAACTGATCCTACTAGTGCTACACCTTCGCTGTGCCATAGCCATTCCCGGGGAA
>NZ_LSGW01000007.1 GCF_001643305.1 Aeromonas salmonicida subsp. salmonicida
GATCGGCCGGAATATGCAACTGTTGTATCTCACAGGACATGAGCATCAGTAGTTTCCCATTTTTTGCGGGAAAACAGCGGTGTTTGTGTTCGGTGCTCACAGTGCACCGAAGGTTGATCAACGGATAGGTTCAACCCTATTTGTATATAATCAATAAACTTCCTTAAGGAAAAAAGTATGTTTAAGAAGACTTTGATTGCAGCTGCCATTGTGGTCGGTTCCGCTGCACCTGCGTTTGCTGATGTCGTGATTAGCCCGAACGACAACACTTTCGTTACTACCTCCCTCGCATCTGTAACTAAGCAGCCGGTACTGGACTTCTCCACTGCTCAACAAAACCTGACCCTTAACTTCAGTGAAGTTGGTGACCTTAAGAACAACGGTTTCATTGTGTTGGAAATCCAAGGTGAAGGCCAATTCAACGACGCGGAAATCCGTCAGTGGCTGTCCAACGGTTTCTGGCGTAGGCCGTTTACCGGTCTGCTGGTTAACCCGAATGATCATGGTAATTTTGCCAATAGCGGTGAAGTTAATGACGTTCGGAAGTTCTTTAAGATTATTTCCGACGGTACCCAGCTGACCATCGTTCACACTATCGACAGCAATGGCAAGCGTCTGCGTCTTGCTCTTGCTTCTGATGTAGAAGAGACAATCAATTTTGCTGATGCAGAGGTTGAGCTGAAGCTGAACTTAGCTAACCAAGCCTTTAAGCTGACCTCCGGTTCTCAAGGTACAGTAGCTCTGACCGCAGGAGCTCTGTGGAACGCTTCTTACACTGCTGATCCGGTTGCTACCAAGCCGCTGTTCAAACTGGGTAAGCTGTTCCAGTTGAGTTTGACTAACGCTGGTAAAGCTACCGCTCTGGTTTCCGAAGGTTTCTTGAAACTTAATATCGGTGATGCGAATATTTCTGCTACTGATTTCGCGATTACCAACGTTACTACTAACCAGACCATCCAACGTGACAAGGTTAACCTGACCCTGACTGGTGATGTTTCTGCCTTCAAGAAAGATGCCAACGGTAACTTGGTAAACAAAGCTGGTGCTAGCATCGGTTGGAAAGCTGCTGCTGATGGTCAATCTGCTACAGCTGTCTTGGGTGCTGGCAACATGGCCGGTGGGGTTCAAAATGCTCTGGCTGCTTTTGGTACACTGTACGTTGCTGCAGATAACACTGTTCCGGTTCCTGCTGTTAACTTCAATGTTAAGGCTGAAATCCAAGGTGATAGCCAAGCTACCTATAACTACTTCAAGGACGAGCTGGCTGATCTCTTCATCCTCACCCGTGATGGTATGAAGTTTGACACAATTACTACTGGTACCACTTCTGCCAACCTCATCCACATTCGTGATGTATCTAACATCCTGCCTACTGAAGGTGGCAAGATCTTCGTAACTATCACTGAATATGCAGATCATGCTGCCAATGGTCGTGGTGAAGGTACTGTATTGGTTACCCGTAAAGCACTGTCTGTTACCCTGCCAAGCGGTGGTGCAGTGACTCTGAAGCCTGCTGATGTTGCTGCTGACGTTGGTGCTTCTATCACTGCTGGCCGTCAGGCTCGCTTCCTGTTTGAAGTTGAAACCAATCAGGGTGAAGTAGCTGTTAAGAAATCCAATGCTGAAGGCGTGGATATTCAGAATGGTACCCGCGGCACAGCACCGCTGGTAGATTTCACTCTGTAAGAGCGAATCTAGTCGATAAAGGGCGCCGAGGCGCCCTTTTTAATTAATGTAAAACTAAGCAGTTTCATTTGTTCCCTCACTCATCAATCTCTTCATTTAGCGAGGTAGACAAGCTCTGCCGTTGCTCGTGACCACAGCCCTTATTTCAGTTGTCATTTATTGTTATACTCTTTCACCTCGTTAGCTACCTTGCGATTTATCTATGTCCGAGCCTGTACTTGCCGTTAGCGGTGTCAATAAATCATTTCCCATCTATCGTTCCCCTTGGCAAGCGCTATGGCATGCACTCAATCCCAAGGCTGATGTCAAGGTTTTTCAAGCATTACGTGATATTGAACTGACGGTATATCGCGGGGAGACAATAGGCATTGTGGGCCACAATGGTGCGGGCAAGTCTACCTTGCTACAGCTTATCACAGGAGTCATGCAACCTGATTGTGGCCAGATTACACGTACAGGGCGTGTTGTGGGCTTGTTAGAGCTTGGTTCTGGTTTTAACCCTGAATTTACTGGACGTGAAAACATTTTTTTTAATGGCGCTATCTTGGGAATGTCACAGCGAGAGATGGATGATCGTTTGGAACGGATCCTTTCTTTCGCTGCCATAGGTGATTTTATTGATCAGCCTGTTAAAAACTACTCCTCTGGGATGATGGTACGCCTCGCTTTTTCAGTCATCATCAATACTGATCCTGACGTATTGATCATTGATGAGGCATTGGCAGTGGGAGATGATGCATTTCAACGTAAATGCTATGCCAGGCTAAAGCAGTTGCAGTCACAAGGCGTAACGATTCTGCTGGTATCCCATGCAGCAGGCAGCGTGATTGAGTTATGTGACCGTGCAGTATTACTGGATCGAGGTGAGGTGCTGCTTCAAGGGGAGCCCAAAGCAGTGGTACACAACTATCACAAGCTGCTCCATATGGAAGGCGATGAGCGTGCCCGCTTTCGTTATCACTTGCGCCAGACTGGCCGTGGAGACAGTTATATTAGTGACGAATCTACCTCGGAGCCCAAAATTAAGTCTGCCCCCGGTATTTTATCAGTAGACCTTCAGCCTCAGTCTACAGTTTGGTATGAGAGTAAAGGTGCCGTTCTTAGCGATGTACACATTGAAAGCTTGGAGGGAGAAGCCGTTAATATTCTCAATTCTGGTCAACGCTATCGTTATTGCTTTGAAGCCTATTTTGAGCAAGAAGCTTTTGAAGTCGGCTTTGGTATGATGATTAAAACTCGTTCCGGCGTTGATCTTGGCGGAGCAACCTCAACGCGTAACCACGAACATCGCTTGGCTTATGTTGCTGCGGGCAGCTCTCTAACAGTATCGTATGATTTTGAATGTGCATTACGAAATGGCACTTATTTCTTGAATTGTGGTTGTTCTGGTCTTATAGATGGAGAACGCACATTTTTGCATCGTGGTGTCGATGTCGCCATGTTTCAAGTCATTTGTGAAAGTGTAGATTCTACAGGTCTGATTGATTTTTCACCTTGCATTAATGTCCACCAGAAATGAGCTTGGTTATGATGGAAAAAATTAATCTTTTTATTATTGGTACCCAAAAAGGTGGGACTACTGCATTAGCTGATTTTTTGGGAAAACATCCTGATATTTACATAGTAGATGGTAAAGAAGCCCATGTTTTTGATGATCCTTTCTTACAGGATGCAGGAATAGATAATATTCAGTGTGCATACAAACCATTTCTGAAGGCTTATCACGGGCAGCCTGTTCGGTGTGATGCTACACCAGTTTATATGTACTTGCCCGAGATACCAGCCAGACTGAGTCATTATAATGAAGATGCAAAAATCATTATCATATTACGTGATCCCGCTGAACGGGCATTGTCACAATATCATATGGAGCGTCGTCGTGGTGATGAACATCTCCCATATCCTCTTGCTCTTTGTGCAGAAAATAGTCGTTTAAAAAAAGATAATCACCCGTACCTGGTTGGCTCAGCCCATAGATTATTTTCTTATCGTACTCGCGGGCATTACTGTAAGCAGTTGGCCAGAATTTTCTCGCTATTTTCGCCCAATCAGGTGTTAGTACTAACGAATCGTGAACTTCGTCAATTGCATGATGAAACTTTGGATAAAGTGACGAATTTTCTCGGCATAGATAAGCTCACGGTTGCACAGGAATCTGTATTTAGTGGTAATTATCAGCCTACACTTACGGAGCGCATCTCAACGTGGCTACTAAAGATATATTTTTTGCCAGAAAAGGCTAGATTACTGTATCGCTACAATATTAAACTGTAATAATGTCATATATGAATATATTGCAGCATGTTTTTGGACTGGTGCTCTACTATCACCATGTAATTTGATATAGGTTTAATAATAAGATGAAAAATAATGAGCTTTGGGTCGTGCTAGGTATGCACCGCAGCGGAACGAGCGCGATGAGTAAGGCGTTAGCTGTATTAGGTGCACAGCATGGAAACTATGTAACTGCAGCAGCAGATGATAACCCAAAGGGTTTCTGGGAAGATGCGGAAATTGTTGCTTTTAATGATGGATTATTGGGCTCACTAGGGATAGGTTGGTTTGATTTAGCCGAAATCCCTCAGGGGATATTTGATCTCCCTTATTGGCACCAAAAAAGAGCACAGGCTAGATTATTGATGCAAGCAAGGCTGGCTGACTGCTCATGCTTTGCATTAAAAGATCCTCGGCTTTGTCGATTGTTACCTTTTTGGCAGTCAGTCTGGTCTGATCTTGATGTTCGTGTTCGCTATGTCGTTAGTTTACGCGAGCCCGGTGGCGTTATGCAGTCGCTGTTGACTCGCAACCAGTTTTATCCTGGTTACTCAGCAGCACTTTGGCTACGTCATTTGTTCGATATCGTGAATGGACTAGGTAGCAATAATTCTGCATTAGTAGTTGACTACTCCGCTTTGCTATCTGCTCCTGCCGAGCAGCTTATGCGTATGTCTACCTATCTTGAACGTCCGTGTGATGTTCATAAACTTACAGAGTTTGTAAGTGAATTTCTGGATAGAGAGCTAAATCATGGCGCTATAGCAGGAGATAGCCCACTCTGTGATTTAGCAGAATATTGTTATCGCCAAATTTGTTCATTAGAGCAGATCAGTAACCGTACAGCTGCAATACTTGATCCCTGCTTACCTGCATTTTCTGCATTGACACAGGCAATGCGTGAAGATGCGCGTTATATTGATGGGCTTCATAATAGCAAGACATGGCATCAATTGGGAGAACGACACGAACAAACACTATTCGATCTGAATAGCCAGATCGTTCGCATCGATGCAGAAATATCCGAGTATAATAAGCAGCTTAGAGGTGAAATTAATCGACTCGATGCTACTGTTTTAGTAAGAGATGAGGCTCAACGTGAGCATGCACGCTGGCTGAAGCAGTTATCAACGCATCTTGCAGAGCAGCAGAAAAACTATAGCCATCTACATCTAGAGCTGCAGCAACAGTTAGCTGAGCTACAGTCAGACTATTCAGATAAAATTGCGGAGTTGGAACTTACCCTTGGCAAACAAGACCATCTGATTACTGAGCAGAAGTCGCAACTTCAACAGTTGGCTACAGCACAAACGGCTGAGCTGCAACATCTATATGCATCAGTGTTCTGGAAGAGGCGCCTAGCAAAACGCTATATAGCGGCCCTGTATCGCCGAACAAAGCCAATAATAAGACCTTTTTTAACATTAATACCGACATTCATAGCACAGCGCATTAAGGCTTTGCTTGATAATTGCTTGTTGAATAAACCTGTAATGTCACCTGCTGCTATGCCTGTGTATTCAGAAAACATAGTACCAGATACGGCTGATTTTCAACCTAGTCCACTAGTGAATGTTGCCCGTCACGCGCCTACTAATGGCCTCGATATTATCGTTTTCCCTGTTATTGATTGGGCTTTTAGGATCCAGCGTCCACAGCACTTGGCAAGAGAGCTTGCAGCACTTGGTCATCGGGTGTTTTATTTAACCACTACTTTTCATCACTCAAAACAACCAGGGTTTGTTTTACAAGATAATCCAGCTCCGAATGTATTTATTTGTCAACTGAATTTAGCTGGTATACATCCAATTATTTATCAAACATTGCCGGATAGTAGAGTACTTAAAAATCTATATCAGTCTGTGGAGGTCCTACGTCAGCAGCTCAATATTAAACGCTCAGTTGCATTAATTGATTTACCATTCTGGCATTTAGTTGCAGCTGCTATACCTGCTTGTCAATTAGTTTATGATTGCATGGATCATCATGCAGGATTTTCTACTAATAGTGAGGAAATGCATCAGCAAGAATGTAAATTATTACACTCTGCAGATTTGGTTATTACAACAGCAGCAAGATTGTCTGAGCATATTTCACGTGAGCGTGAAAATACTGTTGTTCGTAATGCTGCCGAGGTGAGTTTTTTCTCTAAAAAAACAGAGCAATATTTGTATCACTCTGATAGACCAGTCGTTGGATATTATGGTGCTATTTCTGAGTGGTTTGATATTGATCTAGTTATAACTGCTGCAAAAAATTATCCTCAATGGGATTTTGTGTTGGTAGGTAATACCTTTGGGTGTGATACAAAAAATGCTGAGAAAATTGAGAATATTCACTTTATAGGAGAAGTTCCATATAGTGACCTGCTGGGTTATTTGAACGCATTTGATATTTGCACCATTCCTTTCAAGCTCGTTGAGCTCACAATGTGCACAAATCCTGTTAAGGTTTATGAGTATTTGGCCGCAGGTAAGCCAGTCGTTGCAACGGCAATGCCCGAGGTGCAGCTTATTGAGGAGCTGCTACATATTGCTCATTCTTCAGAGGACTTCATCACCAAACTCGATTTGGCAATGAAGGAGGTGGGTAATGAGGCCTTATCTCAAGAGCGTAGTGACTGGGCGAAGCAGCATGACTGGGCTAGCCGTGCATATCAGCTTTCACATTTAGTATCAGAAATCACACCAAAAGTTAGTGTTATTGTGTTGACCTATAATAATTTGGATATGACGAAAGCCTGTCTTGATAGTATTGAAAGATTCACTCATTATCCAAATCTGGAGTTGATTATTGTCGACAATGCTTCATCTGATAATACTCCCGAGTTTTTGAGGGAATATGCAGAAAGTAAAGGGAATGTTACTGTCTGTTTGAATGATAAAAATCTTGGCTTTTCTGCTGGTAATAATGTAGGTTTGAAGATTGCTACTGGAGATTACTTGGTCATTCTGAATAATGATACTTATGTAACCGAAGGATGGTTAGATGGGTTGATTAGGGCTCTTAAACGTAATCCTGAATTAGGCTTAGTTGGGCCCGTGACTAATAATATTGGTAATGAAGCGAAGATAAATATCAACTATAACGATATGCTAGAGATGGCAGTCATGGCTCGTAAATATACTTATCAGCACATAGGTAAATTATATCTAGTGGATTGTGCTGCTTTCTTCTGCGTGATGTTTTCGCGTAAGGTATATGAAGACGTTGGTCTTATGGAGGAGGCGTTTGGTGTTGGATTCTTTGAGGATGATGATTATTGCAACAGAGTGAGGGCTGCTGGTTATCAGATTGCTGTTGTTGAAGATGTTTTTGTTCATCATCATCTTTCGGCAAGTTTTGATAAACTTAAAGTAGAAGTTAAGCAGGCGCTATTTGAAAAAAACAAAGTGATATATGAGAAAAAATGGGGGGCTTGGGTTCCTCATAAATATCGTCCAGGTGTGCATTAATCGAGGGTTGTATGAAAAAGAAGATTATGTGTGTAATAGGTACTCGACCTGAAGCGATCAAAATGGCTCCGGTTATTAAAGCTTTTCAAAAGGCTGATGATTTTTTAGTATCAGTACTTGCGACTGCTCAGCATCGTGATCTACTTGATCAAGCCTTTACTCTTTTTGATATTCATGCTGATTATGATCTTAACGTTATGACTCCTGGGCAAACTTTGCCAGAATTGACCGCTAAATTAATGGTTAGCATTGACCAGACTCTTTCTGAAGCAAAACCAGATATGGTCATTGCTCAAGGTGATACAACAACAGTGTTCGTTACAGCACTGGCCTGTTTTTATAGAAAAGTCCCCTTTGCTCATCTTGAAGCTGGCTTACGTACACATGATTTATATTCGCCGTTTCCTGAAGAAGCTAATCGAATATTAGCAGGGAATTTAGCTGCATTACATTTCGCACCTACGCAAATTTCTCAGCAAAACTTATTGAATGAGGGGATGAATCCCAAGTCAATATTCGTTACAGGAAATACAGTAATTGATGCTTTACTTGAAACCGCAAAAAAAGATTTCTCTTTGGGTGTTCAATTACCTGATGATAAAAGAGTAGTATTGGTAACATCGCATCGTAGAGAGAACTTTGGTCAGCCAATAATTAATATCTGTCAGTCAATATTGGCACTGGTAGAGAAGTATTCTGACATTGTAATTGTATTTCCTGTACATCCTAATCCTAATATTAGGATGGTGACAGAACAGTATCTTATAAATCATGATCGGATTAAGTTGGTACCACCTTTTGATTATGGTCCATTTGTTACTGCAATGAAGAGAGCATATATTATCTTGACTGATTCGGGCGGTGTTCAAGAAGAAGCTCCTGCTCTGGGTAAGCCTGTACTTGTATTACGGCAGGATACTGAGCGGCCAGAGGCGGTGACTGAAGGGGGCGTTAAATTAGTTGGAACGGAGAAAGAGGATATTTTTAGAGAGGTGTCTCAGCTGTTGGATGATCCGATTGAATATGAAAATATGGCTAAAGGTTCTTCACCTTACGGTGATGGTCATGCAAGTGAACGTATAGTAAAAATAGTCCGTGATTACTTTGGGTCTTCATTAGCATGAAGATGGTTTATCTTTCACCGGTGCCCTGGCTGAGTATCAGTCAGCGGCCCCACTTCTTCGTGCAAGAAGCGTTAAAACAAAAATTTAATGAGGTGCTTTGGGTTGATCCATACCCAGGCCGTTTACCTGGACTCCAGGATTTTATTCCTGGGCGACATACGGCTGAGCCTACAGGGATTACCGCACTTGCAGGCTTACAGGTTTTGAATACCGGCGTAATTATTCCTATTGAGCCATTTGGATTATTTTTTGATGTTGTTAACTATCTTTCATTGTCAAAAACACTCCAGCGTATCATTGATTTTATAGATTGTGATGACTGTATTTTGGTTTTTGGAAAACCGAGCCGGTTAGCACTCTCCCTGATCAAGAAATTACGATGGAATACTATCTGGTTTGATGTAATGGATAACTATCCAGCATTTTATAACTCTCTTTCTAAAATTAGAATGCAACAGTTAGAGAATGAAGTCGTATCGTATTCAAATAAATTAACTTGCTCTAGTTATCGATTAGCTGAAAAATTTTCAAAAAATAATTCGGTATTGGTTATACAAAATGCTACGGCTCCTTATATCGAGTCAATAAGGGAAGGTAAACCAGCTAACGATGGCTTTTTATATATTGGCACAATAGCAAGCTGGATCGATTGGACTTGGATTATAAAGTTAGCGAATGAAAATAAAAGTAAAATAATTGCTATGTATGGCCCAATTAAAACAAGAGTGCCAGCTTTACCAAATAATGTAGTATTGTTTGATCCTATACCCCATGGTAATGTGAAGGAACTATTAGAATCTTACTCGACTGCGATCATACCTTTTAAAGATAATGAAATTACAAAGTACGTTGATCCAGTAAAGTTTTATGAATATCAAGCTGCAGGTTTAGATATAATCTCAACAATATTTGGTGAGATGAACTGGCATTTTGAGATGTGCAAGTCCCTTGGTCAGCAATGTGATATAGATGAAGCTAATAACTGTATTTATTTTCATAATAGTGGCGATGCTATAATTCATACTTGGTCTACCCGTCTTAAGGGAGTTTTTAATGAAATTTGATTTTTCATCTGATGCCAGGGCATCATGTATAATCTTTATTATAGGTATTTTTTTTAGCCTAGGTATTATTATGAATCCAGGGTATTTCAGTCATGATGAAATATCTTGGGGCTTAAAAGCTATTGGCTCAAATAACTTTAATTTCTCGCATGTTTTATCTTATGATGATTTTCATTATCGTCCTCTTAACTTTAATCTATGGTTACTTTTATCTCATTATTTTTTTGATTTTCCACAACTCTTTCATCTTATTATATTATCTTGGGGGTTAGCTAATTCAATAATTTTTTATTTAGTACTGATCCGATTGGATTTTGAGCGAAGCTCAGCATTGATCGCCGCTATAGTTAGTACTATTATGCCTAGCATAGTATTTGTTAATGGTTGGATAGGTACGATTGCTGATATAGCTTGGTTATTCTTTTGTTTGATATCATTTTTAACATATATTATTTTTAGAGGCGTGATAGGATATTTTTCTTCTTTGTTGCTATTTATTATGGCATTAATGTTCAAAGAGACGGCAGTCGTTTACCCCGGGATTGTATTTATTTATCTTGTGTATGAGCGCTTTAGTAGCAAGCGTACACTTGCATACTTTTTTAGTATTTCAGCTATTTTCATTATATATATATATTTGAGATATCAGTTCTTATTTTCAAAAGACATTTCTGGTTATAATACATCTATTTATAATATTCCAGAACGACTTTTAGAGTACTTTATATACCCTTTTCTTTGGGGTGATATTGAAATTCATGGAATGCTGTCGACTTATTCTAAGTTAAATTTGGCACTGGCATTTTTGTTTCATTGTTTATTTATTATCCTGTTGTGCGAGAAGCGTTTCATAGGTTATTTTTACTATCTATCGTTGTATTTTGTCACATCAGTTCCAATGTTGATTTTATCAACAAGTTTGCCACATTATATGTATGGTGCTGGCTTCACCATGGCCATATCATTTTCTCTCTTACTTAAAAGAGGTGGGGGGTATAAATACTTCTCTTGTGCTTTATTATTATTAATATTTATTCATTCTGTTAATGTTCAAATGAACTTCATAAAAACAGGGTCTTTTCAGAATAAAATGTATACCTCTATATATTCAATAATAAAAGAAAGTGTTGGTGAGAATAATAAAGTTGTAGATAGATGCTATTTAATTTATGCAGAGGTAGGCACCCCAGTATGGATTGCTATGAGAGCGTTATATAACATTAATGAAATAAATGGCATCGATATATCAGGAAATAAGATTCGTCTATATGACGATAAAATTAAAGATAATGATTATTTGAATGGGGATTGCAGTATCCTTAAAATGGAAAAAAGTGGTTATATTTATGAAAAAAATAACTGACTATATTGATGACAGAAAAAACTCATTCGATTTAATTCGATTATTTGCAGCACTGTTGGTTTTATACGCACATTCTTATCATATATTTGGGCTTGGTGCTGATCCTTTAACTGCTATTACAGGTATATATAGTGGAACTATAGCCGTTTACATGTTTTTCTGTATCAGTGGCTTCTTTATCTCGAAAAGTGTGGTGGAACGAACACCTCTTGAGTTTATCGTTGCGAGATGTGCCAGAATTTTTCCTGCATTATTTTTTTGTAATTTATTTACAATCACATTGATTTTACCATGGGTTTTAGTGGACCGAAGTTGGTTTGATTTTGTTTTTTCTTTAGAAAGTGTTTCATATATATATATAAATACTAGTTTACTTTGGGGTTTGGAATTCACCATGCCTATAGTTTTTGATGCACACCCTGATCAAGCTGTGAATGGGTCGTTATGGACATTACCTGTAGAGTTACAAGCTTATGTCTTAGTTTTTTTATTTTTTGCATTAGGGTGGTTTTCCAATAAAGTAAGGTTCAATACTATAGTTTGTGTTATTCTATATACTTATGTAGAATATCCAAGTTTTTACAATTTACTTATTCCCCTAAGTAGCTCTCACGCCTTATTTTTGGCATTTCTAATCGGTTCAGCACTCTATATTAACAAAGACTGGTTACCAATAGATAGAAGGTCATTGCTAACTAGTTTGATATTGGCATGGACTACATATCTACTGGATTATAGACTCATTAGTTTATTTTTATTTTGTTACATGCTGTTGTCGTTGGGCTTTCTGTTTAAGGGTAATAGGCTTAGACTAAGTAATGATTATTCCTATGGGATTTACTTGTATGCATACCCGATGTCACAGCTCAGTTTTCACTTTTTTAGTAACAACTTTTACTTTTATTTTATATTTATTTTGTTAGGGGTGGTGTTTTTTTCTTATATTTCTTGGCATTTTTTTGAGAAACCGATAATGCATTTTAGTAAAAATTTATTAAGTAGGAAGAATGAAAAAATTATAATAACTTGAAGTTGAGTTAATTACTTGTTTTTTTTGGGGGGGGGGGGGAGGGGCTTTACCAAGATTAAGCATCCTCTTCTAACCTATTGTAAGGGCTCTTTATTTTTACTAAGCTTTTTTGTAAAGGTTTTTATCTAAGCACTATTTCCTGCCATGTATGTGGATACCCGTGGGGAGTATCGCGAGATGCTATTATGTCTCGTGAAAAACGTTGCTGCTTGGTGGGCTCACCTCAGCTGAATAAAATACGCTTATACAATAAATTGCTATCCGCTGATGAGGACTATTGGATTGGAAGTCGGCACTCTTACCCTATACTATTGCAGAAGTACTTCAGGTTGCCTTTATCGAGAGAAAGATAATTGAGGGATAATGTTCATGTGTTAAAAATCGATATGTTATATTTTTGCTGCTAATAAGGTAAATCTATAATTACGTTTTCTTACCTCTGGATAGTGTTGACGATGGTGAAAGTACACTTATCGCCCGCGTATTACATTAGTCATATCTAACTTACGATATTTTAGGTTATTTAGTATGATTCTTGTAAAGATAGCACATGTTTAGTGAGCTAAAGATATTATGGACCTGATATGACCTTTTCTGCTTGGTATGTACTTGCAACGTTCATCATTTCATTAGTAGCATTAGCTAAGTGGCAAGGCAAAGCTGAACCTATCTTTGGTATAACTTTGCTAGCACTCTACTTACCTGGTTTTATCACTAATGAAGCATTACTTGCCAGTGCATCAAATAGTGGTTTAATGACGTTGGTATTATTGATATGTGCAGCATTTGTATTGGAGCGGACTATATTACTCCAACGGTTTGCCGCATGGATGCTCTCTGCTGATTTTAACAAGAGCTGGTGGAGGGTGATGATGTGCAGTATTCTGAGCTCTTCATTGTTAAATAATACAGCGGTTGTTTCAATGCTCATCGGTCCTTTGCGAGAAGCTAGGCGGCATCCTACACGACGTTTGATTTTACCGATGACTTATGCAGTATCTATGGGGGGAATGCTCACGTTGGTTGGGACATCGACTAACCTTATAGTCAATACTATGGTGATTGAGGTAGGTTTACCTACACTCGAGCTTCTTGATTTTTTACCCGTTGGTGCGATTGCTGCCTTGGTTGGGGTGGCTGTGGTTAGCAAGAAACTTACTACCCTCCAGACCTTTATATGTTAAAGGAGAAGAAGAACATTATTTAGTTGAAGCTCGTCTAGCGAAATCATCTACCTTGGTTGGTAAGACTATTGCTCAAGCAGGATTACGTCACCTAAGCCAGTTATTTTTAGTTGAAATAGTACGTAAAGATAGAACTATATGCCCGGTGTCACCAGCTACTATATTGGTCGCAGGGGATCGGTTGCTATTTTCTGGTGAACCTACTGCGATTGGTATGCTTGGGCGTTTTCCCGGATTAGTTAGTTATGCTCGCCGTCAAGGGATTAGTGACAAGCAATTGACAGAGGTATTATTGTTACCAGATTCTCCTCTTTGTGGGGGGAAGTTAAGAGACTCTGATTTTCGTGCTAAATTTGATGCAGCAGTGATTGCGATCAAGCGAGATGGTCTTGCGCTTTCAGGTTCATTAGGTGAGCAAGTGCTAACTGCCGGCGACTTTATTATTTTGGCTACAGGTCCTGATTTTTCTGGCCGGAGTAACTTGTCAAAAAATTTCATTATTATTAAAGGAGCAAAGCCATCAGTTGTATTAACACCACTAGTCGAATGGTTAATGATTATGGGTTTTATACTATCCGTTGGATTATCGGCACTCGGAGTAGTTTCTCTATTTAAAGCAATGGTTTGTTATTTCTCCGGACTGTTATTAAGTGGGGCCTTGAGTCTAAATGAAATTAGGCGACGTTTTCCACTTGGTTTATGGCTAATTGTGATGGCAGCCTTGGCCCTAGCAAAGGCAATGGAGAGTAGTGGTTTAATGGCAAGTTTTTCGAGAATAATCAGTTATAACTTGGCTGATATTTCTCCAAGATTATCTTTATTAATACTGTTAATAGTTACTTGGCTTGTGACAGAGTTAGTAACCAATAATGCTACAGCCGCGATGATGACACCTATAGCACTTGCTTTGGCAAAAGGAATGGGTGTATCTGCAATGCCGTTTGTAATGGCGGTAGCTTATGCTGCCAGTTGTAGTTTTATTAACCCATTTTCATATCAGACTAATCTTATGGCATTGCGTGCAGGGGAGTATTGCATATTAGATTATGTTAAAATGGGATTGCCACTATCTATTTTTTATATTTCTGTTCTCTTTTTTTCTATTCCTATGTTTTTTCCATTCTAGGAATAGGTAAACGGTAATGTTGCATGGTAAAATTACTCCATTTTTAATTTAAAGAAAAGATATAAAAATTTGTAGACTACGGATTGCTGACTCAAATAAGTCAACAATTACTAATATGGTTGAAGAGAAGTTGTTATATTCGGGAGCTCATAACTTTGCTCTTGATGGTAACAAGAGCAGTTATTCTCTCAAAGGTGGTCTTAGTTTTACTGATAGAGATCGTATTGAATGTGACCTAAGCATTGACGAGATAGTTATTACACTTATTTATTCTGATTTGAAAATAACTATGATTGATATCACTATTTATAGTCGATAGAGAGTTAGTAAGGAGGGGGATTTATTGAGTGTGTATTGACGAGTCTACTTCTGAAAGTGAAAGATAGACCCTAGAGAACTACTTAGTGCAGCAGGAGGGGGGCTGTTTTTCTGTTTACAGGTGTTGAAAACTCATATCAAACTCCACTTTATATTGCTATAGATAATTGCTGTACACATAGTTGTGTTAACGAAGTATTCGGTTGTCGTTTGCAACATAAGTTCATCAGATTTTGAAAATGAAAGGGGGTCAGCTATGATGACGATCAGTATGGTAATATATCATCCAGATAAAATATCGCTGTCTTATTGTCTTACCAGTACTGCGAATGCTGTTGCTGAGGCTAATGTTGATGTTCACCTCATTGTGATTGATAACTCCACGAGTTTATCAGAAAGTATTGACTCTATGTGGCTTAGAAAGTATTGGCCATATTCCTATTCGTTTATTCAGTCGCGCACTAACTCAGGGTTTGGCATAGCTCATAATCTGGCGTTGAATAATGGAGCTAAATATCATCTTATATTAAATCCTGATCTGGAACCCAATAGAGATGCATTAGTTAATGCATTGTACTTTATGACTCAGCACCCTGAATGTGGCTTATTAGCACCTTATGCTACTTGGCCAGGTGGTGAGCTGCAGCGGCTTTGTAAGCGTTATCCGACCGTATTTGATTTGTTTCTTCGTGGTTTTGCTCCTGAGAGATTCAAAAAAAAATTCCATAGTCGACTCGCTCATTATGAGCTGGCTGATAAAATAAACTCAATAGATGTATTTTGGGACCCGCCGATCGTTAGTGGTTGCTTCATGCTATTCCGCACAGATGTTCTGCAACAGCTAGCGGGATTTGAACCTCGTTTTTTCCTCTATTTTGAAGATTTTGATATCAGTTTACGTGCAGGGAAAATTAGCAGGATTGCCTATGTACCTCAAGTTAAAGTTGTCCATCGTGGTGGCAATGCGTCCCGCAAAGGTTGGCGTCATATCTGGATGTTTGGCCGTTCCATGGTAACTTTCTTCAATATTCACGGTTGGCGTTGGTGGTAATGATAGATATCAAGAGTACTGTTTTTGTCACTGGTGCCAACGGGTTTGTTGGTAAGGCGGTCTGTGAACACCTGCTTGGCTTGGGGGCGGATGTTAAAGGTGCTGTGCGTGGTAATCCGCTAGCATCTTACCAAGTCCAAACCCCTTCTTTAACCGCTGAAGCTAATTGGACAGATCTATTGCAACAGGTGGATGTAGTTGTTCACTGTGCAGCCAGGGTACATGTGATGTCTGATACAGCGACAGATCCCCTGGCGGCTTTTCGAGCGGTGAATACTGAAGGCACCCTCAGTCTTGCTAGGCAGGCGGCTGACGCAGGGGTAAAGCGTTTCATCTTCATCAGCTCGATCAAAGTGAATGGCGAGCATACCGAGCCAGGTAAGCCATTTGATGAGGATGTGCAGAGTCCGCCAGAAGATCCCTATGGACGCTCGAAGTATGAGGCGGAGGAGGGGCTTATGGCACTAGCTAAAGAATGCGACATGGCAGTTACTATCATCCGTCCCCCTCTTATATATGGGAGAGGGGTGAAGGCTAATTTTGCCAGCATGATGATGTGGGTGCGCACAGGAGTTCCGCTACCTTTTGCCCGCTTGAACAATGCACGCAGCCTGTTGGCGTTGCCTAATCTGTGTGACTTCATTGCCAATGCGATGGAACACACTGCCGCAATGAACCAGGTTTTTCTGGTTGCAGATCCGGTCGCGGTGTCGACATCGCAGTTGTTGACGGCGATTGCTGATGCAGAAGGTGTTGCCTGTCGGCTGTTTTATCTCCCACCAGGGGTGATAAGATTGCTTGGCCGCTGTTTGGGTATTGATGCCAAGCTGCAACGGATTTATGGCTCTCTGGAAATGGATACCGGTAAGGCTCAGAGGCGATTACAATGGTCGGCACCCTATTCGCTCTCTCAGATCCTATCTCTGATGGCATCTTCCCATAGTGAGTCGTCTTGATGTTGGTATTTGTTTTGTTGTTGATTTTTTGTCTGTTTTTCTCAATCACCATGACAGGCTTGCTTAGGCGTTACGCCGAGACCCGCTTGCTTGACCAACCCAATCATCGCAGTTCGCATCAGGTGCCTACCCCGAGAGGCGGTGGAATGGCCATTGTAACTACCTTTCTGTTGGCTGCCCCTTTGTTCGTTGCCCTGATCCCACTGCCATATGGCATATCCCAGAGCAGTTTCGCATTGATATGGGCTGCGGCTTTGGGGGTTGCACTGGTTGGTTTTATGGATGACCACATCTCTCTTAAGCCTCGAACCCGTCTGATTGTGCAGAGTATTGTGGCGGCCTTGGTGGTATCTGCTGTGGATGGTTTGCCTGAACTGACCTTTTTGGGCTGGCAGCTGGATCTCGCCTGGTTTGGTTACCTACTGGCCTGGCTGGGGGTGATCTGGTTTATCAATCTGTACAACTTTATGGATGGTATTGATGGCTTGGCGGCAGTTGAGGGCGTTGTCGTCTGCCTTTTTATAGCATTATTTCATTATCTGGTTGGGGGGGAGTTGTCGTCTGCTGGCTTGACCCTGTTACTGGGGATCTCCGCTGCGGGATTCTTGTGCTGGAATTTTCCGCCGGCCAGGATCTTTATGGGGGATGGTGGCAGTGGTTTTCTTGGCTTGATGCTGGCTTCTCTGATGTTGCTGGATGCCGCTTCTTCCCCTCAATTCCTGTGGGCATGGCTCGTCATGCTCGGGGTATTTGTGGTTGATGCTACCTGGACATTGCTGAATCGCTATCGTCTGAAGTGTCGTCTGAGCGAGGCTCATCGTACTCATGGCTATCAATATCTGGCGAGACGCTGGCAGAGCCATCGAAACGTGACATTGGCTGTGCTTCTTATAAATAGCCTCTGGCTTGCGCCGATCGCTGTCATGATTGTATTGGGCCTGCTCGATGGTGTGATCGGTCTGGTCATTGCCTACTTGCCGTTAGCTTTTCTTGCGTATCACCTGAATGCAGGAGTACCAGAATGAGAGATGAACTTTTACCCGGCGGTAGCTGGATACTGACCTGCCTAGGTTCCCTCTCACGTGCCAGCAAGCGTGCCGTATCTGTCGCCGTTGATATGATCCTGATCACAATGACCTATTGGGGGGCTTACTGGATAAGGCTTGAACATGGTTGGCCAATCCATAGCCCTCATCACTGGGCACTGCTCGGCGCAATTATCATCGTCAGTATCAGTTTGTTTGTGCGTCTGGGTCTTTATCGTGCAGTGTTACGATATGTCAGCTTTCGTGTGCTCTGGACAATCTCGCTGGGGGCATTTCTTTCAACCTGCTTCTTTGTTATTTCTGCGTTTTACTTCGATATCTTCCTGCCTAGAACGGTATCGGTTATCTATCTCTCCTTTCTCGTGATACTGGTCGGTGGTGTGCGGTTGTTTTTCCGGGCGCTGCTCAATACCACCCGTCTGGCGCGTACTCAGGTATTGATCTACGGTGCGGGCTCTTCTGGGCGCCAGTTGCAAATGGCTTTGTTGCAAGGCAATGAATTTTATCCAGTCGCCTTTGTAGATGATGATTCTACAAAACAGGGATGCGTGATCCAAGGATGTACTGTTTACCACAGCGCTCAGCTACCTACCCTGATTGATCATTATGGCGTACAGAAGATCTTATTGGCCATGCCGAGCAGTACCAGGGCACGTCGTCAGGAGGTGATTAATGCGCTTGAGCCGCTTACTTGCGAAGTCCTTTCTATCCCGGGAATGGCCGATCTGGTCAATGGCACTGCACGCATTGATCAGCTCAATGAGGTCTCCATTGATGATCTATTGGGCAGAGATCCAGTAGAGCCGGTGACCAAACTGATGGAAGCAAATATCACAGGTAAAGCGGTCATGATTACCGGTGCCGGTGGCTCCATTGGTTCTGAGCTCTGTCGCCAGATCTTGCGGTGCCGACCATCCGCCCTGGTACTGTTCGAACTATCTGAGTACGCCCTCTATGTCTTGCACAAGAACCTGCGTGAACAGTGTCAGCGTGAAGGAATCGAAACGGATCTGGTGCCGTTACTGGGTTCAGTACAGCGCCAGCATCGCCTCAAGACTGTGATGCAGAGCTTTCGGATCCAGACCGTCTACCATACCGCAGCTTACAAACATGTTCCGCTGGTTGAGTTCAACATCATTGAAGGGGTGCGTAACAACGTATTTGGAACTCTTTATGCTGCGCAAGCTGCCATTGAGGCTGGTGTGGAAACATTTGTGCTCATCTCTACCGATAAAGCCGTGCGGCCAACCAACACCATGGGGGCAAGCAAGCGTCTGGCTGAGCTGATCTTGCAAGCCTTGACCCGCGAGAAGCACAACACCCGTTTTTGTATGGTGCGCTTTGGCAATGTGCTCGGTTCGTCCGGCTCAGTGGTGCCGTTATTCAGACAGCAGATAGATAAAGGAGGGCCGATTACCCTGACTCATCCCGATATCATTCGCTACTTTATGACGATACCGGAGGCGGCGCAGCTGGTGATCCAGGCGGGTGCCATGGGGGAGGGGGGAGACGTTTTCGTACTCGATATGGGGCAACCGGTACGGATCATCGATCTGGCCAAACGCATGATACGCCTGAGCGGCCTGACATTGCGTGATGAGCTGCGGCCTGATGGTGATATTGCCATTGAAGTGACCGGCCTACGACCAGGGGAAAAGCTCTATGAAGAGTTACTGATTGGCGATGATGCCAGAGGAACCGACCATCCTCGGATTATGGTGGCACAAGAGAGCTGGCTGCCCTGGTTGCGACTGCGGCCCTTGCTGGCTTCGCTGGATGATGCCTGTCACCGTTTTGATCAACAGCAAGTACGTGACATTCTGATGCATGCGCCTGCTGCGTTTGAACCTAAAGATGGAATATGTGATCTAGTGTGGCTTGCAAAACAGCAACAGACAGAAACAAATAATGTTGTTAAGTTATCTGTACATAATGTGGATTTCTTATTGGCTAATAACTGAGCCGCCATGATGAGACAACCTGAATGTTATTAGTCCAAGCTTTGGCATTTTATAAAAACCATGCTGCAATTATTGTCAATATTGTTTTTTTGTTATTTGAAAAGGCTGTAGCTGTAGGTCTGGTTTTTTTTTGTGAAGGAGTCATAAGCCACTTGCTTGGTATCTCTCTTTACGGCAAATGGCTCTATTCTATAAATTTAACAATTTTATTTTCATCTTTTGCTTTGATTGCTGGTTCTGAAGTTGTAGTTCCGGCGTTAGTGCGTTATCTACGTTTGCATTGGAAGATATTAACTTCAGTATTTATATTGCGCTTTTCATCAGCATTTCTTGCTTTTTTCATCGGAATTTTTATGCATTTTTTTTGTTGAAGATCAAGATATAAAGTTAATGCTAACGTTATTGACATGTGCGGTCATTTTCAATGAGCCATTTTCAGTTATTGCAAACTTTTATCAGGCACAAACAAAAATTGGAGTGGTTGTTGCTATACGTCTCTCTGTCTTATTATTAAGAGTTCTTTTGGTGTTTATAGCCCTTTCAATTTCATCCACTCTTGTCATTTACTCAACTAGAGTGATAGAAGCATTGTTTTTAGCTATTACATTGTGTTTTTTAATCATATCTCGAGGTGGTATCTGGGATTGGCATAAGACGGTATCTCTTATAATGCTGAAGAGAGGTATCATGCTTTGGATACCATTGATCTTGATGCTTATATACATGCGACTAGACCGTCTGTTTGTTGAGTATTATTTGGGGTTTGAAGAACTGGCTATGTATGGTGTTGCTAATCAAATTCTTGAACAAGCGGTGCTCATAATAAGTATAGTTGTACAGTCGATCGCACCGATAATGTTATATGGACGAAAAGTTAAAAATATCCGAACAGTCATTTTATATATTTTACTCTTCACGTTCTTCTTGCAATTACTGGGATGGGTATGGCTGAGCGATATTATTGCACTGATATTTGGTCAACATTATCAGCCAGCAGCAGCATTGGCGAAAATGATGTTGCCTGCACTGTCATTTATGGCAGTAGATAGTATATTGATGCAACGATTGTATCGTGATGGGAAATATATATTAATACTTTTTAAGTGGTCATTGCTTTCTATTATTAGTTTTTTAATTACTGGGTGCTTTTGAGTGTTTTTCGTTCTGGTGAAATATATATAGTTTACGTGATCAATGCTCTTTTGATGATGATTACTACTATATTATTATGTTTCACTTATACCTATTCGGGGCAGTGTGTCCGGGGGCTGGATGATTACAATAGTAACACCGACTTATAATAGAGCATATTTTCTGCCAAGGTTATATGGAAGTTTGTGTCAGCAAAATATACGTTGTTTTGAATGGTTGATAATTGATAATTGATGATGGTAGTACAGATCACACGTTTGATTTTATTTCAAGATGTATAGGAAGTGCTGATTTTAAAGTTAACTATCATTATCAAAAAAATGGTGGTAAGCATCGTACTATAAATACAGCTATATCACGAGCATCAGGTGATTGGATCCTCATTGTTGATAGTGATGATTTATTAACGCATGATGCAGTTGATAAGCTATATCGATATATCAATGATATTGACTCTGAGTTTGTCGGTATGTGTTTTAGAAAGGCTACCTTATCAGGTCAGATTATTGGCGCTTTGGAAGTGTCATTCAATAAGACTGAATCGCCTCCAGTTCCATAGCCACCTCACATCCTTAAAATGAGGCAACTATTGGAGGTGTTATGACCCGT
>NZ_LSGW01000008.1 GCF_001643305.1 Aeromonas salmonicida subsp. salmonicida
GGAACTGGGGGCGATTCAAACATCAGTTAAACCAATACCTATTTGAACAACTCGTGGATTACTCGATTTCCATTTATTCCCTTTCATCAAGGTTTGAGCATGGCGGCGATAGTTCTTGATGATTACATAATCAATACCGTTGATATTCTTGGCATAAGAAATAACGCCTAATCCACCTAAGCCTTTGGCAGTTTGGGCAGCCGTTTTAACGCCATCTACCAAGTCGTGGTAGCTCTTAGTTGTACCCACTGCATCCTTACCACCCATCTCAGAGTAAAGCGTCTGCAGCAGCTCTTTAGCCTCTGCCAATGAGAGTACAGCTATATCAGTTGGTGCCATGGTGTATACAACCTCTAGCGTCTTCCCCTGAGCAAAGTCATAGGGAGGCCAATAGGCATTTTTAACCGGTATCTCTACAGGCGTGACAGGTTGTGGTGCCGGTGCCGCTCGTCCTGCTGGTGCTTGGTCACCAATAACTACTGTCCCAGAACCAATGATGACACCGCCGCAATCAACTGCTCCGCCAGTTAAGGCTGCGGGCATTCCGTTGATAAAGACGGTAGAAGAACCTGATGCAATTGATCTGGGGTGTGGTGGATTATTTGGTTTGTCATGAGGAGCGAGGGGATCACCAACACGGGCAGCAGGAATACCGTCTATGAACACATCGGGCGACCCTGCAATGATAGCTGTAGGATGAAACCCATCATGGTCTGTACCAATATCACCTACTTTCGCAGCCTGTTTTGTCATCTGGATTCCTCATCGACACGAACAAAATATGCTCACGATATCATGGGCGCAAATGCAGCCCTAGATGCATGTTTCTGATTTTGTGCAGCCTGTGACAAAAAACGTCACAGATAAGATCAAAAAGAATTTGGTTTCCCTTAGTAACGATTACAACTGGTAGGCTTGTCGACTTTGTTGACGAAGAAGCAGAGCTCTCTGAGATGATGAAACAAGTGGTTAAGGCGAAGTTTGAATGACGACTGTGCATGTCTCATGGCAGATGCGTGCCAGTGGATTGGTGGTCGCGTTACTCGGGATCGGTGGCGTTTGGATGGCCATGATATATGGTTCTGAATTCTTGGATCTGCTTGCACTGACACCTGCAGATCCGTTGCGAATGAATGACTGGCGAGGCTGGTTTGCAATCTTCATCGGCTTACTTGCGACCCCATTCATGCTGTATGCCGGTGGGAGATTGATGTTTTCCATTGCCATACCTGAGCCAGACCTTTCTTCAACGGCTGTTAAGCGACGGGGGATCGTTGTCATTGCTCTGATTATTGTTGCTGCTGTTTTGGGACTGCTGACGCAAAAAGCCAGTATGTCGAGTATTGAGCGTTTGGGATGGGAGCAGTGTTACGTCAAACAGACGAGCTGGCGTTTTGGCAAGGACCTCTACTCCCAAAATTGTGGTGCGCAAGGTCTCATGAAACTAGATCAGGCTTTCGACAAGCTCTCTCTGGAAGCACTGAAAGAGAAGCTTAACAAAGAGATGTTTGAGCAAAAATGAGTAAGGGCCTTAGAGGCCCTTCGTTTTACTCGATGATGGGGGATAGCTGGCTGGCCAACTGCTTGGCTTGTTGGCCATGTCCTGTCATGGCCCCGCTGTTACCGGGTGCTGGCCCGCTGCCGTGGGTATGGCCGGCAGTGGCCGCGGCCAGCTGTTCCACCACGTTCATCAGCTGCAGCAGCAGCCTGAAGATGTTCACGCCCTCGGTCCCCATCCACGAACGGGGCGCCTCCAGGTGTTGCAGCTCGCCGGCAACAGCCCGGCGCAGCTGACCCACCACCTCGACCAGATCCCCCGCCGTGGTCTGGCTCATGTTGCCCAGACTCCCCAGGATGAGATCATCACCTGCCAGCAGCTCGATGGCCCCCAGCGCCTCGATGAGCTTGAACCCGCCCACCGCCTCTATGCTGTGCTGTACCACCTGCAGTCGATGCTGGCCATGTTCCCCCAGGTAGTCGTCACTCTGGTGGTGCATCTGCAGGGCCTGGTCATGCAGGCGCCGGTCGGTGTGGCGGCTCAGGTTGCCCACGGTATCGGTGCGGCTGAACACCTCGGCCCGTTGTTGCTGCAGTTGCTCGCCCGGGGCGATGTCCGGCAGGGCCCAGCCGCTGCCGAGCACTGTACGGATAAAGGGCCGATCGGCCCGCCCAAAGGCAAAGCCCAGTTCAACCAGTGTCCCCTCGATGGGGAACTGCAGCAGGCCTTGCTCCTGCCCGCCGAACTGCACCGGCAGCGGCACGGCCCGATAAAGTGGGGCGGCTTTGTCTGGTTGGCCATCTTCGCCTAGCAGTTGCACGTCCACCGCATAGCGGGGGCGAAAGGGGTCATTGAGCTGGCCGGCGCTGGCCTGATCGCTGATGGTCTCGACCCGCCCGAACTTGGGCAGGTGCATCTTGTCGGCCAGCTCCGGGAACTCCCCCTCTATCTTGCGCCGCTCTGGTGACTTGGTGACCTTGCCCGGGGTGGCCGTGGTCAGGGTCATTTCGTCACCCTTGAGCCGCACCCGTATCACCCGCTTGCCGTTGAGGATGGTGCCGGGACGGATGGCCGGCACTGGTGACAGGGTCAGGGAGTCGCCTGCCTGGCGGCCTGACCAGGCGAGATCAAGCATGACCTCCTTGTCATGCCAGCGGCTGTCGGCGTGGCTGCCGACGAAGATGGCGCCATCGGGTTGCTGGTACCAGACAAAGTCAGGCACCTCAAAGGCGCGGCCAGCGTTATCGAGCAGCTGATAGCCGGTGCCCGCGCTGGTGAAGTTGGGGATCGGCCGGTCGGTGTAATCGCGGCCCTTGGGCAGCAAGAAGGTCAGCCCGGTTTGGTCGGTCAGCCAGGCCAGCAGGCCGCGCAGGGTGGCGTGTTGCTGGCTGACCGGCAGCCGAGAGCCCAAGGCGCCGGCCAGCTCACGGCACAGCAGTTTGCTGGCGCCATTGGCGGCAGGCTGCACGTCGTACACGTAACCGGTGAACCAGCGGCGCAGGTCACCGTTATAGCCGGTATCCAGGGTGAAGGTCTGCCCCTTGCGGGCGGTTCCCTCAATGGTCAGGGCGGCGCGGCCGCCGGCGTTGATGTCCAGCACCAGGTCGTGGTCGATGAGGTGCACCGGTTGGCCGGCGAGGGCCAGTGAAGTGGAGAGTTTCATGCCAGTACGTCATCCATCGGTTTGAGCACATAGCGCTCGAAGCTGCTGAGATCCGGCTCACCATCCCCTTTGCCACCACCCTTGGCGGCACTGGTGTTATCGGTGCCCTGGCCCACGGTCGGGGCCGTCTTTGGCAGGCGTTGTTCGCGCTTCTCCGGTACCGAGTTGAACTCCTTCAAAGTGAACTGCACCTGCCAGGCTAATAGCCCCTCTTGCTCGCTGGCAGTGATGCGCCCAGCAAACTTGGCCTGGCGCACCTTCACCGACTTGGCCAAAAGCGAGCCGACCCGGTAGACGTGGCGCTTGCCGCCATCGCCCTTGGCATCGGCCAACTCAAACAGCCGGCTCAGCATGCGCTCATCCTTGAACGGGATGAGGCCGGAGACGTCGAGCTCCTTGGCCTTGGCGCCCTGTTCGGCGCTGCTGGTCGAGCTGGTCTGGCCGCTCTGGTCCTTGTCCTGAAACTGCATCGACGCAGAGACCCGCATCGATTTCATGATGATGGGCTCGCCATCGAGGGTCAGCATGGCTTGGCTCATGGGGTTAACTCCTGCCAGAAGGTGAGCGGGGAGGGGGAGAGCAGCAGAGCCCCAACAGTCATGCTCTGGCTGTGGTCGGGTGGGGAGCTCTGCCCGAGCTGGGTGGCGAGGCTGGCCACATCCCCCTGGCCTTGCCAGTGCCAGAGCGTGCCGGACAGCTGGCCCAGCTGGGCAAGGGTCTCGGCGAGTTGTGCAAGGCGAGCGGTGCGGCGGGTCGCCAGCCCCTGCAGCTTGGCGATCGGGGTCTGGCTATCCCGGGCCAGGCTCTCGAGCTGGGCAAGCGTTGCCCCCAGCGCCATGCGGGCCGGGCGCAGTGGCTCCCAGAGCAGCGGCTCATCGGCGCGCCAGCGCGGCACCTTGGCCGCCGTGGGCTGGCTCATTGTGTCATTGTCGGCGGTGAGGCGGCGCAGGGTGGCGCACCACTCTGGCAGTGGCAGCAGGGGGCAGAGGATGGCCAGCTGCTTGGCTAGATCCTCGGCGCTGTTACCAGTGACCAGCCAGGCGAGGGCATGCAGTTGCCCGCTGGGCAGGAGGGGGTCGGCCCCGTCCTGCAGCTTGGTGGCCAGGGTGGCCACCGCATTGGGGGCGGCCAGGCTGAACTGTTGCCCCTGTGGTTGGCCGACCCCGTGCTGATAGGGGGTGACGGTCAGACAACGGCCAGTGACCAGCAACCGGTCGAGCTCGGCGCGCAGACCTGCCAGCGCGGTGGCCGCATCGCTTAACGGGTGGCGGCG
>NZ_LSGW01000009.1 GCF_001643305.1 Aeromonas salmonicida subsp. salmonicida
AAAACCAGGGGCGATTCAGTGTTCAAGAAACCCAACAAAAAACACATGCCCACCCTCACACCAGATGAGCTGCCTTTACTGATGTCTGACATTGCCAATGGGCGGCTAGACCAGACTACCCGCTGCCAAATTGAATGGAGCCTTCATACCTTGGTGCGCCCTGGCGAATCGGCTGGTACTCGCTGGGATGAAATAGACTTCGAAGCCAATGTGTGGAACATCCCAGCCGAACGGATGAAGATGGATCGTCCACACCGCGTGCCACTCACTCCGCAAGCTCTTTCCCTGCTTGAGCGGATGCGACCAATCAGCGGGCATCGTCCTTTTGTATTTCCGGGACGGCAAGACCCACTGGGCCATATCAACGACCAGAGCGCCAATGCAGCCCTGAAACGGCTGGGGTACGGTGGACGTTTAGTAGCCCACGGCCTGCGCTCACTGGGCAGCACGACTCTCAATGAACAGGGCTTCAACCCTGATGCCATAGAGGCGGCGCTATCCCATGCCGATGACAACGAGATCCGCCGCGCCTATAACCGGTCGGACTACTTTGAGCCGCGGGTGATCATGATGGGCTGGTGGAGTGACCACATCGAGCAGGCCAGCCAGGGGAACCTCTCTCTAGCGAGTGGCTTTAAGGCATTGAAGGTGGTAGGCGACTGACGGCCACCCGTTCCCGAACTGCCGGGCCTAGATCGGCCAATCGAAATACAGGAAAACCTAGCCAGCCTGGCCCGAGATCAACATCAGGCTCTACGTGAAAAGGTAATGCGAGAATGAGCAAAGACAACCCATTATTACCGCTGGAATATTGCCGGATTGATAGAGCTGCACGCCTGTTTGGATGTGAAGTTGAGGATATTCTTCATTGGTGCTCTATCGGTGCGATCGAGGGCTCAGCCTGGCTATCTGCAGTTCCCGCTTACCCTGTATTCGTAAAAGACAACTCGATTGTTGAAGATGAATATGACGAGCAGCTTGATTTGCTTTTCTATCCTGATGAGACCAGCGGCATTCGCCCCCAACCAGCCAGCATCGGTTGCAATGCAAAACTAACCAGAAGATATGGCACTCACGGCTCTCCAACTACTATCGCTAATGGTCTTTGGTCACTGGATAAGAGCCTATTTGAGCACATGCTTCTTGAGCAAAAAGCATATCTGAGCGAGTGGAGTCTTCTGCCTACTGGTTTTGATTATGGCTGTAACTTCGTCAGCATCGTTGTTGAAAGCAGTGCAGATGAAGCGCCAATTGAACCAAATCAAGTATGGCTAATTAGACGAGACTTGATATTGCTGAAAAAGCATATTGAATCAGGCGACCAAATCCCCAAAGAAGCATATTTGCAGACCCAACGGGCAAGCCACAAAACACCCCCCCAGCATCCAATCGCCGAGTACCATGCTGCTAACCGAGAGCGTGTGCTAGCTGCTGCAATCCGCGCAAAGCTCAACCCCGCCTGGCAGGATGATCCCGACGATACTGCAGTGGATTGGGCAACCAAGGTCATAAACTACGAGCACGCTCTATTCGATGACAAGAAATGCCCACTGGCACTCGGCACAGTTGAGCGGTTACTTAGCACAGCAATGACGACTGGCAGGCCCCGCAAAGACAAATAACCACTGTAGGGTAATGCTACTCAACGTCGAGTTAGGATTACCCGACATCGAAATCCCTCCTCTACGTGCTCCAATGACCCCATCGAAACCAAACGAATGATGAGGACAAATATGGAGCAACATATCGCCGCCCCCGCACTTCGCTTTATTCGAGTGCGGGAGGCCATCAATAGAACTGGCCTGAGCAAATCTAGCATTTACGACATGATGGCTCAGGGCCAATTCCCCAAAACAGTTCGCTTGGGAAGCGGGCGCTCTGTGGCATTTATCGAGGCTGAGATTGATGCCTGGATGGCTGAGCGTGTTGCCGCTCGCAATGTAGCTGCATAGGGGGCAGGCATGAAAAAAGAAAAAGGCCGCACCGAGAAGAACGGCACGACCCAGCTTGAGCATCAACAGCATAGCACCCCGCATACCGCTCCGATAGTCAGCGGACAGCGAGCACAGGTGCTGAGCATATTACGCCGAGGCCCAACCTTGAGCTTAAGTCTGACGGCTGATCATGCGATACCGGAAGCAGCAAGTCGCATCCATGAACTTCGTGAGCAGGGGTTCAACATTGAAACGCTGATCCAGGATGTGGTCACGTTCCGCGGCAGTGAGCGACGCAAAGTAGCTCTCTATGTGCTGAAGCACCCTGAATGGCCTCATCCCGACTTCTCCCGGGATGATCTACCACCAGCCGCTTAAGGAATACAGCATGCAAAACGCACACTATGGGAGCATTGCCCAGAGCCAAGCTTTGCCATCAGATAGACCGTCAAATAAGCGACTACAGCCAAATTTTGCGATTGGCTTGCCCGATAACAGCCAAGAGGGTACGATTCTTTCTGCAACGGCAAAATCCGTTGCCGAGATTGGCGTCTCGCAAAGAATCTTGGAGCCGACCCACGCTCTTGCGTGGTTTTTTGTCGGTGCTCGTTCCTCATTTCTTGGGGCGTTGCTCGCCTACCCGGTCAGCAGCCTCTACAGCGTTATGGCGGTTCGGGTGAGGGCCCCGCAAGGGGCGCTGGACTCCAAGGTCTCCAGTTACGCCAACCTCGTCCGGGCTGCCACCAGAAGATTGGCGTCTCTCTGTGGCAGTAACAAGCGACTGACCTTGGAGGCTGCCATCATGGCTACTGTCCCCACCCCTGCTACATCCAAAATCTTCACTTTCCTGATTGCCTCAAACTCCTGCCGGCTGGCAGACCTGAGCCGTATCCGCACCATTTCCGCCATGGCTGACACCGAAGTCCAAGCCCGCGCCGCCCTGGCAGGTTTGCCGTTGGTGTTTGTCAGCCGCCGTCCGTCTGGGGAGGTGGCCGCATGAACCCGACCCATTCCCCCCGCCTAGCTGAACTGCTGGCGCAACTGGCCGTACTGCTGGAAGAGACCGACCTGAGCCCGCTGGATCGCCACCGCTATGGCCGCCTGCTCGATGCCCTCTACCTGGAGGTACCTGGAGGCGGGGATCCGCAGGGAGGCACTGCAATGATCTCCTTCGCATGGGCTGCGCACGGCAGCGAGCCGGCCTTTGTTGGCCCCATCAACCAGCACACCGGCAAGCGTTCACAGGCGGGCAGCTTGAGCGCGTTTGTCTGGCGATCTGACCGGGACAAGTTCATTGAGCAAACCCGAGGCGGAGCTATCGCCGTGACCGCTAAGCAGGCCCGCGAGCTGAAAGCGGGGCTGACTGAGCAGGCGTTCAATGAGCTGGTGGCGGTATTGACCGGGGGTGACCTATAAGCAAACGGCGGATAGATGCCCTGCGCCGCCGCATCTGGCGCGAGCTGTACCGGGTGCCGGTGCGGTTGGCAGTGCTGCGGGTGTTGTTTCAACGACTGATGAAAGCCCAACGGCCACCCCATCACACTGCAACAGGGGGTTGCGATGAGTAAGATCGACAAGCTGGTGGAGGCGGTGGCACGGGCCTATCTGGTGGTGCGTGGTAACACGTTCAAACATCTGGGGGTTCAACTGCCGCTGAATCAGGAGGTGCTGACCATGGCGATCCACAACCAAATCGTGGGCGCTCACCTGGAGCACGCTGGCGGCAAACAGGGGCGAGAGGAGGCCTTGCTGATGCTGCGTCACATGGTGGCAGGCGATGAGCTGACCGAGCTGGCGAGAGAGCAGAGCGGGAGGGCAACGCAATGACCAAAAATGGCGGCGTGTCGGTTTGCGATTACCGCCATGCGATTACCGCCAAAAGAGCAATAACTCTAATTGCTGGAGGCTGCGCCCCGTCTGTGCTGACGCGGTATTCGATGGTTACTACCAATTACAAAAACCGCGCGGTATTGAACTAATACCCTTTTTTCCCTGATAGCAGTTCAGGGGAATTTATAGGGCTGATACCGCGTGGTCATTCAGGTGATTGCATGGGCGATATTCACCAGGCACGGCAAATGAGGACAAGCCGGAAGCAGGGCAAGGTTGCTGGGGATACTACGCAAGCAGGAGAGCTTGAGGTTGACGGGATATCGTATCCGCTCAACACAGGCCCAAAGCGTTCGCCACTGATGGTTGATTGGGTGAAGCGCATGATCCGGCACGTTGATGTCAAGCTGATCGAGTTTGGGCGAGTACTGATTGTCCGCATCGACTTGCACCACCCGGAGGGCCGCGACGACAACGCAATGATCACCCGCTTCATTGAGGCCATGACCAAGCAGATCCGGCGCGAGTACGACCACAAGCCGGGGTATGTCTGGGCACGTGAACGAGAGACTGCTAAGGCGCATCACTACCATATGGCCCTGATTCTCGACGGCGATCGGGTTCAACAGGGGATCGGAATCAACAAGCTGGCCGCCAAGGTTTGGGGCAAGATGGGCGGCACCATGGGCCGCTGTGACAACTATTGGCAGATGGTAGGGCGTGGTGGTGTGGAGCTGCCGGAAGTGACGCACTGGCTTTCCTACCTGACCAAGAGCAGGGGCAAGGGCTACCGGGCCGACTACGCGCAAGACTTCAACACCGGGCGCGAAACAGCCCGTGTGCGGGCCAAGAAGAAGGGCCAGACCGTGAAGGTGATGCCGGTTGGTGTACCGGGGCATGTTCCGATGTTTAGCTTCATGCGCATAGGTCAGGCGGGGCTGACTGTGGGGGAGTTTCGGGCTATGGGGCTCGATGTGGTAGCTGCGCAATCGTGGGGCAAGGTGGGAGGGCTGAGGGCTGTAGGTAAACGCCTTGGCATCGCCCCGAGTACAGTCCGATCCTACGTGAAGGCCGCCCGCCCCGGTGAGCTGGAAAACTCCAACATGTTGCGGGAGAAGCGGCAGGAGGCTACTAAGGCCAAGGGTATCGCCATACTGCGCGATGGTGTAACCCGGCAGGAGGTGGCCGCCACCTTGGAAGTGGACAGGGTTACGCCGTGGCGGTGGAACAGAGGTGTGCCGGATCTGGTCAAGCAGGCTAAGGCCAATGCCACTCGGGAAGGTCGCAAGGAGCTAAGGCGTAGGGCGCGCGAACTTCTGTGTGCTGGCGCTGGAACTATGGCTGTGGCCGCAGTGCTGGGGGTAAGCCCTAGGACCATAGTCAACTGGAAGGAGCTGGAGGGCTTGGGCAAGCGCGAGCAGGCGAAGTATGCCCAGGAGGTGCGAGAGCGGGCCGTTGCCATGAAGGCCGAGGGTGTGAGCTACGCCGAGATCTCCGAATCGCTGGAGGTGCCATTCAATACCGTGGCCACATGGCTTAAGCGGGCCGCCATCAAGACATGACCTCCAATGCCCAGGGCGAAAAGGGGCTGTTTGTTGGGCGGTCTCATGGCGAAAACGCCAAGAGTTGAGGTGAACAGAGGGCTGCCGAGTGCGGCCCTTTTCTTGTCAGTCTCGTGCGCGCGCATAAAAGGAAAACAGTGGTTCTACTGGTTCACTGGTTCCTAAATCGGGTCGATATTAGGCCGGAACCAATGAAGGGGGTCTAAGAACCAGTGAATAAGTCGCGAGTGGTTCACCCATAAACCCAGTCGTGGCGAGGGCTGGCGGGGAGTTGGAACCCAGAACCACCGGAACCACCGTTTTTTTCATATATAGAGCGTTACGAGCCGATCAAGATCACACTTTTTCCGCAACAAGGGGTTGCATTGAGATTGACCAACGAACAACGCCAGCAGGTGATCGAGCTGCGTCGCAAGCATTCATTGAGTGAGGTAGCTTCTCTGGCTGGCCTCTCTCTGGGAACAGTGAAAGCCATTGTCAGCCGATCTGGGCTGTTCACCGACAACCCGAGACACCGGGCCATGTTCACCCTCCCCCCCATCAAGCCCAACGGGGAGACACTGCCAGCGGTGCCAGAGCTACCGCCGCAGGAAGTGGTGACCGGGGATAAGGAGATCGACGCCCTGCTCTGGCTGCGTCAGGTGATAGGGACGGGCGACCCTGCCCACATCGCGAAAGCTAAGGAGGCGGCAGAGCGGATCACCACCCCGCACGGTGAGCTGGAGCAGCGTTACGGCAAATGGCTGGTGGCTAAGGCGGGCCACATGCTTGCGGGCCTTGGCAGCATCGGCTTTGCCAACCTCGACGGGCTGGCCGAGCGAGCCATCACAAGGCGGGCCAATGAGGCTGAGGCCATCGGACGGTTCGGGGATGCGCTGTGGGACGACACCCAGGCGGAGGCGTTTTGTCAGGAGGTACTGAGAGGGTTGGAGCAAGACAGTTGGCAACTACCGCCTAAACAGGTGGCGGAGCGGTTCAAGGCTGTGCCTGAACTGATGCCACACACCGTGTAGTGGTCAACTAAATC
>NZ_LSGW01000010.1 GCF_001643305.1 Aeromonas salmonicida subsp. salmonicida
TGCTGGAAAAGCTGCGCCACCACTACCGACGAGCCAAAACCATCACGCTGATCCTCGATAACTACATCATTCACAAAAGCAAACAGACCGAGCGATGGTTGAAGAAGAACCCCAAGTTCTGCCTGGTATTCCAGCCAGTTTACAGTCCTTGGGTTAATCACATCGAACGGCTGTGGCACAAGTTACATGAAACCATCACGCGCAATCATCAATGCAGAGGGATGGCCAACCTGCTGGCTCGAGTGAAATACTTCATGGATACCGTGTCTCCTTTCCCCGGGAATGGCTATGGCACAGCGAAGGTGTAGCACTATTAGGATCAGTTATTTAGTTCATCCCCACTGATATAGGTCGGGATCCCTTCGCCGTTCACCCCATTTCGATGAACGATGTCATGACGGGTACCAGCTATCGAATCCATTTTCGATAAATCGAACTCGAACTTGATATCGACCATCATAAATCGATTAAACACCTCTTCAATCTTGTGCCATGACAATTTAAGTATCGATGACATGAGATCTCGTTTGACCCCATCAATACAACATACGATGTGACCATCACCATTTAATAAGTCATGAATGTCAAACTTAGGTGGAGCATAGTGTTTCTGTTTTGCGAGATACCGACCCATGACACTATCAGAACTGAATACCCGTTTTAAGAATATTTCAACGGTGAATGTTTCAAGGGTTGTATAGACACTTGAATGAATTAACCCTCTAAAGTGCTGTTGAATCGAATGTGAGCGGAATGTCTGCTGTGATTCAACCAACTCATCAATTCTATCCATACTTTCTATGAATTGCTCGTATGGATTTTTTGGTACCTTCATATCCCACGGTTCAAATGGATCACCAAAGGAAACCCATATACCAGAATTATGATATTCTAATTCTTCGGCAAGCTCACGAATCACATCTTCATGTATCCATGGGTGAAAGGCATCCTTCAACACATCAAACAATGATATTTTTTCTGAGTTCATCAGAGACATTAGAGGGCTAGTGCTCTCCACATATGTATAATTCTCATTTAACCAAACATCCATCCTATCAAGCTGATCATTCCTATCCATATCCGCTATCTCATCCATGAACACATAGCGGCCATCAATTTCAATACTGGACATTATTCACCCCTCAAATTGAATTCTTTGACCCTTTTTCATGACCCCTGATTTTATCGGCGAGTATCACAATTGTGACGATGGCTTCACCAATATCATTTTCACTAATGGTCAAGGGTTCATCATCAGCCGTGCGACCATTTCGGTGAACTATATCATTGCGCTTTTGTATCACTGGATAAAGCCCACTCGAAGCAAGTTTAATATCGATACCCAGACAATTAAACCTAGTTGAAACCTTGCCCAAGTCATGCCATGAGGCTTTAACTAAATCGTCCTTGAGTTTATCTGTTCGAGCTTTAATGAGATGATCAATGTGTTCCTGCCCTTTTAAAAGGTCTAACAACTTTGGGTTTTCAAGTGGAAATTCTTTCTGCTTTTCGATGAACTGGTGAAGGCTATCATTCGATTCAAATAGTTTATTGATGAAAGCTCGAACCATATACGCCTCAAAGGAGGTGAATATATTGGCATACAGAATCTGAAATAGGTGTTGTTGAAAATCTTGACCACCTAGCAGGTGAGCATTGTTTTTCATTTCAATAATTCTATCGATGCTTGTCTGAAATATCGCGTATGAATCAGCCTCATCAACATCACTAGTCCAATACAATCGATTATCCATTGTTGATACCCAAATGCCAGCACCATGATGTTCTATCTCATCGGCCACTTGTTCAAGTACTTCATAATTCACAACATCATCAAAAACCTCATTTAATTCAACAATGGGGTCAACTTGATAATGTATTTGCGATTGATATCTATAATGATCATTTCGTGGGATATACTCATGATAATCATTGAACCAACGTTTTAATATATCGAGTTGCTGTTGCTTTTCTAATGATGCCAGTTCATCACTTGAGAATATTTGACCATCAATAATAATCTCTGACATAAAACCTCCATTATCATATCGAATAGAGTACCATTTCAGATCCCCGTGTGGAACCTGATTTAGTCCTGGCTAAAAAGAATATGCCCTTGTTGGATTAGTTTTTTTCACCCATGGGATTTGGAATTAGATATTTTCATCCATATGATTCCCAATCCAGTTTAAAACTCCAGTACCGATTAAAAAAGTATTTTAAATATGTGACCTAGATTTGAAATACCCCGCGATCAATTCTCATTGGTGATACGACTCGACCCCTCCCCTAACGCGCATCACGCATCACACGCCCGCCTTGCTCATGTGTATCACCTCGACAATCACCGGCCCGCTCACCATCGAACACACCACCTGTATTTCATTTCGTCCCTATCACCTCCCCAACAACCCGCATCAATCCCCGCCTGTACACCTCGATAAATACCCCGTTAGTTCCTCATTCACCCACTTCCATAACCAACAACATCACCGGTCACATCTTAAATCCAAATCACCACAACAAACGAAATTAAATCTCCCTCGTCATCAACACCCATTTTAAACCTCACCCATGTGTCACCTATAGAGCTGACATCCAATCGATATTTTTCCTCGGATACAACCCAATAAAAATCTGAGTACCGAACGAATAAAAATCTGATTCCGATGTGGGTTTAAATCCAACAGAGGATAAATCTCAAATGCTTAAATATAAAACATTGGCACCAATGCTATTCGAACTATTGGAGCCACATACATTCACCGTGAACGGTATTGAGTACACCGTACCCGCAGGTTTTAAAACCGATGGTGGAACGATACCACGTGCCCTATGGGCGATCACATCACCGACCGAATACCTAGATCAGTACCTCGTACATGACTATCTATACACGGTTGGATCACAGAAGTGTATCACCCGTCAGTCTGCCGATGCCCTATTGCGTGATTCCCTAATCGAGGCGGGTATGAGTACACCCCTTGCCTATACGGTCTATATAACCGTTCGTATGTTTGGGGGTTCGCATTATGTCCCTCACTGAGAACATTAAAAGTGGTGAGGGAACCAAGGAATACCAGCGGCATATCGGCACCTTCGATAATGGAATGTTCCTCAGATATAAAGATTCATTGGGTTATTGGACTATCGGATATGGTCATCTGATTAAACCCAACGAGTCATATACACGAATCACCGAGGATAAGGCCGAGGAATTCCTGATGATGGATATCGAACAGGCTAAGCGCGGTGCCATAGCAATTCATGGCCCTATGTTCCACAAGGTGTCACCAAGGATTCAAAACCTTCTAATCGAGATGGTATTCCAATTGGGCGAAGATACGGCGCGAACATTCAGGCGATTCAATGCGGCACTTGCCGAGGGTGATTATGATCAGGCTGCCCGTGAGCTTGTCAGTTCAAGATGGTACAAGCAGACGCCCAATCGTGTGAAGGGACATATCGACACCCTGATAAATCAACGATAAACACCCAGCGGGGGAGGATGGGAGAAAATTGGAGTTCTCATAAACACCGCACCTCCTCGCATTTAAACGAAATTCAGTTTTTTCGACCCCAATTCCCCTGATGGGTTTATCTAATTCCCATGCCCGCTGCCCCATCATTTATCCCACGTTTTTAACCACTGTATTTCAATCTAACCCGTGTGGTTATTAGATTCCTCGTTAAAAAACACCTTCAAGTCCCCCGCGCCTCACCACCATCCGGAGTTCGACTTCGACGAAGCCGTGCTGGAACACGGGGTTGCCCTGCTCGAGTCCTGGCTGCTCAGCCGCCTCGGTACCTGATCCCCTCAAGATCACAAAAGGCAGCCTTGATGGCTGCCTTTTGTGTGTCTGGCGATCCGCTTGCTGCCCTGGTGCTTACTGCCCCAGCACTATGGTGGAGAGATGGGCGAAGTGGTGGATCTCGTGGGTCGCATCGCACTCGGTGTCTTGACGTGCCGGATTGTACCAGCAGGTGGCCAGCCCCTGGGCCGCCGCACCGGCGATGTCGGTCTTGGGGTTGTCCCCCACCATCAACACCCGCGCGGGGCTCGGCAGCCCCATCAAGGCAAGGGTATGCTGGAAAATGGCGGCGGCCGGCTTGGTCACCTGCACTTCGTCAGAAATGACCAGCGGCTCGAACCACTCGCTCCAGCCCAGTTTGCTGAGGCGACCACGCTGCGGCAGGCTGAAGCCGTTGGTAATGATCCCCATCCTAACCTGGCCCTTGAGGGCCTCCAGTGTCTCGACGACCCCTTCAAGGGGCACGCTCAGGGTAATGATCTGCTGCAAGAAGGTGTCGTTCATCGCCATGGGCGCCACGTCCACCTGCTCGGCGAACAGGGAGAAACGGGTCTGCTGCAGGTGCGCTGCATCAATTTCGCCCGAATTGTACTGTTGCCACAGCCGGTGGTTGAGCGCGTGATACTCCGCCATCTTGGGGGGTGTGGGCGCCACACCGTAGATCTGCAGGGTCTGCTCCAGGGCCTGGGCGACCGGGAAATCGAGCAGTGTTTCGTCCAGATCGAACAACACCCAGTCATAACTTGGTACTTTCACGTTATTCCTTAATTTTCTTGTTCATCGAGTTCATGGCGGCGGCCCAACGGGCTGCCCAGCAAGTCCAGCGTCAACCTGACCCCGAATCCGGTCACTTCACTGCTGACCACGCCATTGCCCCCCTTGCTGCGAAAACCGCTCAAATCAAGGTGCAACCAGGGGGTCTGCTGGGGCACAAAGCGGTTGAGAAAACGGGCGGCATCGATGTGATCCGGCGACGCGCCCGGCGCACACTGTAGCAGATCGGCCCACTCGCTATCGAGGTTGTCGTCGTAGTCTTCATCAAGCGGGAAGGGCCAGATCCGCTCGCCGCTGCGCTGGCCAAGACTTATCAAGTCACAGAGCCACTGGGGCCGGTTGGTAAAGGCACCGCTGTAGCGGCTGCCCAGCGCCCGTTTGCAGGCACCGGTCAGAGTGGCGTAATCGATCAGCAGATCCGGATTGTCCTGTACCGCCATACAGAGGGTATCCGCCAGCACCATGCGCCCTTCGGCATCGGTATCCACCACCTCTATGGTGGTGCCGTTGAGCGCGGTTACCACCTCCCCCGGCCGGTAAGCCAGCGGGCCTATGTGGTTCTCTGCGATGGCGAGCCAGCAGTGCACCTCATAGGGCAGACTGGCCCGGCTGATCGCATAGAGAGCACCCAGCGCCACGGCACTGCCGCCCATGTCCAGGTGCATGCCATACATGCTGCCGGCGACCTTGAGGTTGTAGCCACCCGAGTCGTGGCAGATCCCCTTGCCCACCAGTGCCACCCGGCGCACCGGATTGGGCGGGCAGTAGCTGAGCTTGACCATGGCGGCCTGGTTGTCTTCTGAACCTCTTGCCACTGCGATGAAAGCGCCGGCGCCCCGCTCAGCCAACTGGGCCTGATCGTACTCGAACCACTGCCACCCTTCGACCTGAGCCAACTGGCGTACCCACTCCCGATAGCTGCGTGCGGTGAGATCGGAGGCCGGCGACACCGCCAGATGCCGCGCCATGCCGTTGCCTTCGGCTTCGGCGTAGATCCGCGCCAGATCCAGCACACAGCGCGGTGACACCGCAATCTGCTGATAGCGCCACTCGTCCTCGACACAGTGCTTGTGACTGGGCATAGGCACGTTCGCCGCCAGCAGACAAGCCAGTGCCAGCTCGGCCAGCAGCGCCCTGTCTCCTTCGTCAAACCCTTCAAGGTGCACCCCCATCCGCTCGATCTTGAGGCCAGCCAAGGGGACTACCCAGGATCTGGCCTGCTTGTAGAGGGCGTGATCACGTACAGGATGGCTGCCCATGAAGACCACCAGTTGCAGGCTGTTATGCTGCACCAGGCTGTAGGGAGCCTTCTGGCCCAGTGCTATCTGGGTCGCCACGGGGGCGAATTCGGGCATGGCAAGGACAGGATCACGCAACTCTTCCGCGATCAGCAACAAGTTGGCCGAGAGCCCGTTGGTCATGGCCTGACTCAGGGTGGCATCATGAATATCGATTTGAGGGGGGAGATAAGTGAAATTTTGCATCATTGGGCAAGGCCCTCGTCCATGAAGAGATATCACTGATGATACCCAACAAAACGCGAAGACGACCAGATTTACACTTGAAAATCAATATCAAGCGTCATGATGCACTGATGTGACGAACGGCTGGACACACAGGGAAATATAAGGAGGGGGTAATACAGAAAGAGGGAAATAACGGAAGGTTGGTTGCGGGGGCCAGAT
>NZ_LSGW01000011.1 GCF_001643305.1 Aeromonas salmonicida subsp. salmonicida
TGCACAAGTTACATGAAACCATCACTCGCTATCATCATGTCAGAGGGATGGCCAACCTTCTGGCTCGAGTGAAATACTTCATGGATACCGTGTCTCCTTTCCCCTGGAATGGCTATGGCACAGCGAAGTTGTAGCCCTATTAGGTTCAGTTATTTAGTTATCAGCTGACACCGGCCTCTACAAGATAGTGACGATTGTCCTGTCAGGATCAACTACAGCATGTTCATATCTGCCGTGATGCATTGGATGAAGCTGACGCTCAAATGCCCCAATAGTTAATCCACCTCCAACCGATACTACATTTCAATCCCCAGCAACAAAGGCAGACTCAAAAAACGCCGACACCTAAGTGATCTGGCGGTATGAAACATGATCAGATTGTTGTACGACTTATCGAGCCGCCGCTCGAACTTAAGTCACCTTTCCTTCTACAGAAATAAAAATCCCCCGTTACCGGGGGATTTTTATTTCTATCGGTTATCTCAGCTCAGCGGCTTAACCCACCAAAAACGCCCTTAACCGGGCAAACTCCGCTGGCAAATTAACGGAGAGCAGCGGCAGCTCAGCATGCTTGGCAAGCGGGCCGGGCAGCGGCACATCGAGACTCAGGATCTCGTCCACCGACTCCTTGAACTTGGCGGGATGGGCGGTGCACAGGAACACCCCTACTTCGTCCTCGGCCAGCTGTTCGCCCAGCAGATCCCAGGCAATGGCGCCGTGGGGCTCGCACAGGTAATCCAGCTGATGCAGGCGTTTGAGGGCATCGCGGGTCTGAGCGTCGTCACGCATGCCGGAGCCCAAGGTTTCCAGCGCCCAGCCTTCGCGGCGGCACAGCTCTTCCACCCTAGGCCAGTTGTTGGGGCGGCTCACGTCCATGGCATTCGACAGGGTCGCCACTGTCTGGTGTGGCTCCCACTGACCGGATTTCAGGTAGCGCGGCACTGTGTCGTTGGCGTTGGTGGCGGCGATAAAGCGCTTCACCGGCAACCCCAGCGCCTTGGCAATCAGGCCTGCGGTCAAGTTGCCGAAGTTGCCGGACGGCACGCTGATAACCGCCTTGGCGCGGTCGGCTTTGGGCAACTGGGCCACTGCTTCGAAGTAGTAGCAAACCTGGGCCAGCAAGCGGCTGATGTTGATGGAGTTGGCGGAGTTCAGGCCAATCGCCTTTTTCAGCGCTTCGTCGTCAAAGGCATCTTTCACCAGCGCCTGACAGGCATCGAAGTCGCCATCGATGGCGATGGTGCGGATATTGCCGCCCAGGGTGCAGAAGAGCTTCTCCTGCAGGGGGCTTATCTTGCCCTTGGGGTAGAGAATGACCACCTCGATCCCCTCCAGCCCGTAGAAGGCGTGAGCCACGGCGGCGCCGGTGTCGCCGGAGGTGGCGGTGAGTATGGTGATCTTGTCGTTGGTGCGGAAGGTCGCGAGGCACTGGGCCATAAAGCGGCCGCCAAAATCCTTGAATGCCAGGGTCGGGCCGTGGAACAGCTCGAGGGCATAGGTGCCATCCTTGAGCTTCACCAGCGGTGACGGGAAGGTGAAGGCGGCGTTAATCAGCCCGCTTACCTTGGCGGCGGGCACTTCATCCCCCAGCAGGTGGTTGATGATGCGGGCAGAGCGTTCGGCCAGCGGCAGATCCAGCAGGGCATCCACATCGGCCAGTGGCGCAATCACCTCGGGGAAGAAGAGCCCCTGATCGCGACCCAGCCCCTGACGCACCGCCTGCGCGAAGCTCACCTGTTCACTCTTGTCCTTGATATTGTAAAGATTCATAGCTCGCTTCCTGTTACCCGTGCCCCAGCCATGTCCAGTTTGCAGACCCGGGCAAATCCATCTTCGTTCTGCACAAAATGTGCGTCCATCCAATCCTTCATGCGCTCGGCCTGGGCCAGATCCTTCATCACCACGAAGACGCTGGGGCCTGAGCCGGAGATGCCGGTGGCCAGCGCCCCGTTCTGGGCCGCCTGAGCCCGCACCTCGTTAAAGCCTTCAATGAGCGCCGCGCGGTAGGGTTCGGCAATCACGTCTTTTAGTACGCTCGCGGCCAACCCTTCTTGCCCGGTGTAGCTGGCGTGGACAAAGGCAGCCAGCCGACGACCGTAGGTGAGGCAATCCTGACGGCGATATTGGGCAGGCAAGATTGCGCGGGCGGCGGCGGTGGAGACCACTGTGCCCGGGTAGCAGACCACCCAGTACCACTGCTCGAACACCGGAATGCCCTGACTGATGACGCCGTGCTCTTCCAGCACCAGCTGCATGCCGCCCAGATAGCAGGGAGCCACGTTGTCGTAGTGGACGGAGCCGGAGATGCGCCCTTCCATCTCCCCCATCAGCAGCAGCATGTCGTGCTCATTAAGGGGCGCGCCGTGGAAGGCGTTGAGCCCCTCCAGCGCGGCCACCACGCTGCAGGCGCTGGAACCCAGACCCGAGCCCACCGGCAGGTTCTTCTCCAGCACCATTTCGAGCGGCTGCATGGTCAGGCCACGCTTCTCCAGCGCCTCGCCATAGGCAACCCAGCAGTCGTAGAGGATGTTCTTTTTCGGATCGTCGGGCAACTTGTGGGCGTAGCGGCCCACGGAAGAGAGGGCAAACGCTACGTCAGCCGCTTTCACCTGCACCCGATCGCCCAGCAGGGAGCCATCCACAGGGGCGAGCGCCGCCCCCAGTACATCGAATCCCACGCTCAGGTTGGCGCTGGAAGCGGGAGCGTAGGCAACTACGCTGCCGCCCTGCGCCATGGCATCTTGTTCAAAATCGGGGTTCATCGCTGAACTCATGTTACAGCTCCTGCTTCCAGTTCTGGGTGCGCAGCACGTCGGCGAAGACACCGGCGGCGGTCACTTCGGTCCCTGCGCCATAGCCGCGCAGCACCAGCGGGATGGGCTGGTAATAGGTGGAGAAGAAGGCGAGCGCGTTCTCCCCGTCTTTTACCTTGAACAGGGGCTCGTCGGCACCGACCGCCTTGATGGCGACCTTGCACTTGCCTCCTTCGATGGAGCCCACATAGCGCAGCACCTTGCCTTCACGCTGGGCGGCCGCGAACTGGTCACGGAACCAGCCGTCAGCTTCGGGCAGGCGGGCCATAAAGGCTTCCACATCGCCGCTGACGTCAAAGCCCGGCGGCAGCGCCTGCTCCACTTCCACGTCGGAGAGCTCCAGCGCCATGCCCGCTTCACGGGCCAGAATGAGCAGCTTGCGCGCCACATCCATGCCGTTGAGATCATCGCGGGGATCCGGCTCGGTGAAGCCGTTGCCGCGGGCAATCTTGGTCGCCTCGGAGAAGGCCATGCCCTCATCCAGCTTGCCAAAGATAAAGGAGAGCGACCCGGACAGCACGCCGTCGAAGGCGCGCAGCTTGTCACCGGCCTTGATCAGGTTCTGCAGGTTCTCGATGACCGGCAGGCCAGCACCCACGTTGGTTTCGTACAGGAACTTGCGGCGAGTCTGGCGGGCGGTGCGGCGCAGCGCCTTGTAGTAATCGAGCGACCCTGTGTTGGCCTTCTTGTTCGGGGTGACCACATGGAAACCGGCGGCCAGGAAGTCGGCGTACTGAACGGCGACGGCCTCGCTCGAGGTGCAATCGACGATCACCGGGTTGATGAGGTGGCTCTCTTCCACCAGCTTTTGCACCGCTTCCAGGCTGAAGCTGTCACGGGCTTCCACCAGCTGTTCACGCCAGTTGGCCAGTGCCAGTCCATCCTTGTTGACCGCCATCTGGCGGCTGTTGGCGATGCCGACCACCCGCAGGCCTGTGCCCTGCTCGGCCAATACCGGCTGCTGGCGGGCAATCTGATCCACCAGGGCTGCGCCAACGCCGCCGACACCGACCACGAACAGATCGATGAACTGCTGGCTGCCGAAGAAGTTCTGGTGGCAGGCCTTGATGGCTTCCGCCACCTTGCGATCCCGCACCACGGCGGAGATGGAACGCTCGCTCGACCCTTGGGCGATAGCGACGATATTGATGGAGGCTTGCGCTAGGGAGGTGAAGAAGCGCGCCGCCATCCCCTTGCTGGTGCGCATGCCATCACCGATCAGGGAGATGATCGCCAGATCGCTGATGATATCCAGTGGCTCCAGCAGCTGGTTCTTGAATTCGAGCTCGAACTCGCGCTCCAGCACCTTGCGGGTCTTCTCCTGGTCATAGCTGTGGATACAGAAGCTGACGCTGTACTCGGAGGATGACTGGGTGATGAGGACGATACTGACCCCGGCGCGGGAGACGGCGGAGAAGATGCGGCCGGCCATGCCCACCATGCCCTTCATGCCGGGACCGGAGACGTTGAACATGCACATGCCGGAGAGATCCGAGATGGCCTTCACTTTCAGGTCATCATCCCCCTGCTCGACGCCGATCAAGGTGCCCGGCCCCTGCGGGTTGAAGCTGTTCTTGATGAGGCAGGGAATGTGGAACTGGGCCACGGGGGCGATGGTTTTCGGATGCAGCACCTTGGCACCGAAGTAGGAGAGCTCCATCGCCTCTTTATAGGAGAGGGTCTTCAGCAGATAGGCATCCGGCACCAGGCGCGGGTCACAGTTGTAGCAACCTTCCACGTCTGTCCAGATCTCGCAGCATTCGGCATCGACACAGGCGGCCAGCACGGCGGCTGAGTAATCCGAGCCATTGCGACCCAGCAACACGGTTTCACCCTTGTCGCTGCCGCCGGTGAAGCCCGGCATCAGGTAGAGGCATGACGCTTTTCCAGCGGGGCTCTGCCCCTCTACAGCTGGACGCAGCCCCTTGGCGGCAAAGCGCAGGCGGGAGGCTTCGATGTCGACATGGGCTTCCAGATAGCCGCCGTCGGTGACCAGCAGTTGTTCCGGCACTATGATACCCAGCTCGAGGCCACGCACTCGCAGCAACTCGTGCATGAAGGCGATGGAAAGGTTCTCGCCACGGCTCAGAATGCGGGCCTGCACGTTGTCCGGGCAGAGCCCCAGCAGACGAATGCCCTGCATCAGTCGCTCGACCTGATCCAGCTCGGCGGTGAGACGGGCCTGCAGCGCCTTGTCATCCAGCGCAGGATAGGCGGCCTTCAACCCGGCCAGCAGGCGGGAGAAGATGCCGTTGATTTCAAACAGGGTGGAACTGGCATCCATGCCGCGACTGGTCTGCTCCACCAGGGCGACCAGGTGATTGGTCACCTTGGCCGGTGCCGACAGCACCAGGGCAACCTGGGATTGGCCGTGGGTATTGACCGCGATATCCGCTACCCGTAAAAAACGCTCTGCATCGGCCAGTGACGACCCGCCAAACTTCAACACTCTCATCGCTTTCTCTCCCTGTAAATCTATGAAATTCAATCTAAAAACCAATCCAACAAAAAGGCCCGTACTGGGTGGGTACGGGCCTTTTCTGATTTCTGTGCTTGTTCGTCAGCGCATCAACCGGCCCCAGTGCCACCTGTGGTGGTACCGGTAATAATGGTGGTAGTGATGACGTTAGTGAATAACTGCATGACGAACACTCTTGAACGAAGCTGGCTTTTAGCAATACCGCGGCTGGCCTTGGGCTGTCAACTTAAACCTCTTTGCCAAATCGGCGAGCAAGGTCTTTGCAGAGCAGGTGCAGCATGTTCAAATCCCGCTGTGGCAGCATGGGCACCCGGTCCATCACCCATTGATGCAGTTTTTCATCCTGCGAAACTCCGAGTTCACCAAGTATTTCTGCTGTTTTGTGTTTCAGTACGCGAACCTGTCCAACACTATCAAAATTTTCTGCTACGGCTTGCGGCTCATCCAGCAACTGGCTCATCTCGTAGGCATACAGCATGATCGCCTGCCCCAGGTTCAGGGACGGGTAGCTCACCTTGAGCGGCAGATAGCTCAGCAAATCCGCATGGGCCAGCTGCTCATTGGAAAGGCCTGACTCTTCACAGCCAAACACGATGGCGACTTTGTTTAGAGACGGCTTGGCACGGATTTGATCGCGAATTTCCCCCGGCGTGAGGTAGTGCTGATAACGGCCACGCTGACGGGCCGTGGTGGCGATCACCAGATCCATATCGGCCAGCGCCTCCGGCAAGGTGTCGAACGCCTCGGCCTGGGTCAAAATCTCCTGCGCCCCATGGGCCACCCAGCTCGCCTCCTCCTCTTCGTGTACCCGGCTCGCCACCAGTCGCATGGCATCGAAGCCCATGGTTTTCATGGCGCGGGCAGCGGCCCCGACATTGGGTGCCCGGGCAGGTGCCACCAGTACAAAATAGAGCTTCATTGGGTTTCCTCTTGGGCTGGGCCGACATCTGAAACAGGCTGCAAACCGTCGGCAAAACAGGGGCGCAATCTACCGTTTATCCCCAAAAATTGCCACTTGAACAGATGTTTGAATGTTGCCATAGTGGCCAGACGTGTGAACAAAATGCCAGCCATTCCCGGCATGAATGCCGTGAGTGATTGAGCGCTTGCAGGGCAAGGACAGGACGACAGACCAGCCCCGGACTCAGCCGCCATACCAGCCGACACATCACAAGGAAGAGAGAGATGCAGCAGCCATTGGAACAGGCCGTCGCCGAGACGATCTTGCAACGCTTCGAGTCGTTTTACAGCCGGTTTCTCGAAATAACCCAGGGCAGCAAGAGCCGCTTCGAAAACAGTGACTGGCTGGGAGTACAGCTGGCCGGACGCGAGCGCATTCGCCTCTATGATCACCACGTCGGCGCCACCACGGCCCTGATCAAGCAGATGATGGGGGAGCATCACGCCACTCAGGAGCTGCTCAAACGGGTGAAAGGCGCCTTCAGTGATCTGCTGCCCCGTTGTGACAACTTCGAGGTGGCGGAGTCCTTCTTCAACTCCGTCTATCGCCGCATCTTCCGCCATCGCAACATTCGCGACGAGAACCTCTACATCCATCCCTTTCGCAGCCGGGGAGAGCATCCCGACTTGAGCGCCCTGCTGCGGGTCTATCGCACTGACCTCACCCATCTGCCCCAGACCCTGAGCCAGATGCTGGGGGATTACAGCTTCACCCTCCCCTATGAAGACAAGCAGCGCGACATTGTCGACATCCACCGCCATCTTGCCGAGAACGGCCCGCAGATCCTGCATGAAGAGCCCTTCGCCATCGAGCTGCTCAAAGAGGTGTTCTACCGCAACAAGGGCGCCTATCTGGTGGGACTTATTCGGGTGAAGGGGCAGGTGTTCCCCTTCATTCTGCCGCTGCTCAGCACAGGCCAGAGCATCTATGTGGATACCGTCATCTTCGAGCCGGAGCTGGCCTCCATCGTGTTCGGCTTCGCCCGCGCCTACTTCATGGTCTACGCCCCTGTGCCGGCGCTGTTTGTGGTGTTTTTGCGCCAGATCATGCCCCACAAGCCCGATTATGAGATCTACAACGCCATCGGCTGCCAGAAGCACGGCAAGACTGAGCTCTATCGTCACTACCAGCAACACCTGGCCCAGAGCCGGGAACAATTTGTCATCGCCCCCGGCATCAAGGGAATGGTGATGAGCGTGTTCACCCTTCCCTCCTACGACGTTGTGTTCAAGGTGATAAAGGACGAGTTCACCCCGCCCAAGGATGTGAGTCACGAGCAGGTGCGGGCGAAATACCGGCTGGTAAAACAGCACGATCGGGTGGGCCGCATGGCCGATACCCAGGAGTTCACCAACTTCGAGTTCCCCCTGGATCGCATCTCGCCCGAGCTCCTGGCAGAGCTCAAGACGGTGGCCCCCTCTGCGCTCACCATCACCAGTGACAAGCTGGTGATCAAGCACCTCTACACAGAGCGCAAGATGATCCCGCTCAACCTCTATCTGGACAAGGCGGACGAGCAGCAGACCCGGCTCGCGCTGGAGGAGTACGGCAACGCCATCAAGCAGCTGGCGGCGGCCAACATCTTCCCGGGAGACATGCTGTTCAAGAACTTCGGCGTCACCCGCCACGGCCGGGTGGTCTTCTACGACTACGACGAGATCTGCTACATGACGGAGTGCAACTTCCGCCAGATCCCGCCACCCCGCTACCCGGAAGATGAATGGAGCGCCGAGCCCTGGTATTCGGTGGCCCCCAACGACATCTTCCCCGAGGAGTTCGCCACCTTCCTGCTGCAAAAGCCCCAGGTGCGGGAGATCATGATGCAGCTGCACAAGGAGATGTTCGACGCCAACTACTGGAAGATGCTGCAGAGCAACATCAAGGTGGGGGTGTTCGAGGATGTCTATCCCTATCGACGCAAGAAGCGCTTCAAGTTCCAGCGAGGGGGATGAAGAGGCGAGCCTCGCCTTGCTGCCAACTTGAGATGCAATGCATATTGCGACGGCAGAACCGGGAGTCTTGCCACAACGCTATGGCGCAGTATTGAAAAAGGGACGCCGCGGCGTCCCTTTTTGATAGCAGCTGCCGGCTCACGCTACGACAACCTCTGACAGAAATATCAGTTATTTGGCCGCAGGCATGGCGTCGAAAGTGAGCAGTGCAACCTTGTTGGCATCGCTCAGCACCAACTGCTTGCCGCTGACCTTGAAGGTCGCCACCTTCTCCAGTTGCTGCAGATAGATCATCTCTTTGCCAGCCAGATCACCCGGGCACATCATGCGGGTCGAGCCCATGGCACCCAGCGTCAATACGCCGTCACCCTGCTGGGTGATACCGCCAAAATAGCGGTTGCAGCCGCCCTTGCCCGCCACCTTGTCACCCGCTACTTGCAGGGTGAAGGTATCATCGCTCGCACCTTGCAGTTGCCAGGTAGACGCTTGCAGCGCAGCCAGATTGGAACCAGTGGTCATGGCGCAGCCTCCCAGAGCCAATGCGGCCAGCAGGGTCAGTTTCTTGTTCATGGGTTCACCTCTTGATATAAGCGGAATAGGGGAAGGAACGTGATGATGGTGGCCTGTTTATCACGAGACCGAGGCAGATTAAAACTCTTTTATTGTGATCTCCGTTCCCTTTACTACCAACTGGCATGTGCCATGCTTGTATTCCTGTTCCGGACCCAGGGAGGGGAAAAGAATGGTTAAATCACTCATCGTCACACTGGTTTCATGCTTAAGCCTCAACGCTCAGGCCGCCGACTGGGATTTTCTCAAGAGCGAGGCTGACAGCCAGCTCTACGTCAAAAGCTACTCAGGCGTGCTGCTCGACAGCCAGACTCATCACAGCGACAGTTTCGACCTCTGGCTCATCAACACCGGCTATCAATATCCGATCATGGATGACGTCAGCCTCTACATGGAAGCGGGCCCGGCCATAGGCCCGCACAGCGAACAGTCCGGCTACAACCTGAGCTCGGGGGTGCGCTACCAGTTCTCCCCCACATTGAACATCGGCAGCCAGCTCAAACAGCTGGAAGTGCACAAGGCCAGCACACTGCTGGAGCTCAACACCAGCCTGCTGCTTACACCGCAGCTCGCCATCACGGCCAACTACGGCGTGAGTACATTCAGTACTGAGCACTCCCTCAGCCTGGGCGTAGGCTTCAACTTCTGACCGATCAGATAAGCCGGGTGGCACTGACCAGTACGCCGTTGAGGTCGGCGTAAACATAGTCACCCGGATGTATGGTCACACCGGCAAACGACACCACGGCATCCAGCTCTCCCTGACCCAACTTCTCTGTTTTGACCGGGCAAGCTGCCAACGCCTTGACCCCCAGCGCCAGGGTTGCCAGTGTCCCCACATCGCGCACAGCGCCAAAGATCACTATTCCCTCCCAACCCTGCTCCGCCGCCTTGATGGCCAGCTGATCGCCGAGCAAAGCACGGCGCAACGAACCGCCGCCATCAATCACCATCACCCTCCCCTGACCGGGACGGTTGACCAGCTCTCGCACCAGGCTGTTGTCTTCATAACAGGAAAGCGTGACCGCCTGGCCATAAAACAGCGGCTTGCCACCAAAATCGTGAAACAGTGGATCGGCGACTTGCAGGGCATCACCGTGTTGATCACAGAGGTCGGGCAGTAGATCCAGCATCATAAGCTTCCTTCCATGGACATGAATTCGCTCATTCTTTCATCAAGCCGTTGATCTGACAATCCAGTGGGATTCAATTTTGCCCAAATGGAGTGGTTCGCCTTTCATCAGCACGGGCTGCAACCAGAGCTCGCCCTGCTCCACCCAATAGATGGCGTTCTGGCCGAAACGCGCTGCCAAATCGATGGCCTCACCACGAGAAGAAGCCAGCGCCAGCGATGATTCTCGCCAACTTGCATCAGGAGCACTGCCCCACAATGGCCCCAGCGCCATCATGGTGGGAGACGCGGCGATAGCCCGCCACAGGGCGCGCTGACGGCGGGTATTGCGACGTATTCCCACCTCGCGGCTGGCTGGATTCCAGGCCGTCACAATGGCGTAAACAGGCCATTGAGGTGCCAAAAATGGTGCAATAAAACAAATTTTTTTGTAGTTTTCCCACAAAATCATGTCAACCACATGTTACATTCCATTACATTTTATAAGGGCGAAAATGGGGGTAACCCCAAGTATCATGCTGTGAACTCAGGGTTTGACCTATATCAATCCAGAGTTAAAAAGTTGCTATCTGACGGCAAAGAGTGTTGTTATGCGCCTGTTAACTGATAAAATGCAGCCACTTTTGTAATGGACTACCTTTCCAGGCTTCTCTCGATCAGACTTGTTGAGAGCCCACGTGTGGCACAGGGATGTTTGCCGACGCTGATGCCAAATTCGCGATAATCCGACCTGACATTCATACCCAGGATGACGTAATAAATTTTCAGGACCGGTCGGGTAACGCCAAAGAGTGTTAAAATTTAGATAACTAACTGATAAGAATCTGGGAATACTCATGCAAACACCACACATTCTGATCGTCGAAGACGAACTGGTCACCCGCAATACCCTGAAAAGCATCTTCGAGGCCGAAGGCTACGTTGTACTCGAGGCCAATAATGGCGACGAAATGCATCAAGCCCTCACTGCCCACACCATCAATCTGGTGATCATGGACATCAACCTGCCGGGCAAAAATGGCCTGCTGCTGGCGCGCGAGCTGCGTGAAGATGACAACATCGCCCTGATGTTCCTGACCGGTCGTGACAATGAAGTGGACAAGATCCTGGGTCTGGAAATCGGCGCCGATGATTACATCACCAAGCCGTTCAATCCCCGTGAATTGACCATTCGTGCCCGCAATCTGCTGAGCCGCACCATGAATGTAGCCGCTGGCGGCGAAGAGAAGAAGCTGGTTGAGCGCTACCTGTTCAACGGCTGGGCACTGGACATCAACAGCCGCGCACTGGTCAGCCCGGCTGGCGACATGTTCAAGCTGCCCCGTTCAGAATTCCGTGCCATGCTGCACTTCTGCGAAAACCCGGGCCAGATCCAGACCCGTGCAGAACTGCTCAAGAAGATGACAGGTCGTGAGCTCAAGCCCCATGACCGCACTGTGGATGTCACCATCCGCCGCATTCGCAAGCACTTCGAGAGCGTCAACGACACACCTGAAATCATCGCCACCATCCATGGCGAAGGCTACCGTTTCTGTGGCGAGCTGGAGCAGGAATAAGCCCGTTTCGTCATTGCAGAGTGAGTTTACGAGGCGCCCATGGCGCCTTTTCTCTGCCTGATGTTTGCCATCGCCCAGCGCAAACACAAAACAAAAAGCCCACTCGCAGGAGTGGGCTTTTTGCATGAAAGCTGGAGCGGGCAGCGGGAATCGAACCCGCATCATCAGCTTGGAAGGCTGAGGTAATAGCCATTATACGATGCCCGCAGGACATCAAAATCAAGTGCGAGATGGGAGTTCAACCCCCTTGCAATCAGCCTGTGGGCTTGTGCAGTTACCGCATTGATGCAGGCTTTGCATCTAAATTTGGAGCGGGTGATGGGAATCGAACCCACGTATGCAGCTTGGGAAGCTACCGTTCTACCATTGAACTACACCCGCGTCAGGGCCTCTACTATATGCATTTTGCCGCTGAGCGCAATCACCGCAATGGTGTTTTTTACCATAAATCAAGCTGTTCGACCAACTAATGAGCAGCAAGGTGTTTTTTCAATCAAACATTTTCAACACCAGAAATTTACAAGGTTGCCAAGCCTGAGGGGCGAGGATAGTCTTGCGCCACTCGACGCGAGGATGGTGGTAATGGATAAAAAAACTCAAAAACGTCTTTATGGCTGGTTGCGCAACCAATCGAGCCACGGCCGACGCTGGATCGGTCTCTCCATCGGCTTTGGCCTTGGTCAGGGCATCTTGATGGTCGCCCAGGCCTGGCTGCTGGCGACCCTGTTGCATGGCTTCATCATCGAGGGGGCAACCCCGGAGCAATCCATTCCTCTCTTTATTACCCTGCTGCTGGTCACCCTGATCAAGGCCACTTTGGCCTATGGCCGCGAGGTTGCCAGTTTCAAGGCGGGCAGCGCTGTGCGCCAGGCCATTCGCGAGCTGGTGCTCACTCGCCTCAGCCGTCTCGGTCCTGCCTATATACAGCGCCGCCCTGCCGGTAGCTGGGCCAGCCTCTTGCTGGAACAGATTGAAAATATGCAGGATTTCTTCTCTCGCTATCTGCCGCAGATGGCCATTGCCGTCTTTATTCCGCTGGTGATCCTGGTGGCCGTGTTCCCGGTCAACTGGGCGGCTGGCCTGATCCTGCTGGGCACAGCCCCCCTCATTCCCTTCTTCATGATCCTGGTGGGTGTGGGCGCCGCCGATGCCAACCGCCGCAATTTCCAGGCACTGGCCCGTCTCTCCGGCCACTTTCTCGATCGCCTCAAGGGCTTGCGTACCCTGCAACTTTTCATGCGCACCCGAGCGGAGGGTGACGCCATTCGCGACGCGTCGGAAGATTTTCGCGAGCGAACCATGGAGGTGCTCCGTCTAGCGTTTCTGAGTACCGCCGTACTGGAGTTCTTCGCCGCCCTCTCGGTGGCGCTGGTCGCGGTATATTTTGGCTTTTCCTACATAGATCATCTGAATTTTGGCCACTATGGCACCAAGGTCACCCTGTTTACCGGCCTGTTCGTGCTGTTCCTCGCCCCCGAATTCTATGCCCCGCTGCGCGAGCTGGGCGCTAACTACCATGCCAAAGCGCAAGCCATAGGCGCGGCCGAACAGTTGCTGGAATTCCTCGAAGCCGAGGTCAGCGAGCCCGCCTCCGGCAATGCCTCCTTTCATGCCGACAGCCCCGTCAAGGTAGAAGCCCGTGCCCTGGAGGTGCTGAGCGCCGAAGGCAAGGTGCTGGTCGGCCCTATCGACTTCACGCTGGCAGCCGGTTCACGCACGGCACTGATCGGGATCAGCGGCGCGGGCAAGAGCTCGCTGGTCAATGCCCTGCTCGGCTTTGCTCCCTATCGTGGTGAGCTCAAGGTCAACGGGCAGGAGCTTGCCAGTCTCGACATGAGTCAGTGGCGACTGCAACTGGGCTGGCTCTCCCAGAATCCCCAGCTGTTTCACGCCTCCTTGCGCGACAACCTGCTGCTGGCCAAGCCATCTGCCAGCGACGCCGAGCTGGAAGATGCCCTCAAGCGGGCTCAGGCCTGGGAGTTTGCCATGGAGAAGGGACTCGACTATCCGGTCGGTGATCAGGCTGGCGGTCTCTCGGTCGGTCAGGCACAGCGTCTCGCCCTGGCACGCACCCTGCTCAAATCGACCCAACTGATGGTACTGGATGAACCCACCGCCAGCCTGGATCGCCACTCGGAGCGTGCCATCATGACCACGTTGGAACAGGCGACGGCAGGTCAAACTCTGCTGATGATCACTCACCGCCTGGATGAACTCACCAAGATGGATAACATCTTGGTGCTGGCCCGTGGCCAACTGGTGGAGCAAGGCGGCTTCCAGCAACTGAGCCAAGCCCAGGGGGCTTTCGCCAATCTGTTGTCCCATCGTTCCGGGAGTTCTCTCGATGACTGATCTATTGCCGTTTCTGCGCCTCTATCGTCAGCACTGGCTGAGTCTCTCGCTGGGCCTGCTGCTGGCACTGGTCACTCTGGTGGCCGGGATGGGGCTCTTGTCCCTCTCCGGCTGGTTCCTTTCCGCCGCGGCAGTGGCGGGAATGGCGGTCGCCAGCCGCGATACCTTCAACTACATGACACCGGCTGGCGGGGTACGTTTCTTCTCCATCATCCGCACCGCAGGTCGTTGGGGGGAGCGGGTGGTGAGCCATGACGCTACCTTCCGGGTACTGACCCGGCTGCGAGTCTGGTTCTGGCAAAAGCTCTCGCCACTCTCCACCGGCACCCTGGCCGGTTTTCGTCAGGCGGATCTGCTCAACCGGCTGGTGGCCGACATCGATGCGATGGATCACGTCTATCTGCGGCTGGTCACTCCCATAGGCGCAGCCCTGCTCAGTTGCACCGGACTGGTCATATTCCTCTCCTTCTTCGATGGCGGCCTCGCTCTGACTCTGGGCGCCATACTGCTGTTTGGCATGATTGCCCTGCCGCTGGTCTTCTATTACCTCGGTCGCCAGCCCGGTCAGGCGCTGATCGCGGAGAAATCGGCCATGCGCACCCGCATGGTGGACTATCTGGACGGTCAGGCCGAACTGCAGATGTTTGCCGCAGCCCCCAAGGCGCTCAGCGAGCTGCAACAGGCGGAACAGGCCCTGCTGACGGCCCAGGCCCGTATGGCAAGGGTGAGCGGACTGGCCAATGCCAGCGTGCAGCTCTTGAGCGGCTGGACACTCACCCTGATGCTCTGGCTGGCCGGTCACGGCGTGGCGGGTGCGGCGCCTGACCCCATCACAGCGCTGATGGTGTTCGCCACCCTGGCAAGCTTCGAGGCCCTGCTGCCGCTGGCGGGTGCTTTCCAGCACCTCTCCACCAGCCTCACTTCGGCTCGCCGCCTCAACGAGATCCTGCAGGAGGCCAAGGCCCCCGAGTGGGGGAACGAGCAGCAGCATGCCAAAGAGGGCGTCTTGCAGATAAGCGATCTCTATTTCGGCTATCCCGGCAACCCGCATCCCGTGCTGCGTGGCTGTACCCTGCAACTGCAGGCGGGTGAAAAACTGACTCTGCTGGGCCAGACCGGCTGCGGCAAGTCCACCCTGATGGGATTGCTGACCCGTGAATGGAGCCCGCAGGCGGGCAAGATCCTGCTCGATGGCAAGCCGTTGACGGACTACAGCGAAGGGGCGCTGCGCGCGTCTCTCTCTGTGGTGAGCCAGCGGGTTCATCTGTTTGCCGCCACCTTGCGCGACAACCTGAAACTGGCCGCCCCCGGGGCCGGCGATGAGCAGCTGACCGAGGTGCTGAGCCAGGTCGGTCTGGCACATCTGCTGGAGGATGAGGCGGGCCACAGCGACACCGGGTTGAATGCCTGGCTCGGAGATGGCGGTCGCCCCCTCTCGGGTGGCGAACGACGCCGTATCGGTATCGCCCGCGCCCTGTTGCACGATGCACCGCTCTGGCTGCTGGATGAACCGACCGAGGGCCTCGACAGCCAGACCGAGCGGGAGATCATGGATCTGCTGTTCAAGCTGGGGGCGGATCGCACCCTGCTGCTCATCTCCCACCGCTTGCTGGGGCTGGAGCAGATGGACCGTATTGCCCTGATGGAAGAGGGGCAGATCCGTCTGTGTGCGCCTCATCATGATCTGCTGGCTGACGACCACTATCGCAGCCTCTATGAGCGACTGACACCGGCTTGAGAATGAAAGAGGGAGGATACGTCTGCGGACACCTCCCTCCTTTAAGACAGGCCGGCGGAGCCTGTCTGATCCCCGTCACACCTCATCTTCACAGCTAAAATTGGGGCTGGTCGCAGGCAGCGACTGGCCCCTATAATGTCCGCCCTCACAGTTCAAAAAGATGCTGATATGAAACGCCTGATCCTGATGATGCCCCTGATTGCCTCCGGTTGCGCCGACTTCTCCTTCAACCGCAATCTGGACAAGGAAAACTTCGACGAGTACTTCAAGCCGGGCGGCGTTCAGATCTATGAACAGAACCAGCTGGCTGACCTCAACTACCTCTACCTCGGCACCGTCGAGGGGGAATCTTGCCAGAGCGATGCCAAGCAGCCGGTGCCCAACGCAGGTGAAGCGCGTACCCTGGCGCGTCGCCGCGTGGCCGACATGGGTGGCAATGGCGTCACCTTCGACAAATGCGCCGAGTTCAGTGACACTCCGGGCTGCCTGAAACAGGTGATCTGCTACGGGCAGGCGCTCAAAGTGGCACAAGAGAAGTAAGGATACCCCATGGCCCTGGCCATAGTCCGGCTCGGCAGTCCTCGTCTTGAAGGTGAAGGGTTGCGTATCGGCACAGTGCGGCGCCCGCCCCGTGGTGTGCCCAAGCACGCATTTGCCAGTCAGGATTGGTATGACGTCTGGTTTCCCAATCTGGCGCCCAGCAGCGACACCATGAAGCTGGGCCAGGCCGCCGATACGCCTGCCCTCTGGGCCGTTTTCTGCAAGCAGTACAAGGCCGAGATGGCCACCCCCTGTGCCCGCCACGATCTGGCGCTGCTGGCTGCCCTCTCCCATACCACCAATCTGTCGGTGGGCTGTTACTGCGAGCAGGCGTCTCGCTGTCATCGCAGCATATTGCAAGAGCTGCTGGTCAATTGCGGCGCCAAGTTACGCTAGAGGGCGTCCCGACAGACGCCCTCTTTCACTTCAATCACCATTCAGACAGAATAAGCCCTACAGCAGGCGCCGACGCAGCGCAGCCTCCTGCTCCGCAGTCATACCAGCCACCACGGCTCCCTCGTTGTCCATCAACCATTGCATCAGATCGGCGACCGTCTCCTCCAGCGGTCGAAAGTTGAGCCCCTGCACTATGGCAGCCTCGGCGCTGATGCGGCCATAGCCGGCATACTCAGCCAGCTCGTTTGGCAATAGCGTGGGATAGCTCTGCCAGGGCTCGACGCCGGCGGCCAGCAACTCGGGCCAGGGGCGCCACTGTGCTTGCCATTGTGTGGCGGGCGCCAGCCTGGCGGTGATGCGATCCAGCCAGTCCACCAGCGCAATGCCTGGTTTGAGCAGATTGAAACAGCCACCCAGCTGCTGCTCGGCAGCGCGCAGCACGAATTCGGCGCAGTCGCGCACATCCAGATATTGCAGTCGATCCTGCCCCTCCCCCGGCAGCAACCAGAGCCCCCCTTGCTGTATCCGTTTCACCCACCAGGCCAAGCGACCCGTGTGATCATGGGGACCGCACAGGACACCGGGGCGCAGGATGCAGAGCCGCTCGCCCCAATGATCCCGATACGCAGCTTCGCACAGTACCTTCAGCGGACCGTAATCGGTGGGCAATTCCCCCTCGACAATCTCGTGCAACGGTGCCGATTCATCCATCCCCCGCTGTGCGAAGTCGCGATAGACGCTGATGGTGGAGATAAAGATCAGCCGCTCGCAGCGCCCGAGCAGGGCTGCCGAGAGGCTCACCGCCTGCTCGGGACGGTAGCAACAGGTGTCTATGACCAGATCCCAGCGCAACCCTTGGCTTTGCAGGGGGCTCAGATCCTTGTCCCTGTCACCGTTGAGCTGAACCAGGTCACGCCAGTCCGGGTGCTGATACCGGCCCCGGTTGAATAGCGTCACCTCGTGCCCCCAGTCCAACGCCAGCGTGGTGAGGTGGCGGCCCAGAAAGCCGGTGCCACCGATAATCAGCAATTTCATCCATGTATCTCCAATCCGGCGCCATCTGAACGCCTTCGCCACAGAGCAGAGCGCGAATACCATCCCCTGCTCCATCTGCCCTCACCCTACGCAAGTTGGTGCCGGGGTACAGCTCCCCGAGTGCCGGTATGGGACGGGGATCACGACAGGACGCGGGAAATGAGCGTAGCGAGGCAGAGCCTGCGTTTTGAGGCTGCCTGTGCTAAATTGCCGGGGTTTTCAGTCAGGATCCGCCATGAAGTTCGAAATCGACACCCTCGGGATCATCCGCTCTCCCTACAAGGAGAAGTTCGCCATCCCCCGCCAACCCGGTCTGGTCAAATCGGCCCGCGCCCGCCTCGAGCTGCTGCCCCCTTACGATCAACCGGACGTGCTGCGCGGCATAGAGCAGTTCTCCCATCTGTGGCTAAGCTTTGTGTTTCACCAGACCATGGATCAGGGCTGGCACCCGACGGTACGTCCGCCGCGCCTGGGCGGCAACGAACGGGTCGGAGTCTTTGCCACCCGCTCCACCTTCCGCCCCAACCCGCTGGGCCTGTCGGTGGTCGAGCTGCACGGTGTTGGTCGCGAGCGTGGCAAACTGTGGCTGGAACTCGGCGCCGTGGATCTGCTGGATGGCACTCCTGTCGTCGATATCAAGCCCTATATTCCCTATGCCGACAGTCTGCCGGACGCCCGTGGCGGCTTTGCCCCCGATGCCCCCACCCCGCCTCTCGTGGTCAACTTCACCCCCGAAGCGGAGCTGCAGCTGCAACCCTGGCTCAAGGCTCACCCCGAGCTTCGTCTGCTGGTGAGCGAAGTGTTGGCTCAGGACCCTCGCCCCGCCTACAAGAAAGGCAAGCCGGACGAAAAGGAGTACGGCGTCAGGCTGTTTGATCTCAACGTACGTTTTCGCATCACAGAGCCCGACTGTCTGGTGTCGGCCATTGAGCCCGCCTGATCTCCACCTGCCTCAACCAATGAAAAAAACCACCCGTTCAGGTGGTTTTTTGCTACCGCAGCCGGATGGTGACGCTCACAGGCGCTGCAACAACAGGCTCCCTATCGAATAGCCGGCGCCGAAGGAGCAGAGCACGCCGCGGGCTCCGCTCGGCAGGTCTTGGTTAAACAGGTGGAAGGCGATGACCGAGCCCGCCGAGCTGGTATTGCCATAGCTGTCGAGGATCACGGGCGCCTCCTGCTGACTGGCATCGTGGCCCAGCAGCTTGCGGCCGATGAACTGGTTCATGGTGAGGTTGGCCTGATGCAGCCAGAGTCGGCTCAAGGAGTCCGCCGTCCAGCCCTGCTCATCCAGCTGACTGACAATCTGATCGCACACCAGCGGCAGCACCTCCTTGAACACCTTGCGCCCCTGCTGGCGGAACAGTTTGTCATCCCCATGACGGGTACGCGGACTGAGCCGGTTCAAAAATCCGAAGTTGTTGCGGATATTGTTGGAGTACTGGGTCACAAGCTTGCTGGCCACCAGTTGCCAGGGGTTGGCCACCTTGCAATCGGCCTCCCGCTCCAGCAGCACGGCGGTACAGGCATCGCCGAAGATGAAGTGGCTGTCCCTGTCACGAAAGTTGAGGTGCCCAGAGCAGATCTCCGGGTTCACTACCAGCGCCAGTTTGGCGGTGCCTGCCGCCAGCATGTCCACCGCCGTCTTGATGCCAAAGGTAGCGGATGAGCAGGCCACGTTCATGTCAAAGGCCATGCCGCTCGCCCCCAGATAGTGTTGCAACTCGATGGAGAGCGCCGGATAGGGCCTTGGCATGTTGGAAGCCGCCACTATCACCAGATCAATCTCACCCGGCTCCCGGCCGGCGGCAATCAGCGCCTGCTCGGCGGCAGCAACCGCCATCTCCACCATGATGGAGGGCTGATCGTCGGCCCGCTCGGGAAGCAAGGGCTGCATGATGTCAGGGTCCAGCACCCCCTCCTTGCTCACCAGATAGCGACTCTTGATGCCGGACGCCTTCTCGATGAATTCGCAGCTCGAGTGCTGCTTGGCGGATAGCTGACCCGCATCGATGGCGGAGGCATTTTCCTCGTTGTAGAGGTCCACATACTGGTTGAAGGCGGTCACCAACGCTTCATTGCTGACGGCAAAAGGCGGGGTATAGAGGCCTGATCCACTGATCACGATAGAAGTCATCTTTGCTCCTGGCCGGGTGCAATCCCGGCTTGTTGGTTTATTTGGGTAGAGAGGTCATTACAACTGATCGATCGCCGCGGCGAGACCAGCCAGCGTCAGCGGATGCATACGCCCGCCAACCACGTCATTCATCAACTTGATGGAGGGATGCCAAAACCACTCGCGCCTGGGGATGGGATTGATCCACACCAGCCTGGGAAAGTGTTGCTGCAGGCGAGCGAGCCATACCTGACCCGCCTCCTCGTTCCAGTACTCAACGGCACCACCGGGCCAGCTGATCTCGTAGGGGCCCATCTTGGCGTCCCCCACAAAAATCACCCTGTAGTCGCTGCCGTAGGTGCGCAACAATCTCAGGGTGTCGAACCGCTCCTCGAAGCGACGGGCGTTGTCTTGCCAGACGAAGTCGTAGAGACAGTTGTGAAAGTAGAAATACTCCAGATGCTTGAACTCGTGGCGTAGCGCCGAGAAGAGCCGCTGCACCTCGGCCACGTGGGCATCCATGGAGCCACCCACATCGAAGAAGACCAGCAGTTTGACGCCGTTGTGGCGCTCGGGCCTCAGCTTCACATCCAGCCAGCCCTGACGAGCTGTGCTCTTGATGGTGTCGTCGAGATCCAGCTCGTCAGGATTGCCCTTGCGCACCCAGCGTCTGAGCTTGCGCAGGGGTGAGTCGTCGCTGAAGTTGCGATAGTGGCGGGCTTCCCACACCTTGACCGCCTTGCCATGCTGGCCCTCTCCCCCCATGCGGATCCCTTCCGGGTGAAATCCGCCGTGACCGAACGGACTGCTGCCGCCGGTCCCCACCCACTTGTTGCCGCCGGCATGGCGCTCTTTTTGTTCCGCCAATCGCTGGTTGAGGGTTTCAAGCAGCTTGTCGAGCCCACCCAGAGAGTGCAGCAGCGCTTTTTCTTCGGCACTTAACAAGCGTTCGAACTCCTTGCGTAGCCACTCATCAGGTAAGGCGTCGGGCAGCAAGTGGCTGGCCTGCAGACCGTCGTAATACTCGGCAAAGGCGCGATCGAAGCGATCAAAATGAGCCTCGTCCTTGACCAGCAGGCAGCGGGAGAGCTGATAGAAGTCGTCCATGTCGACACTGACCAGCCGGGCTGCCAGCGCGGCGTGCAAGTCCAGCAATTCGCGCAAACTGCAGGGGATCTTGTGGCGACGCAGCTGGCTGAAAAAGTCGATCAGCATGGTGTCAGTTGCCGCGACGGGCCAGGAAGGCCAGCTTCTCGAACAGGTGCAAGTCCTGCTCCGTCTTCAGCAGGGCGCCGTATAGCGCCGGGACCAGCTTGCCCGGTTCGCGGGTGCGCATCGCCTCGGGAGAGATATCATCGGCCAGCAGCAACCGGATCCAGTCCAGCAGCTCGGAGGTAGAGGGCTTCTTGCGCAGCCCTTCCACTTCCCGCAGTTCGAAGAAGAGCGTCATGGCCTCATCCAGCAACGCCGCTTTCAGGTTCGGATAGTGCAGGTTGACGATGGCCTGCATCTCGGCCTTGTCGGGAAAGCGAATGTAGTGAAAAAAGCAGCGACGCAAGAAGGCATCCGGCAGCTCTTTTTCGTTGTTGGAGGTAATGATGACAACGGGGCGCCGGCGGGCCTTGACTCGCTCGCCGGTCTCGTAGACGTCAAACTCCATCCGATCCAGCTCCAGCAGCAGGTCGTTGGGGAATTCGATGTCCGCCTTGTCTATCTCGTCGATAAGCAGCACGGGCCGCTCATCAGCGGTAAACGCCTGCCACAGCTTGCCCTGGCGAATGTAATGACTGATATCCCCCACTCGCGGATCCCCCAGCTGGGAATCACGCAGCCGGGCCACTGCATCATATTCGTAGAGCCCCTGCTGGGCTTTGGTGGTGGATTTAATGTGCCAGGCAATGAGGTGAGTGCCGAGCGAACTGGCCACGGCCTCGGCCAGCTCTGTTTTGCCAGTGCCAGGTTCACCTTTGATAAGTAACGGTTTTTCCAGCACTATGGCCGCATTGACCGCCATCTTCAGCGCCTCTGAGGCGAGATAGCGATCGCTTCCTGCAAATCCCATAACGTCCATTCCTTTGACGATAAGAGACCTTTTTGAGATCGAGGCCTCAGTAAGAAAGAATAAGCTCTATATCTTGTAATAACATATTGTTATAACAAATCGTCACTTCTCATTCAGAAACCACAGGGTAATCTTGTTTCATCGCCGTAACAAACAGGGATAGCACCATGAGCAAAATTTTTGAGGACAACAGCCAGACCATAGGTCACACCCCGCTGGTTCGACTCAACCGTGTTACCAAGGGCCGCGTACTGGCCAAGATTGAAAGCCGCAACCCGAGCTTCAGCGTCAAGTGCCGTATCGGTGCCAACCTGATCTGGGATGCCGAGAAGCGCGGCGTACTGACCCAGGGCAAGGAGATCATCGAGCCCACCAGTGGTAACACAGGTATTGCTCTGGCATTTGTGGCCGCCGCCCGTGGCTATCCCATCACCCTGACCATGCCGGCCACCATGAGCCTGGAGCGCCGCAAGCTGCTCAAGGCGCTCGGTGCCAATCTGGTGCTGACCGAAGGCCCTCTTGGCATGAAAGGCGCTATCGCCAAGGCCAACGAGATCCTCGAATCCGAGCCGGGCAGATACGTTTTGCTGCAACAGTTTGAAAACCCCGCCAACCCGGAAATTCACGAGAAGACCACTGGCCCCGAGATCTGGGATGCCACCGACGGTCAGGTGGATGTATTCGTGGCAGGTGTAGGTACAGGTGGCACCATTACCGGCGTCTCCCGCTACCTGAAGCAGACCAAAGGCAAGGCCGTGATCTCGGTGGCCGTCGAGCCAAGCGAATCACCGGTGATCAGCCAGCGTCTGGCCGGTCTCGAAATCAAACCGGGTCCCCACAAGATCCAAGGCATTGGTGCCGGCTTCATCCCGGGCAACCTGGACCTGACCCTGCTGGACCGCGTCGAACAGGTGAGCAGCGATGATGCCATCGAGATGGCGCGCCGTCTGATGGAAGAGGAAGGCATTCTGGCCGGTATCAGCTCTGGAGCCGCCGTCGTGGCCGCCGCCCGTCTGGCCGAGCTGCCCGAGTTTGCCGACAAGACAATCGTCGTCATACTGCCGAGCGCTGCCGAGCGTTATCTCTCCAGCGCGCTGTTTGCCGGCGTGTTCAGCGAGCAGGAGTTGCAACAGTAAGTGATCGGATAATTTCAAAACAACGGCGCTCCCAGGAGCGCCGTTTCTTTATGAGCTAGACTGAGCACTTGGCAGCGCCACTCGGCCCCTTATTTTTTGGGGTAAAATAACAAACAAACGAGTGACAAAAAAAGCAGACATCCTGTGATAAATTTCATATCCTGTGCGGCGTCACGAGGTGTTTGCCGACTAGGTATCACAAAGTAACAAAGTGTTATTTTTCGTTATAAAATAATTTCAAGCCAGTATTTCTGCGGCTTGTAGCGCGATAACGGAAAAGAGTAGCGGCAAACACCGAATACTGCACAGAAAATTGACCTGGATTAAACCATTGCAGGTCTGATTTCGTTACTTTACAACATATCCATACTGACACGGTGAGACAAGGAAGCGTCAAAAGCATCCATCTCTCCAAAAAATATCAATAATATGGGGTGAAACCATGTACGAGAAGTCTGTTGTTATCACTGCTGAAAACGGCCTGCACACCCGTCCGGCAGCTCAGTTCGTGAAAGAAGCCAAAGAATTCCAAAGCGAGATCACTGTGGTCTCCGGTGGCAAATCCGCCAGCGCCAAGAGCCTGTTCAAGCTGCAGACCCTGGGCCTGACCAAAGGCACCAACGTGACCATCCAGGCCGACGGCCCGGACGCTCAGAAAGCCGTTGAGAAGCTGGTTGCCCTGATGGACGAGCTGGAGTAATCCAGCTTTATTCCTCCCCCACAGTCGTTTTAATAGGAAGGATTATGATATCTGGCATTCTTGCATCCCCCGGTATCGCATTCGGTAAGGCGCTTCTTCTTAAAGAAGATGAAATCGTTATCAATCAGGGCAAGATTTCTGCTGACCAGATTGACGCCGAGATCAACCGCTTCCTCGAAGCCCGCACCAAGTCAGCTGCACAGCTGGAAGCCATCAAAGCCATGGCTGGTCGCACCTTCGGTGAGGAAAAAGAGGCCATCTTCGAAGGCCACATCATGCTGCTCGAAGATGAGGAGCTGGAAGGGGATATCAGATCCTTCATCAAAGACAACAAGGCCACCGCTGATAAGGCCGTCTACGAGGTCATCGAGCAATACGCCAAGATGATGGCCGATCTGGACGATCCCTACCTGCGCGAGCGCGCCACCGACTTCCGTGACATCGGAACCCGTCTGGTGAAGAACGTGCTGGGCATCGCCGTTGTCAATCTGAGCACCATAGACGAAGAGGTCATCCTGGTCGCCAAAGACCTGACTCCGTCCGAAACTGCCCAGATCAACCTGAAATATGTGTTGGGTTTCGTTACCGATATCGGTGGCCGTACCTCTCACACCTCCATCATGGCGCGCTCCCTTGAGCTGCCGGCCATAGTGGGCACCAACGACATCACCGAGCGCGTCAACAATGGCGAGATGCTGATACTGGATGCGATCAACAACCAGATCATCATCAACCCGACCGCTGAACAGCTGAACGAAGCCAAGCAATTCCAGGCCCAGTTCCAGGCTGAAAAAGATGAGCTGGCCAAGCTGAAAGATCTGCCTGCCATCACCCTGGATGGTCACCAGGTCGAAGTCTGCGCCAACATAGGTACCGTCAAGGATACCGAAGGTGCCATCCGCAATGGCGCCGAAGGCGTGGGTCTGTACCGTACCGAGTTCCTGTTCATGGATCGCGATGCGCTGCCGACCGAAGACGAGCAGTTCAAGGCCTACAAAGAAGTGGCAGAGGCCATGCCGGATCAGCCGATCATCGTCCGTACCATGGACATTGGCGGCGACAAAGAACTGCCTTACATGAATTTCCCGAAAGAGATGAACCCCTTCCTGGGCTGGCGTGCCGTGCGTATTTTCTTCGATCGCGAAGACATCATGCACGCCCAGCTGCGAGCCATACTGCGTGCGTCAGCCTTCGGCAAACTGCGCATCATGTTCCCGATGATCATCTCCGTCGAAGAGTTCCGCAGCCTCAAGGCCACCGTAGAGAAGCTGAAAGCCGAACTGCGCACCGAAGGCAAAGCCTTTGATGAATCCATCGAAGTGGGTATCATGATCGAGACTCCAGCTGCTGCCGTGATGGCTCATCATCTGGCTAAAGAAGTGGATTTCTTCAGTATCGGTACCAACGACCTGACCCAGTACACTCTGGCAGTCGACCGTGGTAACGAGATGATCTCCGCCATGTACAACCCGCTGTCACCCTCCGTCCTGACCCTGATCAAGATGGTTATCGACGCTTCCCATGACAATGGCAAGTGGACCGGTATGTGTGGTGAGCTGGCTGGTGACGAACGCGCCACACTGCTGCTGCTGGGTATGGGTCTGGATGAGTTCTCCATGAGCTCCATCTCTGTACCGCGTATCAAGAAGCTTATCCGCAACACCAACTTCGAAGATGTGAAGGCAATGGCTGACCAGGCTCTGAGCTATGCAACCGCCGCCGAAATCGAAGCCTGTGTAGATAACTTTATTAAGCAGAAGGCAGTCTGCTAAGATCGGCTGCAAACAGCGACAATCATCTCTAGGAGCTTTTACTATGGGTCTGTTTGATAAACTGAAGAAACTGGTTTCCGACGATAGCTCTGATACAGGCGGCATCGAAATTTTTGCCCCGCTGTCAGGTGAAATCGTACCGATCGAAGATGTGCCTGACGTTGTCTTCGCCGAGAAGATCGTCGGCGACGGTATCGCCATCAAGCCGGCTGGCAACAAGATGGTTGCACCGTGCGATGGTACCATCGGCAAGATCTTCGAGACCAACCACGCGTTCTCGCTGGAATCCGACTCTGGTATCGAGCTGTTCGTTCACTTCGGTATCGATACCGTTGAACTGAAAGGCGAAGGCTTCACCCGCATCGCTCAGGAAGGTCAAAAGGTCAAGCGCGGCGACACCATCATCGAGTTCGATCTGGCCATTCTGGAAGCGAAAGCCAAGTCTACCCTGACGCCGGTTGTCATCTCCAACATGGATGAGATCAAAGAGCTGATCAAGATGACGGGTGCCGTGACTGTGGGCGAGACCCCGGTGATCCGCATCAAAAAATAATGCACGGCTGGTTCAAGCCAGTTGCTGCAACGAAAAACCGAAGCCATGTGCTTCGGTTTTTTTATGAAAAAATGGCAGTGAATACCGACTACTCCTTGCCAAACAATACCCGGTTTCGCCCCTGCGCCTTCGCCTGATACAGCGCCCTGTCCGCCACCAGCAACAGGTTGTCGAGGCTTTGTCCCGTCGTCAGCGTGGCGCAGCCAAAACTCATCGTCAGTGAGAAATGGTGATGGTGCCAATTTATCTGACTGGCAGACAACAGCTGTCGCAGTTGCTCGGCCCGAGAGACTACTCGCGCGGCATCAGCTCCCGGCAGGATCAGCAGGAACTCCTCCCCTCCCCAGCGCGCCAGACACTCCTTTTCCTGCAACTGCTCCTCCATGATGCGGGCAACCCCACACAAGGCCGCGTCCCCGGCGGGATGACCATATCGATCGTTGACCTGCTTGAAGTGATCAACATCGCACAGGATCACTGACAAGGGTCGCCCCTGCAGCCAGTGCGCCTGCAGTTGCTGCTCGGCTCCGCGCCGGTTGCTGAGTTCTGTCAGTGGGTCGGTACAGGAGAGGCGACTGACCTCCTCTATCATGCAGTGCAGATCGTGAATGTCGCGAAACGTCACTATGTGCCAGCCGGGCATGGCATCGGCCGTCAATTGGGCTGTGATGGTAAACCAGCGATGCTGGCCATTCTTACAGTAAATCCGGGTAGACATCTCCGCCACGGCAGAGCCGTTGGCCAGACAGGTCATGACAACCTGATTCCAGTCCTGGATGGCTTGAGTTCTGGTCTGCTCATCGTGATAGACAGTCGCAAACCAGGCTGTCATATCCGGCAACTCGGCCAGGGTGTAACCCAGCTGCGCAGAGAAGGCCTGATTCACGAACCTGTGATGCCGGATGGGAATGTTCGACAGGGTTGTTGGTATTGTGCCAAGAGTATCACCACAGACCGCCTCTGAAATGAGGATCGGTATCGGGATCACATCAAAGGATCGAAACAGTATCTGCTGCAGTTCGCTCAATATCGCTGACTCGGATATGTTCAAGGTATTTCCCTTACCAATATTTCGCTCAACAGTAAGTGAGTCCGCAGGCTGGGTAAATCCGCTTATTGAGCCTCTCGGACCACCTTGGTCGCAGTGTTCTCTCCCGGTTGCCACTCCTGATAGGGGCCATGGATGGCAGAGTAGATCTTGTCCAGCTGACCGGAGGCCTTGAGCTTGCCGATGGACTGTGTCAGGAAACGGTCCACCCTATCCCCCTTCTCTCCTTTCGGGATAATAAACACATCGTCGAACTCGCCGAAATAGACGCGGTGGATATTGGTCAGCCCCATCTTCCTCAATGCAAAATCGGCCTCCTCCTGCGCCCAGAGAAAGGCGTCGATACGGCCCCTGCTCAGTTTGCCAAGGGACTGCTCGATTGAGAGGGAACGCTTGACCGAGAAGGGCCAGAAGTCGCTCACCCCCTCGATGAGCAGATCCCGCTTGGTGTACTCATAACCGAGTACCATGGCAGGCGTAATCGGAGCTGTGCTGTTGCTGTAAAGCACATGGGTCACTTTGCCAAAGGTCACAGAACTGAAACGATAGGGGAGCATGGATTCATCGATATAGGGATTGCGCAACGCGGGCAGATTGAAGTCCGCTTCCCCCACCACCACGCTGCGGGTTGCCCGCGACATGGGATAGACCATCACGCTCACCTCGACCCCGTCGTCCAGATCGGCGATAGCCTTGACCAGATTGACAAAGGGGCCGCTACCATCGGAATCGATGAGCCCCGGCAACAGGCCCAGATAGGCAGAAAAGCGCGTTGGATGTTCAGACTCGGCCGCAGAGAGGCGGCCATTGCTGCTCCCCATCCCCCCTGCCACCAGGGCGCACAACATGAACAGGAGACCCTTACCCAAGCCGACATGTTTCATGGATCAAACCCTCGTCATCACTGCCATAGCGGGCAGGGTTATCAGAAGCATAGCTCCGTGATGAAAGGTACATCCACAGCCAGCGGGATAAGCATTCAGTGTTAAAAAGTTATCTGGATCAATGTTTGCCCTGACAAGTCTCGTAACATGGAAAGGGATACACCAAGGTCCGGCCATCCCAAGCCCACCCAACGAGATAAAAAGTAATGCAATGAGCGCCCCGAGAAGGACACGAGCATGTTGAAAAATACCGAACAGCGTTATGGCAGCCTGAGTATCGGGCTGCACTGGTTGACCCTGCTATTGATGATGGCCGTCTACGCATTGATGGAGTTCAGGGATATTTTCCCCAAGGGCTCGGCCGGCCGTGACCTGATGAAGGAGTGGCACTTCATGGTGGGCTTGTTGATCCTGGCGCAGGTCGTTGTACGGCTGCTGGTGCGCTTTAGCAGCCCGTTACCCCGCATAGTGCCCACCCTGTCACCCCTGATGCGAACACTGGGTCACCTCGCCCATCTGGCACTGTACGGCTTTCTCATCCTTGCTCCGCTGCTGGGTTGGTTGCTCCTCAGCGCAGGCGGCAAGCCCATCCCCTTCTTCGGATGTGAGCTGCCCGCCCTGCTTGCACCGGATGATGGTCTGAAGGGGACGATCAAGGATCTGCACGAAACACTGGCCAACATAGGCTATGCCCTGATCGCCCTGCATGCGGCGGCAGCCATCTATCACCATCATGTGCTCAAGGACAACACCTTGACCAATATGTGGCCCGAGCGCCGCAGCTAAACAGTGGGGGCATACTGGCCCCCTTTGTTCACGCCTCTTTTGCCACCATCTCTGGTACGTTTATGGCCTTGGATTTGCTTTCAGGTTGCAGCTTTTTCACGTTCCCCTTGTTCTCACCAGAGACAGCTTTGCTCTCTTCCTGAGATTGGGATTGCCCAATGAACTGGCCTCCCTTTCGAATGGACAGGTTGCCACCTTTGAAAATTCCCTTCATCTTGCCATTTTCGAGGATCTCGACCTCTGTCGATGTGCAGGTGCCCTCCAAAGTGCCATTGATGGTGACATGGGCAGCGGTCACCTCTCCCTCAACCTTGCCACCCTCCATGATACGAACAGTCCCCCCGCTAACCAGCAGCGTCCCTATGAATTGTCCGTGTACGTCCAGATTACCTTCTACCTGCAGCTCACCTGCGAATCTGGCTCCCTGTGCAATCACTGTCATTGCCACATCGGATACCACAGACACCGACTCATTGCGCTTTCGTCCAAACATTCTGACTTTCTCCACCATCAACATCAGCGCCATCACTAACAGCGGCACTATGGGTAACTTGTAATATGCAGATCCCAGCACATAGAGCAGCAACGCCAGGCCCCAACAGAACCAGATGAAATAAAGCGCGTCACTTCGTTTTCGCATCGCGATGCGACGCAGGATCCTTTCAGGTACAACCGTCATTGACCATTCCCTCTTGCGGGTGCATGGATTCAAGACCGGGGTCACGACCCCTGGTTATGTCTTTCCCGCAATATGCGGGTATGGACCTAGCTCAAGCGACCATATTGCGAAAACTCTGAAACAAAAAAGCCCCACCATCTGGCGGGGCTGCCGACCCTCAATGAAGTAAATCAGGATTCAGGGCAACACCACCCGACTCTCACCACCACCGAGGGCCTCGACCCGAATTTGCACACCGATCCGCTCCACCAGGGTCTGCACATGGGAGATGACGCCTATCTGGCGGCCGGCCGCCTGCAGCGAGTCCAGGCTGGAGAGCGCGAGATCCAGGCTGTCCGGATCCAGGGTGCCGAAGCCCTCGTCGATAAACAGCGACTCGACCTGGGTCTGGCGCGACGATAGGCTGGAGAGGGCCAGCGCCAGCGCCAGCGACACCAGGAAGCTCTCGCCGCCGGAGAGGGAGTCCACAGAGCGCACCTCGTCCCCCATGTCCAGATCCACCACCTGCAGCGCCAGATCCGTGCCGGGTACCCGCTCCAACCGGTAGCGCGGCGACAACTCGCCGAGCTGGGCATTGGCCTCTAGCAGCAGACGCTCCAGGGTGAGGCTCTGGGCGAAGGTGCGCAGCTTGGCGCCGCTGGCGGAACCGATAAGCTCGGACAACTGCTGCCAGTGATCCGTCACCGCCTGCTGGCAACTCAGCGCCTCTTGCAAGGAGCCAGCCTTGAGGGCCGCCGCCTCGGCCTGGGCCAGCGTACTCTTGCACTGGAACAGCTGCTCCTCCAGCTCGCGGCAATGGGCCTCGCAAGCGCCAAGGCGCTCGGCAAGGGCCTCGGTGGAGAGCGCCGTCAGTTCGCCGTGATGCTCGCGATAACGCTCCCGTTTCACCTCCTCCAGCGCCAGCGCCCGTTGGCGTTCGGCCAGCCTGGTACGCGCCTCGGCCAGGGCATCATCCAGCCCCTGCAGGGCTGTGCGGCGGGCCTTGAGCTCCTCCGGATGGATGGCCAGCAATCGGCGCAGATCATATTCGGCAATCCCGAGCCTGGTGGCATGGGCAGCCCAGCGCCCCAGTACCTCGCGGCGGCGGCGACTGCTCACCTGTTTGTCCTGCTCAAGATGGGTCAACCGTGTCTTGAGCTCTGTCTGTCGCTCCCTTGCGGCCCGCAGTGCGCCCACCGCCTCTTCGAGTTGATTGGCTCCCCGTGAAAGTCGCTGCTGCCATTCGCCCTCGACCTCGGCGATGGCACGTCCCCCAAGACACGCCTCGCGGCTGGCCAGCAGTCCCTGGCGCTGTTGCTCGGCCTCCTTGTAGTCGCGCTCCAGCTTGTACAGCTGTTCATTCTGGCTCTGAACCCTTGCCTCCTGCGCACTGAGCGCCGGGGTCAGGCTGGCAAGTTCGCTGCCCAGCTGCTCCCACTCGCGCTGTCCGTGCAGATAGGCCTCGCAGGTCTGCTGCCATTCGAGCCACTGCCGGCTGCCGAGCCATTGACGCCAGGGTTCGGCCCCCATCTGTTCATCGAGCCGGGTTTCACCCTGAACCAGGCGCTGGCGCAGTGTGACTTCCTGCTCGGCCAGCGCTTTGAGCTCGGCCTCCCACTCTATCTTCTTCCGCTCGGCCTCCTGCCACTGCTGTTCAAACTGCTGATGACGGGTTGTGAGCTGAGTCAGCTGATTGCGCAGCCCCATCAGCATCTGCTGGCCTTGCTGGGCCTGTTGCAGCTGTCGCTGTCCGGCCACCAGACCCAGCTCCAGCGCCTCCCCCTGTGCCAAGAGATGCGCCAGCAGATCCGCCCACTCTGCGGGGCTTTGCCGCAAGGGCAGCCCGTGGCCCAACAAGGTCTCACCACCCCACTGCAACCAGCGCTGGGTCAGCTGTTCGGCTCTCGCCTCCAGCTCGGGTTGGTGTTGCTGGCGGGCAACCAGCTGACGAGTCAGATCGACACGCTCGCTCTCTCCCTGAATATGTTGATGATTGAGTCGCTCCCACTCCAGCTCCAGCTGACGGACTCGCTCGGCCAGTTGCGCCAGTATGCCGGCCACCTGCGGCTGGCTCTGGCGATAGGGATGCTCCTCTGCGCCACACAGCGGGCAGGGAGTGCCGTCGCTGAGCACGTGACGATACTGCTCGAAGCTGGCGACGGCACGGGCCTGATCCAGCGCATGACGCGCCTCGTCACGCTGAAGCCCGAGTCGCTCCAGCGCAGGCACCAGCTCCTCGTGCTGGATGGCCAATCGGGTGAGGTGCTGCTCCAGCAGTGCCATCTCTTGCAACAAGCGCTCCTGTTGCTCGCTGTGATTACGGCCTGCCTCCGCCAGCTCCAGCAATTGGCGCACCCGTGCCAACTGCTCGGTCTGGGTCTGACGCTGCTCCTGCGCCTTGGCGACCTGACCATCCCACTCCTGCGCCTGCAACTGGTCGTGCTGCTGTTGCAGCCGGGCGCGCTCCTGCTGCCAGTAGTCCCGCTCCTGCTGTCCCTGCTCCAGCCGGCTGTTGAGATCCCGCAGGGCATGGCTCTTGTGCTCACGGCTTTGCAGCAGATGTTGCAGCTGATCCCGTCCCTCGGCCCAATCCTGCATGGCTGCCAGCAGGGGTTGCCACTGGCGTGCCAGGGGTGCCAGCGCCTTGCGCTCCTCGAGCCAGAGCGCCCATTGCTGACGCCGCACCTCGAGCGCCTGCACCCGGCTCGCCTGCTGTTGCCACTCCTGTTGCAGGGCGACTTGCAGCGCGCGGGCCTGCGCCCCCTGCTGCTGAACTTCCTGCAACTGGCTGCTCTTCTCCCTGATGCGGGTATCGAGCTCCTGCGCCCGCTTGAGTTCGGGTTGCAGCGCCCCCCATTCGCGCTCGGCGGCTATCTTGTCGGCCAGCAGTTGCTGCTCTCGCAGCGCGGCCTGCTGCTGGGTCTGCTCGACCTGTTCGAGCTCGGGACCCAGCTGGCCAATGAGCTGCTCCTGCTGCTGCACTTCCAGGGTGAGACGAGCAAGTTCATCGTGATCGGCGCGGGCCACCTGGGCCTGCTCGGCGCGGCCAAACTCCTCCCGCTCGGGAGCCGCCTGGGCGTGAGCCGCCTCGGCGGCGGCCAGTGCCGTCTGCCCCTCCTCGCAAGCCAGCAACTGGGCGGCGATGCGGCTGTTGAGGTCCCGCAAGTCCTGCAACAGCTGGCGCTGCTGCTGCTCGTGCTTGAGGCCGGTGGAAAGGCCCAGCTGCTGGGCTACCCACTGCTCGCGAGTGGCCTCGTCCATCAGCGCAACGTCGCCGAGGCGTTGCCCGATGGCGGCCAATTTTTGCTGCTCCTCCCGCGCCCGTTCATGGGTCTGGATGGAGATGGCGGAATAGAGCTCGGTGCCCGTCATCCGTTCGAGCAGGGCGGAGCGCTCGTCGGCGCTCGATTTGAGAAACGCGGCGAACTCCCCCTGGGGCAGGATCACGGCGCGGCGAAACTGCTCCCAGGAGAGCCCCACCAGTTCATCGATGCGATCCTGCAGCTCCCGCTTGCTGCCGGAGAAGACCTGACCCGACGCCACGTCGGTCAGGCTGCGCTCCTGGGCCTGAAAACGCCCCTCGGAACGGTTGCGCGCCCGGCGCACCGCCCAGCGGGCCAGCCAGATGCGGCCATCGCAGCCGCGAAACCGTACCTCGGCACAGCCGCTGGCGTGGCCGCGACTGAGGATGCCCCGCACGTCGTTGGCCTTGAGCTTCTCCTCGTCATCCGCTCGGCCCACCTCGGCCACGTGCTTGCGGTTGGCGATAAAGCGCGGCATCTCGTCGTACAGCGCCAGACAGATGGCATCGAGCAAGGTGCTCTTGCCGGCACCCGTGTTGCCCGTGATGGCAAACAGCCCTGCGGCGCCGAGCGCCCCCTTGGTAAAGTCGATGGTGAAGGCCCCGGTCAGGCTGGCCAGGTTCTCACCGCTGAGGGACAGGATCTTCATGCGCCGGACTCCTTCACCTGTTGCAATATCTCTTCAAACGAGGCGACCAGTTCGGCCTCGGGTTCACCGTCAAACTGGCGCTGATAGCAGAGGCGAAACACCTCAGTGGGGGAAAGCTCATCCAGCCTGCGCTGGTTCTGGCCATCGGCCAGCCCCTGGCCAGAGCCCAGATAGCGGGTACTGATACGGGCCAGGCGTACCGGCTTGCCCGCTAGCGCCGCCAAGATGCGCTCGCGGATGCGGGCCTCGGGTCTGGGCAGCAGCAGTCGTACTTCGAGGAAGGGCTGTGCCTCGCTGGGCAGCGCCGGCAGGGACAAGGCCTCTATGGCCTTGAGCGCCCCTTCCAGTTCGCTCTCGGGCAGGCGGATCATCTCCACCGCGCGGGGCACAGGGATCCGCTCCAGCCCCATCAATTTGCCCCCCTCAAACGTCACTTCCAGCACCTGATGGTTGTAGTTGGCCTCGGCCAGCGAGAGCGGCAGTGGCGAGCCGCTGTAGTGAACACCCTCGGCCGGGCTCTGGGCCAGATGGAGGTGACCGAGCGCCGTGTAGTCGGCGCTGGCAAAAATATTGGCAGGCAGGGCATGCTGGTTGCCGCCGAGTACCCGCCGCTCTGAGAGCTCGGAGAGCTGGCCTGCCGCCAGATAGGCGTGGCCCATGGCGATCAGTGCCTGATCGGGTTCGCAGCGTGCACGACCTTGCGTCAATACCTCTTCATAGACCCGCCGTACCCCTTCAATCAGCCGATCCTGACCCTCTTCAAGCTGTTCAACCCTCAGGTCGCTGCTGCGCAGGAAGGGAACGGCGGCGCACCAGGCGGCTATCTTGCCCTCCCTGTCTTGCAGCGGCACCAGCAGGCGGTCGGTCTCAAGCTTGCCCTCACTGTCACGGCTGATGCTGCCCACCAGATGCAGATCAAAGGCCCGCAGCAGTTCGTGAGGGGCATCCAGCTTGGAGGGAGAGTCGTGGTTGCCGCCGATCAGCACCATGTTGAGGTGGGGCATCTCGGCCCGCAGCCTGGCCAGAAAACGGTAGATCTGCTGCCAGGCGCTGGCGGGGGGATTGGCGGTATCAAACAGATCGCCCGCCACCAGCAGAGCATCGATCTGCCGCTGCTTGATGGTATCGGTCAACCAGTCGAGGAAGCTGTCGTGTTCGAAGCGGCGTTCATGGCCATGGAGTTGATGACCAAGGTGCCAGTCGGCGGTATGCAGGATTTTCATGAGAAATCGACTCGGATCCAGGAGAGGTGCCAACGGCACCCGATGGAGACAAGATGAGGATGCCAACCTCTCTTTTCAAGCAAAACAGGTCGGTGGCGTCAGATTCAGGCGGGCTCGCAACACATCTTGTACTGGGGATGACCGGTGAGGGGATCCGACTCCTCCCCCTGGATCACGAAACCGTGGCGGCGGTAGAAACGCACCGCCTGCGCATTTTCCACGAACACCCGCGCATGCAATCTGGCCCCCTGCGCCTTGGCCTCCTGCAGCAGGGCATGGCCGACGCCGCGCCCCTGCCGGTCTGGGCGCACGAACAGGGCAGCCAGGTAATCCTCCACCAGCGCCATGAAGCCGAGCAGCTCGCCGCGCTCCTCGAACACCCAGATGCGGGCGTGGTCGAGATAGCGGGTGCGCAGATCCTCCTGGGCCTGCCACCAGCAGGAGGCATCGACGAAATCGTGGGCCTGCAGGGAGGCCAGCAACCAGATTTCGACGATCTCTTCCATGTCCTCGGACCGACTCGGCCTCAACATATTTGCATCCTTGTTAACAATCTGAACACCCGCAGTCTAGGGGACTTTGATGACAGGGTTGGGGACGAACATGACTCCCTGTGAACTCGATCGTCCTTTTTTTACGAGAATGATTGGCTGATCACAAAGCGCCTCTCTAGTACAATGCCCGCCGGACAATCTATGAGACCGAGGACGCCATGTGGTTTAAAAACCTGCAGATTTATCGCTTTACCCGCCCCTTTGACCTGACAGTGGATCAGCTGGAAACCCAGCTCGAGGCCTGTGCCTTCACCCCTTGCGGCAGTCAGGACATGTCCCGGTTCGGTTGGGTCAAGCCCCTTGGCAAATTCGGTTCGACCCTGACCCACTCCGCCTCAGGCCACATCCTCATCTGTGCCCGCAAGGAAGAGAAGATGCTGCCGGGTACCGTCATCAAGGAGATGCTGGCGGAGAAGGTAGAAGCGATCGAATTCGAGCAGGGCCGCGCCCTCAAGAAGAAAGAGAAGGAAGCGCTGAAGGAGGAGATACTACACACCCTGCTGCCCCGCGCCTTCAGCCGCACCAGCCAGACCTTCGCCTGGATCAACCCGGCCGACAATCTGATGGTGGTGGATGCAGGCTCCGCCAAGAAGGCGGACGATCTGCTGGCACTGCTGCGCAAAAGCATAGGCACCCTGCCGGTGGTGCCGGTGGCCCTCAAGAACCCGCCCGAAATCACCATGACAGAGTGGCTGAGCGAGGGTAACCTGCCCGCCACCTTCGCACTGGAAGATGAAGCCGAGCTGCGCAGTGCCATGGAGCACGGCGGCATCATCCGCTGCAAGCAGCAGGATCTGATGACCGACGAGATAAAGAACCACCTGGCCAACGACAAGCTGGTGACCAAGCTGGCTCTGAACTGGGGCGAGACCCTGAGCTTCGTGCTGGGGGACGACCTCTCCATCAAGCGTCTCAAGTTCAGCGAAGAGCTGCGCGAGCAGAACGACGACGTGACCAGCGAAGATCCCGCCGCCCGTCTGGATGCGGACTTCGCCCTGGTGACCGCCGAGCTGGCCCAGTTCATCCCGGCACTGTTTGCCGCCCTGGGTGGCGAAGAGCAGTCCATCTGATCAACGCCTGCTTGCATTGCACAAACCGCCCGAGTGGCGGTTTTTTTGTGTCTGCGGCGCATGACCTTTATTGATAAATGAGTAAGGTATTGATCTGGTTCAACAACTTGAGCAACCAGTTCCAATCGTGACATAGTCGTCCTTCGCGCTCATAAAACAGACAAGGAGAGTGTCATGTTGCTCAAACCCGCAGGGCTGGCCGTTGCCTTCGCCCTCCTGGCCGGTTGCGCCAGTGACAAGGGCTTTCACTATGCCCCGCCCCCCCAGACCCTGATCGCCCCGGAAGCCGCCAGCGGCTGGACAGATAAACAGGGCTGGCAGGGCCATGGCTTCATGGTGGCTGCGGCCAATCCGCTGGCAGTGGATGCGGGCTACCAGATCATCCGGGCGGGCGGCAGCGCCGTGGATGCCGCCATCGCCGTGCAACTGGTACTGACCCTGGTGGAGCCGCAATCCTCCGGTATCGGTGGCGGCTCCCTGCTGCTGGTATGGGATGGCAGCAAGGTTGCGGCTGTAGATGGTCGCGAGACGGCCCCTGCCGCCGCCACGGATCAGCTGTTCATGAAGGATGGCAAGCCCATGGCCTTCTATGACGGCGTGGTGGGCGGTCGCTCGGTCGGCGCGCCTGGCACAGTGCGGGCGCTGGCGCTGGCCCATCAGCGCTATGGCAAGCTGCCCTGGGCTGCGCTGTTCGAGCCCGCCATCACCCTCGCGGAGCAGGGGTTTGTCATCAGCCCGCGCCTCGCCACCCTGCTGGCAAAAGACCCCTATCTCGCCAAAGACCCGGATGCCCGCGCCTACTTCTATCTGCCCGACGGCACACCAAGGCCTGCCGGCAGCACGCTCACCAACCCGGCACTGGCCAAGGTGTTGCGCACCCTGGCCACACAGGGGGCGGATGCCTTCTATCAGGGGCCGCTGGCCCAGGCCATGGTAGCCAAGGTGCGCCAGCATCCCACCAATCCCGGTGTGCTGGCGGCGGCCGATCTGGCCAGCTATCGCGCCAAACTGCGCGACGGCCTCTGCTTTGACTACCGCCAGAGCCAGATCTGCGGCTTCCCGACCCCCTCCTCCGGCACCATAGCCCTGGGACAGATATTCGGCATGCTGGAGAGCCGCGACATGGCGGCCCTCAAACCTGTGACGACGCCAGAAGGTCAGCTTGCCGCGTCAAGCGATGCCATCCATCTCTACAGCGAGGCGGCGCGGCTCGCCTTCGCCGATCGCAACCAGTATGTGGCAGACAGCGATTTTGTCAGCGTGCCGGTCAAGGGGCTGCTGGACAAGGGCTATCTGGCCGAGCGGAGCAAGCTTGTCGGCGAGCGCTCCATGGGGATCGCCCAGCCCGGTATGCCGCCGCTGGCACTGGCTCGCGGCAAGGATGCGACCCCCGAGCTCCCCTCCACCAGCCATGTCTCCATCGTCGACAAGGCGGGCATGGCGGTCTCCATGACCAGTTCCATCGAGGATGGTTTCGGTTCGCGGCTGATGGTCAACGGCTACCTGCTCAACAACCAGCTCACCGATTTTTCCTTCACCTCTGTGGATGCCGCCGGTCTGCCGGTGGCGAACCGGGTCGAGCCTGGCAAACGGCCACGCTCCTCCATGTCCCCCCTGCTGGTGTTTGACAAGCCAAGCGGCGAGCTGACCATCACGCTGGGCTCGCCGGGGGGCTCCGCCATCATCAACTACGTGGGCAAGACGCTGCTCGGCACCCAGGATTGGGGGCTGAACCTGCAGCAGGCCATCAATCTGCCCAACTTCGGCAGCCGCAACGGCCCCACCGAGCTGGAGCTTGGGCGCACACCGGAGAGCGTGGTCGAGGGATTGAAAGCGAGAGGCCACGAAGTGGTACTGAGCGAGCAGACATCGGGTCTGCAAGGGGTCGAGCGCAATGCCGGCGGCTGGTTCGGCGCCGCCGATCCGAGGCGAGAAGGCATTGCCAAGGGCGAATGAGTGCCAGCGTATCTTCACCAAGGCGACCTCAGGGTCGCCTTGGTGCTTGTGGCGTCCTGGCACCCACCTATACAGGGAAAATCATCAACGATGAATTATTCCTGCCAACGAAATGGATAAAGCTGTCTCTTCTCCCCCTACATGTCGGCACTTATGCACTTTTAATCGCAAACAAGCGTCAAAATGTGGATAAATATTACTTTTAAGCAAAATTTGTATTATTTTTCAACAGAAAAGACAACTGTTGTCACCAATATCCAGTGTTCGCTGCGGCCAACATCTGTCTCTTTCGCCCCCTGCTCATTGACAGCTGCCCTCTTCATCCCCAGCGGTGATCTGGTAGCCCCCTGACTGCCATTAGCGAGGTGACGACATGGACCACTCCCTTCCCCTTATCACGACTCTGGTGGGCGGCTTCGTGCTCGCCTACGTACTCGGCATGCTTGCCCATCGTCTCAAGATCTCCCCCATGGTGGGATATCTGGCGGCCGGGGTGATCTCGGGCCCCTTCACACCGGGTTATGTGGCCGACATGGCGCTGGTGCCCGAGCTGGCGGAGCTGGCGGAGCTGGGGGTCATATTGCTGATGTTCGGGGTCGGCCTGCACTTCTCCTTCAGCGACCTGATGTCGGTGAAGAAGATCGCCATCCCGGGGCCATAGTCCAGATAGCGGTCGCCACCTTGCTTGGCATGGGGCTCTCCTCCCTGCTGGGATGGGATCTCACCGCCGGCCTGATGTTCGGCCTCGCCCTCTCCACCGCCAGTACAGTGGTACTGCTGCGGGCGCTGGAGAGCCGCCAGAACCTGGAGACCCTGCAGGGGCGCATCGCCATCGGCTGGCTCATCGTCGAGGATCTGGTGATGGTGCTGGCGCTGGTGATGCTGCCCATACTCGCCAATATCCAGCACGGCGATCAGAGCATGAGCTGGCAGAGCATAGCGCTGGATCTGGGCTGGACCCTCGGCAAGGTTGCCCTGTTCGTGGCGCTGATGATGGTGGTGGGCAGTCGCTTCATTCCCTGGCTGCTGGCCCACACCGCCAGCACTGGCTCCCGCGAGCTGTTCACCCTGGCGGTACTGACCGGCTCCCTCGGCATCGCCTTCGGTGCGGTCAAGCTGTTCGGCGTCTCCTTTGCCCTCGGCGCCTTCTTCGCCGGCATCGTCATGAACAGCTCCGAGCTGAGCCATCGCGCCGCCAACAACACCTTGCCGCTGCAGGATGCCTTCGCCGTGCTCTTCTTCGTCTCGGTGGGCATGCTGTTCAACCCGGCTGTGCTGCTGACGGATCCGCTGGCGGTGCTGGCCACCCTGTTCATCATCATGTTCGGCAAGTCGGTGGCAGCCTACGCCATAGTGCGGCTGTTTCGCTACAGCCAGCGCACCGCGCTCACCATCTCCGCCAGCCTGGCCCAGATCGGCGAGTTCTCCTTCATCCTGATAGGGCTCGCCATCGTGCTCAAGCTGGTGCCGGAAGCGGCCCGGGATCTGATCCTGGTAGGCGCCAGCCTCTCCATCATGCTCAATCCGCTGGTGTTCAACGCCGTCGAGCGCTACCTGGAGAAGCACCCGGATGCCGACAACACCCAGGCACTGGCCGAGTGCAAGTGCCCGGCCGTCGAGATGAAGGAGCACACTGTACTGGTAGGCTTTGGCCGGGTCGGTCGCCTGCTGGTGGAAGGGCTGCAAGCCGCCGAGCGGCCGCTGGTGGTGATAGAGCAGGATCCGCACCGGCTGGAGAGCCTGCACCAGGCCGGGATCCCCCATATCAATGGCAACGTGGCAAACGATGAGGTGCTGTGTCGCGCCGCCATCGCCGATGCCAGCTGGCTGCTGGTGGCCATCCCCAACAGCTTTGAGGCCGGCGAGGCCATCGCCCAGGCCAGACTGATCAATCCGGCCATCCGGGTCATAGCCCGTGCCCACAGCGATGACGAGGTTCACTTCCTCACCCGGCAGGGGGCAGACAAGGTGATCATGGGGGAGCGGGAGATAGCGCTCGGTATGCTGGCGGAAACCACTGGCACCCCTGCATAAGCCCGTCACCACCAGACAAGAGAGGGGCCCATGGCCCCTTTCGTTTATCCCCCAGTCCACCCGTGACTGAATCGTGCTGACGATGGCTGATGAGTCATATCGGCAATCCCGAACGCACCTCAGCGCCATGGCACAGTTTGGCTCCCTTCGTCAGCCCCCCAGCCGGGGCACATTGGGTACCACCTTGCAACCACACTCCCTGCTGCCTCCTTGTCAGCACAAAGCTCCGGCCAGCTCGGGACAAGCCCGGTGGTAAACAGCAGATTGTGCAGCGGCCCCCACCGGACGGGGGAGTCCGCATACCAGATGGGCAGATCCGGTGAATGCCCCCTTGGCTAGACTGGGGGGGTCGTCTTATGACACCCACCCCATGCTAGTCACCTGTGACAATACCCGGAAGGATCCGACATGAAACCCTTTATGACCGCCCTCTTGCTTCCCCTCTTGCCCCTCGCCGTGCAGGCCGCTGAACCCGTCTGGATCACGGTCGGTGCCGATAGCGGCGTCGAACTCAAGCAGGTCAAGGCCAAGCTGGCCCCCCTGTTCAGCGCCAGCGGCGCCCCCATCCAGCTAGCCCAGATAGAGGCGAGCGAGCTGGGTACCCTCTCCCACCTGATGCATGAAGGCCACCAACGCTGTGGCGGCTATGTGGTTCACAGCACGCTGGCAGATGCGCTGCAGAGCATGGCCCAACCCCTCAGCCAGAACCTGTTCAGCCCGCCGCCGCTGACTCAGGGTGCCAGTGTCAACCGGCTGCTGCCCTATCTGGATCAGGGCAACATAGTGGGCACCATCAGCAAGCTCTCCAGCTGGCGCAACCGCTACTACACCACCACAACCGGGGTGCAATCCGCCGACTGGGTCGCCAGCCAGTGGCAGAGCCTCGGCAGTGCCCTGCCCTGGGCCAGCGTCAGCCGGGTCAAACACAGCGGCTATCCGCAGCAATCCGTGGTGCTGACCCTCAAGGGCAGCCGCTATCCTGACGAAGTCGTGGTGCTCGGCGGCCACCTCGACTCCACCGCAGGCTCGGCTCCCAACAGCCGCACCCTGGCCCCGGGCGCCGACGATGATGCCTCCGGCATCGCCACCCTGACTGAAGTACTGAGGGTCATCGCCGAGCAGGGCCGCCAGCCGGAGCGCACCCTGCAATTTATCGGTTATGCGGCAGAAGAGGTGGGCTTGCGCGGATCCAAGGACATAGCGACCCGCTACAAGGCGGCCAACACCAGGGTACTGGCCGCACTGCAGCTGGACATGACCAACTATCAGGGCTCGGTTGAGGATATCGTCTTCATGACCGACTACACGGACCAGGGACTGACCGGCTATCTCACCCAGTTGCTTGACGCCTACCTGCCGCAAATAAGCTATGGCTATGACAGCTGCGGCTACGGTTGCTCGGATCATGCCTCCTGGCACAATCAGGGCTATCCCGCCGCCATTCCGTTCGAGTCACGCTTCAACGACTACAACCCCAAGATCCACACGGCGCAGGATACCCTGCAAAACTCCGATACCTCGGCCGGCCATGCCCTCAAGTTTGCCCAGCTGGCCACCAGCTTCGCCATCGAGATGGGCAAGATCAACTGAGTGACACCCGGTTGAACAAGCAGCAATCAGACAAGAAAGGGAGGCTCGGCCTCCCTTTCTTGCTCATCACACGGTTTTCAGCGGGATTGTGGATGCCAGCCAAGCAGACTGGCCTGACGCAGCTCTTGCCAGGCTGGGCGGGAGAGAAGGGGTTCACTGGCCGCCAGCATCTGGTGCAATTCGGCAAGCTCAAGGGCGCTGACGGCCCCCTCCAGAGGCGCAGGATCATCCGGCCAGCAGCTGGCGGGCAGTGCCTGCATCCCGAGCAGGGCGAGGGAGAGTATCAGCAGATAGGGCGCCATATTGCGGCTCTCATGTTCAGTAACCGGGTCTATTCTTGTCGAGACTGATGACGGCTTGATGACAGGGAAGGATCGTCATTTTACAACATCTGACGAGGCTAACCGGCGCCGAGACACATATGGCAACATTTATGCCAGATCTGCGAAAACCAGTTAATTTATGCCCTAAAAAGTAACCGGGAGGAAAACGTTATCCCTGAAAAGAAAACGTTATCTGGTCAAAACGTTGTTTCTGGATCATAAAAAGTATCCAAAAACTGGTGTATATTGCACGGCGGAAACTCCTTAACCATGAAGACTGACATGAAAAAGACCAAAATCGTCTGCACCATAGGTCCCAAGACCGAATCCAAAGAAATGCTGGCTAAAATGCTGGATGCCGGCATGAACGTCATGCGCCTGAACTTCTCCCACGGCGATTACGCCGAGCACGGTGGTCGTATCAACAACCTGCGCGCTGTCATGGCCGAAACCGGCAAGCACGCAGCCATACTGCTCGACACCAAGGGTCCGGAAATCCGTACCATCAAGCTGGAAGGCGGCAACGACGTTGCCCTGGTCGCTGGCCAGACCTTCACCTTCACCACCGACCAGACCGTCATTGGCAACAAAGACAAAGTGGCCGTGACCTATGCCGGTTTCGCCAACGACCTGCGCGTCGGCAATCGCATCCTGGTGGATGACGGCCTGATCGGCATGGATGTGATCGAAATCACCGAGCGTGAAGTCATCTGTAAAGTGCTGAACAGCGGTGATCTGGGCGAGAACAAAGGCATCAACCTGCCGGGTGTCTCCATCAAGCTGCCGGCCCTGGCCGAGAAAGACAAGCGCGACCTCATCTTCGGTTGTGAGCAAGGCGTTGATTTCGT
>NZ_LSGW01000012.1 GCF_001643305.1 Aeromonas salmonicida subsp. salmonicida
GTGACCTTACGTCCTTCATGTAACAGCAAGATGGCCATCAAGCGACGAGCATGTCCTTTATCACGGGTGGCATGGATGATTTTGTGAATGCGGCGCAGTTGTGGTCGTGGCAGGGGTGGTAGGATAGGCATCAACTCAGTCCTTTGGGTGTGGCTTGTTTTGTTTGGCGACTAATGAGATCGCACAAACTGGACTGATTGACCAACCGCGCATTCATCTCGGCTGGGATCTGGTCCCCCTGCCCTACATTGGATTGAAGATAAAAGATTACGATGATTTTTTGACATTGATCACACCCAGATTGGCCGTTCGCCTGCTGACCGAGCAAAGATCCGTGCTGTTGCAGGCCCTGCGCAATGAACAACAGGATTGTCCGAGCGGTACCTGTGGTGGTGCACTGCAGGGGGAAGGCTTGCTGGAGGAGAGCCGTTTTCGCTCTTCGTCCGGCCAGCGTTATGAGGGGGTTATCGCCATGCTGGCCAATCGCATGACCCGGCTGCGTGAGCTGCTTGGTTACGATCTGCTGGTGCCGGACAATAGCCTGGACCGGGATCCAGCCGAATTTATCCGCCTTTTGCACCAATACCAGCGGGAGTCGAATCTAATCCAGATCAATTAAACGCCGGATTGAGCTTGCCAAGGCGGGCGGCTCTTTTTAAGGTCTCCCCCCTGTTACACCCAGAACACCGCTTATGAAGTACATCGAAGAGTTCTATCTGTTCGTCAAGGTGGTGCAAGAGGGAGGCTTCTCCCACGCAGCTGCCGCACTGGGCATGCCGACCGGCACCATCAGCCGACGTATTTCTCAGCTCGAAGAGCAACTCGGCTGCTCTTTGCTGCACAGATCCACCCGCAAGCTCCGCCTCACCGATGAAGGGCTCAGATATTACGAGCGCCTGTGCACCCCGCTGGCCGAGATTGAACAGGCCACGGGGGAGATCCAGGGGCGGGAAGCCGATATCAATGGCGTGATCCGTCTCGCGGCGCCGATCGCCCTCTCCAATACCCTCCTGGTCGACATGCTGGCAGATTTCGGTCTGCACTATCCTGAAGTACAGTTCGACATCACCCAGACCAATGATCATCATCACCTGTTTGATAACGATAGGGATCTGGTGTTTTTCAACGGTGAGCTGCCGCAATCCATGACCAATGCCCTCTGCCTTGGTCACATCGAATATGGCCTGTTCGCCTCCAGGCTGTATCTGGAGAAAATGGGCACGCCAGCCCACCCAGCCCAGCTGGAAGAGCATGCGCTGATCTACTGCTGGCCCCACCAGCACTGGCAATTGATCGGCCAGGATGACCAGACAATACAGATAAAGCGCGCCGCCAAGCTGACCGTCAACCAGACACAGGCGGCCGTCAGGGCAGCCAGACGGCATCTGGGTATCGTCAATGCCCCGCTCCATTATGTGCATCCATTCTTGCAAGATGAGCAGCTGGTGGCCGTGCTGCCGGACTGGAAAACCGGCCATCGCCCCTTCTACATGGTGCGCTGCCAGCCTCAGTTTGCCCCGCTGCGTGTTAAGATGTTCGCTGAATTCGTTGAAAAATACTCGGCGCACTACCGGAACCGCCAATGGGACAACCAATTTTCACCGGCAACCAGTCTGTCCCATTGCATCTGACCGTGAGCGGGCCACACTTATAGCAATACTCGTTGACCAGGCCAGCCTAACACTATGAATGTATTGATATGTGATGACTCAGGATTCGCTCGTAAACAGCTGGCCCGTGCCCTTCCCGCTGACTGGGATGTGACGCTGCATTACGCCGCAAACGGACTCGAAGGGATAGAGCAGGTGCTGATGGGGCATGGCGACCTGATCTTTCTGGATCTGACCATGCCAGAAATGGACGGCTACGGTGTGCTGGAGACCCTGCAACAGGAGGGACTGCGCAACAAGGTTTTCGTCGTCTCTGGCGACATCCAGCCTGAAGCGCATCAAAGGGTCATGAGCCTCGGTGCGCTCGACTTCATCAAGAAACCCGCCGCCCCCGAAACCCTGACCGCCCTGCTCAGGCAACACGGCTTGTGGCAGCCAAACGGCGTGGCCTCGACCCCCGCCCCCCTCCTCACCGGTATAGCAACAGCTGAGCCCGATGCCGACGTTGGCATCAAGATCAGCCCCGAGATCCGCGACGTGTATCAGGAGCTCGCCAACGTCTCCATGGGCCAGGCCGCCGATTTGCTGGCCCGCCTGCTCAATGCCTTCGTGGTACTGCCCATACCCAACGTCAACGTGCTGGAGGTCTCCGAGCTGCACATGGCCCTCTCGGCCGCTGCCGATTCGGATACCCTTTCCGCCGTCTGCCAGGGCTTCATCGGTGCCGGTATCGCCGGCGAAGCGCTGATCCTGTTCCACGACTCCAGCTTCAACGACCTTGCCCGACTGATGAAGCATCAGGGAGCACTGGATCGCAATGCCGAGCTGGAGCTCTTGATGGACACCGCCAACGTGCTGATCGGTGCCTTCCTGCGCGGTTATGCCAGCCAGCTCGACACTCCCTTCAGCCAGGGCCACCCTGTGGTGCTCGGTCAGCACAGACCCATCAAGGATCTCATCAACACCAACAAGAGTCTCTGGCGTCGTACCCTGGCCATCGAGATCAACTACCGGGTCCAGGATTACGCAGTGCAGTGTGACCTGTTACTACTGTTTACCGAAGATTCCATCGCCACCATGAACAACAAAATCATGCACATGCTCTAGGGAGTGACCATGGATATTCGTGAATTTCATTGGCTGATGAACATAGTCCAGAACTTGGACGTAGGGCTGGTGGTACTCGACAAGGAGTACAAGGTGCAGGTGTGGAATGGCTTTATGGAGAGCCACAGCGGCCGGATGGCGGGCGAGGTGCGCGATGGTGTCCTGTTCGAGCTTTTCCCCGACGTTGACAGGGCCTGGTTCGAGCGCAAGGCCAACATGGTGTTCCAGCTCAACAACCGCGCCTTCAGCACCTGGGAACAGAGACCCTACCTGCTGCGTTTCTCCAACTATCGCCCCATCACAGGCTCGGCTCCCCATATGTTCCAGAACCTGACCCTGGTGCCGCTGGCCGATTTTGGCGGCCAGGTGACCCACATCGCCGTGATGATCTACGATGCCACCGACGAAGCCATGCTGATGACTGGGCAACGGCAGATATGATGAACAAGGCCATGCAGTAACAAAACAGGGCGCCGAAGCGCCCTGTTTCATTTCATGGCATTGTCACGTGCCGAGATACTCGGTAAAGGCGTCGATCACCTCTTCGATGTCGTCGTCATTGATCTGCAGATGGGTCACCAGCCGCAGCTCGCCATAACCGGAGAAGAGGATCCCCCGCTCCTTCATGAAGGCCAGCAAAGGTGCACTCTCGCCACTCGTCAGTTGCAAGAACACCATGTTGGTCTGCACCTGACCCAGATCCAGCCTGACGCCCGGCAGTGCCGCCAGCCCTTCGGCCAGCCGTCTGGCGCGGCGGTGATCGTCACCAAGGCGCACCACATGCTGCTGCAGGGCAAACAGACCAGCCTGGGCCAGGATCCCCGCCTGACGCATGCCGCCACCCACCAGCAGCGATCCCACCGGCGCTCCCAGCCCTTTGGAAAGACAGATGGAAATACTGTCAAACGGCGCGGCCAGCTCACGCACCGAGTGGCCACTCGCCACGACTGCGTTGAACAGGCGAGCGCCGTCCAGATGCAGCAGCAAGCCGTGCTCGTCGACAAACTCGCGCATCTCGTGCAAATAGCTTAACGGCAACACCTTGCCGTTATGGGTGTTTTCGAGGCAAACGGGGCGAGTCTGGGCAAAATGGGCATCGTCAGGGGCAATGGCTGCACGCACGTCGGCCAGCGCCAGTGAGCCATCGGCCTGCATGGGCACGGGTTGCAGGGCCACAGACCCCAGCACGGCAGAACCCTGTGCCTCGTAGCGATAGATGTGGGCTGCCGAGCCCAGCACGGCACCTTCCCCACGCTGGCAATGGCTCATCACCGCCAGCAAGTTGGACATGGTGCCTGATGGCACGAACAGCGCGGCTTCTTTGCCAAGCAGGTCGGCGCCATAGGCTTCCAGCCCATTGACGCCCGGATCCTCCCCATAGACATCGTCCCCAACCTCGGCATGAAGCATGCTCTGACGCATGGCATCCGTGGGTTGGGTGACAGTATCACTTCGTAAATCGATATAGCGCATGACATCCCTCCTGGTGCAGGAGGATGACGTTAGCCAGCGCAGGCTGGCTTGGCAAGCAGGGAGTTTCTGGAATGTGAGCCCGGTGACCGCCTACCAGGGCAGCGGCTGCCCCTGCAGATCAACAAAAGCGCCAGATTGAGTCAGGGACAAGCGTGCAATTAAAGTCAGCAAAGAGGGGGCAACCTGGGCGGGGTCCTGCAACGGAGCAGATGCCAGTGCATGAAGAAAAGGCTGGTTCATGGGGGTTGCCATGAGGCCAGGGTGTATCGTGATCACGCCGGACTTGGGAAAGCGCTCGGCCCACTCATGGGCAAGGGTCCTGACCCCCATGTTGAGGGCCGCCTTGCTCATGCGGTAGCTGTAACGTTCCCCTTGTTCATTTGCGCCTATGGCTCCCGCCAGATCAGAAATGGCACAGAGCCAGACTCGGCTATCCTCCGCCATCAGGCGGCCAAGCCGGGCAGCCACGGCCAGGGTGGGCCAGGCATTGGCCAGCAGGCTGTCACACAGCCACTTGGGATTGACCTCCTCTACCCGCTTCTCCGGCATGAAGTTGATATCGTGCAACAGGCCTATGGTGTTGATCACCACGCTCGGCAGGGCGACTGTGTCATAGAGGGTAAACAGCGCATCGAAAGAGAGCGGATCCACCTCCTGCAACGGAAAGTAGCAGGCCGGATCCAGCCCTTTTGGCAGTTGCCTGCCCGCCAGTACCAGCTCCTCGCCACGGGCTGACAGCGCCCTGGCCAGCGCCGTGCCCAATCCACCACTGCCCAAGATCAGATAGCCCATCACCCTCTCCCTGGATTGACTGCCTGTTTAGAGGTTATCAGAATAATGACCGCTTGCCGCCAAGGGGGGCGGCAACCCCCATACGGCTTTATGCCTCACCCAGATGTTTGCCAAATTCCCGTGCCAGCGCCAGATCCAGAAAACCATCTGCCTTCTTGTGGCTGCGCAAGAACTGGTAATACGCGAGCAGGGTGACCAGCTGTTTTTCATCAGGCAGGGATTGCTCGGGAACCAGCTCCTGCAGCAGGGTGCCGGCGGCGGCCAACGCCTCCCGATCCACCACTTCCGCCTGTCGATAGAGGTAGCCGCAGCCGGTGGCGAGCCACTCCAGCGAACAGTTGGCCCCCATGGCAATCTGGTTTGCCTTGCCAAGGCCGGGCTCGGCTCCCTTCAGGTACTTGCGGATCAGGGCTTCACTCAAACCCACCTTGCGGGCGAAGGCGCTGACACTGCCCTCCCCGATCAGACTCTGCAACCGCGCGGCAAATCCGTCCATCATGAATCCCGTCAGAACTAAAGTTCGAATGAACAAAAACCACATTATTGCCTTGCCTGGCAGAAGAGACCAAGATGCTGGCAGCATTTATTCCCCAAGGAGTCACCCATGTCTGTATCTCGCCTCGCCCTGCACGCCCAGGGCCCGACCTTCTCTCGCCTTATCATGGGCTACTGGCGTCTGATGGAGTGGCAGCTCTCCCCGGCCGCCCTGCTCGATCTGATGAAGTACCACCTGGACCTGGGGGTGACCACCATAGATCACGCCGATATCTATGGTGGCTACCAGTGCGAAGAGGCATTTGGCAATGCCCTGCGCCTGGAACCCTCCTTGCGTGACCGGATGGAAATCGTCAGCAAGTGTGGCATCGCCCTCACCGCCAAGCCTGAGCATGCCCTCAACCACTACAACACCGGCAAGGCACACATCATCGCCAGTGCCGAGGACTCCCTGCGCAAACTCGCGACCGATCACCTGGATTTGTTGCTGATCCACCGTCCGGATCCCCTGATGGATGCCGATGAGGTGGCCGATGCTTTTATCAGCCTCAAGCAGGCGGGCAAGGTGAAACATCTGGGGGTGTCCAACTTCAGTGCCCGCCAGTTCGAGCTGCTGCAGTCCCGCCTGCCCTTTCCGCTGGTCACCAATCAGCTGGAGATATCGCCCCTGAATCAGAGCACGACGCTGGATGGTACCCTGGATCTCTGTCAGCAACTGCGCATCAAGCCCATGGCCTGGTCCTGCCTGGGTGGCGGACGCCTGTTCGATGGCCAGGTGTATGCTCCGCTGCGCGCCGAGCTCGAGCAGATCCGTCATGAAGTGGGAGCCCAGAACATAGAGCAACTGGTGTACGCCTGGGTAATGATGCTGCCGAGCCAGCCGCTACCGCTGATTGGCTCAGGCAAGCGGGAGCGGATTGCCGCTGCCGTGGCAGCCGAGTCCATAGCGCTCACTCGCCAGCAGTGGTTCCGCATTCGCAAGGCGGCGCTTGGTTACGACGTACCCTGACCCCTGCTTGATGGCCCAATCGCGCGCAAACAAAAACGGCATGGGAAAACCCATGCCGTTTTGCATTAACGAGGCAACTCAACGATGACGCTGGGGGCGACCACGCGGTGCATCTGTCTTCGGTTTGGCTTGGTTGACTGTGATGGTACGGCCACCGATCTCGGTGCCATGCAAACCGGCGATGGCCTTTTCGGCATCGCCATTAACAGGCATTTCAATAAAGCCAAACCCCTTGGACTGACCGGTATCCCGGTCGATGATGATATCGACCTTGTCTACCTGTCCAAATTGGCTGAACACGGTTGTCAGTTCGTCGGCCGTCATCCGGTACGACAGATTACCTACGTAAATCTTCATGCCATCCACTCTCGATTCAAGGTACCTTCTCTATCCCATCACCAACACAAAGGTAAGGGCACAACCCCCATGCCGGACCTGCCAAGGCGTCATGCCTTGGCACTCCCCGTTCAGCTCACTCAAGTCATTGATCTCTTGGGTGAACAGAACAGGCAAGATCAATTCGAGTCACTGGCAGTATCTGAGCTTTGAGATGGATTGTCGAGAAAATAGTCAGCTCAAACCGGCAGCAGCTCGTTCAGCACCCCCTTGATCGCCCTGCGGCTATGCCAGGCTCGTTTAAAGCCAAAGCGGTAGATGCCAGGGGCTACCTCATGGGTCCCTTCACGGCCCAGCCCCATCAGTGCGGTCGCCGCAGCAAGCTGCGCACCATCGAGCCTAAGGTCCAGACTGAACGCCAGCCACTGGCCGTCATGACCTACCTTGTATTCCCGCTCTATGGCCACCAGCGCCGTTTTAGGCAAGGTCAGGGCCTGATCATCGCTGCCGTTGAGCAGATAGAGGTGCTCGTCATCCCAACCCAGTTCGGCCAGCCGCCAGCGTTGCCAACTGCGTGGCAGAGAGACCAGGATCCCTGTGATGCCCCCGAAGATCACCCCAACCCAGTGGAGCAACCCCATGGCACCCCGTCCATACCACAAGGAGGCAGCCACCACGCCCCAACTCGTCAGCAACAACAGAAAAATGACGCAGCGATAGGGCATTGCCGGCGGCATCAGCAAGCGAACCCCGGGGGTTGCCAGCAAGGATGTAATTCGCATGAAAGGTTCCTGTGACCGTGAAATGGCGCCATTGTGAATAGACCTCACGGGGCTGACAAGGGGGTTTTCTTTGTCATCCCCCTATAAAATCAATACCATGGCATCAATGATACTCAATGGAACTTGTTTCTTGACCAGCTCGCAGCCCTGTGTGCGCTTTTGTGGCGTCAACAAATTCTACGGTGATTTCCAGGCCCTGCATCAGATTGACCTCACCATAGCGCGAGGGGAGAAGTGGGTTATCTGCGGCCCGTCAGGCTCTGGAAAATCCACGCTGATCCGCACCATCAATGGCCTGGAGGGAATAGACAGTGGCCAGCTGTTCCTGTTTGGCGAGCCCGTTACCCCCGCCTACCTTCGTCGCCTGCAAGGGCGAGTCGGCATGGTGTTTCAGCAGTTCAACCTGTTCCCCCATATGACGGTGCTGGAAAACCTGATGGTGGCCCCTGTACATACGCTGGGACTGAGCACGCAAGCGGCCAAAACCCGTGCCCTCGGCCTGCTGGAACGCGTACGCATTCAGGCCCAGGCCGACAAGTACCCCCACCAGCTCTCAGGCGGCCAGCAGCAGCGCGTGGCCATCGCCCGCTCCCTCTGCATGCAACCGGAACTGATGCTGTTTGATGAGCCTACCTCGGCCCTCGACCCCGAGATGATCCGCGAGGTACTGGATGTGATCCGCGAGCTGGCTGACGAGGGAATGACGCTTATCTGCGTCACCCACGAGATGGGTTTTGCCCGCCAGGTGGCGGATCGGGTGCTCTTCATGGATGAGGGCAAGATCATCGAATCCGCCCCGCCGGCCCAGCTGTTCAGCAAGCCTGCCCACCCGAGAACCCGTGCCTTTCTCGAGCAGGTGCTCAGCTACCATGGCTGATACCCGACCCACCCGCCTCGCCAGCTGGTTGCTGGCAATCCTGTTGCTGATCCTGCTGCTGGGCTGGGTGCTCTACAGTGGCGCCCATCAGATGGGTTATGAGTGGCAGTGGCAGCGGGTCGGTCCCTTTCTCGGGGAGTGGGAAGATGGCGACTTCTACCCTGGCCCACTGCTCAGCGGCTTTCTGGTCACCCTGCAAGTCGCCTTGCTCAGTCTGGCAGGCACCCTGGTCGTCGGGTGTTCCGTCGTCAGCCTGCGTCTGCTTCCCTCTCGCCTGGGCCCCTGGCTTGCCGTCACCTATCTGGCGCTGGTGCGCACCACGCCCCAGCTGGTGCAACTCTATATCCTCTATTTTCTGCTGGGCCCCATGTTGGGACTGGCCCCGCTCGCCTGCGCCGTGCTGAGTCTCTCTCTCTATCAGGGGGCCTTCACCGCCGAAGTATTGCGAGCAGGAATACAGGCCATCCCCAGCGGACAGTGGGAGGCAGCGCGCTCTCTTGGTTTGTCACGGGCCATCACACTGCGCAAAGTGATACTGCCGCAACTGGTTCGTATCGTGCTGCCTCCACTCACCAACGAGCTGGTGTCACTCATCAAGCACTCGGCGCTGGTGAGTGTCATCGCCATCTTCGATCTCACCAACGAAGGGCGTACTCTGGTGGCCGATACCTTCCTCACCTTTGAGGTGTGGTTCACCGTGGCCGCCCTCTATTTGCTGTTGACGCTGACACTGTCAGCCTGTTCGCGGGCGCTCGCCCGTCATCTGGATCCGGAACAACAAGGACGCTAACCATGTCACTCTCGTTCAAAACCGCCCTGTCGGGCGCAGCCCTGCTGTTTACCGCTCTCTTTACCCCTGCCCAGGCAGAAGGCGAGGCATCTGCCACCCTGGCGCAGATAGAACAAAGCGGCACCCTGCGGGTTGGCATGTCCACCTTCGCCCCCTGGGCGATGCGCGACAAACAAGGCGCCCTCATCGGCTTCGAAATCGATGTTGCCCGCCGCCTGGCCACCGACAACGGCTGGCAGGTCGAATTCGTCCCCACCGCCTGGGATGGCATCATTCCTTCCCTGCTGGCAAAAAAATATGACGTCATCATAGGTGGCCTCACCATCACACCCGAACGGGAGAAGAGCGTGCGCTTCACCCAGGCCTACTCCCACTCAGGCATCCAGCTGGCCGCCTCAAAGGCGCAAGCCCAGGACAAAAAGACGCTGTCCGACTTCAACCAGCGCGGCGTGATCCTGGCGGTGCGCCGTGGCGCCTCACCGGTGCAGGTCGCCAAGGAGAACTTCCCCAAGGCGACCCTTCGCCAGTTCGATGATGAATCTCAAGTGTTTCAGGAAGTACTGAACGGCCGCGCCCACGGCGCCCTCTCCTCTTCCCCGAAACCGGAACAAGAGACACTGCGCCACCCCGAAGCTCTTTTTATGCCATTTGCCGAACCGCTGTCGCAAGGCAGCGAAGGCTTTGCCCTGCGCAAAGGGGATGACGCCCTGGCCGAGCAGTTCAACGAGTGGATCGCCGCCCGTCAGGCCGACGGCTGGCTCAAGGCCCATCATGACTACTAGTTCAAGTCGCTGGCATGGGAAGCCCAGGTCGCCAATCCCTGATGCTGATTGCCATCAAACGCGCAACCCGAGCCGTCGGCTGGCTCGATGGGATACTCATGCTGATACTGCTGCTGGCAGGCATGTGGCTTGCCAGCAGATTGCACCTTGGCGTGGCCTACCAATGGCACTGGCAGGCCGCCTTCGAGTTGCTGTTCACGCGCGGCCCCCAGGGTGAGCTGCCCTATTTTTTCAGCGGCTTGCTCACCACCTTGCGCATCGCCCTGCTCGGCATGGCGCTGGCGCTGCTGCTGGGCACTGCGCTGGGTCTGGCGGCATTCAGCCGCCATCCCTGGCTGGTGTTGCCGGCGACCCTGTTCATCCAGTTGATCCGCAATCTGCCGCCGCTGGTGTTTATCTTCATTTTCTACTTCTTTATCGCCAATCAATTACTGCCGGCGAGCGGCCTCTCCCGCTGGCTCGGCACTCTGTCACTCTCCCCCTGGCAAGAGGCGCTGCTGGGCCCGCCCGCCAGATGGGAGAACCTCATCTCTGGCACCCTCTGTGTCGGCATGATCAGCGCCGCCTTCGTCGCCGAGATAGTCCGTGCCGGTCTCGCGGCCGTGCCCAAGGGGCAGTGGGAAGCGGCGCAGAGTCTGGGGCTCTCGCCCCGGGTGCGGCTGCGCCGGGTGATCCTGCCCCAGGCCATGTTGCTGATGCTGCCTCCCCTCACCGGCCAGCTCATCGCACTGGTGAAAGATACCGCCATCGTTTCCCTCATTTCGGTGCAAGAGCTCACCTTCGTCGGCACCGAGATGGCCAACTCCAGCGGGCTGGTTTATGAAATCTGGCTGCTGGTGGCTGCCGCCTATTTATTGATATGTTTGAGTCTGTTTGTGCTGCTCAGCCGACTCGAAGCAAAACAAGGAGCCCATTGATGCTGACGTCCCTGTTACTGGCCTCTGTACTGCAGGCCGAGGCGATCGGCGGTTATGCCGCCGGTTGCCTAAAAAACGGCATGGCCCTGCCACTGGAGGGACCCGGGTATCAGGTGATCCGCACCAAGCGGCTGCGTTACTACGGTCATCCCGACCTCATCCACTATCTGCAGGGGCTGGCCAACCAGACCCGCATGGCTGGCATGCCGGATCTCTATATCGCCGATCTGGCGATGGCCCGCGGTGGCCCCTTTACCTCGGGCCATCGCAGTCACCAGACGGGCCTGGATGCCGACATCTGGTTTCGCATGGCCAACCGTCCCATCAGCAAGTGGGAGCAGGATGCCCCCAGGGAGTGGGCGCTGATCGACGAGCCCAGCTATCGGGTATTGCCGGGTCGCTTCGGCCCGGAGCAACTGAACCTGTTGCGACTGGCTGCCAGCAAGCCCGAGGTGGCGCGCATCTTTATCAACCCCGTCATCAAGGGAGAAGTGTGCAAACGGGCAGCCGATGAGCCCTGGGTTGCCAAACTGCGCCCCTGGGTCGGCCACTTCAGCCACTTTCATGTGCGGCTGCGCTGCCCCGTCGGCAGCCCGGATTGCGAGCCACAAGCTCCCATTCCCCGCGGCAATGGCTGCGGCGCCGAGCTGGCCTCCTGGCTCAAGGACAAGCCACAGCTACCCAAGGTCTCCGGTATCAACAAGATGCCCATCCTGCCCGCCCGTTGTGGCAACTGACCCCAAGCTGGTATGGTGGGCCCATATCCGCTAGAAATTTCAATGGAGAACAACAAGATGGCCACTTCACTCTGGCGCAGCACCACGCAGAGCCTGTTGACACTGACCCTGCTGCTGGGATTGACCGGCTGCGGCATGAACAATATTCCGACCCTGGATGAGCAGGTCAAGGCGAGCTGGGGCCAGGTCGAGAATCAGTATCAGCGCCGCGCCGATCTCATTCCCAATCTGGTGGCCACCGTCAAGGGCTACGCCAGCCATGAGCAGGAGACCCTCAAAGCGGTCACCGATGCCCGAGCCAGGGTTGGCAGTGTGCAGGTGAGCGATCCGGCCCAGCTCAAGGAGTTTGAAGCGGCCCAGAACCAGCTCTCCAGTGCCCTCTCCCGCCTGATGGTGGTGGTGGAGCGCTATCCGGATCTCAAGGCAGATCAGCAGTTCCTCACCCTGCAGGCGCAGCTGGAAGGCACCGAGAACCGCATCTCGGTAGCACGCCGTGACTACATAGAGGCGGTGCGCCAGTTCAATACCGAGATCCGCACCTTCCCCGGCGTCATCTGGTCCAAGCTGCTCTATTCAGATCTCGAAGCCAAACCGAGTTTCAGTGCCAAACCCGGGGCTGAAGAGGCGCCCAAGGTCAGCTTCCAATGAGCAAATTTGCCCGCTGGTTGCTGCCCTGCCTGTTGCTCTGGACCGCAGTACTGCAAGCCGCTCCCGACTTTCCGGCCCTAAGCGGCCGGGTCGTGGACGAGGCGAACCTGATGTCCCGCAAGCAGGCCCACCAGCTGACCCAGCAACTGGCCTCGTTTGAAAAACGCAGCGGCATTCAGCTGGTAGTGGTCTCCATCGACAGCCTGGATGGTGAGACCATAGAGGAGTACGGCTATCAGCTCGGTCGTCATTGGGGCATAGGCCAGAAGGGAAAGAACAACGGTGTGCTGCTGCTGATCGCCCAAGATGAGCGCAAAGTGCGTATCGAAGTGGGCTATGGGCTGGAGGGTGCCCTGCCCGATGCCATTGCCGCCGACATCATCCAGACCCGGATCCTGCCCGCCTTCAAACGTGGCGACATGGTTGCGGGCGTGGTGGCTGGCAGCCAGAGCATCATGCAGGCATTGGCGGGTGAATATCAGCCAGTGGACACCGCCAAGAAAGAGGACAAGCTGGGTGGTCCCTGGCTGTTCATTCTGATGGTGATTGTGATGATAGTGCTGCATAACCTGCGCGGAGGCGGTGGGGGCGGTGGCGGTGGTCGACGCCGCGCGGCTTTTCTGGCCGGTGGTTTTGGCGCCGGTAGCTTCGGCAGCAGAGGAGGTGGCGGCGGTGGCTTCAGCGGTGGCGGCGGCAGTTTTGGTGGCGGTGGTGCATCCGGTGGTTGGTAACAGGAATAAAGAGACAGACCATGATTTCTAAACAGTTCTTTCACACTCTGCAGGCCAAGGTTCGCGAGGCGGAGCTGGAAACAGACGCCGAGCTGGTCACAGTACTGGCCCCGGCCAGCGACGGCTATCGCTACATTCCCACCCTGTGGGCAGCCCTAATTGCCATGCTCACTCCCCTGCTGGTGTTCGAACTCGGCTTCTGGCTCGGCTGGTACGAGATACTGCTGGCACAGTGGTCAGTCTGGTTGCTGCTGAGCATACTGTTCCACTGGACTCCCATCAAAATGTACCTGATCCCGAAGAAGGTACGCAGGCACAGAGCCGCCCTGATGGCGCGCCTGCAGTTTGTCGAGCAGGGGCTGCACCGCACCCGTGACAGGCTGGGGGTGCTGATCTTCGTCTCTGTGGCCGAGCACTATGTAGAGATACTGGTGGATGACGGCATAGCCCAGCATATCGACAATGACCAGTGGCAGGCGATCATCGATGACTTCACCCGCCGGGTACGCAACAAGGAGGTGGAGCAGGGATTCCTCGAATGCGTGGAGCGCACCAGCGCCATCCTGACCGACGCCTTCCCGGCTACCCGGGATCAAAACGAGCTGCCCGACAGCCTGATCATCCTGGACAAGCCCTGATCGGGTTTAAAATACCGGCATTTTGTTCAAGGGATAGTCACTCGATAAAGATTATGAAAAATAAGGGGAAAAGTGGTTGACCCAGACAGCCCTTTCCCCTAAATTACGCCCCGTTCCAACGCAACAGCGCAGCGAACTCAGTGTTGGCCGAACACGTTAAAATCTGGTCAAAAATTTGGTGAGGTGTCCGAGTGGCTGAAGGAGCACGCCTGGAAAGTGTGTATACGGCAACGTATCGAGGGTTCGAATCCCTCCCTCACCGCCAAATTCAAAAGAACCGACCTCAGGGTCGGTTTTTTGCTTTTGTCCTGTTGCCACTCTGGTTATTCATCCGAGGCTCAGCCAAACCTTCCGTGTTATCTTGCAAACCCTCCCCCCTTCCTTGTCCTTTGCCTCCATGAATTGCTCAGTGATTGGATATCATTTTGAAAAACTGATACTTAAGTAGCTACACTAGCCCTTATCAACATTCAGGGATGTACAAAAAATGAGCTTGATTGGCCTTCTTTTTGCAATAATCTGTATTCTTGGCGGTAACTTCATAGAAGGTGGGCATCCCAGCGCCCTGCTCGATCTGCCAGCCTTCCTCATCGTGATTGGCGGTACAATCGGTGCCGCACTGACCCAGTTCCCTTTCTCCGTCGTCGGCAAAACCTTCAAACGCTTCAAATGGCTGCTCTCTCCCCCCAAGCTCGACATGCTGGAACAGGCGCAGTTGCTGGAAACGATGGCAGCTAACGCCCGCCGTAGCGGTATGCTGGCACTGGAAGGCATGATCGACGAGATCAAGGATCCCTTCCTGAAAAAAGGGGTACAGATGATGGTCGATGGCTACGAGAAGACCAAGATCCACGAGGTGCTGGAGAACGAAATCGAGTTCGAGCATGAGGATCTTGAGCAGACCGTCAAATTTTACGAAGCCATGGGAGGCTACTGCCCAACCATGGGAATAGTGGGCGCCGTATTCGGCCTGATCCACGCCATGGGCCTGCTGGATGCACCGGACAAACTGGGGGGGGCCATAGCGGTGGCCTTCATCGCCACCATTTACGGTGTAGGGGCAGCCAACCTGATCTTTTTACCCTTTGGCAACCGCTACAAGGGGTTAGCCCATGATATCCGCCACTACAAGGAGATGACACTGACAGGAATCCTCTGCATCGTGGATGGCGAGTCGCAAGCCCGTCTGCAAGTGACCCTCGAACCTTACATAGGAGGCCATGGTGGCCAAAAAGAAAAAGCCTGAAGCGCCGGAGAACCATGAACGCTGGCTGGTCTCCTATGCCGACTTCATGACCTTGCTGTTCGCCCTGTTCGTGGTGCTCTACTCCTTTGCCATGGCAAAACAGTCTGAAACCCGGGTGCTGATCCAGGGCTTTATCGAGTCGCTGGGGAAAATCGGTCTCATCTCCCCTCCTGCGGGTTCACCCGTGATGCAAGGCGGCACCGGGATCCTGGAACCCGAGTCCAGGACAACTCCCAGCAGTCCGGACAAGGAAACTGTGCTGGAAAAAGATGCACCGACTGCGGCGGCAGATCCGTTCAACGAAACCATAGGCGCCTCGGAAAAACCGAGCGCCACCGAGGCCTGGCCTCACAAAACCAAGGAGCAGGAGTGGGTGCAGGTCACCAAACAGACGCTCAACCAGCAACTCAAGGCGCAGATTGAATCCAAGGATCTGGAAGTGGAGCAGCTCGGCAGCCAACTGGTGATCCGCATCGGTGAGAAGGCATTGTTTCCGGCCGACTCGGCCTTTTTGCAACCCCAATTCATCCCCCTAGTCCACAAGATCGCCGGCATACTGGCCAACATCCCTGGCAAGGTAGTGGTCACAGGCCACACCGACAACTCACAGGCGCCGCTCGAACTCTATCGCAGCAACTGGGAGCTGTCGGTACTGCGCGCGGCGTCCATCGTCCATATCATGCTGACCGATCCCAAACTGGACGCCACAAGGGTCATCGCCCAGGGGGTAGCCGATGCGCAGCCGCGCTACCCCAACGATACGGCTGAACACCGGCAGGCAAACCGCAGGGTCGAGATTACCCTCTCCCAAGGCAAGGCGGCCGAAGAGTCACTCCCCATTCTCAACCCCTGACCCGTACAGACCCCCTGTCGGGGGTCTTTTTTAGCTTTTCTTTAGCGCTTTCACCCCTTTTACGGCCACATCCCCTCAATTTCTCCTTCCTTTTTCCCTCCGGGGAAGTCTATGCACACACCTCTGCCAGGCCTTGTTTTACCAGCCAATTCAGGTCGTTGAAAGTTATTCTCAAATGAGAAAATTGACCTTTGTAGCAAAAAACAATTTTACCCCCGCCGATTAATTATTAATCCGCTGAAATGACATGTAAATCAGTATGAAAGTGTCATAATGCGTAACGTTACTGTTAAGTCACATGATTAATTTGGTTAGGGAAAATCTCTATGTTTGCTGATATTGCTGTTCAACATTGGGCTTTTGCCATTTATGTCATTGCAGCCATCTGCCTCTGTCTGGTGATGATCGGCCTGGCCGCCCTGCTGGGTGGGCGCGCCCACGGCCGTGCCAAGAACACTCCCTTCGAGTCTGGCGTCGATTCTGTGGGTAACGCCCGCCTGCGCTTCTCCGCCAAGTTCTATCTGGTTGCCATGTTCTTCGTCATCTTCGACGTAGAGGCGCTTTACTTGTTTGCCTGGTCTGTTTCCGTTCGGGAAAGCGGCTGGGTCGGCTTCATTGAAGCCGCCATCTTTATCGGCTTGCTGCTGGTAGGACTCCTCTACTTGTGGCGTATCGGCGCCCTCGACTCGGCACCGAAAAAACGCGCCCTGACCGACAAGAAGCCTGACTGACTTACTGATTCTCTCTTTGAGGTTGCACCATGAAGTACACCCTGACCCGGATTGACCCGGATGCGCCCGTTGAGCGCTATCCACAGGAACAGAGCCAGACCGTCGATGACCCGCTGGCACAAGACGCGACGCGCGGCATCATGATGGGGCGTCTCGAGGAGGTGTTGCAAGACACCGTCAACTGGGGTCGCAAAAACTCCCTCTGGCCCTACAACTTCGGTATCTCCTGCTGCTATGTGGAGATGTGTACCGCGTTCACTTCCCCCCATGACGTGGCCCGCTTCGGTGCCGAAGTGATCCGGGCCTCGCCCCGTCAGGCGGATTTCATGGTGATCGCCGGTACCCCCTTCATCAAGATGGCGCCTGTCATCCAGCGACTGTATGAACAGTTGCTCGAGCCCAAGTGGGTCATTTCCATGGGTGCCTGCGCCAACTCGGGCGGCATGTATGACATCTATTCAGTGGTACAGGGGGTAGACAAGTTCCTGCCGGTAGACGTCTATATTCCGGGCTGCCCGCCCCGTCCCGAGGCCTTCCTGCAAGCCCTGATGCTACTGCAGGACTCCATTGGCAAGGAACGCCGCCCCCTCTCCTGGGTCGTCGGCGATCAGGGGATCTACCGTCCCGACATGCCGGCCGAGAAAGACCGCAAACGGGGCGAGCGGATCAAGGTGACCAACCTGCGCACGCCGGATGAGATCTGACCATGAAACTGACTCGCGATTTTCCCAGCAATTACACCATGGCCCAGTGGCAACCCAGCGATCACCAGGATGCCCAGGTGGTCGGCGAACTGTTTTCCCACTTCGGTGCCGAGCGTTTCACCGTACAGAGTACCCGTACCGGCGTACCCGTGATCTGGCTCGCCCGCGAACTGCTGCTGGACGTGGTGGGCTTTTTGCGCAAGCTCCCCTCCCCGTTCGTGATGCTGTATGACCTGAGCGCCACCGACGAACGGCTGCGCAGCCATCGTGACGGCCTGCCCCAGAGCGACTTCACCGTCTTCTATCACTTCATCTCCATCGACCGTAACGCCGATGTGATGCTCAAAGTGCCCCTTGCCGAGAGCGACCTGCATCTTCCCACCCTCACTGGCCACTTCCCCAACGCCAACTGGTATGAGCGGGAAGTGTGGGATCTGCTGGGCATTACCTTCGACGGACATCCCCATCTGACCCGCATCATGATGCCCAAGAGCTGGCAGGGTCACCCGCTGCGCAAGGACTATCCTGCACGGGCCACCGAGTTCGATCCCTTCATGCTCGATGCCGCCAAGCAGGACATGGAGCAGGAGAACCTGCTGTTCAAACCGGAAGAGTGGGGCATGGCCCGTGGCAACGAGAACGAGGACTATATGTTCTTGAACCTCGGTCCCAACCACCCCTCCGCCCACGGCGCCTTCCGGCTGGTGTTGCAGCTTGATGGAGAAGAGATCCGCAACTGCGTGCCCGACATCGGTTATCACCATCGCGGTGCTGAAAAGATGGGTGAGCGCCAGTCCTGGCACAGCTATATCCCCTACACAGACAGGGTCGAGTATCTGGGCGGGGTAATGAACAACCTGCCTTACGTGCTGGCAGTGGAGAAACTGGCCGGCATCAAGGTGCCGAACCGGGTCGACGTGATCCGGGTGATGATGGCGGAGCTGTTCCGCATCCAGAGCCACCTCCTGTTCCTTGGCACCTATATCCAGGACGTGGGGGCCATGACCCCTGTCTTCTTTACCTTCACCGACCGGCAGAAGATCTACACCATCATCGAAGCCATCACGGGTGCCCGTATGCACCCGGCCTGGTTCCGTATCGGTGGCGTGGCCCACGACTTGCCCAAGGGATGGCAGCGACTGGTGCAGGACAATCTGCTGAGCTGGCTGCCCAAGCGTCTGATGGATTATGAAAAAGCCGCCATGCGCAACAGCATTTTGCGCGGGCGCACCATAGGTGTCTCCGCCTATACCACTGAGCAGGCGCTCGCCTGGGGCACAACGGGAGCGGGTCTGCGGGCCACGGGCCTCAACTTTGACGTGCGCAAGTGGCGCCCTTATTCGGGCTATGACCAGTTCGACTTCGAAGTGCCGGTCGGTAGCAATGGCGATGCCTATGACAGGGCCACGGTACGCATCGAGGAGATCCGCCAGAGCCTGTCGATCATAGAGCAGTGCATGAAGAACATGCCGGAGGGGCCCTTCAAGGCGGATCACCCCCTCACCACACCGCCCCCCAAAGATCGCACCCTGCAAGACATAGAGACGCTGATCACCCACTTCCTGCAAGTGTCGTGGGGCCCTGTGATGCCGGCCGCCGAGTCGTTCCAGATGATAGAGGCCACCAAGGGGATCAACAGTTATTACCTGACCAGCGATGGCTCCACCATGAGCTACCGGACCCGGATCCGCACCCCGAGCTTTGCTCACCTGCAACAGATCCCCTCCGTGATCAAGGGCAGCATGGTGTCGGATCTCATCGTCTATCTGGGCAGTATCGATTTCGTTATGTCGGATGTGGATCGTTGAGTCTTCGGGTAATCAAACCACAGCACTCAACAACCGTGACGAGACAAAAAGAATAAGCCACAAAAGGTTAAGCCATGAGCCAGCAATGTCAGTGCCAAAACAGTCAGACCCCGCAGGGGCAGAGTGCGTGCGGGGGCAAGGGGGATGGACCCGTCCCTGGACCAACAGACGGCTTCGTCCTGAGCCAGGCCGAACGGGACGCCATCGAACATGAGAAACACCACTACGAAGATCCCCGCGCCGCCAGCATTGAAGCGCTCAAGATCGTGCAGCAGGCCAGGGGCTGGGTACCGGACGGTGCCATTTATGCCATCGCCACCGAGCTCGGCATTCCCGCCAGCGACGTGGAAGGGGTCGCCACTTTCTACAGTCAGATCTTCCGTCAGCCGGTAGGCCGCCACATCATCCGCGTCTGTGACAGCATGGTCTGTTACATCAACGGCCACGAAGGGCTGCTGGCCGGCCTCAAGGAAGTGATGGATCTTGCCCCCGGCCAGACCAGCGCCGATGGCCGCTTCACCCTGCTGCCCGTCTGCTGCCTCGGCAACTGCGACAAGGGCCCGGCCCTGATGATCGATGACGACACCTATGGCGGGCTCGATGCCGCCACACTGATCAAGACGCTGGAGGCTTATCCATGAGTCTTCCAACCAACAAGATCCTCGCCTCTCTCGGCACCGCCAACCGCACGCCCCGAGCCCCCGAGACTCATCCGCTCACCTGGCGACTGCGTGACGATGGTCAGCCGGTCTGGCTGGATGAATACCAGAGCAAGCAAGGCTATGACGCTGCCCGCAAGGCGCTGGGCCAGATGAGCCCGGATGAGATAGTCGGCACCGTCAAGGATGCCGGTCTCAAGGGTCGTGGCGGCGCCGGCTTCCCCACAGGGGTGAAGTGGGGGCTGATGCCCAAAGACGAGAGCATGAACATACGTTACCTGCTCTGCAATGCTGACGAGATGGAACCCAATACCTGGAAAGATCGCCTGTTGATGGAGCAGCTGCCCCATCTGCTGATCGAGGGCATGATCATCTCCGCCAAGGCGCTCAAGGCCTATCGCGGCTATATCTTCCTGCGCGGTGAATACGTGGATGCCGCCATCCATCTGCGCCGTGCGGTGATCGAGGCCAAGGCCGCCGGCCTGCTCGGCAAGAACATTCTGGGGTCCGGCTTTGATTTCGAGCTGTTCGTCCACACCGGCGCCGGTCGTTACATCTGCGGCGAAGAGACGGCGCTGATCAACTCACTGGAAGGCCGGCGCGCCAACCCGCGCGCCAAGCCCCCCTTCCCCGCCGTTTCAGGCGTCTGGGGCAAACCCACCTGCGTCAACAACGTCGAAACCCTGTGCAACGTGCCAGCCATCATAGGCAATGGCGTGGCCTGGTATCAGGGACTGGCGCTGCCGGGTTCTGAAGATCACGGCACCAAGCTGATGGGTTTCTCCGGCAAGGTGAACAACCCCGGGGTCTGGGAGCTGCCCTTTGGCATCACGGCCCGCGAGCTGTTTGAGCACTACGCCGGTGGCATGAAGCCAGGCTACCGCCTCAAGGCGTGGCAACCGGGCGGGGCTGGCACCGGCTTCCTGCTGCCCGAACACCTGGATGCCCAGATGTATACCGCCGGTATCGGCAAGGTGGGCACCCGCATGGGGACGGGTCTGGCCATGGCGGTCGATGACAGCGTCAACATGGTAGGGCTCTTGCGCAACATGGAAGAGTTCTTCGCTCGCGAATCCTGCGGTTGGTGCACCCCGTGCCGTGATGGCCTGCCCTGGAACGTCAAGCTGCTGCGGGCACTGGAGCGTGGCGAGGGACAGCAAGGGGATCTCGCGACCCTGGAGCAGCTTTGCAATTTCCTTGGGCCGGGCAAAACCTTCTGTGCCCACGCGCCCGGCGCCGTCGAACCCCTTGCCAGCGCACTCAAGTATTTCAGATCCGAATTCGAGGCCGGTATCAAGGGGCCAAGCGACCATCACTCGCTGCTCAAAGGGATCCAGCCCAATCTGCTGGGCGAACGCTGGTAAGCGCCAAGGCGCATCGGGCAATAGCCGATTTCACCATAGGTTTCAGGAACGTTGTATGGCGACCATTTTTGTAGACGGTAAAGAGTACGAGGTAGACGGGGCAGACAACCTGCTGCAGGCCTGTCTGTCGCTGGGTCTGGACGTCCCTTATTTTTGCTGGCATCCGGCGCTGGGTAGCGTGGGCGCCTGCCGCCAGTGTGCGGTCAAGCAGTATCAGAATGCCGACGACAAGCGCGGCCGGCTGGTCATGTCCTGCATGACCCCCTCTACCGATGGCACCTATATTTCCATCGAAGACGAAGAGGCGAAAGAGTTTCGCAAGTGTGTGGTCGAGTGGCAGATGACCAACCACCCCCACGACTGCCCTGTCTGTGAAGAGGGCGGAGCCTGCCACCTGCAGGACATGACGGTGATGACAGGCCACAACAGCCGTCGCTACCGTTTTACCAAGCGTACCCACCAGAATCAGGAACTGGGGCCCTTCATCAATCACGAGATGAACCGCTGCATTGCCTGTTATCGCTGCGTGCGTTACTACAAGGATTACGCCGGTGGCGAGGATCTGGGGGTCTATGGCGCCCACGACAACGTCTATTTCGGCCGGGTCGAAGATGGCACCCTGGAGAGCGAATTCTCCGGCAACCTGGTGGAGGTCTGCCCCACCGGCGTTTTCACCGACAAGACCCACTCAGAGCGTTACAACCGCAAGTGGGACATGCAGTTTTCCCCCAGCGTCTGCCAGCAGTGCTCGGTGGGCTGCAACATCAGCCCGGGTGAGCGTTATGGCGAGCTGCGCCGCATAGAAAACCGCTTCCATGGCGGCATCAATCACTACTTCCTGTGCGATCGTGGCCGCTTTGGCTATGGCTACGTCAATCTGGCTGACCGTCCCCGTCAACCGCTGCTTCGGGTAGACAAAGAGCAGCGCGATGGCAACGACCCGCTGGCCATCACTGTGGATGGCGCCCTCAACCGCGCCGCCGATGCCCTGCGCACCGCCAGCACCGTCATCGGCATCGGTTCACCCCGTGCATCGCTGGAGAGCAACTTCGCCCTGCGCGAACTGGTCGGGGCCGACAACTTCTATTGCGGCGTTGAGCAAAGCGAGTGGGCGTGTCTGCAAAAGATGCTGCACATACTGCAGCACAGCGGTATTCGCACGCCGAGCCTGCGGGACATGGAAGAGGCCGACGCCATTCTGGTGCTCGGTGAAGATGTCACCATGAGTGCCGCCCGTATCGCCCTGGCGCTGCGCCAATCGGTCAAGGGCAAGGCCCGTGACATCGCCCGCAAAATGAAGGTGGACTTGTGGCAGGTCGCCGCTGTGCAGACCCTGGGCCAGAATGAGCGCTACCCGCTGCTCATCACCAGCCTGGACAGCACCCGCCTCGACGACGTGGCGGCAGAAAAACTGCACGCCCCCCACGCGGATCAAGCCCGCCTCGGCTTTGCCATCGCCCATCTGCTCGACAGCTCGGCGCCAGCCCTGTCCGATCTCGACCAAGAGCAGCAGGCGCAAGCCGCTCGCTGGGCCGACCTGCTTGGCAATGCCAAAAAGCCGCTCATCATCGCAGGCTCGGGTGCCCGCACCCCGGCATTGATCGACGCGGCCAGCAATATCGCCCGCGCCCTCAAAGGCCGCGGTCAGGACGTCAGTCTGGCACTGGTGGCACAAGAGGCCAACAGTCTGGGGCTGGCCATGCTGGCCGGCAACGCCGCCCCGCTGGAAGCCGCACTCACCCGCATCGAGGCCCAGGATAATCTGGCGCTGGTGACCCTGGAGAACGATCTCTACCGCCGTGCCCCGCGCAATCGGGTCGATGCCGCCTTCAATCGTCTGCAACACCTGCTGGTCATCGATCATCAGGCTACCCAGACCGCTCAAAAAGCCGATCTGGTGCTCCCTGCCGCCAGCTTTGCCGAAGCCGATGGCACCCTGGTCAATATGGAGGGGCGCGCCCAGCGCTTCTTCCAGGTCTACGCCCCCGCCTTCTACAACGCCGACATTCAGGTGCGTGAAGGGTGGCGCTGGCTGGCCGCGCTGCAAGGCGCCCTCCTGCGCCAACCGCTGCGCTGGCAGACCTATGAGCAGATAAGCCATGACTGCGCCACCAGCCATCCGCTGCTGGCCACCATGCAGGAAGCGGCCCCCAACGCCGGATTGCGGATCCGTGGCATGAAGCTGGCCCGTGAACCACACCGCTACAGCGGCCGCACCTCCATGCTGGCGGATCAGAACGTCAGCGAACCCAGAGTGGCGCAAGACCCGGATTCCCCCTTCAGCTTCTCCATGGAAGGCTATGCCGGTGCCCGTCAGCCGATGCAGCAGGTGCCGTTCGCCTGGGCGCCGGGTTGGAACTCTCCCTCTGCCTGGAACAAGTTCCAGAGCGAGGTAGGTGGCAACCTTAGGGCAGGCGATCCCGGTCGCCGCCTGCTGGAGCCGGGCGACGACACCCTGGCTTGGTTTGATACCATTCCTGCCCCCTTCACCGCCCAGGAAGCCCTGCAGGTGGTCAACTACGACCAGCTGTTTGGCGGCGAGGAGCTCTCCGCCAGAAGCCCCGTCATACAGGCGCGCATGAACGAACCCGAGCTGGTGCTGAACCCGGCCGATGCGGCTCGCCTTGCCCTCAAGGCGGGCAACCAGGTGAGCTTCTCCTGGGGTGGCAATCACTGGCGTCTGAAGCTGCGACTGAGCCATGCCCTGGCGCAGGGCCTGCTGGGACTGCCCCTTGGCGTGAACGGTCTGCCGACCGCACTGCAACAGGCCTATATCAACAACCTGCAGGAGGCCATCGCATGAGTGATTCCCTGATCGACCTGTTGCTGGAGGTTGGCAAGGCATTGATAGTGCTGGTGGGGATAGTGGGGGCTGGCGCCTTCATGAGCTTCATCGAACGCCGCCTGCTGGCCCTGTGGCAGGACAGATACGGCCCCAATCGGGTGGGCCCGTTCGGCCTGCTGCAACTGGCAGCCGACATGATCAAGATGTTCTTCAAGGAGGACTGGATCCCGCCGTTCGCCGATCGCCGGATCTTCATCCTGGCCCCCATCATCGCCTTCACTGCCTTTATTCTGGCGTTTGCCGTGGTGCCGCTCACCCCTACCTGGGGCGTGGCGGATCTCAACGTGGGGCTGCTCTACATCCTGGCCATAGCAGGGCTCGCTGTCTATGCCGTGCTGTTCGCCGGCTGGTCGAGCAACAACAAGTACTCATTGCTCGGCAGCCTGCGCGCCTCGGCCCAGACCCTCTCCTATGAAGTGTTTCTGGGGCTCTCCCTGATGGGGATAGTGATCCAGACCGGCAGCTTCAACCTGAGAGACATAGTCGAGGCCCAGGCCGGCTTGTGGAACGTGGTGCCCCAGATATTGGGCTTCATCACCTTCCTGTTTGCCGGCGTCGCCGTCACCCACCGTCACCCGTTTGACCAGCCGGAGGCCGAGCAGGAGCTCGCCGACGGTTATCACATCGAGTACGCGGGCATGAAATGGGGTCTCTTCTTCGTGGGCGAATACATCGGCATAGTGCTGATCTCCTCCCTCATAGTGACCCTGTTCTTCGGTGGCTGGCATGGCCCCTGGCTACCCCCTTTCATCTGGTTTGCCCTGAAGACCGCCTGTTTCATGGTGTTCTTCATCCTGCTGCGGGCTTCCTTGCCAAGGCCGCGCTTTGACCAGGTGATGTCGTTTGGCTGGAAAGTCTGCTTGCCGTTGACCCTTGTCAATATGCTGATCACCGGCGCTGTGGTGCTGATAAATGTGCAGTGAGGCACGACTATGAAAATCATTAACATCATCAAGGGTGTCGGCACCCAGTTACGTAGCCTTGGCATGGTGTTCTCCCATGCATGGCGTCCCCGCGAGACCCTGAGCTATCCGGATGAGTCCATCTATAGCCCGCCACGCTACCGTGGTCGTATCGTACTGACCCGGGATCCGGACGGTGACGAGCGCTGCGTGGCGTGCAACCTGTGCGCCGTGGCCTGCCCGGTCGGTTGCATCTCGCTGCAAAAAGCCGAACGCGACGATGGCCGCTGGTATCCCGAGTTCTTTCGCATCAACTTCTCCCGCTGCATCTTCTGCGGCTTGTGCGAAGAAGCCTGCCCCACTACCGCCATCCAGCTGACGCCGGATTTCGAAATGGGGGAATACCGCCGCCAGGATCTGGTGTACGAGAAAGAAGATCTGCTGATCAGCGGGCCCGGCAAATACCCGGACTACAACTTCTATCGCATGAGCGGGATGGCCATCGACGGCAAGCCGAAAGGGGATGCCGAGCACGAAGCCAAGCCCATCGATGTCAAAAGCCTGCTGCCCTGAGGAGTCAATCATGGAACTGGCATTTTATGCCGCGGCCCTGGTCGCCGTTTACAGCACGCTGCGGGTGATCAGCACCAGCAATCCCATGCATGCGCTGCTCAATCTCATCATTTCGATCATCGCCGTAGCCATGATCTTCTTCTGCCTGGGGGCCTCTTTCGCGGGCGCCCTGCAGGTGATCGTCTATGCGGGCGCCATCATGGTGCTGTTCGTGTTCGTGGTGATGATGCTGAACCTGGGGTCGTCCGAGGCCCAGGAGAAGAAGTGGCTCACCCCCATGACCTGGGGCGGCCCCGCCCTGCTCTCTCTCATCCTGCTCGGCTTTCTGGCCTACGGCATCCTGGGCGTGACCGGTGGTCAGCTTGGTCTGAGTGACGTCAGTGCGAAAGAGGTGGGCATAGCTCTGTTCGGCCCCTATGTGCTGGCAGTGGAACTGGCCTCCATCCTGCTGCTGGCGGGTCTGGTGACCGCCTACCATCTGGGTCGTGAAGACAAGAGCGGCGAGGTGCTTTCTGTCCCCCGCGCCTCATCACGCTCGTCACAAGAAGGAGGTCCGCTATGAATGGCATTCCAATGGAACACGGCCTTCTACTGGCTGCGATCCTGTTCTGCATCGGGTTATGCGGTCTGCTGATCCGCCGTAACTTGCTGTTTATTCTCATGAGTATCGAGATCATGATGAATGCCTCGGCGCTGGCGTTCGTGGTGGCTGGCAGCCGCTGGGCCCAGGCCGATGGCCAGATCATGTACATACTGGTGATTTCTCTGGCGGCAGCGGAGGCCAGTATCGGCCTCGCCCTGTTACTGCTGCTCTATCGTCGTTACCACACCCTCAACGTGGACACTGTGAGCGAGATGCGCGGATGAGCCTCTTATACCTGACGTTTCTATTTCCGCTGCTGGGATGGCTGGTGCTGGCCTTCTCCATCGGCCGTTTCGGCGAGCGCACCTCGGCCCTGATCGGAGTTGGCAGCATAGGGTTGTCGGCCCTCACCACCCTGTGGGTCGGCATCGATTTCCTCACTGCCATGCCGGTCGGCGGCGTCTATACCCAGACCCTGTGGCAATGGATGGCAGTGGGCAACTTCAGTCCCAGCTTCCGCCTCGCACTGGACGGCCTGTCGCTGACCATGCTGGGGGTAGTGACAGGGGTGGGTTTCTTCATCCACCTGTTCGCCTCCTGGTACATGCGCGGGGAAGAGGGCTATTCCCGCTTCTTTACCTATACCAACCTCTTCATCGCCAGCATGGTGTTTCTGGTGCTGGCCGATGACCTGCTGTTCGTCTACCTCGGCTGGGAAGGGGTGGGGCTGTGCAGTTACCTGCTGATCGGCTTCTACTACCGCAACCCGGCCAACGGGGCTGCCGCCCTCAAGGCGTTCGTGGTGACCCGGGTTGGCGACGTCTTCCTCGCCATCGGCCTCTTCATCCTTTACCGGGAGCTGGGCACCCTCAACATCCACGAGCTGCTGGTGCGCGCCCCCGTTATGTTTGCCGAGGGCTCCCCTGCCCTCTCCCTGGCCTGCCTGATGTTGCTGGGCGGTGCGGTCGGCAAATCTGCCCAGCTGCCGCTGCAAACCTGGCTGGCGGATGCCATGGCGGGCCCGACCCCGGTCTCGGCCCTCATCCACGCCGCCACCATGGTGACCGCCGGTGTCTACCTGATTGCCCGCACCCACGGCCTCTTCCTGCTGGCCCCCGAGATCCTGCATCTGGTAGCGCTGGTCGGTGCCATTACCCTGGTGCTGGCCGGTTTCGCGGCCCTGGTACAGACCGACATCAAGCGGATCCTCGCCTACTCCACCATGAGCCAGATTGGTTACATGTTTCTGGCCCTCGGGGTCGGTGCCTGGGAAGGGGCCATCTTCCATCTGATGACCCACGCCTTCTTCAAGGCGCTCTTGTTCCTCTCCGCCGGTGCCGTCATCGTTGCCTGTCACCATGAGCAGAACATCTTCAAGATGGGGGGCCTGCGCAAAAGCTTGCCGCTGGTCTATGCCTGCTTCCTGGTGGGGGGCTCGGCGCTGGCTGCATTGCCGCTGGTGACCGCCGGTTTCTACAGTAAAGACGCCATCCTGTGGCAGGTGCAGGCATCCGGCCAGACCACCCTGTTGTGGGCGGGTCTGGTGGGCGCCTTCCTGACCTCGCTCTATACCTTCCGCCTCATTTTCATCGCCTTCCACGGCAAGGTGCAGACGCAAGCCCATGCCGGTCACGGTCTGGCCCACCAGCTGCCGCTGCTGGTGTTGCTGGTGCTCTCCACAGGTATTGGGGCCCTGATAGTGCCGCCACTGGCCGGAGTACTGCCAGCCGGGCCGGGAGACAATATCGAAGCGGGTCGCCATACCCTGGAGATCGTCTCAGGCATTGTTGCCATCGCGGGCATCGCCCTGGCAGCCTTCCTGTTCCTGGGTGAGCGTCGACTGGCCACCAGCGTGGCGAACAGCGCGCCGGGCCGTCTGCTCAGCACCCTCTGGTTCAATGCCTGGGGCTTTGACTGGTTGTATGAACGGCTGTGGGTCAAACCCTATCTGCTGGGGACCCGACTGCTTGGCAAGGACCCGCTGGACTGGATGATGAACCTGCCCGCCTGGCTGGCACAGCGCGGCCACCAGCTGTTGGTCTGGACTGTTTCCGGCAAGTTGCGCTGGTATGCCGCCTCCATGGGGATGGGTGCCACCCTGATCCTGGCTCTGTTGCTGCTTGGCTGACCCCATGCGGCCCCTGAACGCGGACTAGTACCATTACTCGCACATAAACGAGAGCTGATATCGTGACCTTACTCTGGATCTTGTTAATTCCTTTCATCGGCGGTCTGCTCTGTTGGCAGATGGAGCGCCTTGGTGAGCAATTCGTACGCTGGGTTGCCCTGTTGTCGATGAGCGCCTGCCTGTTGCTCTCCTGCGCCATCTGGTGGAGCGGTGACTTCACCCTGATCAACCAGACCGGCGTGCCCGTCTGGGCCGCCGAGCTGCAACTGCCCTGGATCCCCCGCTTTGGCATCTCCTTGCACCTGGCGGTGGATGGCCTCTCCCTGTTGATGGTGATGCTCACCTGCTTTATCGGGGTGCTGGCCATCCTCTGCTCCTGGAAGGAGATAGTGCAGCGCATCGGCTTCTTCCACCTCAACCTGCTCTGGATCCTGGGGGGCGTGCTCGGTGTCTTCATGGCCGTGGACCTGTTCCTGTTCTTCTTCTTCTGGGAGATGATGCTGGTTCCCATGTACTTCCTGATCGCGCTGTGGGGCCATTCGGTCACCGATGGCAAGTCACGGATCAACGCCGCCACCAAGTTCTTCATCTACACCCAGGTCAGCGGACTCATCATGCTGGTCGCCATCCTGGGTCTGGTGCTGACCCACCATGCCGCCACCGGCGTCTTCACCTTTAACTACGCGGATCTACTCCACACGCCCATGAGCACGGGTGTCCAGTGGCTGTTGATGCTGGGCTTCTTCATCGCCTTCGCGGTCAAGATGCCGCTGGTGCCACTGCACGGCTGGCTGCCGGACGCCCATAGTCAGGCGCCGACCGCAGGCTCGGTTGACCTGGCAGGCATCTTGCTCAAAACCGCTGCCTATGGCCTGCTGCGTTTTGCCCTGCCCCTGTTTCCGGAGGCCTCTGCCGAATTTGCCCCCTACGCCATGGCGCTGGGTCTCATTGGCATCATCTACGGCGCCCTGGTGGCCTTTGCCCAGACCGACATCAAGCGGCTGGTGGCCTACACCAGCATCTCCCACATGGGCTTTGTGATGATCGCCATCTACTCGGGCAGCGAACTGGCATTGCAAGGTGCCGTGGTGCAGATGATTGCTCACGGGCTCTCCGCCGCTGGCCTCTTCATCCTGTGTGGTCAGCTTTACGAGCGGCTGCATACCCGGGATTTGCGCCTGATGGGTGGCCTCTGGGGCCGACTGCGTTACCTGCCCGGCGTCATGCTGTTCTTCTCGGTGGCTTCCCTTGGCATGCCGGGCACCGGCAACTTCGTCGGCGAGTTCCTTATCCTGATCGGCAGTTTCCAGGTCGCCCCCGTCATCACTGTCATCGCCACCTTCGGGCTGGTGCTGGCGTCCGTCTACTCTCTCATCATGTTGCAACGGGCCTGCTTCGGTGCGCCCAAAGATACCACCATGCTCAAGGGGCTGGATCGCCGCGAACTGGTGATGATGATGACCATGGCCGGCCTGCTGATACTGCTCGGTGTCTATCCCCAGCCCATACTCGATACCGCTGGCAGCAGCCTGATGAGCGTGCTGCACTGGTACGCGCTGCCATCCGCAGGAGCCTTGCAATGACATCTTCCTCTCAACGGCCCACCCTGTTGCCTTTCTTGCACACGACAGGAGCACTGCAATGACCTTCACCGCTTCTCAACTGCTGGCGCTCTTGCCCCTGCTGCTGACCACGGGGACCATGGTGGCCCTGATGCTGGCCATCGCCTGGCGGCGCTGTGACGACACCGCCTTCATCGTCACCATCACTGGCCTGAACCTGACACTCTTCTCCCTGCCCATCGTCATGGCACAAGGTGATCAGGGGATCACTCCCCTGCTGCAGATCGATGGCTACGCCATCTTTTACATGGGGCTGGTGCTGGTCGGCGCGCTTGCTACCTGTACCTTCGGTCGCTCCTGGCTCAAGGGTTACCCGGACAACCGGGAAGAGTTCTACCTGCTGCTGGTGATCGCTACCATGGGCGGGCTTGTGCTGGCCGGCTCCCGTCATCTGGCGTCGCTGTTCATCGGGATCGAGATGCTGACCCTGCCCATGTTCGGTCTGGTGGGTTACGCCTACCGCGAGCGCCATTCGCTGGAGGCCAGCATCAAGTACATGGTGCTCTCCGCCGCCGCCACCGCCTTTCTGCTGTTCGGCATGGCCTTGCTCTATGCCCAGGCAGGCAGCCTGAGCTTCAGTGATCTGGGGCTGACCCTGGCACAGAGCCCCGCCCATCATCCACTGCTGATGGGCGGTCTCGGGTTGATGCTGGTCGGCTTTGGTTTCAAGCTGTCGCTCGCCCCCTTCCACCTCTGGACACCCGACGTGTATGAAGGCGCTCCGGCGCCGGTGGCCACTTTCCTCGCCACCGTCAGCAAGATAGCCGTGTTCTGCGTGCTGCTGCGATTCTATCTGGCGGTACCGGCGGCGGCGGATCCCATGATCCACTGGTTGCTGGCGGCCATGGCAGTTATCTCCATCGTCATCGGCAACCTGCTGGCGCTGTTGCAAACCAACATCAAGCGGATGATGGGGTACTCCTCCATCGCCCATTTTGGTTATCTGCTGGCAGTGGTGGTGGCGAGCCGCCTCGGCCAGATACCGGTGGAAGCTGCCGGTGTCTATCTGTTGATGTACCTGTTCACCAGCCTGGGTGCCTTCGGCGTCATCAGCATGATGTCCAGCCCATATCGCGGCAAGGATGCGGATTCCCTGCACAGCTATCGCGGCCTGTTCTGGCATCGCCCTTACCTCACCGCAGTGCTGACAGTGATGATGCTCTCCCTGGCCGGTATTCCCATGACATTGGGCTTTATCGGCAAGTTCTATCTTATTGGCGTGACGGTCGAAGCCCGGCGGTGGTGGCTCTCCGGCGCCATAGTGCTCGGCAGCGCCCTGGGGCTCTACTACTACCTGAGGGTCATGGTCACCCTCTATATGCGCGAACCCGGCATGCAGATGCGTGATGCCAAGGGCGACTGGGCCGTCACCTCGGGCGGACTGGTGGTACTGCTCTCCGCTATCATAGTGGTGGCCATGGGCATCTATCCCCAACCTGTCATCAGCCTGGTGCAGGGCTTCCAGAACGTGGTCTTGCGCTAACCCGCCCTGATAGCCAATGCCCCTTGTGTCAGGCAGCATTGGCCATCTTCCAGATATGAAAAAATCCGAAACCAGCTTGGCTGGTTTCGGATTAATGTGATTGTCAGCAGATGAAGCCAACCGATTCAGAATAGGACTTTAGTCGACACATGCCATTAATGTGTTTATTAAGACCCTTTGTATTTATGATAAGAATCTATTTTCTCAACGTGAAATCATAGTTCCCCTCACCATTATAAGAATACACTTTAAACCGATAATAACCACTGCTTGCAACATAGTTAATCGCTTCATTCGAGGTGACGCTGGTGGATGTTGCCACAGATATCCAGGTACTGTTCTGCCATTTTTCCAGTGACAAATCGAAATCAGCATTGCCGGGACCGATCAACACACCATACAGGGTTCCACCATCATATTGAAACCAGCTGCCATTCGGAATAACATGACTAACGCCCTTCCCACTCAGATAACCTGAGTAATTTTCTTGATTTGAATTACCCTGGCCACCGATGTCAAATGTCATTCGACTTGAGATAGCACTAATATTCGTCAATTCCAACCCTGAATCAGCACCACTCCACCAGCGTGAATTGGTTCCTCGGCTGGACAGCGTATTTGGTTGAGTATCACCAAACGTGTCTTGCCCAGAAGCATGATACATATCATAAGTATCACCAAGATTAGTATTTTTTTCTGGGTCACGATTCCCGTCCGCATGCTCCATCTGAACATATGGATACCACTCATTATTATTGGAACCATCAGGATCAACATGCCATACAATCAGACCTTGACCTGGCATATACTGATTTTGCCCGACTTGAGTTCTTGTCTCTATATAAAAAGCTTCACCGGCTTTATCCGGGTTGGACCAGCGGTATAGTGTGTTGCTGTTAGCCTGATGACTCAATAGACCTGAAGGTGCATTGCTATTAACCGCAGGATTGAGCTCAGTGAGCGTTTCCCAGCCACTCAATGAGCGAAAGTAGCCATTGGGTGGAACTGGTTTTTTATGTCTGTTACCGGTTACACCGCCATATCCCATAATGCAGTGCGAGCCAGCGGATCCTCCTGAGCTGCCATCGTAATCGTAAAGATCAGGCCAGCCGAACAACAGGTGTCCTGACTCGTGGATGAAGGTCCCGATAGATAAATTGCTATCCATGTTGGAGATCTGGTATTTGGATGCACAGACCCCATCGGCACACCAGCGGTTCAAGCCACCTTGATGAGGCCATAGGCCCTGAGCCCAGCCACCACCAGTACTGCCAGAATAGAACACATTCAAACCACGAATATTGCCGTTACTATCTTTCGATATGGTCGAAAAGTCGAAGCCTTCGGTATATTCAAGCCAATCCAGCGCTTCGACTATCAACTCTCTTGCTCTGGCACCATAAGTTATCGTGGGGTCTGTGTAGTAGGACTTATATTTCTTGGCCGTATAATATCCAACCACAGTATTGGTATAGTCTAATTTATTACCAGACACGGCACGAAAATAGTCCCGGATTGATTGTGCATTTCCATGGCATGTGTAACCGATTTGGTTGGTGTAGTTGATGACCTCACTGGGTGGAATAGAACTGGATTCATCAGGAAATTGAATTAATATGGTCAACCCTCGAACATTACCTGTTACATTGGCATATTGATTGGCAAAACCACTGATTTTGGGTGATTGGGCTTGATATTGTAAAACTTGTAATTGCCTGGCGTTACGTTGCACGATAGAACGCTTGGCATGTTGAGGAATATCAGTGTCCTTCTGTATTGACCTGGTGTTAACACCATTCGATTCGGTAACCAGAATTCCGGTCGACTCAAACATTTCTTCATTTTCTGAAAGCTTGGCATAAGCGTAACCTTTCAGGGTATTGTCATAGATAACTGGATAGCCATCTTTAGTACGTTGATCTGCGTAAAGAGTTGAGCCATTGAGGATCAACTCAAGTGTCGAACCATCCGGCTGCGTAACCGTGTGATGATAGTTGACGTAAGGTACTGCGGCTTCCGTTTGAACAGCGAACATTACTGACCCTAGGATGGTTAAAATATTTAACCATCCTGCTCTTCCATTTTTCATTTTATCTTCCTTGTGAGTCCCGTGCAGAATAAGTCTTATATCCAGTTCACCAAGGGAGCAAATTTTATTTTCAAACTGGGATGTGTGTAACCATTCACCAGCGTGAATTCAAACAGAACCATGTCATTTTTGTGGTTATATCCCTGCTCAGGGAATCGCTCAGGTATTCCCATGACATTGGGCTTTATCGGCAAGTTTTATCTTGTTGGCGTGACGGTCAAAGCCCGGCTGTGGTGGTTCTCTGGCGCCATAGTGCTCGGCAGCGCCCTGGGCGCTCTACTACTACTTGAGGGTCATGATCACCCTCTATGTGCGCGAACCCGGCATGCTGATGCGTGATGCCAAGGGCGACTGGACCGCCACCTCGGGCTGGTGGTACTGCGCTCCGCCATCAAGGTGGTGGCACTGGGCATCTATCCCCAACCGGTCATCAGCCAGGTGCAGGGCTTGCAGAACCGGGTCTTGCGCCAGCCCCCAATGCCCCTTGTGTCAGGCACCGTTGGCCATCTTCCAGATATGAAAAAATCCGAAACCGGCTTGGCTGGTTTCGGATTTCTTATGCGCATATCAGGGTTATCAAGGTGCCACAGATATCCCTCTGCGTGGGTCCATCCCCCTGGGCGACCTTAATGATGGCGGCGCCAGGGACCAGTGGGCATCACTGGATACGGTAACGAGAGATCTGCTGATGGATGCTCTCTGTGGTCACATTGAGCTCTTCCGCTGCGGCCGAGGTCTCTTCTGCCGTACTGCTGGTCTGCTGGACCACCTGTGCAATCTGCTCCACCTGATGGGCGATGGATTCCGCCGCCGAGCTTTGTTCGCGGATGGCATTGGTGATTTCACCGACCTGATCCATGACCCGGTGCGAAGCATGGCGGATCTGGGTGATGATCTCCCCGCTTTCAGTGGCCATCGCAACCCCTTGCACCACTTTTTCCTCTACCTGACTCATCCTGAACACTGTGGCCTGAGACTCTTGTTGAATCGCCTCCACCGTTGCCGAAATTTCCTGGGTTGACTGAGCCGTACGCTCAGCCAGCTTGCGCACCTCGTCAGCAACCACCGCAAATCCTCGACCTTGCTCACCCGCACGGGCCGCTTCAATGGCGGCATTGAGGGCCAGCAGATTGGTCTGGCCTGCGACGTCACGAATGACGTTCACCACACCGCCGATCCGGGAAATGCCCTCGCCCAAAGCCGTCACCTCATGGGAGGCCTGGCGAATGGAGTCGGCAATCTCGTTGATAGCTTGCACCGTTCTCTCTATGGTCGCGCCGCCGTCACTGGCAAGCTTGCCCGACTCGTTGGTGATACGGCTGGTCTCCTGGGTTCGCTGCGAGATATCCGTGATGCTCACCGTCATCTCCTCCACCCCCGCAGCAATCAGACTGGTTGCATCATTTGCCTGGCTCGCGGAACTGGCAAGGTGCTGCGCAGCCTGGGAGAGCGACTCAGCCGTACTTTTTATTTGCAAACTGCCCACCGAAAACTCAGTAAAGGTTTGCTGCAAGGTATCCAGCAGACGGTTGACCGCATTGAGCGTCAACCCAATCTCATCCTGCTGCTTGACGTCTGCCCTCAGGGTAAAATTCAAGTCGCGCTGGATCAGAGAAAGGGTCTGCATAGCAAGTCGAAGTGGGTTGGCAACCTGATTGAACAACCAGATAAAAAGCCCCAGGGTCAATATGCCGGTGCCACCGGCAATGAACAGCAAGGTTTGCAGGCTGCTGTCATAGTTCTCTTCTCCCTGCCGCTTGAGCGTCAGCCCCAGATCGACATTGAACTTTACATGGCGCTCTATCGCCTGAGCAAACTGCCCAAACAGCGTCACGACGTTGTTCGCCAGATAATCTCTGGCCTCCGTGTTTTTGTTTTGGCGCGACAGCAACAGAACCTTGTCTATCTCCAGATAATATTGGGCAATGATCCGCTGATCATCGTCAGTCAATCGCCTGTCTTCATCATTGGAAAGCATCTCGGCTTTATATTTCTCCAGAAGCGAATTGATCGCTGTCCGTATATCAGCGATATGCGTTTCAATCTGCTGCATCTTGCCATCATCGGTATTGAGTACATGTGTCTGGATCAGTGCATGCAGCTCATAGAAATCGGCCTGCACCTCCTTGATCAAGGATATGCTTGGCACTGTATTATCCGTCACATAACTCAGATCCTGGTTGGACGCCGCGAGGCGATTGATACTGAACCAACTGAGAAAAACGAGAGCCACCATCACCAGCAAGGCTATCAGTTGAAGCCGGCGCGCAATGTTCATAACCGCATACTCCATAAGGAAACTCCCTAGCAGTGTAGACGATGCATAAACAAAAAATGGTCTGCGAAACGGGCCGTTTCATTGCATACCCTGGCCGGCCGGCCGCGCCTTTTTGACTCGCGCTTATTCGGGACTTTGCCACTCCCCCAGGCGGTGGCAGTGCCGTTCAGCGCATGCCCTATGTCTGTACCTGAACGCAATGCTGGATAAACAGCAGGCCAGCTCACTGGGTCATACCCGCCAGCCAATAAACAAAGAGGGAGGCACAATGCCTCCCTCTTGTTATTCACACCTGTCACAAACGGGCCAAGGATTGGATCCCCTGAGCACATTGCCCAAAAAACCGTTTTGCCTGCAAGGGCTGGCGAGTCAGGTCATGCCGCTTCTGCCAGCTCTTCCTCTTTTTTCTGGTACGCCTGGGGCGTGAGTCCCAGCAGCTCCTGCACGGTCGATGCTACCGTGATGGAAGAGATGGTACCCACCAGGACGCCGGTAAACAGCGTGAAGGCGAAGCCGAACAAGGCATCCCCCCCGAACAGCAGCAGGGCTCCCACGGTAAAGAGGGTGGTCCCCGAGGTGATCATGGTGCGGCTGAAGGTCGCCTTGATCGCCACGTCCGAGCACTCGTAGATGGAGAGTTTGGTGCGTGAGCTCAAGATGTCCCGCAGCCGGTCCGAGATGACGATGCTGTCGTTGAGCGAGTAACCGATCACCGCCATCAGGCCGGCGATCACGTTGAGGTCAAACTCGATGTGGAACAGCGCCAGCAGCCCTATTGCCACCAGACCATCGTGCAGCACAGAGATCAGGATCCCGATGGCCTGGCGCCACTCGAACCGTACCGCCAGGTAGGCGGAGATGGCCAGTGATGCCACCAGCACCGCCAGCATCCCCTGCTGGAACAGCTCGGCGCCCACCTGGGGGCCGACTATGGTGGTGCGCAGCAGCTCCACCGGCAAGTTGAGCTGTTGACCCAGCATGATCGCCAGCTCCTCGGCCGGCCAGGGCAGCTCATGGGGCGGCAGCTTGATGAGCCACTCTCCCGGAATGCCGGCGCCATTGAGTTCGATGGCCCCTGCCAGCGGCGCGCTCAGCAGGGCGTTGAGTTCATGGGCCTCTTTCAATGTCTGGATACGAAACTCCAGCAAGATACCGCCGGTGAAGTCGAGCCCGAGATCCAGACCGTTGATGGCCAGCACGGCGATGCTCGCCACTGTCAGCAGCACGGAAATCCACAATCCAATGTAACGCCAGCGGGTCAGCCCCATGGCAACGATCATTCTCAACATAATTTTATCCTCGACAACAGCTGACTCGGGCTTCCCAACCGGAAGCGCGTGACGCAGGCGCGGAGCAGGCTCGAACGCGCGGCGCTATGGCACAGAGTAAATGCAGGGGTCACGGTCACACCCTCAGCAGCTTGGCGCTGCTCTTGCCCCACAAGGGGTTGATGATGGCGCGAGTACCCCAGATACCGGTCACCATGCTGGAGATGAGGCCCAGGATCAGGGTGATGGAGAAGCCCTGCAGCGGGCCAGAGCCGATAGAGTAGAGCACAACGGCACAGATCAGCGTGGTGATGTTGGCATCGAAAATGGTGCGAAACGCCGAGCGATAGCCAAAGTCGATGGCATTGGCAAGGCTGCCCCCTTCACGCAGGCGGTCCTTGATCCGCTCAAAGATCAGCACGTGGGTATCCACCGCCATGCCGACCGTGAGCACCAGACCGGCGATCCCCGGCAGGGTCAGTACGGCCCCCGGCAGCACGGCCAGCATGCCCACCTGCATCAGCAGGTTGGCGATGAGCGCCGTGATGGCAACCCAGCCAAACTTGCGATACCAGGCCATCATGAACAGCATCATGCCCGCCATGCCGAACGCCAGCGCGGTGAAGCCAGCCTCGATATTTTGCAGCCCCAGGGTCGGCCCGATTGAGCGCTCCTCCAGGATCTTCAACGGCGCTGTGAGGGCACCAGCCCGCAGCAGCATGGCCAGTTCCTGAGCTTCGGGTACGCTGGCAAGGCCAGTGATGCGGAACTGGTTGCCAAGGGCAGTCTGTATGGTGGCGACGTTGATCACTTCGCTCTGGGCACGCAGCTTGCCCTGGGCATTGGTCTTGTATTCGGTAAAGACGGTGGCCATGGCGCTGCCCACATGCTGGCGGCTGAACTGGTTCATCTTGCTGCCACCCAGGGTGTCGAGCACTATGCTCACCTGGGGTTGTCCCATCTCCCCCATACCTGCCCGCGCATCGACTATGTGCTCACCGGTCAGTACCGGCTTGCGCGCCATGCCGACCGCCTGACCGTTGCGATCCGCCATGAAGAAGCGGCTCTCCGGCTGGGCCTGATAGAAGGCAAGTGACGCCGTGGCGCCTATCACTTCCTTGGCTTGCTTGGGATTGTGTACCCCTGGCAGCTCGATGCGAATGCCATCCTGGCCCTGACGCTGGACCGAGGCTTCGACGATGCCGAGCTCGTTGATCCGTTTCTTGAGGATCGACAGGTTCTGGGTCACGGCGTTGTTGGCCAAGAGGGTGCGCTCGGCCTCGCTCATCACCAGTCGCAGCTCGTTGCCGCTGCGATTGAGGGTCCACTGATCCTGCCGGGTACCGGCAGCATCCTTGATGATGTTGAGCCAGGGAGCCTGATCGGCCACCTCGGGCAGTATGACCCGCACCTCACCCTCGCTCACCCGGGCCACGTTGGCACCCCGCAGGCGCGCTTCACGGAACTGGCTGCGCAGCATGTCCACCAGGTTTCTGGTCTGGTTGTCCACCACGAAGCTGAGATCGACCCCGATCAGCAGCTGGGAGCCGCCACGCAAGTCCAGCCCGAGCTTGATGGGAGCCGCGCCGAGCTGGCTGATCCAGGTCGGGGCATTGGAGTAGAACTCCAGGGTCAGGGCGGCGCTGTCATAGCCTTGCTGCTCCAGCAGCTGCTTGGCCCTTTGCTGTTCAGACTGGCTGCTGAACACCAGTTCGACCCGCTCTTTTTGTTGTACCTGTTTGACCGGCGCTATCTGGTTGTCGGCCAGCAGGGTGCGCTGCGCTTCTGTCAGGCTGGTCTGGCCATGCAGGCCCAGTGAGGGCTGCTCACCGAAGAAGGTAGGCAGGGAGTAAAACGCGAAAGTGAACAGCATGAGCAGCAGCAGGGCGTACTGCCACTTGCTCATGCGGTTCAGGGTGATACGACTCTTTTTTCTCATGGCAAAAGCCTCTGTCAGGAGAAGGCGGCGGGCACGCACACCAAAAAGGTGAACGGCACGCAAGAAAATACAAATGAGACAGTGAGCCTGTTCACGCGCGGTGAGCAGGCTTTACGGGAGGCGATGAGGCTGTGCAGTAAGACCGGACCCCATCGGGATCAGGCGAGATAGCTCTGGGAGAAGCGGTATTGCAGGTGTTGGCGTTGCAACCTGTGCCGATGAATGGTGGCAAAGCGGTCGCGGAAACTGTTTTTGGGGGAGTAGAGGACGGCGTAGAACAGCAGGCCGCACAGCAGCAACAGGATCGCCTGCTGCGACCAGCTCATGATCAGCTCGTAAACGACGCTGCCGGGCTGACTATCGCTGCGCAGGGAGTGCTCGAGACGCAACAGGTGATTCTGGTGGGATCCGACAAACTTGACGATGCCGTCATCGCTGTCACTGGCACTGTGGAGCGCCCGCGAGCTGTCTGACTGCTCGCCTGTGCCGGCATCATTCATCACCTGAGTGTGCTGGGAGGCAGACGGATGAGCAGATACCTCAAATCCCTCCACCGAGACGGTAGAGAGCAACAGAGTGAGCGAGATGAGCAGTGTCATCAGCGCCAGTTTCACTTTGTCCAGCAGGCTCAAAAAGTTAATTCCCAAATAATAGAAAGGGCAAACTACCACAGGGGCCCGCCAAGGACAAGGCGGCAAGGCTCATCACCTCGCCGCGCTGACCTTGCAATGCCCCCCTGCGCTTACCCCTCGGACATCTTTCTAAAGTCCCGGGCATAGTCCTTGAGCAGGGAGTAAAGATGGGTGCGCTGGGAGATATCCAGCGACTGGCTCAGGGCGCTCAGCCAGTTGACGGTACGCTGGCGGGATTGATCCGTGTAGCCGGTGAAACGGCCATCCATGAGCCCATCCCCCTGCTGCAACAGGGCGGTGAGCTGGGCACCGAAGTCCGGGCTCTGGCGCTGCTTCATCAGCCGGGCCAGCTCCTTGGTCCAGGCGGTCTGGAACTCCAGCCAGGGGGCTTGCAGCTCATACTGCCACTCCACCCACTGCGCCACCAAAGGCGCCTGCGCCGGTTTCACTTCGCCAATCCAGAACACCAGTCGCTCGTTCATCTTGTCGGTGAACTCCTTGAGCATCTCGGCCTTGGGCTTGCGGGCAAAGTCCTGCTCCCGCTCGGCCTGACGGGTGAGCCTGTCCTTCATGAACATGGCCACCTGATCTTCGGTCAGGGTGCGGGCCAGCCGAACGGCACGGGGAACCGTGTTCTCCAGGGTGCGGGTCAGGCTCTGCTGGGCCGCATCCAGATGGCGGGAAACCTGCGCCGGGCTCATGGGGCTCGCGACCGCCTTGGCCAGGGCATCGAGATCATCGGCATAACGAGGCACCTCGTGCTGACGGTGCCAGGCCATCAGCCCTTTGACCTCATGATCCAGCAAGCGCTTCTGGCTAGAGTCCAGCGAGAAGTAGTCATCCAGCTGCCAGACGATGGCCACGTCCAGCCAGTAATAGACAACGCGGGTGGAACAGCCCACCAGCAGCAGGCAGAGCAACAACAGACTCCAGCTGCGGGGCTGACGCCAGGAAAAGGTGGTCATCATGCACTACTCCAAACGTTGACGATTCATGTCGATCAGGGCCTGATAATCAGGCTCGGCTTGTTGCTCGGCCATCAGCAGGGCCCACAGCAGGCCAATGTAATCGACCCAGGGCAGGAAGGCCTGACTCTGAAAGCCCTTTGCTCCCAGCGTCCTCCGTGCCCGCTCAAGATAGCGCTGTTCCAGTACCGCTCGCTGCTCGTCATCCCAGCCGTGGGTGCGCTGTATGCTGGCGACCTCGAAACCGGGGTGACCGGCGGCGCCATACTCCCAGTCGATGACCCAGGGACGCGACCCCAACAAATTAGCCGGATTAAGATCGTGATGGCAAGGGAGCCAGCAGTCGTCAGGCTCGCGTCTGGCAAGCAGCGCACGCTCCAGCGCAGGCAACCACTCGGGGATCCGGGCCAGGCGGCCGCGATAACCGGCGGCATGAGCCCGCACCGCCATCACGACGGCGGGCACCGGCAGCCGGTGCAGTCGCACCAGCACCTCAGCCAGCAGACCGGGCTGATCGGCCAGGGGGGGTGGCGCCTCGGCCCAGTTTGGCTCGTCGCACCAGTCCAGCAACATCAAACCGCTGGCAGGATCGCTGTGGTGGCAGGGCAGCGCCAGCCCTTGTGCCATGGCGCCCTGATAGAGCTGCCACTCTGTGGCTCTGTCGATGCCGAGCCGATAGGGGTCAGGGTGACCAAGCCGCAAAAAATGACTGCGCCCCGAGGGGAGGCGCAGTCGATAGTTGCAGTTGGTCAGGCCACTGGCCAGGGATTCCAGCCGCCCCGAGCACCAGGGGACGGGCAGGCTGGCCAGCAGCTCGAGCTCTGCCAGATCACCAGCCAAAGGTGGATTTCTTCGCCTGTTTGCGGATCTCTTTCTGGTCGGCCCACAGCAGTTCGCCGTTTTGCAGATCCATCAGGTTCATGGTCATCTGGTAGTAGACGTCCTTCACCTTACCGTTGTCCTTGACGATGCTGCTGAGGTTGCCATAGACCATGTAGCGGGCACCGGTCTGCTTGCCCAGACGTACCATGGAGGCAGGATCCACCATGCCGCTGCTCTGCTGGTATTCAAGCTGCTGCTTGACCGCGGCCACCTTGCTCATGTCGACGAAGCGGAACTTGCCAACGCGCAGCAACTTGGTGCGGATGGTATCCGTGATGGCTTCGGTATCGATGTGCTCCGAGGTCTTGTTGCGGATGGAGTCCATGAACATAACGGGACGACCACCTGCAGTGATCTCGCTGGTCGCCGGTGAAGCGAGCATGGAATCCGCCATCTTGTCGGCAATGGCCTGCAGATCCGATGAGCCGTAATCCACGGTCACCGTCTCGGTTTCGGTGGGGTCGCCATAGCTGACGGTGGTACTGGAACAGCCGCCGAGCAGCAGGGCGCCACTCAATATCAGCAGGGCATGATTCATTTTCATCAGTTGGATTCCTCAATCACTTCGCGTACATAAATCCGGTATCCCTGAGCGGCCGGGCTCGGCGCCAGAGCAGACAGGGTGCGGCTCTGATAGCCGTGGAGCTTGATGGGTGTCCAGCCGCGACCATCACTGGCCACTTCCTGCCCCGCCTCATCATACCAATAGAACATATATTGCAGCTTGTTGTCGCCACGCTGGGTACTGGCAGCGGCCACATTGACCTGCAGCAGGCCGTTTTGCTCGCGCCGGCTCAGCTCGGTCAGGGTCACATTGACGTTCTGATGCTGCTCCTGCACAGGTGCTGCGCCCGCTGCGCCATAGAGCGCCACGCCGGATGTATTGGTGGCGCAACCTGCCAGCAGCATAACCAACCCCAGGGCCAACCCGTATGCTTTCATCTTGATCTCCTTAGCCGGCGGCCACAGGGGCCCAACCGATCAGTCATGGGTGTCATTGTCGTTTGAGTGGGTGCCTAGAGCGGCATCACCCGGGTAGTCAGGCCTGCGCCGAGCCGTTGCACCCACACCAGGGTGGTGCGTCCGCCATGTATGGTGAGAGGCAACTGGCGCATGGCACTCCCCGCCCCCAGAGTGAGCTGCACGTCACCGGCCGGCAGCATGCCCTGCCAGCTAGATGCCTGAGCAGGCAGCGTCAGCCAGCTGCGGGTATCGGCCCGCTCAGAAAGGGTGTTGAAGATGCCCACCAGAATATTGCCCACATCACCTCCCTCCTTGGCGGCTGTGCGCCTCAACTGCTCCTTGGCCACCAGCCGCAGCGCCTGACGGGTCAGCATGCCCGGCAGTCGCTCCTGCAGATCCTTGGCGGCCAGCGCTTCCAATCGCACCAGCTCGCTGGTCTGCTCGATTCGCTTGCCTACCGAGACCACAAGGGGACCGGTCTGGCTGGCTCTATTGTCGTAATAGGGGACGGCCACGGTAAAGGTACGAAAATCACCACTGGAGGTAGAAATGGGCAGCGGCAGGAACAGCTCCCGCCGCGCCGGGATCAGCCCATCTTCAAACAACACCACCAGCTGACCCTGATCCTTGGCAAGCAGCGGCGCTTTGCGGCCCACCTTTTTCTCGGTCTCTTTCAGCTCATCCGGCGAGCCACGCAGCCGTGCTAGGCGCAGCAAGGCGTCCTGCAGGCTCTGGTTGTCCGGCGCTATCTGATAACCCCGCTGATAGTCGACCCAGGCGTCGTTGAGATCCCCGGCCGCCTCATAGAGCACGCCGGAGAAATAGAAGGTGTAGGCGTTCTGAAAACCGTTTTTCACCTTGCCGATCAGCCGATCCAGATCCGGTGCCCCGCGCGACATGAGCTGGCGCATATTGCGCTCTGTGCTGGCTTCGGCGCCTTTTTCCCTAGCCTTGCTTACCTCCCCCGCTCTCGCCTTGAGGGCCCGCTCCTGCACCTGGTTGGCACGGCGTACCTCCACCAGCGCGCCGTCGGCATCCCCCCGTTGCAGGTAATTCAGCGCCAGATAGTGATGCAGCATGGTGCGCTCATAATCCGGCGTCAGGTAGGCCATGCTCTGATCGTTGGTAAGCAGGCTGCCCGCCTGACTCAGGCCCTGGCTCAGCCGATACTCGGCCTGATTGTCTTCCCACTCGAGGCGGCTGTCGGCGGCGGCAAAGGCCTGCTTGCTGCCCGCATCCTGCCCGGCCAGCCAGGCGATGCGCCCCTGCTCCAGCCGGTCCAGCACATAGGTGTCATCACCCAGGGTGGATTCACGCACCTCGGGCAGGGCCTCGGCGGCGTGTCCCAGCAGCAGCTGGTTGCGCAGGGGCACCATCTGATCGGAATAGGAGACGAACATATCCTGCCACTGGGAGGCGCAGCCCCCCAGCAGGGTGCTGGCCAGCAACAGACCGGCCAGACGGGGAAACGGACTCATCACAGGCAGAGCAGCGGCCCCAGGGATTGACCACCCACCAGATGCATATGGATGTGGTAGACCTCCTGCCCGCCGTGGCGGTTGCAGTTCATGATGAGGCGATAGCCATCCTCGGCGATACCGGCATCGGCTGCCAGCTTGCGTGCCACCGTGAACATGCGGCCAAGGGCCAGCTCATGCTCGGGCTCTACATCGTTGACGGTGGGGATCAGCACGTTCGGCACTATCAGGATATGGGTCTTGGCCTTGGGTTGAATGTCCCGGAATGCGGTCACCAAATCGTCTTGATAAAGGATGTCGGCGGGGATCTCTTTACGGATGATTTTGCTGAAAATGGTTTCTTGCGCCATGGATAACTCCCTTATATGAAAAAGAAAATTCTAAACCCACCTCAAGCGGCTCCCAAAGTTGCCGTCAGGGCCGGTCAAGTGTGACACAAGCCGATATTTGACACAGCCGTTGTCCCATTCTCTTCAGTTATTGTTAAAAATACCGATAGCCGGAGGACGTCTGCCGACGTCGCTCGCCCAGGGTGATAGCAGGGTATCAAATGGACGGGGTATTCAGGCAAGGGACTTTTGCATATACAGCGGGACAATAATGAAACAATCCATGTCAGACCTCTCCATCTTGCAGAGGGTCTATTTAGGCTTTGCCATTCTGGTGGCCGTGATGGCGGCGACCTCGGTACTCACCTTTCGCAGCCAGAGCGAGCTCAATCAGGCGCTGGATCAGGTTACCCGGCAATCCATGCCGCTGGTGATCGCCAGCAGCCAGACCCAGATAAGCCTGCTCAGCGCCAACAAATGGCTCACAGACGTGTTGACCGAGCAGGATCCCAAGCAGATCCCGGCCGAAGTGGCCGAGCTGCAACAGGCCAAGGCCCAGGTCGACAAGACACTCGCCACCCTCAGCCAGCAGGCCGCGGCGCACCCGCAACTGCAGGGTGACATGGCGACACTGACCAAGCTGGTCAGCGACTATCTGCAGCTGACCGGGACGCTACCCACCGAACACCAGGCCCTGCTCACCCGTCTGCACAAGGTGAACCAGGCCAAGGGGCAGTTTCAGGTCAGTCTGCCCCAGTTCAAGAAAAACCTCGGCGACATGATGATCACCATCGACGACAGCTTCATCAAGATGCTGTCCGAGACCTTGACCACCAAGCTCTCCGCCATCGAGCTCTCCACCATGGATGCGCTCAACCAGAGCATCCCCGCCCCCATAGAGGCGGCGCTCAAACGCAACAAGATGCAGATCGAGGGCTTCAACAGCACCATCAAGGATCTGCAGGGGGAGCTCAAGGATTTCGACAACAACATGGGGCACTACGTCCATGGGTTCGTGCGCGACACCACGGCCAGCGAAGGGGTGCTTGCCCAATACCTGGCGTTGATGAAGCAGCAGGAGCGGATGCGCGAGGAGAGCAAGCAGGCCAGCAAGCTCATCGTCAGCATACAGAGCAAACTGGAAGGGATCACCGATCAGAGCCAGCAGCTGATGAACAACAGCATTCGCGCCTCCGGCAAGGTGCAGGCCCAGAGCACCCTGACCCAGGGGATCAGCATCGCCATCGCCATTTTCATCGCCATCCTGGTGGCCTACACCCTGGGCAAAGCCATACGCCGCCCCCTCAAGGAGCTGCTGCGGGTGCTGACCGAAGTGACCCAGGGGGACATGACACAGCGCGTCGGTTTCAAGAGCCAAAATGAATTCGGCCAGCTCGGCAGCCAGGTCAACCTGCTGATCCAGCAGATGGGGGATGTGCTCACCCAGCTCTCCCAGGCCTCGACCCAGCTCAATAGCGCCGCCCACGACAATCGCCACACCACGGAATCGGTGCGGGCGGATCTGGAAACACAGCGCCAGGAGACCGCCTCGGTCGCCGCCGCCATGACCCAGATGGAAGCCTCGGTGCGGGAAGTGGCCCAGGCCGCCAACCAGACCCTGGAGCGGGTACAGGACGTGGAGAAAGCCTCCGAGACCGGCCGCAAGGTGATGGCGGGCAACATCACCACCACCCATCAGCTGGCAGGCAAGTTGCAACAGACCGGCAAGGTGATTGGCGATGTCAGCGCCATGAGTGGCCAGATTGGCAATATCCTCGACGTCATTCGCGGTATCGCAGAGCAGACCAACCTGCTGGCCCTCAATGCCGCCATCGAGGCCGCCCGTGCCGGCGAGCAGGGCCGCGGCTTTGCCGTGGTGGCCGACGAAGTGCGCAGTCTGGCGGGGCGCACCGCCCAGTCCACCAGCGAGATCCAGACCATGATCGAGAACCTGCAGCAGGGGGTCGCCAAGGCGGTGACAGTGATGCAGGAGTGCTCCCGCGAGATGGACAGCTGCGTGGATCAGAGCTCCCACGCCAATACCGCCATGGAGGAGGTGCAGGGGATAGTGGTGCTCATCAGCGACATGTCGAGCCAGATAGCCTCCGCCGCCGAGCAGCAGCAGGCGACCAGTGCCGACATCGCCACCAACCTCAACCGCATCTCGGATATTTCGGATCTCAACTATCAGGGCATTGAACGGGTCGCCGAGACCAGCCAGCAGCTGGACGCCCTGGCCGAGCAGCAGGAGAATCTGGTCAAGCGCTTCAAGCTCAGCGCCTGAATCTCTCTCGCTGAAACAACAAGGCCCCGCTGTTGGCGGGGCCTTGTTTATCTGGTGGCAGTGCGGTGGGATCAGGCGTAGGCGATGGCGCCCTTGCCGACCCCTTCATAGGCCACGACCTTCACAAACTTGTCACCCACCGCTTTTTTCACTTCACGGGCTATGTAGCACGCCAGCAGCTCTATGGTGGTGTCGGTGTAGATCATCTCCACCTCGGCCGCCGGCATGGCGAGCTGAAACAGCCCCTGGGGGGCCACATACTTGAATCCCAAGTGCTGCTCACCCAGTTGGGACCGGGCGACATCGCTCAAGTTCAGTTCGCTCAGGTCCACCTTGTCTTCATCGGTGCCAAGGTAGATATCGGCCCAGCGCTCGGCCCAGTTAAGCTCGAGCTCACCGTCACGCATCCCATCCACATGGATTTCGATGGGAGAACGGTGGCCGTGGGCGATCCGCTGGCAGTTGCCATCGTGCTTCTTGAGACCGTGGCTGTAGTGATAGAAGGCACCGTCGATCTGCTCCTGACGCAGGGTCACCGACAGATCCCGGATGTTGCCGGGCAGACGCTGTGCCAATACCGCCAGCAGGTAGCGGGTGACGGACTCTTTATCGACCTGGGGCGCCGGTATGAAGGCAAAGCCCTGAGTCGGGCAGCGCAGGTGAATGGATCCCTGGGGGCGCAGCAGATCGACCGTGCTCTCCTCCCCCTCCAGATGCGCCACATGGATCAGGGCGCACTCGGCCGGCACCAGCAGCTTGTGATCCACCTCTTCGTCGATGATCGACTTGATCAGCTTTTTCACCCGACCAAAGTCCAGCAACATGCTCATCTCGTTGAGCTCGCCGCTCATCTCGACGTCCACCAGCCAGCTCTCCCCCACCATGCCGCGGCGTTCGCACAGGTAGCTGGAGTCGATCACGGTCAAATCTCTTACAAATAACTTCATCAGTCAGACCTTGCTACAGAGAAAGTACAGTTTGCGATATTATGACCCGCGATCACTGACAAAGGAACTGGACTCCCCCATGAACAAATTGCTTATCAAGAATGCCACCCTGGTCAACGAAGGCCGCATATACGCCTCTGATGTATTGATTGAAGGGGAACGGATCGCCCGGATCGCCCCCCATATCGAGGCGCCCGATGCCGTTGTGATCGATGCGGCAGGCCGCCACCTCATCCCCGGCATGATCGATGATCAAGTCCATTTCCGGGAACCTGGCCTGACCCATAAGGGGACCATCGCCAGTGAATCCCGGGCCGCCGTGGCAGGTGGCACCACCAGCTTCATGGAAATGCCCAACGTCAATCCCCAGACCACCACCCTCGACGCCCTCGAAGCCAAATACCAGATAGCCGCCAACTCCTCCGCCGCCAATTACAGCTTCTATCTCGGCGCCACCAACGACAACCTCGACGAGATCAAACGCCTCGATCCCAAGCAGTCCTGCGGGGTCAAGGTGTTCATGGGGTCGTCCACCGGCAACATGCTGGTGGACAATCAGGAGACACTGGCCGCCATCTTCCGCGAGAGCCCTGTGATGATAGTCACCCACTGCGAGGACACCCCCTCCATCAAGGTGCTGGAAGACGAGGCCCGCGCCAAGTGGGGCGAAGATGTGCCGATGCGCGAACACGGCCGCATTCGCAATGACGAGGCCTGTTACAAGTCCTCCAGCATGGCGGTGGGTCTGGCGAAAAAGTACGGTGCCAAGCTGCATGTGCTGCATTTGACCTCCGCCAAGGAGCTGTCGCTCTTTACCGCCAGCCATGACCTCAGCGAGCTGAAAGACAAGAACATCACCGCCGAGGTATGCGTCCACCATCTCTTCTTCAACGAGGCGGATTACGACACCCTGGGCAGCCAGATCAAATGCAACCCGGCGGTGAAGACAGCCGCCGACCAACACGCCCTGCTGGATGCGGTACGCAACGACGTGCTGGACATCATTGCCACCGACCACGCCCCCCACACCTGGGAGGAGAAGCAGAACAGCTACTTCAAGGCGCCGTCCGGCATCCCTCTGGTGCAGCACTCCATGCTGGCCCTGCTGGAGCTCTACCACAACGGCGTGTTTTCACTGGAGACTATCGTCAAGAAGACATCCCACGCGGTAGCCGAGCGCTTCCAGGTGCAGGATCGCGGCTACATTCGTGAGGGCTACTTCGCAGACCTGGTGCTGCTGGATCTGGGCAAGCCCTATGTGGTCAACGACAGCAACCTGCTCTACCTGTGTGGCTGGTCACCCTTCAACGGTTACCGCTTCCACAGTACGGTGGAGATGACCCTGGTGAATGGCCAGATCGCCTGGCAAAACGGTCAGGTCACCGATCAGGTACTGGGCAAGCGGTTGACCTTCAACCGCTGATCAGATCACCACTGATGCAAACGGCCGCCCCAGGGCGGCCGTTTTTATGGTGCCTTGAAAAATGCGTTACAACGCCCCCTGAAATGAGCTCTCGATGGCCGAATTCAACCACTGTGGCGGCACTTTGAGCGCCAATTGCTCGCAAAGCAGGCAAACAGTCTCAGAGCGGGATTTCCCCTGTTGACAGGGTAGGAGCATCTCCATAAACTCAGCCCCCGTCAGCCGAGCTGACTCCGTCGGTGTGTAGCGCAGCCAGGTAGCGCATCTGCATGGGGTGTAGAGGGTCGGAGGTTCGAATCCTCTCACACCGACCAAATTCCCCGGTAAAGGCCTTGTCAAATGACAAGGCCTTTTCTTTTGTGCCGCGGCTCTGGCACTGCCCGTTGATGACCTGATCGACGATTGTCTCACTGATCGGTTTGTGCTGTAGTGACAAGGTGTTTCGCCAACCGGCCATCGAGATGCAACGTCCACTCCTTCTCTCCTTTTGCTCCCGTCGCCATGCGCGACGATTCGGCTTTGGCGCCCGCCTGTCCGACCTGTTGTCGGCCTGCCTGCTGAGTCTCCTGCTGATCGGCTGTGCTACCTCCTATCACAGCGAAAAGTCATTCTGGAACGGCCAGACCGGCTTTTCCCAGACACAACTTGGCCCCGACAAGTGGCAGCTGGAGTTTGTCGGCAACGATCTGATCGATCGGGAAACGGCTCGCAAGTATGTGCTCAAGCGCGCTGGCGAGATGGCGCAAAGCCGGGGCTATGAGTGGATTGAGGTGAACGAACTGACGCTGCAGCGCGATGCGGTCAGGGTCACCCCCTCGCGCCCCGTGTTCAGCTTTGATGAAGAAGAACCTGACCTCTTCCTGGCACAGATGCAGGTGCAACACACCACCTCTGCCCTGCTGATCTTCACCTTGGCTGAGCGCTCATTAAATGAACGATGCATGCAGGCCAATTATCTTGCTGAAATTAAAATAAACAGCGATTAATATTGCCAAAATGCAAGATCCATATCACATACAACTAATGACAACATAAAATTCTGCTACAAGGCTCTGGATTTACCCCCCCGGATTAGGCATGCTGCCAGCACACCGGCTGTCAGGAATCTACGGCACGGATCACAAAAACGGACTGAAGTGGCACTCCTGCCACCCTAAACGGCTTTGCACTTATCAAAACTGGGACCTACCCCCATGAAAATGAATAAATTGACGGTTGCCATCCTCATTTCGATGCTGGTTGGCATCCTGACTGGTCAGGGCTATCGCATGTTTGCCCCGGATCAGGCCGCAGGCTTTGCGGACGATATCACCATACTGACCGACATCTTTTTGCGTCTGATCAAGATGATCATCGCCCCCCTTGTCTTCACTACTCTGGTCGTCGGCATCGCCAAAATGGGCGACACCCGCACTGTCGGTCGCATTGGCGCCAAGACCCTTGGCTGGTTCATGCTGGCCTCCCTGCTCTCCCTGAGCCTGGGACTGGTGATGGTTACCCTGCTGCAACCGGGCGTGGGTCTCTCTCTCTCCTTGCCGGATGATACCGCCAGCTCCGGTGTGGTCGTCACCGCCATCTCCCTCAAGGACTTTGTCACCCACGCCATACCGAAAAGCGTGGTAGAGGCCATGGCCACCAACGAGATCCTGCAGATAGTAGTGTTCTCCCTCTTCTTCGGGCTGGCTGCCGCTGCTCTGGGCGATGCCGCCAAGCCGGTAGTCAAACTGATGGCAAGCGGTGCCGAGATCATGCTGAAAGTGACCGGCTACGTGATGAACTTCGCTCCGTTCGCGGTATTTGGTGCCATCTCGGCCATGGTCGCCAAGGAAGGTCTCAGCATCCTGGCCACCTACGGCACCTTCATGGCGCAATTCTATCTGGCGCTGGGTTGCCTCTGGCTGCTGCTGATTGCCATGGGCAGTCTGTTTATCCGCCGCCGCATCCTGACCCTGCTGGCCATGATCCGCGAACCCATACTGCTCGCCTTCTCCACCGCCAGCTCCGAAGCTGCCTACCCCAAAACCCTGGATCGATTGGAGAAATTTGGTTGTGACAAGCGCATCGCCAGCTTCGTGCTGCCCATGGGCTACTCCTTCAACCTGGATGGCTCCATGATGTACTGCACCTTTGCGGTCATGTTCATCGCCCAGGCCTATGGCATAGAGCTCTCCCTGGCTCAGCAGATCACCATGCTGTTGCTGTTGATGGTCACCTCCAAGGGAATGGCCGGTGTGCCACGCGCCTCGCTGGTGGTCATCGCTGCCACTCTCAACCAGTTCCACATCCCGGAGGCAGGCATTCTACTGCTGCTGGGTATCGACCATTTCCTCGACATGGGCCGTTCAGCCACCAACGTGCTGGGCAATGCCATCGCCGCCAGCGTGGTGGCCAAGACCGAAGACAGCCTGGGGGAAACCGAGCCTCTGGGTGAGGTCGATACCGCCAAGGCGTGATCCGCCCCTCCCCCCGAAAAGTAGAACGGCCCGCTGATGCGGGCCGTTTTTTATCTGCGTTTTTTCAGCGTGTCGCGCGGCTCAGCACCAGCGACGAACCCGCCGGCAGTACTCTGCATACGCTTCACCGAAGCGAGCCTGCAGGGCCCGCTCTTCCGGCACGATTTGAAAACGGTCGAGCCAGCCCCACAGCACCAGGGGCCCGATCCAGACCCCCATACCACCCAGATAGCAGGCCAGCGCCATTGTCCAGCAGAGCAGCCCCAGGTACATGGGATTGCGGCTGAGCCGATAAAGCCCTGTGGTCACCAGCACACTGGCCTGCGCCGGCCGGGTTGGACTGACAGTGGTGCCATGCTGGCGAAAGCGCAGCACGCCGCCAAAACCGAACACACAGCCGACCACCGTCAACAGCAGGGCCAGCTCTGGCCACCCCTCCCCGCTACCGCCCCCCAACACCATGGCCAGCACCACTATGCCAAACAGCAGAACAGGCGGTACACGACACTCCAGATCTCTCATCTACTGGCTCCCATGAGACGTGCCACAATCGACACCTTGCGATACACTTCCAACGGGAATAATGCCGCAGGAAATTGACAAAGTTCATAACAATAACAATGCCTTGGCTACACTCTATCCCATCTGCATGACAAAGGCCGAGATCAGGTCGGCATGCACCTAAACCCCAACAATAAAAAAGGAATCACCCCATGCACAAGAAGACACTGCTGGCCACCTTGATCCTGGGCCTGCTGGCCGGTCAAGCCGTCGCAGCCCCCTATCTGCCTCTGGCAAGCGATCATCGCAACGGTGAAGTACAAACCGCCAGCAACGCCTGGCTGGAAGTAGATCTGACCGCGTTTGAACAGAACCTGCAGACCCTCAAGACCCGCCTCGGCGACAAGGGCCCGCAGATCTGCGCCATCATGAAAGCGGATGCCTACGGTCACGGTATCGACCTGCTGGTCCCCTCCGTGGTCAAGGCCAATATCCCCTGTATCGGCATCGCCAGCAACGAAGAGGCCCGCGTGGCGCGCGAGAAGGGGTTCAGCGGCCGCCTGATGCGGGTACGGGCCGCCACACCGATCGAAGTGGAACAGGCCCTGCCCTACAAGCTGGAAGAGCTGGTTGGCAGCCTGGTGAGTGCTCAGGGGATCTCCGACATCGCCCTGCGCCACCACACCACCATTCCGGTGCATGTCGCCCTCAACTCCGCCGGCATGAGCCGCAACGGCATCGACCTGCGTCTGGCCGATGCCAAGCAAGATGCGCTGGCCATGCTCAAGCTCAAGGGGATCACCCCGGTCGGCATCATGACCCACTTCCCGGTGGAGGAGAAAGAGGACGTCAAGCTGGGGCTGGCCCAGTTCAAGCTGGACTCCCAGTGGCTGCTGGAAGCAGGCAAGCTGGATCGCAGCAAGATCACCATCCATGCCGCCAACTCCTTCGCCACCCTGGCAGTGCCGGACGCCTACTTTGACATGGTGCGCCCGGGCGGCCTGCTCTACGGCGACTCCATCCCCTCCTACACCGAATACAAGCGGGTGATGGCATTCAAGACCCAGGTCGCCTCGGTCAACCACTATGCGGCGGGCAACACAGTCGGTTATGACCGCACCTTTACTCTCAAACGTGACTCCTGGCTCGCCAACCTGCCTCTCGGTTACTCCGACGGCTATCGCCGTGCGCTCAGCAACAAGGCCTATGTGCTGATCCAGGGTCAGAAGGTGCCGGTGGTCGGCAAGACCTCCATGAACACCATCATGGTGGACGTGACCGATCTCAAAGGGGTAAAGCCCGGTGATGAAGTGGTGCTGTTTGGCCGTCAGGGTGAGTCAGAAGTGAAACAGGCTGATCTGGAGGAGTACAACGGCGCCCTGTTGGCGGACATGTACACCATCTGGGGCTACACCAACCCCAAGAAGATCAAACGCTGATAACGCGATATGAAAAAGGGCTCCCGCGGGAGCCCTTTTTATTGGTGCAGCGTTTAAGCCACTTTTTTACGGGTCACAAACAGACTCAGCCCCATGGAAACCAGCAGGATCAGCGCCACCACGCCCAATGCAATGCCGGTCGGGATCTTGAAGATATCCAGCAGCAGCATCTTGACCCCGATAAACATCAGGATCAGTGCCAGACCGTATTTCAGCAAGGCGAAGCGCTCGGCCACACCGGCCAGCAGGAAATACATGGCGCGCAGACCCATGATGGCGAAGATGTTGGAAGTCAGCACGATGAAGGGATCCGTGGTCACCGCGAAGATGGCCGGGATACTGTCCACCGCGAAGATGAGATCGCTCACCTCCACCAGCACCAGAATGAGCAGCAGCGGCGTCGCATAACGCACACCGTCACGCCAGACGAAGAAGTTCTCCCCTTCCAGAGTCTCGGTCACCTTGAAGCGACGGCGCATCCAGCCCAGCAGCGGGTTGTTGGCCAAGTCAGGTTCCTTGTCGGCGGCCCACAGCATCTTGACCCCGGTCAGCAGCAGGAAGGCGCCAAACAGATAGAGGATCCAGTGGAACTGCTCGATGAGCCAGCTGCCCGCGAACACCATGCCGGCGCGCATCACTATGGCACCCAGTACCCCGTACAGCAGCACTCGGCGCTGCAACTCGGCCGGGATGGCGAAGTAACCAAACAGCATCAGCCAGACGAAGACGTTGTCCACCGCCAGCGCTTTCTCGATGAGATAGCCGGTGAGGAACTCCAGCCCCTTCTGGTTGGCAATTTCGCGGCCTGCGCTGTGATCCAGCCAGAGCCAGATTGCCAGGTTGAAGAGCAGCGCCACGCTGACCCAGACCAGAGACCAGATGCCCGCCTCTTTGAGGGATACCTTGTGTGACTTGCCACCACCGACAAAGCGTATATCTATCCATAACAGGACCAGCACTATGCTGAAGAAACCGGTCCACATCCACCATTCACCCATGTTCATCTCTCCCAAAAACGACAAAACCCACGACCGAGAGGCGTGGGTTTGCGTTTGGAGCAGATACACCTTGCCTCTCGGCAAGGTCTCACTTACAGCTGATTTGCATCAACTGCCCGGCTGCCGGGTGCACTGCAGGATATGGGTGCACCGTAATGACGACAAACCAGCGAGAAGTTACTCCCCTTGTTGGGCGGATAGTAACAGCGACCAAAGATAACGCCAAGAGGCATCTTCACCTCTTGCCAAAATTAATCGGGGCACCACCAGGATGCCCCGCAAACGCGTTCAACAAACCAGCATCAAAGCGGATCGGCCTTGAGGCAGGAGACCGCATGGTCGAAATTGCCCTCCAACTGGGGCCGGGTCTTGGCACACTCGGGACCCGCCACCGGGCAGCGGGTGCGAAACACGCAGCCGGACGGCGGATTCATGGGCGATGGCAAGTCCCCTTCCAGGATCTGGATGACCTTGCTGCGCTCCGGATCCGGATCCGGAATGGGCACGGCCGACATCAGCGCCTTGGTGTAGGGATGCAGGGGGTTTGCGAAGATCTCCTTGCGAGTGCCCAGCTCCACCGCATTGCCCAGATACATCACCAGCACCCGATCCGAGATGTGCTTGACCACGGACAAGTCGTGGGCGATGAAGATGAGCGACAGCCCCATCTCCTTCTGGATAGCCTTGAGCAGGTTCACCACCTGAGCCTGGATGGAGACATCCAGCGCCGAGACAGGCTCGTCACAGATGATCATCTTGGGTTCCAGGATCAGCGCCCGGGCGATGCCGATACGCTGGCACTGGCCGCCGGAGAACTCGTGCGGATAGCGGTTCACCAGGTTGGGCAAGAGGCCCACCTTGGTCATCATGGTGCGCACCTTCTCCTTCACCTGCTCTTTGGAAAGGTTCGGATAGAAGGTGATGAGCGGCTCGGCGATGATGTCGCCGATGGTCATGCGCGGATTCAGGGAGGCCAGCGGATCCTGGAAGATCATCTGGATCTCCTTGCGCTTCTCCCGCAGCGCCTTCTGGTCGAGCTTGGTCAGATCGTTGCCCAGCCACACCACCTTGCCGTCAGTGGCCGGCACCAGGCCTATCAGGGCACGGGCAAAGGTGGATTTGCCACAGCCGGACTCCCCCACCACACCCAGGGTCTCCCCTTCGTACAGGCGCAGGGTCACGCCGTCTACCGCCTTCAACGCCGAGGGCTTGGCCCAAGGCCAGGCCCTGTCACTCTTGATGCTGAAGTGGACCTTGAGGTCGGACACTTCCAGCAGCAGTTTCTTGTCAGTACCCATTTAATTCGCCCCCTTGATCATGGCATCCGATACCCAATGGCAAGCCCGCTCGCGGCCGTCGTTGCACGGCGTCAGGAGCATGGAGGATTGCTGGCCGCATATCACAGCATTCATACGCTCACCTCCTTGGTATTTATGGCATCAGACACCCAATGACAGGCCCGCTCGCGGCCGTCGTTGAACGGCGTCAGAACAGGTGACTGCTGGCCGCAAATCTCGCTCACCCTGTGGCAGCGCTCCTGGAAGGGGCAGCCGGTGGGCAGACGCAGCAGGTTAGGCGGATTGCCCGGTATGGTAGGCAGCTCTTCCCCTTCGGTATCGAGGCGGGGAATGGCGCGCAGCAAGCCTTCGGTATAGGGATGGCTCGGGCGATAGAAAATATCGTTCACCCGGCCGTACTCCATGGTACGACCGGCGTACATCACCAGCACCTTGTCACAGATACCCGCTACTACGCCCAAGTCGTGGGTGATCATGATGATGGAGGTGTTGAACTCGCGCTTGAGCTCGTTCATCAGCGTCATGATCTGGGCCTGCACCGTCACGTCCAACGCAGTGGTCGGCTCATCGGCGATAAGCAGCTGCGGCCGGCAGAGCAGGGCCATGGCGATCATCACCCGTTGGCGCATGCCACCGGAAAACTCGTGGGGATACATGTTCATCCGCTTGCGCGACTCGGGGATCTTCACCGCATCCAGCATGCGCACCGACTCTTCGAACGCCTCGGCCTTGCTCACCCCCTTGTGCAGCATCAGCACTTCCATCAGCTGATCCTTCACCTTCATGTAGGGATTCAGCGAGGTCATGGGGTCCTGGAAGATCATGGCGATCTTCTCGGAGCGGATCTTGTTGAGCTTGTGCTCCGGCAGATTGAGGATCTCGTCACCCTGAAACTTGGCCGACCCCGTTATGATGCCGTTCTTGGCCAGCAGCCCCATGATGGCAAAGGCCGTCTGGGACTTGCCGGAGCCAGATTCGCCGACGATCCCCAGAGTTTCGCCTGCGGCGAGAGAGAAATTGAGGTCGTTGACCGCCACCACATTGCCATCCGGAGTCTTGAACTCGACTCGCAGATCTTTTACATCCAGTAATTTCATAAAAACTCCTTATCGATCTTTGGCCGCTCTTGTTATCGATCCTTCGGATCGAGTGCGTCACGCAGACCATCCCCGAGGAAATTGAAGCAAAACAGGGTCACCACCATGAAACCGGCAGGGAACAAGAGTTGCCATATGGCCACTTCCATCGACTTGGAGCCTTCATCCAGCAGGGCACCCCAGCTGGTCATGGGTTCCTGGACGCCGAGGCCCAGAAAACTCAGGAAGGATTCAAACATGATCATGCCCGGCACCAGCAAGGTGGCGTAGACGGCCACGATACCGAGCACGTTCGGCACTATGTGACGGGTGATGATCTTCCACTTGGAGACGCCACAGACGTGAGCCGCCTCGATAAACTCCTTGCTCTTGAGGCTCAGGGTCTGGCCTCGCACGATCCGCGCCATGTCGAGCCAGCTTACAGCCCCGATGGCAATGAAGATGAGCGCCAGATTGCGGCCAAAGAAGGTCACCAGCATGATCACAAAGAACATGAAGGGGAAGGCGTTGAGGATCTCGAGAATCCGCATCATCAGGCTGTCGACCCGACCACCGATGAAACCGGACGCCGCGCCATACAGGGTGCCGATGACCACGGCCACCATGGCCCCCATGATGCCGACCATCAGCGAGATGCGGCCACCCAAGAGGGTGCGCACGAACAGATCACGCCCCAGACTGTCGGTACCGAACCAGTGGCCGGCTTCCATATCCGGCGCGGCCTGCATGGCGCCCCAATCCGGATCGTCGAAGGTGTATTGGGACAGGTGGGGACCGACGATCACCGCCAGACCGATAATAGTCAGTATGATAAGGCTGGTCAGTGCAGCCCTGTTACGCAGGAAACGGCGACGGGCATCCTTCCACAGGGAGCGTCCCTCCACCACTTCCACTTGCTGTGCGAACGCCTCGACGGCCTCGCGTTTTTCAGTTGTGACAACCATGATGAACTCCCGACTTAGTAACGGATCTTGGGATCGATAAAGGCATAGAGAATATCGACCACGGCGTTAAAGGTAATGGTGAGGGCACCGACCAGAATGGTCAGGCCAAGCACCATGGAGTAATCACGGTTGAGGGCACCGTTGACAAACAACTGACCAATTCCCGGCAGACCGAAAATGGTCTCTATCACCACTGAACCCGTGATGATGCCGACGAAGGCCGGCCCCAGATAGGAGACCACTGGCAGCATGGCCGGACGCAGCGCGTGTTTCAGTATGATGTGACGCAGCGGCAAGCCCTTGGCACGGGCGGTGCGGATAAAGTTGGAGTTCATGGTCTCGATCATGCTGCCACGCATGATGCGCGAGATGGCGGAGATGTAGTACATCATCATGCCAAATACCGGCAGTACCATGAATTGCACCCCGCCCCCCTGCCAGCCACCGGCCGGGAACCAGCCCAGATAGATACTGAAGAAGAGCACCAGCAAGGGTGCCAGCACAAAGCCCGGGATCACCACACCAGCCATGGCCGACGACATCAAGAGATAGTCGATGAGGGTGTTCTGTTTCAAGGCTGCAATGGAGCCAAAGGTCACCCCCAGCAAGACGGCAAAGACGAAGGCCGCGCTCCCGATCTTGGCGGAAACAGGCAGCGCCTGGCTCACCAGATCATTGACGCTGAAGTCCTTGTACTTGAAAGAGGGGCCCAGATCGCCCTGTACCAGGTTGCCAAGGTAGGTGAGGTATTGCACGCCGATGGGCTTGTCCAGGCCGTACTTGGCCTCGATATTGGCCAACACTTCCGGCGGCAGGGCACGTTCGCTGGTAAAGGGGTTGCCCGGCGCGAAGCGCATCATGAAGAAAGAGACGGTGATCAAGACCAGCAGAGTCGGGATCGCTTCCAATAGACGTTTAAAAATGAATTTCAACATAGACAATTCCTGTCCTGTACTGCTTCCAAAGGGTCGCGGTTTTAATACTAAGGCCCGCCGTCTGGCGGGCCTGCTTGTTATGCGACTTGTTATTTTACTCAGTGAGCAACGATGTACATGTCTTTGCTGTAGAGGTTGTCCAGCGGGTTGGCCGGGTAGCCGCCCACATAGGACTTGACCATGCGGGAGGTCACGTACTGATAGATGGGGGCTATCGGCATGTCCTTAGTGAGGATCTCTTCGGCCTGGACATAGAGTTTGTTGCGGGAAGCATCATCGACCTGGTCGCGAGACTCGTCCATCAGCTTGTCAAATACCGGGTTGGAGTACTTGCCATCGTTGTTGCCGTGAGTGGTCTGCATCAGATCCAGCATGGAGGAAGCTTCGTTGTAGTCGGCGATCCAACCGCGACGAGCAACATCAAACTGTCCCTGCTTGAGTGTCTCCAGATATGTCTTCCACTCCTGGTTCACCAGGCTTACCTGCACGCCCAGCTTCTTCCACATGGAGGCCACGGCAACCGCTACCTTCTTGTGGTTGTCGTCAGTGTTGTAGAGCAGCTCGAACTTGAGCGGGTTGTCTGGACCATATCCCGCCTCTTGCAACATGGCTTTTGCCTTGGTGTCGCGCTCGGCCTGGGTCAACTTGGACCACTCGGGGGCAACCGGTTTGAAACCATCCACAAAATCAGGCACCAGGGCATAACCCGGTGTTTCTCCCTTGCCCATCACCTTGTCGGCGATCACGTCACGGTCGATGGCGTAGGTAAGTGCCGTGCGAACCCGAACATCGTCATAGGGTTTGCGTTTGGTGTTGAAGGTGTAGTAGTAGGTCCCCACGTAGCCACTCACCTTCACCTCGTTGGGCAGATCTTTCTTCATCTGCTTGAAGCGCTCGATGGGCATGTTGTAGGTAAGATCCAGCTCACCCGCCAGATAGCGGTTCAACTCGGCGTTGGTGGACTGGATAGGCAGGTAGCTCACCTTGTCGATCACCGTCTTGGCGTTGCCCCAGTATTTGGGGTTGCGCTCGATATCGACGCGTTCGTTCACTACCCAGTCTTTCAGTTGGTAGGCACCGTTGGATACCATGTTGCCGGGCTGGGTCCATTTGTCACCAAACTTCTCGATCACCTTCTTCGGCACCGGGTAGGTGGTGGTGTGGGAGAGCATGCTGACGAAGTAAGGGATCGCTTTTTCCAGCTGCACTTCGAAGGTGTAGTCGTCGACGGCCTTCACGCCCAGCGTATCTGACGGCTTCTTGCCGGCAATGATCTCGGTGGCGTTGACTATGGTCGGGATCTCCATGTACCAGGCATAAGGAGAACCAGTCTTGGGATCCACGGCCCGCTTGAAGGCGAACTCGAAATCGTGGGCTGTCACGGGATCCCCGTTGGACCACTTGGCATCTTTGCGCAGGTGGAACACGAATTTTTTGTTGTCCTTGGTTTCCCAGGACTCGGCCACACCGGGGAGCACTTCACCCTTGGGGCCGGAGGAGACGAGACCTTCGAACAGGTCACGCAGAATATTGGATTCAACCGTTCCTTCGGTTTTGTGGGGATCGAGCGTTGCGGGCTCAGAGCCGTTGCCTTTCACCAACTGCTGAACATCAGACAGTTTGGTACCTGCGGGGACATCAGCAGCATACGCTGCATTCATTCCGCCAAATAGCGCTGCCACCAATAGGGTATTAATCATTGTTTTTTTATGAGTCATTTCCATTTACTCCAACAAGAACATTCCATGCATTTGTCCACCAACGAGATAAGTACCCCGCTGCCAGCATAATTCCCTGACAATTCTAATAATGCAATAGATATCATCAGGCTAGGCTGGGATCAATGGTTAAAAAAACAGCTTTTAGCCAATTATTCAGCATTTAAATATCGCGCTGCGGACGTTTTTTATACAAACCCGCTCGATTCTAGGAAATGACTAACAAAAAAGAAACAATAAAAAGCCGGTCACGAGGACCGGCTCCGACAAAACAGACCTGAATCACATCAATCCGGGGAAGACTCCCTTGATCCCTGCCACCATGATCTCGATGCCCAGTGACATCATGATAAGGCCCATGATCCGGGTGACCACGTTGATACCGGTGTTGCCCATCAGCTTGAACAGCAAGGGGGCGGCGCGGAAGATGAGCCAGGAGCAGAATGCAAACACCATGACCACCAGCGACATGCCCAGCATCTGGGACCAGGTGCTCTGGCTGGCGTAGACAATAGAAGAAGAGATGGCACCCGGGCCAGCCATCAACGGCAGTGCCAAGGGCACCACAGCGACAGATTCGCGCGCGGCCAGCTCACCCTTCTCCTGTTTGTTATGCTTCACCTCCCCCAGCTTGCCCTGCAGCATGGACCAGGCGATCAGGGTAATCAGGGATCCACCGGCGATGCGAAACGACGCCAGCGAGATGCCAAAACCATCGAGGATCAGCTGCCCCATGTACATGGAGACCAGCAAGATAATCATCACGGCAATGTTGGCGGTGGTGTTGGTTTTCATCCGCTCTTCCGGCGTTTGATGGCCGGTCAGACTGACAAACACCGGCAACAACCCCAATGGGTTGATGATCGCGAACAAACCGATGAAAAACTTCAGATATAAAGAGACGTCAATCGCTGCCATAGGCGCCATCCAGAAGTAAGCAAGGCCACGGGGATCCCCCCGATAAATCGTGCGTAAATTTACACCATGCCAATGCCCTTCACCAATCAAATAATCTCACCCTTTCCGTGGCTTTTCAGTTAGTTCCTCTAATGTATAGCCAAAATTCAACACATTGATTTGTTAATAAAGATTGTCGCAATTTAACACTCTGGTAAAATCACGTCGAGCTTTATGCGGCCACGGAGTTTTGGCGCAAGATTTCATCTCAGCAAACAAGGATTTTGTAATGATTGATACGGACATCAAGTTGAAATGGCACCTGGATTCGCTGCCGGCAGGCACTGTCGACCCCCTGCTCGGCTTTTTTGATCGACTGCCGGTCGATCCCTATATTCAGGGCACTTTTCGGGAACGCCGCTATGGCCGTGTCGAGAAAGAGGGGTCACGCTTCTTCCCCCTCGACAACGGCGTCTTCTTTCAGGCCGCCGCCATCAACAAGTTCCTCGGGGATGTGCCCAGAACCTATGCCGAGCTGGATCCCGCTTTTGTCGCCCATCCCGCCTTTGGGCAGATGCTGACCCGCTTTGCCCGTCATGTTCGACTCGCGGATGGCAAGGCGATCGGCATTCACCAGATGCGGATCACCACAGCCCAGGGCGAAAGCGTGCCTCCCGCACCGGAAGGAGTCCATCAGGATGGCTTTGACTTTATCGGCGTGTTCTTTTGTGGCAGCGAAGGCGTCAGTGGCGGCGCGCTTCAGCTTTATCATGGATTAAAAGAACAACCATTTTTCCAACAAGAGTTACTTCCAGGAGAATATCTGGTCCTGGATGATCGCCGTTTCTATCACAATGCAGCCCCCATACTGCCCCTGGCCCCGACCCGGGGACACTGGGATGTGATCGTGCTAACTGCTTGAAAAATAGTGCGTGACACTCTGTTCACCCATGATTCATCCCATTTTTGTTTCACTCTACATCCTAGTAACATCCTGAAAACATGTATTGTGAAACAAAATTTCTTTTGTTCTTTTGTTACACATGATCCAGATCAAATTTTTCTGAGTCAGACCCGCTCTATAATCGGCTCAGAAAGCAATTTAGTAAGGCATGTAAATACCCCCTTATAGTGATTCTCGCCTTGACAGGGCGACTATAATTGCCGGGCATTGCCAAACTCTTACTAAACAGTTTTCAAATCATCAGGAGATAAACATGGCAGTAACCAATTTGGCTGAACTGGATGCACTGGTCGCCCGCGTCAAAGAAGCCCAGCGTGAATTCGCCAGCTTCTCGCAAGAGCAGGTAGACAAGGTTTTCCGTGCCGCAGCCCTGGCCGCCAGCAATGCCCGTATCCCCCTGGCCCAGATGGCCGTGGCAGAATCCGGTATGGGTATCATCGAAGACAAGGTTATCAAGAACCACTTCGCCTCCGAATACATCTACAACGCCTATAAAGACGAGAAGACCTGCGGCATCCTGAGCCAGGATGACGAGATGGGCACCATGATCATCGCCGAGCCGGTAGGTATCATCTGCGGTATCGTTCCGACCACCAACCCGACCGCTACCGCGATCTTCAAATCTTTGATTTCCCTGAAGACTCGTAACGCCATCATCTTCTCCCCGCACCCCCGCGCCAAGAACTCCACCAATACCGCTGCCAAGCTGGTACTGGATGCAGCTGTTGCCGCCGGTGCACCGAAAGACATCATCGGCTGGATCGATCAACCGTCTGTTGAGCTGTCCAATGCGCTGATGAAGCACAACGACATCAACCTGATCCTGGCCACCGGTGGCCCGGGCATGGTGAAAGCCGCTTACTCTTCAGGCAAGCCTGCCATCGGTGTAGGTGCCGGTAACGTGCCAATCGTCATCGACGAAACTGCCGATGTAAAACGTGCCGTCGCCTCTATCCTGATGTCGAAGACTTTTGACAACGGTGTGGTCTGTGCTTCCGAGCAAGCCGTCATCGTCGTTGACTCCATCTACAACCAGGTGAAAGAGCGTTTCTCCAACCACGATGGCTACATACTGTCCAAAGATGAAGCGGACAAGGTACGTAAGGTGCTGTTGATCAACGGCGCGCTGAACGCAGATATCGTTGGTCAGCCGGCCACCAAGATCGCCGCCATGGCCGGTGTGACTGTGCCTGCCACCACCAAGATCCTCATCGGTGAAGGTCTGGAATTGTGCGCTGAAGATGAGTTCGCTCATGAGAAGCTTTCCCCGACCCTGGGTATGTTCCGCGCCAAGAATTTTGAAGACGCTGTCGAGATGGCCTGCACCATGGTCAACATCGGTGGTATCGGTCACACCTCAGGTCTGTACACCGACCAGGATCGCAATCAGGACCGCATCAGATATTTCGGCGACAAGATGAAGACTGCCCGTATCCTGATCAACACCCCTTCCACCCAGGGTGGTATCGGTGACCTGTACAACTTCGCTCTTGCTCCTTCCCTGACCCTGGGTTGCGGCTCCTGGAGTGGTAACTCTATCTCCGAGAACGTCGGTCCCAAGCACCTGATCAACAAGAAGACAGTCGCAAAACGGGCAGAAAATATGCTGTGGCACAAACTTCCGAAATCCATCTATTTCCGTCGTGGCTCCCTGCCGATCGCCTTGGGCGACCTGGAAGGCAAGAAGCGCGCCATGGTGGTAACTGACCGTTTCCTGTTCAACAATGGCTATGCCGATGACGTAGTTCGTCTGCTCAAGAAGCTGAACATGGAAGTGGAAGTATTCTACGAAGTAGAAGCTGACCCGACCCTGTCCATCGTCCGCAAGGGCGCCGAGATGGCCAACTCCTTCAAGCCGGACGTTATCCTGGCGCTGGGTGGTGGTTCACCGATGGATGCGGCCAAGATCATGTGGGTCATGTATGAGCATCCGGATACCGCGTTTGAAGACCTGGCCATGCGTTTCATGGACATCCGCAAGCGTATCTACAAGTTCCCGAAAATGGGCGTGAAGGCCGAACTGGTCTGTATCACCACCACTTCCGGTACCGGTTCTGAAGTCACTCCGTTTGCAGTCGTGACCGACGACGCCACCGGCATGAAGTACCCGCTGGCCGACTACGAGCTGACCCCGAACATGGCCATCGTGGATGCCAACCTGGTCATGAACATGCCCAAGTCCCTGTGCGCCTTCGGTGGTGTGGATGCGGTCACTCACGCCATGGAAGCCTATGTTTCCGTACTGGCCAACGAATACTCCGACGGTCAGGCACTGCAAGCGCTGAAGCTGCTGAAAGAGTATCTGCCTTCCAGCTACCAGAATGGTGCCAACGACCCGGTTGCTCGCGAGAAGGTGCACAATGCTGCCACCATCGCCGGTATCGCGTTCGCCAACGCCTTCCTGGGTGTCTGCCACTCCATGGCGCACAAGCTGGGTGCCGAGTTCCATATCCCGCACGGCCTGGCCAACGCCCTGCTGATCAGCAACGTCATCCGCTACAACGCGAACGACAACCCGACCAAGCAGACTGCGTTCTCCCAGTACGACCGTCCGCAGGCTCGCCGTCGTTACGCCGAAGTGGCTGACCACCTGGGTCTGACTGCCGCCGGTGACCGCACCGCAGCCAAGATCGAGAAGCTGCTGGCCTGGCTGGACGAGCTGAAAGCCACTCTGGGCATCCCGGCCTCCATCCGTGAAGCTGGCGTGAACGAAGCCGACTTCCTGGCCAAGGTTGACCAGCTGGCGCTGGAAGCATTCGATGACCAGTGCACCGGCGCCAACCCGCGCTACCCGCTGATCACAGAGCTCAAAGCCATCCTGATGGACACCTACTATGGTCGTCCCTTCACCGAGGAAGCTCAGGTAGCGACCAAGGTAGAAGCCAAGGTTGAGACCAAGGTAGACAGCAAGAAGAAATCCAAGGCCTGATAATCGGACTTGAACTCGAGAGCCCGCGCACATGCGCGGGCTTTTTTGTTTGTCTATCTCTCTAATTTTGCTAGCTTGTTGGTAGGCATTCATGAAATGCGAGTTAGCACATGGCGCTGATACAAGCCTCGATAGAGCAGTTACGGATCGGCCACTACATCCATCTCCCCACGGGATGGACCAGTCATCCTTTTATGTTCAATGCCTTCAAGATCAAGGATCAGCAGCAGCTCGACATCATACGTCACCTCGACCTCACCCTCTTGATGGTGGATCCGGACAAGAGCGACCTGCCCATCGAACCCATCTTGCGGGGCGATATCCCTTCTGCCGGCCCTGATCTGTCGGCCATTGACGAAATAGTAGACTCAGGCCCTCCCCCTTTTGATGAGAAAGCCTTCCGCCGCTCCCTGCGCGCCGCAGACAAGGCCTTTGGCCAATCCATGTCAGAGCTGCGCGATGCGCTGGGGGCCCTCAACCTCAAGCCTGACGAGGGGCTGGCCAACACGGCGCAGATAGTGCGCAATGCCGCCGCCCGCATCAGTGAACATGAGGGACCCCTCGGCCTGCACCTCATTCGCAGCCCGCACACCGACATACTGCTGCAGCACAGCCTGAACGTGGCCTTTATCGCCATGCTGATGGCTCGCGAATTGGGCATGAACCCGGTCGAGATCGAGGAGGCGGGTCTGGCGGGGCTGATCCACGACATAGGAGAGCTGAAGATACCGAGCCAGATCACCCAGAAACGGGGGGATCTCAACAAGTCGGAACAGAATTTTCTCAACATGCATCCCCAGTACGGACTGGATATGCTGACACACTTGCAGGCATTCGAGCCCAAGATCCGCCAGGTGGCCCATCTGCACCATGAGCGACTCGATGGCAGTGGCTTCCCCCTCGGCATCAAGGGGGGCGAGATCCCGCCACTGGCACGGATTATCGGACTGGTGGACTACTATGACGAACTGTTGCATCCACGCAGCAGCGCTACGCCTGCCGCCCCGAGTCAGGCCATCAGCCAGCTCTACAAGCTGTCACAGAAGAAGTTAGACCAGGATCTGGTCAAGTTGCTGATCAAGGTATTGGGAGTCTATCCTCCCGGTTCTCTGGTGCTGCTCTCCGATAGTTCAGTGGCGCTAGTGTTGTCCACCGAGCCCACCATGCCCCTCAAACCCAAGGTATTGCCTTATATAAAGGCACAGCGGCCGGAAGGAGTTGCCATGCTGGATTTGCGGGAAGATGAACGCACCATCAAATCCTTTATCAAGCAGGAGGACCTGGATGAGGGACAACGGCTGTTTTTTAACCTGACCCGGCGCTTCTGTTACTATTTTGCCTTCTGAGTTATCCCCAGAAGCTGGGGATAACTCATTGGACAAACCTGAATAATTGCCCGATTACCCTCAAAACGGTTCACAGCCGACCCTGGATAAAAAACGCCCAGCCAAGAGGCTGGGCGGAGCATGCCACTTCCATGTGGCGGATACATTCATGCTCCACCCAGCAATATCAACCCTTTGGCGATTACACAAATATCAATTTAACATGCTGATTTAATATGGTTTTATTTCACTTTTCTGGCAAACTGCGCCCGTGTTCAGGTCGAGGGAGCTCACAGAACAAGATCCTGATCACATTTGCCCATCCCGGCCGCTTTTTTCGGTATGAACTCTGAGGAACGTTTTTTATGCAGTTGGTCCTCTCTTTGCTTCAACAGATGAGCGTCAGCCTGGTGATCGCCTATCTCTTCTCCAAGAGCCCCCTGCTGCGTCCCCTCGCCAACTATTCCGTAAGACTCCCTCACAAGATACTGATATACATCATTTTTTCTTGTTTCTGTATCCTTGGCACCTATGTGGGACTGGATATTGACGATGCCATCGCCAATACCCGTGCTGTCGGTGCCGTGCTGGGAGGACTGCTGGGGGGGCCGCTGGTGGGATTTTTGGTCGGACTGACCGGGGGTCTGCACCGTTACACCCTGGGGGGATTTACCGACCTCGCCTGCGCCATATCTACCACCTGCGAGGGACTGCTGGGCGGTCTGGTGCACTGGCGGCTGATGCGCTCGGGGCGTATGAATGCGCTGTTCGAACCCAGGATTGCATTCTTCACGACATTTGGCGCTGAAATATTGCAGATGGTCATTATACTGCTGGTGGCGACCCCCTTTGACAAATCCCTGCTGCTGGTACGCACCATAGCCACTCCCATGATCCTGGCCAACTCCTGCGGTGCGGCGCTATTTATCAGCATGATCCGCGATCAGCAGCGGATGTATGAGAAGTTCTCCCGGGTCTTCTCCGCCAAGGCGCTCACCATTGCCAACCGCACCGTCGGTATCATGAGCCAGGGTTTCACCGCTGAGGCAAGCAGCAAGATAGCGCATATCGTAAAAGAGGAGACAGGGGTCGGCGCCGTCGCCATCACGGATACCGACAAGATCCTCGCTTTCATCGGCACCGGGGAAGATCACCACAAACCGGGTACCCCCATTGCCTCCGCCATCACGCTGCAGGCCATTGCCAAAAACAAGGTGCTGTTTGCCGATGGCAACAGCCAACCCTACCGCTGCAGTCTCTCGCCCCAGTGTCAGCTTGGCTCAGTATTGGTGATACCGTTGCATGGTGATGAGGGAGTGATCGGCACAATCAAGCTCTATGAGCCCAAGAAGCGGCTGTTTCTCAAGATCAACCATACGCTGGGGGAAGGGATAGCCAACCTGCTGTCACAGCAGTTGCTGGCCGGGCGACTGGAGCAGCAGCAGCGCCTGCTGGTGCAATCCGAGCTCAAGCTCATTCAGGCCCAGATCAATCCCCATTTTCTGTTCAATACCCTCAATACCATCAGCGCCATTACCCGGCGCGATCCGGACAAGGCCCGGGAACTGCTGCTGCACCTGTCGCTGTTCTTTCGCAAGAACCTCAAGCGCCAGAGTGGCCTCGCCACCCTGCAGGAAGAGCAGGAGCACTGCCAATCTTATCTGGAGATAGAGCTGGCCCGCTTTGGGGACAGACTGACCGTCATCAACGAGATCCCGCCTCAGCTTGCCAACCTGAAGTTGCCGAGCTTTACCCTGCAGCCGCTCATCGAGAATGCCATCAAGCACGGCATCTCGACCTTGCTGGAGCAGGGATGCATTCGCCTTTATACCGAAGAGCGTCAGGAGAGCGTGACTATCTGCGTGGAGGACAACGCCGGCACCTGGCAGGAGAAGCCCGCAGGAGATGGTCTGGGCATGACCATAGTCGATCGGCGCCTCAAGAGCGCGTTTGGCAATCGATATGGCGTCGGTGTCAGCTGCGCGCCGGAGCGCTGGACTCGCGTCTCCTTCACCCTGCCCAGGGACGCCTCTGGATGCTGAACCTCCTGATATTGATGGTCAGATGTACTCCCCCCCATAGCTGCTCACCCATTGTCACTCTGTTAAGGAGATCCCATGATCCGCACACTCATCGTCGATGATGAACTCTATGCCCGTGAGGAGTTGGCCCTGCACCTTGGCCAGGATCCCGATATCGAGATCCTGGGCCAGGCGGCCAATGCCATCGAGGCTTTGCCACTGATACAGCGACTCAAGCCGGATGTGGTGTTTCTCGACATCCAGATGCCCAAGCTGAGCGGCATGGAGCTGGTCGCCATGCTGGATCCCCTGCCCCGCATCGTGTTTGTCACCGCCTTCGATGAGTACGCCATCCAGGCCTTTGAAGAGAACGCCTTCGACTATCTGCTCAAACCGGTAGAGCCGGCACGGCTGGCCAAGACGCTAAGCCGCCTGCGCCAGGATATCAGCCCCCAATCCATGGCGATGCTGGCTCCGGCTATCCGCCACATTCCTGGCTATTTGCACAACCGGGTGCGACTGCTACCCATCGAGCAGGTGGAGTACGCCTTCTCCGATCTAGGCGGTGTGCACGTCGCCTGTCAGGGTGAGCTGTTTCATACCCAGCTCACCCTCAAATCCCTGGAAGAGAAGACCCCCCTGTTACGCTGTCACCGCCAGTATCTGATCTCTCCCGGCGCCATCTTCGAGATCCAGCTGCTGGAAAACCAGCTGGCCCAGATCGTTACCCCAAGCGGCGCCCGGGTACCGGTCAGCCGTCGCTACCTCAAGGAACTCAAAGACGAACTGGGACTGGAATAGTGACGTGGGACTGTGCGCCGGGTCACAGCCGGCGACCACTCGAGTCACCATGGCGCCGCTCGGCGCGTTTCACCTGCCCTTGACAGACGACCCCATTAGACTGGCTGCGCACATCATAGAATAACAATGCAGGAGCGTAGCAATGATCTGGTTCTTCCTCTGTGTCGGCTTACTTGTCGCCGGCTATTTTATTTACGGCAAGTTCATCGAGCGGATATTTGGCCCGAAACCCGAGCGTGCCACCCCCGCCATCACCATGGCTGACGGTGTGGACTATGTGCCCATGTCGGACAAGAAAGTCTACCTGGTGCAACTGCTCAACATCGCCGGCGTCGGCCCCATCTTCGGCCCGATCCTCGGCGCCCTCTATGGTCCGGTCGCCATGCTCTGGATCGTATTCGGCTGCATCTTTGCCGGTGCGGTGCACGACTACTTCTCCGGCATGCTGTCGGTACGCGCCAAGGGCGCCTCTGTGCCGACCGTGGTCGGTGAACATCTGGGCACGGTCGCCAAGCACTTCATGAACCTGTTTGCGGTCGTGTTGCTGATGCTGGTAGGCGTGGTCTTCGTACTGAGCCCGGCGGGCCTTCTGGCCAACCTCACCTCCACCGATCTGGTCTACTGGATTGTGGCGATTTTTGCCTACTACATCCTCGCCACCATAGTCCCCATCGACAAGATCATCGGTCGCTTCTATCCCATCTTCGGCGCCCTGCTGGTGTTCATGTCGGTCGGCCTCATCGTCGGTCTGATCGTCTCCGGCAAAGGCTTCTACAACACAGGGATGGACTTCTCCAACCTGCACCCCACCGAGCTGCCGCTGTGGCCGCTGCTATTCATCACCATCGCCTGTGGCGCCGTCTCCGGTTTCCATGCCACCCAGTCACCGCTGATGGCGCGCTGCATGCAAAACGAGAAATCCGGCCGCTTCATTTTCTACGGCGCCATGATAGGTGAAGGGGTCATCGCCCTGATCTGGTGCACACTGGGCCTCTCCTTCTATGAAAGCACGGAAGCTCTCAACGCCACCATGGCCAACGGTGGCCCGGCGGCGGTAGTACACGAGGTCTCCACCAGCCTGCTCGGTACCGTGGGTGGCATACTGGCCATCCTCGGCGTGGTGATCCTGCCCATCACCTCCGGTGATACCGCGTTTCGCAGTGCCCGCCTGATTGTGGCTGACTTCTTCAACCTGACCCAAAAACCCATGGCCAAGCGTCTGCTCATCGCAGTCCCCATGTTTATCCTTGGCTTTATCATCTCCAAGGCGGAATTCGGGGTGATCTGGCGCTACTTCGGTTGGGCCAACCAGACCACGGCCGTGATCATGCTGTGGGCCGCGGCGGCGTATCTGGCCAAAGAGGGCAAACTGCACTGGGTCTGCACCATTCCCGCCATGTTCATGACGGCTGTGGTGTTCACCTACCTGGCCAATGCCCCCATAGGTTTCGGGCTGGAGATGGGCATTTCCACCGTCATTGGCCTGGCGTCCACCGCCGCCATTACCATTGCCTTCCTGCTGAAATACCGTCCGGCCCTGGTCAGCAATCCAGGCGAAAGCTGAGCATCCTGCTGCAAACAAAAGGGGGAGCCAAATTGGCTCCCCCTTTTTCGATCATCCGCAGTGGCTGGCAAGCATAAACAGGCGGCCAGTGTCACCAACCAAATGCGCACCTTTTCGCTCGTAAAAATGAGTCCTGCATCAATGTTTAATTATTCCATCCTGCTTAAGCTTCGATACAAGATCAGGCTGTAAAATCCCGGCGCATCCCCGATAAATATGTGATATTCAATTGCTTTATCTAAAATTGAATCCAATGATTGGTTGTGCATCAAACCTGTGGAGACACCCATGTTCCTTGATTATTTTGCCCTTGGCCTGCTCTTCTTTGTCGGGCTGGTCATGTTCTACGGGATCATAGTGATCCACGATATTCCTTATGAAATAGCCAAACACCGTCAGCACCCCCACCAAGATGCCATTCATGTGGCGGGATGGGTCAGTCTGTTTACCCTGCATGTGCTCTGGCCCTTCCTCTGGATCTGGGCCACTGTCTATCGTCCTGATCGCGGCTGGGGCTTCAACCAGCGTCTGCAACAGGATGAAGACGAGATACAGCTTCTCAAGCAGGAACTCGCCGATCTCAAGGCACGCATCGATACCATCCAACAGACTGAACAACAGGGATAAATCATGGACCTGCTACTGATCCTGACCTACACGGCCCTGTGTGTGGCCGTGTTCAAGATTTTTCGCATCCCGCTCAACAAGTGGACTGTGCCCACGGCAGCGCTGGGCGGCGTGCTCATCATCGGCACCCTGATCATGCTGATGAACTACAACCACCCCTACTCCGAAATGGCCCGCAACTACTACGTCTCCACGCCGATTGTTCCCCTGGTAAAGGGGCGGGTCGTCGAGGTACCGGTACAACCCAACCAGCCGGTGAAAAAAGGCGACGTGCTGTTTCGTATCGAGTCCGAACCTTTCCAGCTGAAGGTGGATAGCCTGAGCGCGCGACTCGACGCCAATAGTGAACACCTCAAATCCATCGAGGCCAGACTGCGTTCTGCCAGACTGGACAGGGATCGCGCCAGTGACTTGATGCGGCGGGGAGTTGGCAAGCAGCGGGATCTCGATGTCACGCAAGCGAATGTGGACGACATTGTCGCCCAGATTGACCAGCAAAAAGCCACCCTGGAAGATCTGCAAGCCCAGCTGAACGAGGCAAAATACCAGCTGGCACAGACAGTGGTTTATGCCCCCAGTGATGGCCATGTGGTGCAGCTGGCCCTGCGCCCCGGCATGATTGCCACCCCTTTCATGTATCGCCCCGTGATGACCTTCATCCATAAAGACGATACCGCCTATGTCGGCTGGTTCTGGCAAAACAGCATGCAGCGTCTGGCAATTGGTGACGAGGCCGAAGTGGTGATCGATGGTATCCCTGGCAGGATCTTCAAAGGCACTGTCACCGCCGTGGTGCCGGCTATCGCCGCCGGCAATGTCCAGGCCAATATTGGTCTGCTGGATCAGACAACAGCGGTGCGTCCGGGTCGTCTGCCTGTGGTCATCTCCATCACGGATCCCGAGTGGCACAAGTATCAGGTGATCGCTGGCGCCAGTGGTCAGGCCGCCATCTATACCCAGCACTTCCACCATGTTTCCGTGATGCGCAAGGTGCTGCTGCGCATGGCAAGCTGGATGAACTACGTCTTCCCCTTCCATTAATCAGCTCAAGGGATCCCAGCGGGCCGGCATCATGCCGGCCCGCTGTTTTTGTGGCGCCAAGATCCCTATAATGGCGCCATCCTGCACCACATCCGTTCCCCATGTTTGTTCTCAGACCCTATCAAATCGACGCCGTCAACGCCGTTATCAGTCACTTTCGTCGGCATCCTGACCCTGCTGTGGTAGTGCTGCCTACCGGCGCGGGCAAGAGCCTGGTGATCGCCGAACTGGCCCGCAAGGCCCGTGGCCGGGTATTGGTGCTGGCGCACGTCAAGGAGCTGGTGGAGCAGAACCACGCCAAGTACGAAGCCTGGGGACTCAAGGCCGACATCTTCGCCGCGGGTCTGGATCGCAAGGAGGCCAAGGCCAAGGTGGTATTTGGCTCGGTACAATCGGTCGCGCGCAATCTGGATGCCTTCGATGGCGCCTTCTCGCTGCTGATCATCGATGAATGTCACCGGGTGTCGCTGGATGACGAGAGCCAGTACCACCAGGTGTTGGGCCATCTCAGAGCCAGCAATCCGGCCCTGAAAATCCTCGGCCTCACCGCCACGCCTTACCGCCTGGGGCTGGGCTGGATCTACCGGCGTCACTATCACGGCATGGTAAAGAGCCATGGCGAGCGTCTGTTTGGCGATTGCGTGTTCGAGCTTCCCTTGCGCTTCATGGTGAAAAATGGCTACCTGACGCCGCCGCGGCTCATCGACGCCCCCATAGTCCACTACGACTTCAGCAAGCTGGTTGCGCGGGAGAATGGCCTGTTCAGCGAGGCGGATCTCAACGGCGAGCTAAAACGTCAGCAGCGGGTCACCCCCCATATCCTGAGCCAGGTGCTGGAATATGCAGCTGACCGGCAAGGGGTCATGATCTTCGCCGCCACCGTCGAACATGCTGGTGAGATCCAGGGGCTGCTGATTGCCAAATCCCAGACGGCGGCCCTTATTACGGGCGAGACACCGGGCCCGGAGCGCGATGCCCTCATCAGCGCCTTCAAGACGCGGGAGATCAAGTTTTTGGTCAATGTGGCTGTGCTCACCACAGGTTTCGATGCTCCCCACGTCGATCTCATCGTCATGCTGCGCCCCACTGAGTCGGTGTCGCTCTATCAGCAAATCGTGGGCCGCGGTCTTCGCCTCTCACCAGGCAAGGCCGATTGTCTGGTGCTCGATTACGCGGGCAACAACTTCAACCTGTTCGCTCCCGAGGTGGGTGAACCCAGACCCCACGCAGGCACCGAGCCGGTACAGGTGCCCTGCCCGGCTTGCGGTTTTGCCAACACCTTCTGGGGCAAGACTGATGAAGAAGGTAAGGTGATTGAGCACTACGGCCGTCGCTGTCAGGGGCTGTTTGAAAATGACGAGGGCCACCGCGAGGAGTGTGACTACCGCTTTCGCGCCAAGGTGTGTCCCGCCTGCGGCGCCGAAAACGACATCGCCGCCCGCCGCTGCCAGAGTTGTGATCAGCTGTTGGTGGATCCGGACGACAAGCTCAAGGAGGCCCTCAATCTGAAAGACTGCATGATCATTCGCTGCGCCGGTCTCACCCTCACAGCGGGCCGTGGCAAACAGGGGGAGCGGCTGGAGGTGACCTATCACGATGAGGATGGTCTTACCCTGATGGAGTACTTCGGTTTTCACTCCCCGGGTGCACGGCGCTTGTTTCAACAGCGCTTTGTGCGTCATCATTGGCCCGCCCCGGGCCTGGAGCCGGAATTCACCACTCTGGAGAGCGTGCTGGCCGCATCAAACCAGTTTCGTCACCCCGACTTTGTCATCGCCCGCAAGTCAGGTCGCTTTTGGCAGGTGAAAGAGAAAATTTTTGATTATGAAGGCCGGTACCGCGCCGCCAACGCCCTTGGCTGAGCGCGGATCATACCTTGCAGCGGCAGGCTGGCCGGTGAACGTAAACATATTGATTATCAGGGTGGGTAGCGCACTACCGACCCCTTCGTTAAGTTAGAGGATCTTATGCAGCGGCTGTTGATTGGTTTTTGTGCTCTATTTTCCACACTTGTTCCGACTCTGGTTCAAGCCGCCACGCTGACGCCGCCCAAGGGGGGCCAGTACGCCATCATAGTGCAGGGCAATGGTGGCATAGAGTTCGCCCGCAATGCCGATGACATGATAGCCCCCGCCTCCACCATGAAAGTGCTCACCGCCCTGGCGGCACGGCTAGAGCTCGGTGCCGACTTCCGTTTTGCCACCGATATTCAGGCCCAGCCAGGTGCCAAACAGGGTGATGCCATCAATGGCGACATCTGGATCAACTTCGTCGGCGACCCCACCTTGTCACGGATGGATCTGCTGGCCCTGTTCAAGCAGCTCGGCGTCAACCGCATCAAGGGCAATGTCTACGTCAATACCGGTGCCTATAACGGTTATGAGCGCGGTAACGGCTGGTCCTGGGGGGATCAGACCCTCTGCTTCGCCGCCCCCGTCTCCTCTGTCATCATCGACAAGAACTGCGCCTACGCCACCATTACAGCCACCCAGATTGGTCGCCCCGCCACCGGCAACGTCGCCACCGGCGTGCCCATCGGCATTGGCACCGACAGGGTGGACGTGATGAGCTATGGCGACATGGCGCGTCAGTTCTGCGCCCTGGAAGTAGACATGGCCAAGGGCAACTTTTATGAACTCAAAGGCTGCATCACCCCCAACAAGGAACCCCAGGGGCTGCGCTTTGCCATCCACGACGTGGAAGCCTGGGGCTGGGACAACATCCGCTGGGCAATGGACAGAGCAGGCATAGCACACGAAGGGCTGCTTCAGGTCACCCACAAGGCACCAGGCAGTGCCGAGACCCTGGGTACCCATTACTCTGTCTCATTGCCCATCATGCTCTCCAAGATGCTGAAGAAATCGGACAACCTCTACGCCGATACCTTCCTGAAAACGGTAGGCCGCCACTACTACAACAAGCCGGGCAGCTATCGCAGCGGCACCATGGCGGTACGCGCAATCCTGACCAAGCAGGGTATCGACCTCGGTAATGCCACCCTGGCCGACGGCTCCGGCCTCTCTGCCCATAACCTCATCAGCGCACGCCAGATGCTGTCTGTGCTCAACTTCATCCAGAAAAATGATGCCGAACTCGGTCTCATCAAGTTGCTGCCCAGCTCTCAGGTGGATGGCACCCTGGCCTGGCGTCGCAGCGTTACCGCCCCCATGATGAAAAACCGGGTGCATGCCAAGACAGGCACCATCACGGGTACCTCCAATCTGGCCGGTTTTATCGACACAGTCGGTGGCCAACGCAAGGCATTCGTCATGTTCCAGCGCGGCCTGTCGCAGGACCCGGCCACCCACGAGCGCTACCGTGCCAGCAAGGCACCCTGGCCCTGGACCGTATTTGAGAAGGGAGTGCTGGAGAGCATCTACCAGCAACAACCCATCCAGATCATCGAGCAGTAATGTGGGGAGCCACCTTGCCAGCAAGGCGACTCTTATGCCCTGAACAAGGCTCGAGAAAGGAGTGCTGGAAAGCATCTACCAGCAACAATTCATCCGGCTTATCGGAAATGGCGAATGGTCATATCGACAATTTGCACTTTGATCGGTACCGAGGCGGGGCTATGCTGTGCTCTGCCTCAATTCAACGGAGAGAGAAGATGTTTGCAGTGATTTTTGGTCGTCCCGGTTGCCCCTATTGTGTCCGTGCCAAGCAGATCGCCGAGCAACTGGTTGAACAGCGTGACGATTTCAATTTCCGTTACGTGGATATCCACGCAGAAGGCATCACCAAGGAAGACCTGGCCAAGAGCGCCGGCAAGCCGGTCAATACAGTGCCGCAAATCTTCCTGGACGAGCAGCACATCGGTGGCTGCACCGATTTTGAAGCCTATGCCAAAGAGAACCTGGGTCTCTACCAGTAAGCTCTCCCCCATAGAAAACAGGCGCCTGATGGCGCCTTTTTTTATGGTGAAAGTGACAGACTCAACCCCCCATCGGCGTGAAGCGGCTCACCACCTGCCCTTGATGCTCGATCCACTCCATGAACATGGCCACAGGGCGGGCATAGACAACCCCATCCTGCTCGGATTGGTAGACCACCAGCTGCTCCCGGGTTTCGGTGTGCAGGGCCAGGGTGAGCACCTGATAATAACCCCCCTTGAAGTGGCGATAACGGCCGGGCGCGGGTGCATGCATGGACATACCTCTGTGAGTGGGGACTCGATGAACAAACGAAGAAGAAAGCCGCAGGCCCTGTTGTCTGTGCCCTCTTTATTATTCGCTGGCACGGGCGAGAAGGCGATTTAGGGCCCAAGCCAATCGTGCCATTGGATACGAATATTTCAACACAGTCGGGTAGTTTTGTTAATCAGCCCCTCATCTTTCACTAGTGAACCTCGGTTCACACAAACGATCGTGCTGAATTTAACGTTTCAGCAACCCTGTTTTAAGGCTAAAAATCAGGGAATTCTACTAAAAAGAAGATTGTTCTAGCATTCAATTCTGTGAAGAATAGGGGAAAAGAAATTTGATACTAAAAATCGCCTTTTTCGCCAACGCGTCCCCACGGGGAAGGAAGCACACTCACCATGTTCACTATCGACAAGTCGCACAAGCTCGACGATGTCTGCTATGACATTCGCGGCCCGGTGCATAAAGAAGCACGCCGTCTCGAAGACGAAGGCCACCGCATCATCAAGCTCAATATCGGCAATCCGGCCCCGTTTGGTTTCGATGCACCAGAAGAGATCATCAAGGACGTCATCCTCAACATGCCGCTGAGCCAGGGCTACTGCGACTCCAAGGGGCTGTTTTCTGCCCGCAAGGCGGTGATGCAGTACTACCAGCAAAAAGGGATGCGCAAGGTCGACATCGACGACATCTATATCGGCAATGGCGCCAGCGAGCTCATCGTGATGGCCATGCAGGCGCTGCTCAACAACGGCGACGAGATGCTGGTGCCCTCCCCCGACTACCCGCTCTGGACCGCGGCGGTGACCCTCTCCGGCGGCCATGCGGTGCATTACCGCTGCGATGAAGGGGCCGACTGGTATCCGGATCTGGATGACATCCGCGCCCGCATCACACCACGCACCCGTGGTCTGGTGCTGATCAACCCCAACAATCCGACCGGCGCCGTCTACGGCAGCGAGTTCCTGCTGGAAGTGATCGAGATAGCCCGCCAGCATAACCTCATCATCTTCGCCGACGAGATCTACGACAAGATCCTCTACGACGACATCTCCCACACCAGCGTCTGCACCCTGTGTGACGATGTGATGGTGGTGACCTTCAACGGCCTCTCCAAGGCCTATCGTGCCTGTGGCTTCCGTCAGGGCTGGATGGTCATTACCGGGCCCAAGGGCCGTGCAAAGGGGTATATCGAGGGGCTGGAGATGCTGGCCTCCATGCGACTGTGTGCCAACGTGCCCATGCAGCACGCCATCCAGACCGCCCTCGGTGGCTACCAGAGCATCAACGAGCTGATCCTGCCGGGCGGCCGCCTGCGCAAGCAGCGGGACAAGGCGTGGGAGCTCTTGAACGAGATCCCCGGCGTCTCCTGCGTCAAACCCAAGGGGGCGCTCTACATGTTCCCGCGCCTGGATCCCAAGGTGTACGACATTCGTGACGACCAGAAGATGGTGTTCGACCTGCTGCAGCAGGAAAAGCTGCTGCTGGTACAGGGTACCGGCTTCAACTGGCCGGCGCCGGACCACTTCCGGCTGGTGTTCCTGCCCCGGGAAGAGGAGCTGGAAGAGGCCATCGGTCGCCTCGCCCGCTTCCTCAAGGGCTACAAGCAGTAAGCACGGCTCATGAAAAAGGCTCCTTCGGGAGCCTTTTTGCTATCTGTCGTTTGCAGCTGAATCATCAGCCATGCAACAGGGTGCCCGCCACCAGCACTGCCATTGTGATGAGGGCCACCCCGACGATGAAGGGCAGCACCCAGCGCACGAAGCGATCGTAGGGTATTTTGGCGAGCGCCAGACCGGCCACCAGATGGGCGGCGGTGGGGGCGAACAGGTTGATCCAGCCGGAGGCGGATTGATAGGCGGTGATCACCAGATCCCGCGAGATGCCGGAAAAATCCGCCAGCGGCCCCATCAGGGGCATGGAGACGGTCGCCAGCCCCGAGGTTGAGGGAATAAAAAAACTAAGAATGATGTGCACCAGATAAGCCATCAGGATGAAGACCGACGAGGAGAGGCCGGTCACCAGCCCCTCGGCCCAGTGCAAGATGGTGTCGATGATGACGCCCTGCTCCATCACCACATAGATGCCGCGCGCCACCGCCACCACCAGCGCCACCCCGATGAGATCCCGCGCTCCGCTCAGGAAAGTCGCCACATAGTTGGACTCGGGCATCCGGTTGATGAGCGCTATCAGGATGGAGGCGCTGAAAAACAGGGTGGAGAGCTCGTCAAACCACCAGCCAAAGGTTGGCAACAGATCGATCCCCAGATCGGACCAGGGCACCACCGCATAGATCATCAGCAGGAAGGTGCCGAAGAACACCAGCATGGTGAGCTTCTGCTTGCCGGTGAAGGCCGAGTCGCTGCGCTTCATCTGGGAGAATTCGTCGTCATAGGCGATGTCGGCCAGCACGGAGCGGGATTTGTCCTGCTGCACCTGCTTGGCGTAGCGCATCACGAACCAGGAGGCGAAGATCACCAGCAGCAGCCACTGGATGACCCGCAGGCCAATCCCCTCCCCGATGGGAATGCCGGCAAAACCGGAGGCGATGCCGGTGGCAAAGGGGTTGACGGTGGAGGCGAGCACACCGACGCCGGAGCCAAGCAAGATGATCCCCGCCGCCACCATGCGATCGAAGCCCGCCGCCATCATGACCGGCACGATGAGCGCCCAGAAGGCCACCGTCTCTTCCGCCATGCCGAAGGTGGAGCCGCCGAGGGCAAACAGAGCGATCAGCACCGGGATCAGCAGCCGCTCGCGCCCGGCGAAAGTGTGCACTATGGCCCCCACACCCGCATCCAGCGCCCCGCTTTGCATGGTCACCGCCAGAAAGCCGCCGATGATGAGCACGAACAGCGCCACGTCGGCCGCCTTGTGGAAGCCCTGAATGGGGGCCTTGAGCACCTCGAACACCCCTTGCCGCTGGGCGGGCAGCTCGGTATAGCTGCCGGGCACAGGCAGCAATCGCTCATCGCCGCTGTAATCGGCCACTGTGGCGGCCGCAACCGGCTGCTGGCTCTTGGCGGTAACATAGTCATATTTGCCCGCTGGCAGCACCCAGGTGAGGGCCGCCATCAGGGCGATGATGATGAACAGCAGTGTGTATACGGTGGGGAGTTGGCGCTTCTTGGGCGCCTCATGTGGGGTGGTCATAGCTTCCATTCCTCGGCAGCGCCGTCATGTGATCCGACAGCGCAAGATTAGCGGGTTTGATATGGGGAAAAGGTGATCGCGGATAATAAAATTTCGTGATTTCACCAGATTGTTGACAAAAAAACAGGGCCCCGCAGGGCCCTGTTTTCACCTGAGTCAGACTCAGAGCTCAACCACGTCGAATTTCACGTCCGGGTTCACATCAGCCTCGTAATCCACCTCGGCCAAACCGAAACCGAACAGGCGCAGGAACTCCTGCTTGTAGCCGGTGTAGTCGGTCAACTCGGAGAGGTTCTCGGTGGTGATGGAAGGCCAGAGATCACGGCAGGTCTGCTGCACGTCTTCACGCAGTTCCCAGTCATCCATGCGGATGCGAGCCTGCTCGTCCAGCGCCAGCTCTTCCCCATAGAGACGGGTGCGCATCATGCGGTAGACCTGCTCCATGCAACCTTCGTGGATGCCCTTCTCCTTCATGATCTTGAAGGCCATGGAGATGTAGAGCGGCATCACCGGAATGGCAGAAGAGGCCTGGGTCACCACGGATTTCAGCACGGCCACGTGAGCGGTACCGCCCTTGGCGGCCAGATCGCCACGAATGGCGGTGGCGGCGCGGTCCAGATCTTCCTTGGCGCGGCCCAGGGTACCGTGCCAGTAGATGGGCCAGGTCAGATCGGTGCCGATGTAGGAGTAGGCCACGGACTTGGCGCCGTCAGCCAGCACGCCTGCGTCGCGCAGGGCCGCCATCCACAGCTCCCAATCCTGACCGCCCATGACGGTGATGGTGTTCTGGATCTCTTCCTCATTCGCCGGCTCGACGGTGGCGGTGATGATCTGATCCTTGTTGGTATCGATGGCGGTGGTGGTGTAGGTCTCGCCGATGGGTTTCAAGGCTGAGCGCACCACTTCGCCGGTCTCCGGCATCTTGCGTACCGGCGAGGCCAGGGAGTAGACAACCAGGTCAATCTGGCCCAGATCGGCCTTGATAAGCTCGATCACCTTGGCGCGGCATTCGTTGGAGAAGGCATCGCCGTTGACACTTTTCGCATACAGACCCGCCTCTTTGGCGGCCTTGTCGAACGCGGCAGAGTTATACCAGCCCGCAGTCGCCGTCTTGGTTTCGCTACCGGCTTTTTCGAAGAAGACGCCTATGGTGGCAGCACCGCTACCGAAGGCAGTGGCAATCCGGGAGGCCAGACCATAACCGGTGGAAGCACCAATCACCAGCACCCGCTTGGGACCATTGGCAATCATGCCCTGTTCCTGGGTGTAAGCAATCTGACGTCGAACATTGGCTTCACAGCCGACCGGGTGAGTGGTGGTGCAGATAAAGCCGCGAACCTTGGGTTTGATAATCATAGAGGGGTCTCGACACCGTTAAATGGATGAAATCGGGGCATAAGATACCTCATCTTGCCGCCCTAGGGTGCTCTGATGTGTTGGACTGCGGGGAAAATGAACAGATCCACTGTATCCGCACGGCCAAAACCGGGCTAGAGCCAGGGGGATGGCGCTGGAATAAGCCCGGGTATGAGGCCTGTGCCGGCCGCACACCCGAGTCTGATCACTCCGATGGCGACAAGAATAAATTAAATAAAAACAGATAATTACCATCCATGCCTGCGCTATTGGACAAATATTCTGTACTAGTATTCAGCCGGTCGACTATTGTCACGAGAAGTCTCACAAGGGTCTCAAGGAGGAGCTCCACCATGTTTTGGAAACGTAAGCACAGCAATGAACAACGCGAGCAAGAGGCGGCACTGGCGGAGCTGGGCGCCTTCGAACAAGCCATTCAGTCACGGGTACCCTATATTCAGTTCACACCGGAGGGCGTGGTCACCTTCGTCAACGATCTTTTCTCGATATCTGTAGCCCGCCGCGAAAAATGAAAAATCTGTCTGCCTAAAACGAAAAACCGTGCCCTTGGCACTTTTATCAAACTTGATGGCACAGGAATCGCCGAGTTTGATAAGCCAGTTAAACCGGCTTTAAACCTCTATCTCATAGGTCGGTAAATCCGGCGCCTCTCCTGCAAGCTCCCCTCCCCTGTAAAATGCCTTCTTGCCGATGGCTACCCCGACACCGCGCACTGTCACGGTACCGACCAGCAGCGGGTCGGCACCGGGTACCAGCTCCAGGAATCGTTTGAACAGGTTCATACAAATCGCTCCACGCTCAGTTGCTGGCGTACCGTCATGGCCTTGTTCTGCAACGCAGCAGAGACCCTGACGCCCCGGTTGTACCCCTTCCAGCCATCCACTGCGAGCAGCGCCCCCGGCAGGATCAAGCCCGTATCTGCAGACAATGGCAGCTCGATAGTCTGGGTCCGCTTGGGCATGGTCCTGGCCAGCCCCACGACGCCTTGGGCACGGGCAGCCACCACATCGCATACCAGCGGATGGGTGATGCTCTGGGCCAGTTGCTCGCCAGCAGTACCTTGCCGCACCACCCGCGCACTGATCCCCTGATGACCACCGCTGACCCAGATACCGTTTGCCGCCAGCCTTGGCTGGAAGTCACTGCCAAGGGTAGTAATGATGGCGCGGGGGATGGCCACATCGGCCAGCGCCGTCTCAAGCTGCCAGGGCACAGTGGGATAGCGTGGCTTGATGACCAGTTGCTGGTTGCGTTGGTGTGGCAGCACAAAGCCACCGGCCGCCTCGGCCAGGTACTTGATCACCTCGATCGGCGTCTGGTTGTCCAGACTAAAGAAGCCGGCCGGTACCAGCCAATCCGCCGCCTGCCACTCCAGTGTCCAGCCAAACGGCAGCACGGCCGCTGCCAGCTGGGCCATGGTGGCCGCCGCACTCTCGCTCACCGCTTGTGCCAATACATGGGTCGGCGACAGGTAGGCGGTGCGAGAGCGGCCGGTCAGGGTGGCCGACTCGCGGGCAAAGCTCTGGCTCGACTGCCAGCCATCGCACACGCACTCCCACTGCTGGCCGTTGATGTAGATGCTCACCTCTTCCTCATCGGTCAGGGCCGCAGCCGCGATGCGCGGGATCTGGGCGCTGAACTGCCAGGCCCAGGAGTCGGTGTCGAGCTCGATATTCACGGCGGTGGCCGGGATATCGAGGCCATCGCGCACACGCACAATGCTTGCTGTGTTACTCACCAGATAAACCCTCCGGGTCGGGATAACGATGCGGGCGTCTTGCCCGTGCCAGACGAACTCCCGGCTGGCATCACCGCGAGGGCGGCCGAACGCCAGTGTCTTGGTGCGCTTGTCCGGGCGCTCCGGGGTGATCGGTGGCTTGGGTGGCGGGCTTGTGCCCCACGGGGGCAGCATGGCCTCGTCCCAACCATCCAGCCAGTGCAGGTGCAGCGAGGCCCCCAACTGCCAGCGCTGGCCACCGATGACCTTGCCCAGCTTGGCCCCTTCCTGCCACTGGTCGGCCTGCCACACCTAGTCAAAGCGCGGCGGGTTGCGATAGCCGCTTAACTGCCAGCGGCCGACCTGTTCCCCCTCCACCCACAGCGAACGGATAGCCGCATGGCCTGGGGGCAGGTTGTCAACCTGTTGACCATGGGCATGCCCCAACGGCGCCCCTTCCTCAAACACCCCACGGTTCAGCTCATAGCGGGGTGGCATCAGATCCCCGTGCTCGACAACGGCGGCCTCTAACGGCTCGGCTTCCTGCCAGTCAGCGGCGCAGGTGGCCCGCTCAATGGCGGGACGTTGCCAATCACTGGCCACGCCACCGCTCACCAGATCGGCCCGCCCCCAATCACTGGCGCTGGCATGGCTCGGCCCCCGGAACACGTTCACGTCATAGCCAGCATCAAAGTCGTGGATCACCGGCTCGGTGGTCACGGCCATGGTGCACTCGATGACGATGGTGCCCCGGATCTCGGCCACGGCAGCCGGGAGTTGGCTTACCAGCGCACCCTGGAGGATGAGCCCCACATCGGCAGCCAGCGCGGGGGCGACTATCTGGCCTGCCAGCACAGCGGGCAACACCAGCCCGGGCGAACAGGCCAGCACAGGCGGCAAACAGATGCCCTGCAGCACCGCCTCATAGCGCACCACCTCGGCCTGGTTTAGCTCCAGATCTCCGTTGCTCTGGCGCGCCTTGCGCAGTTCAAGCGCCGCATCCTTTCTGGCCATAGGTGGCTCCGGTGGTTAGGTCTTGGCTTACGGTTCGGTGATGGTGGCGGTGTTGATGCGCACCAGGGCCCCGGTAAACAGCTCGTTGATGGGGATCTCCAGGTCGGCGCCACTACCGGGTGGCCCCACGTCGAGATCCGCCACAAAGTCACCATCCCGATTGGCAAAACGCCCCCAGTTTGTAGCGCCGTTACCGGTGGCCATCTGTTCGGCCAGTGGCTTTAGGGTCAGTACCCCGCCCGTCACCGACTGGGAGCAAGGGCTCTGGAACTGGAGCGTGACCAGCAGCTGCTGGGTAGGGGAGCGGCGCCTGGTAGTCAGCCGCCACGGCGTTGTAATCGGCCGGGCCAAAGGCGGGATCGTCCTGGGCGACCAGCATGTAACGCCGGTTCAACCAGAGGTGATCGAACCGGTAGACCCCATCGGCCGCACTGCTGTAGGTTTCCGCCACCAGATACCCATCCTGGCTAAAGCAGAGTACCCGGCGCCTGACCCCCTCCCCGTTGATGGTCACCCGGTTGCTGATGTAGCCCTGGGCCACGTTCTGCACCCCATCACGGACCCAGAAATAGTCATGTCCCTTGCACAGAATGGACTGGCTCATCTGTTGCACGTTGACTGGCCCGGCATAGAGCGGTGGGGTGCCACTCCAGCCCACATCCTGCGGCTGGAACTGGCTGCGAGGCTCCTGGTTGGCGGGGGTAGCGGTGAGGCTGACCGACTTGATGACCGGCTCACCCCGAGAGTAGGTCTGGCGCTCGGCGATCTCACCGGCCGTCAGGATACGGTCATAGATGGCTACATGGGACAGCTGACAATTACCATTGGCTGTGCCATTGAAGTAATAGCCACCCAGCACCAGATAGGTGTTGGCCAACTGCAAGAACACATCAAACGGCACCGTCATGCCGGCGTCCAGCACCCCATCGATATAAATTCGGGTGCTGGAGGTAGCGGCTTCATACTGCATCACTACATGATGGGAACCGAATGACAGGGTTTCCCAAGTTAACGCTGACGGATAAATAGTCGTTGTGAGGGGTGGGTTGATATTTTGGTACGAACAAAACTGCAAGGTGTCCTGGTAAATAATCATGAAACGATTATCGAACCCAGCAAGCGGCTGATTGACGCCAAACACCGTGCTGTAAACGCCCCCGGCTTTTGCCCCCGCCAGCCTGCCCCCCTCAATGGCCACTATTTTTGGCTTGCGCTACCCGTAGCACCGCATTGGTATTATGTAGTGGTCTAATCATCCCGGACACCATTTTAGGTGGTACAGTCGCCACCATGACCTGAGGTGTTCAATGACAAGATTACGTCGCTCATTTACTGCCGAATTCAAACTCGAAGCCGCATCCCTGGTGCTCGACCAGGGGTATTCTGTTCCCGAAGCAAGCCGTTCACTGGATGTCGGTGAAACCGTGCTGCGCCGATGGGTTCAGCAACTGCAATCCGAACGCAGTGGCACAACCCCAATCAGCAAAGCACTGACTCCGGAACAGCAGAAAATTCAGGAGCTGGAAGCCCGTATCAACCGGCTCGAACGTGAAAAGGACATACTCAAAAAGGCTACTGCTCTCTTGATGACGGACGAGTTCACACGTACGCGCTGATAGACCGATTAAGGGAGCAAGCCCCCATCACCCTGGTCTGCTGCGCTTTCGATATTCCCACATCCTGTTTTTACGATTATCTGGCTCGCAGGAGAGTGATTAACCGTGAGCGAATGCAACAGCGCAGTGAGTTGCACCGCTTGTTCACAGCGAGCCGGGACTCGGCAGGCAGCCGTGCCTTGATGTCGATGATGCGAGAGCTGGGGTATCAGATTGGCCGATTCAAAGTCCGTAACCTGATGAGGGAAGCCGGGTTGGCATCCAAACAGCCGGGCACACATCGTTATAAGGTTGCACGGTCTGAACGACCGGATATTCCGAATCTGCTGGCCCGCGAATTTGATGTTCCGCAACCCAATCAAGTGTGGTGTGGCGATATCACCTA
>NZ_LSGW01000013.1 GCF_001643305.1 Aeromonas salmonicida subsp. salmonicida
ACCCGCAGGCTGGCAAAATCGGTGCGCGAGAGGATCGCCTGCATGACCAGGCTTTCAGCTTCACGAGCTTCTGATCTGTTTTGGCGGGGTTTGCCCGATAGCTTGTTGATCTTGCCGCTCAGATTGGCCAGCGTGGGTAAGAGCGAGGGCTTGGCATAATAGTCACGCACCTTGTCGATCAAGGTTTGGATAAAGTGCGGCAAGGGTTTCCTGGTCTCTGGCTCATTGAAGTGGTGCCAGGCAGGAGCATCAGGACGATGGCCACAGCGATTGCCGGAGCCAAGCCATTGACCTGGATGCGGGTAATGAGATCGCCCCCACATGAATGGGGTCTCTTTTGGCGAGTTAGTGTCAGCAGCTCTGCATATGTCCTCTTGAGAGGAATGCGCCCCACTTGGCTGGAATGCCTGTAAATCTAAATGCAACACCCTTTACCCAAGCTTAGAAACTGGGTAAATACACGTTGCCCGCTGCAGTTCGTTCTTCGCGTAACACTTATGGTCCGAATACACGCTTATCTCCGCCATAATGGGCGGGTTGAACCAGATCAGTCCCTAGAGTAAACTCTGTCTTGTGATTGAGGAGTTTACCCTTTATCTAGGGAAATTCTTTCAGAAGGCCAGCCTGCCAGGGCTGGCCTTCTTCATTTCTGGAAACCGCCATTTCAAATTAAGTGGGCTCAAAAGCACACGGTTAACTAGCTGCGCCCATCCTTTGAGCCTATCAATTTCACCCTGCTATCTTTGACCATAACAAGTTTTGGATCAACGGTAATGATCTGCGTCAGACCAGATTTTTTGCGACCCAAGTCACACAAAACAAAACAACATAACACTTTAAGGATCCAAAAAAAGCAAAATCAAAGCACATGACTAGTCTAATCTGGACTAGATTAGACTAGTCCAAACCATTGTTGACTAGAAGTCTTGGACACGATAATGTTAACGATAGAATATCCACAACATGTCCAACGTAGGAAGGTGAAGACGTGAAAATAGCATCTATTTGGAATCCCAAGGGAGGCCAAGGAAAAACTACAATGACCATCAACTTAGCTGCCGCCGCCTCCAAGCTAGGGCTAATAACTCTTGTGGTGAGCAGGGATGTCCAAGACGACGATATGTCAGTATTTGGCCAAGGTGATTTTCCCTTCACTATTGTCAAATCATTACCTTCTGAAAAACCAAATGCAGACTTAGTACTTATCGACTATCCCGCAGGCTATCGTGAAAAACCAGATAGCCATGTTGTGGTATGCCCTGTCGTTCCATGTAGACTGGATTATGCTGCATATATAAAAGCTAGGCACATTCTTGACGGTTGCGATGTAATAGAAATTTGCAACAGAGGAGATATGAGAAGAAAGGATGAGCGGGATTTTATCCTTTTAATGCGTAAGGATGGAGCAAGTGTTGTAAGAAATAGAGCTGCTTTTATTAATGCACACAATCAAAGCAAAACAATTTTTGATTCTGATTTCGCTAAAACAACTAGAATAGGTGAATCAAGAGCAGAAATAGAAGGGGTTTTAGCTCGAGTATTGAATCAGAAGGTAAATTGATGATGGCAAAAAAAATAGGTGTCGCAAGCTGGGTTGAGGATACGAGAAGAAAGTCTGAAGAGGCTGCAAAAGAAGGCAGAAAACTAATAAATGAAGAAGGAGTTAAGACAAAAGAGCAATCAGCAAACATAATGTTTGAATATCCTTGGCAAATGCACGATCCGGATAGCAAGGAAAGAGAGAAAACAGTATCATCTATAAAAGTTAACGAGTTTACAAAGGAAGTCCTTCTTTATCTATCTAAAGAAACAATGGTTTCAGAAAGAAAAAGAATAACAAATATTGTCGAGTTAGCGCTACGTGATATTGCGGAGAGAATTGAAAATGGAAAATTCAAATCAAATTAATGCGAGCCTGCACATAATTCTGAGTAACGGCCAACTCCATTACAGGTGACAGATCAGGCGATCACCGAACTCGATAATAAATCGATTCAGGGCA
>NZ_LSGW01000014.1 GCF_001643305.1 Aeromonas salmonicida subsp. salmonicida
ATGATCGGCCGGAATATGCAGCCACCCCTTAACCACTTGATGATGTGCCTGGATATGCGCGACATACTCATCGTGTGCAACGCTGTCTGACAGCGAGTTCAATGCAGTCCACTGTGCGGGTGATAACTGTTGCGGAGCACGCCCAGCGAGGTCATGTTCGACCCGTTCAATGAGCTGGAGATAATCACAACCACCCTCCGGTGATATATCGATAATCTTGGCGATAGGACCAAACAGCGCAGTGGCTTCGGCAGGAGAGCTTGCCATCAAGAGGGGCTTGACCACCTGCCAGTCACTGAGCCGCAAGATGGCGGTCTCATGTTCAGGTGTATCTATCCAGGACCACTGCCGCAGATGTGCCAGCAATGCTTGCAACTGCTGGAGCGGCGTATACGCCAGCATGAATCAGTCGAGCTGAAACATCAGGCCCCATCCGGGTTGATGGGTGACAAGGCGCTGAAGCTCTGGCCAATTTTGTCGATGAACAGGAATGAGATAGGGGGAGATAGTGCTATGCAGCTTTCCCGTCTCTCCCCAATACAGCCTGGTCTGCTCAAGGCTACCGCCCCATTTTTCTGCCAGGCCAGGCACAGCATCGTTGATGGCCGCTTCGGCAAACATGAACAGACCTTGCCCATCAAGCAGCTGTTGCCAGTCATCATCCTGATACTTGCCAGATATCATCATCTTGCTTGCGTTCACGCCTTACGCTCCTTTATCGTCTACCAGGCCAAACAGCCATTCACGTCGATGGAAATGGGCCCGTGAATCACTGACCAGCGCTGCATCCATCTTGAATTTTTTAATAGCCATCGATAACGAATAGTGAGAAACCAATTTAATAAACTGAGGGTGCCGATAATAATCTGAACCGATGATCCAGCGGTGTGCGGACCAGGCCTCCCACTCATCCTCCGATGCAGCAGGATACAACTCACTTGCCAAGAGAATACCGCTTATGAAACGCTTCTCCAGCCATGTTATATCCAGTAGAAATGGATAGTATTCGCTGGCTCTGACGAATAACGCCTTGGTCAAATGTTGATAACGCGCCTGATTGGTCAGTACGCGATAAGCCTCGGCACTCAACCTGTTTTCATATACTTGTGACGATATATTTCTGGGCGAGACTGACGTACTGACACACTCAAACTGTGAGGTTGAATAGCATGTGTCGACTACCTCGGGAATATATATACCCATAAAAGGCAATTCAAACCGCTGCCTCGTTGACACATCTGTCATTGTCAGCCAAGTTTTTAGCGTAGCCGGTTCATGAAAAGGGAAAAAGACATGCCGCCCATCGGGATAAAAACAAGTATGGCGAAGTAAACACGCTTGCTGTATGTCGTCTATTTCAGCTGCTGCCGTGAACAACACAACGCCCGTATCAGGGTAGTGTTGATGGGATAACAGCCATAACAACAGGCTTTCTGTTGCTGAACCTTCGTTTATAGAGAGTAACAGTAACTCAGTGACCGGATAGCACTGCACACCATAGTGATTGGGCAATAGCCGCCACTCTCCCTGGCATTGTCGATACAGGGATTTCCAATAAGTGATGCCACCTTCTAAATAACTGATCCTAATAGTTCTACACCTTCGCTGTGCCATAGCCATTC
>NZ_LSGW01000015.1 GCF_001643305.1 Aeromonas salmonicida subsp. salmonicida
ACAGAATTATTTACAGGCTCTCCACTGATGATGAAAAAAGTTAACTGCACGTAGCAGTCGCTGATGTAAAAAACCGGCCCATGGCCGGTTTCTTTTTTACTCCCCTTTGGTCAATTCCTTGATTATCTCCCTTTCCAGCTTATCCAGTTTGTCGTGGAGTTCATGGGTAAATTTGGCTTTGGCCACGTCTCTGATTTCTGCCAGCTTACGCAATTGTCGCTCACTTAACTCCGCGTCTTTATTTAGTTGATGGATATCGTTGTGGAGTCGCTTGTCGTCGCGATTGACCGCTTGCTGTTTATCATCAGGCAGTTTGATATCCGGCTGTTCTTTCTCCCTGGCAACGGTTTTTATCATCTCGTCCTGGCGTTTGGCTTCTTTGGTGGTCATATCTTGTGGCAGTGGTAACTCCCGCTCTGACTCTTTTTGCAGGTGCTGCGCATCCGTGTCCGACACGACCAATTTACCCCCGGTCATCCGATTGACATTAAATGGTGGTGGTGCGCCGTTAATGCTGACCAATATTCCACTGTGTGGATGCTTGGTCGCCATGGCAATGCCATCCTCTAAACTGGTTGCGATACGGGTTTCGCCATTACTGGCACGCTGGAGTCCGATAAACTCGGCTCGTTCATTTGCCACCAGTCGATATTCACTGTCCAGGGTAGGGCCTTTATTTTGGTGATGGCTTTGCAGCTCCACCATGGCAGCCCCTGCCGGTTTACCATTATTATCCCACACCGGAAAGGCAGCGTGCGGGGTCGGGTATTTTTTGCCTGGTGCAATGTATTTTCCCATATGCTGCTGCTCATCGAGTTGATGGGTCTTTAGCACATGTCGCCCCAATGCTGTGGAGCGCATCGGCGAGGCGGCACCCAATAACATATCGGCGACCTTCAGCCCTTTAATCTGGTCGCCTTCGAGCGCATCGTGGGCGGTACTAACCTGGCTCTTGAGGTTTTTATTGAGCAAGTTAATCCAGCCTTCCTTATCATCGGTATAGGTCTGCATATGTTCTTTGGCTCGTGAGGCGGGGACATACGCAGACGACAGGGTAATCAAGTTTCTATTTACGCCTTTGATCGCCTGTAATTCGATGGCGTAGGTACTGCTCGCTCCTTGCGCACCATAGGCGGTAATGGCATACCCCAAATCAATGTGCTGGTCTTCCTTAAATTGGTCGGGGCGAACGGTTTTCTCGTTATTGCCATCGTGCAGCACTATCGCGCCATTATCCTCGATGCGTTTTACCTGCCACTGGCTATTGGCCACATGGCCGTGTTCATTGACGGTGCGGGTGAAGCGGATCTTATCGCCTTCACTGACCTTTATTTCCCTCGGTTGATAGATAGCGAGATCATGGGCGGTGTTTTCGATATTGGAGATGAGTCGCACCTTGCCCTCATTATCCTTGATGGTCATTGTCCCGGCCTGGGGGTCGATACCACTGATGGTGTAATAGTGCTGGTCGAGCACGGCCACTTTACCAAGAAGCGCATTTTTCTGTACCTGCTCACTGCTACGCAGGCTATTTTCTTCAATGCGCACCGGATCAAGAATTGTCAGGCTGGTCTGGCGTGGGCCTAATTCCCCTTTATCAAACAGTGCCTGGTGTATTGCGGCGTTAATACCGTGGCGCACCTCATTGAGATGCACGATCACCATGGTGTTATCCCGTGTCAGGCGGGTACGGCTGGCATAATCCTTGACCACCAGTTCGGCGGGGTTCTTTGCCTCAATCACCGATCGATCCGGTGTCCAGGCATCCGGTTCGTTTGCCGGGTCTCGGGGTACCACACCCGGTTGCACCGCTTCGCGCTGTGCCAGTGACTGGGTGAGGTTGCCATCTATCAAGCTGTAGATCGCCGGTTTGAGCTCCGGGCGCTGGCGGACAATCTCTTTCATGACAGCCACATCGACCGCGCTGCGCTCTTGCATCAGTTGGAACGGGGCACCTGACGAGATGGCTTTGAGCTGCGCGGTATCACCGCTGCTGACCACTCTTGCGCCACTGGCGGCCACCCGCTGGTAAAACTCCGCCATGTCGCGGTTGCCAATCATCGAGCTTTCATCCACCAGGAACAGGGTGCGGCTGTGGTCCTGCTGCTCCCCTGCCATGGCCTGCAGGCGACTCTCCGAGAGAAACGAGGCCAGCGTCTGTGCCTTGACCCCGGTCGACTGCATTTCATGGACGGCCCGGTGGGTGGGGCCGATCCCGACCACGGTCGGGCGCTGTTTCGGGGGCAGGGTGTCGAGTGCACTCAGCACGGCCTTGAACTGGGTGGTTTT
>NZ_LSGW01000016.1 GCF_001643305.1 Aeromonas salmonicida subsp. salmonicida
GAGCGCGTTAAGGATCAGGGTGTTCACGTTGGCCGGAATGGATGTTCAACTTCGACGGAATACGCGGTGGCAACCAGAGCAATTGTTTTCTTTCGTCAAAGAGGGGGAGCGAGAGGCACTCTCCCATGGATTCAAAAACCAGCAGGATGTTATTCGCTTCTTGAGTTTAAAGCTGGAAATGCCTGCAGGGTTTATGGCGCTTCCCTGGGCAAAAAAAATCATGGCTGAACCGGCTGAATTAATTGGGCAGCAAAGCCGCATGGATAGGCTATTTGAGCAGGCCCTTCACGCATTGGATAAGGGATAGGTTGAGGGACTCATGAGTAAAAATAAAACAGCAAGTCTGATGTCCAGCGATGAAGCTGCCAAACAGAATTTTTCGACAGATAACATCATCTCTGGTGGTTGCGTAAAATGTGGTTGCGAAGTCACCATTCATTATCACTATGATGATGGGAAACCCGTTCCTAATGCGCCATTTGTCCTGACCGACAGTAATGGCACTGTTATTAAAGGCAAAACCGATAGCAAGGGATTATGCCGAATTTATGATATGGGCTGCGAAACCTTTGAGTTGTTACTTGACGAAGGTAGCGATGATTTCAAACCCCAGGAAACTGTGCAAAATAACCCGGTGTTTCAATCCAACCCCGCTTATGCTGCGTTGGCTGGTGAATACTTCACGTTATTTCTCATTCTGCGTCAGCAAGGATTGATTGTGTATGACGCCTCTGACAGTGATGCAGATGAGGTGGATGTCGATGACGTCGGCATGCTCGGTGGAATTTTCAATAGTGTCCCGGATAAGTACAACCAGGCTTACAAGCGCTTTTGGGCGCTGGATAAAAAAATTAACAAAGGCAGCCGCGAGCTCAAAGTGGCGGTCAACAAGATACACCATAGTCTTGCCGCTGAATTGGGTGACAAGGCCAGTAGCAATGAAGCGGTGCTCCTGGTGTGTGAGGTGTTACTCGGGTTTGTACCTGTGGTCGGTCAGGTCATCGACCTCTATTCCATCGGTGAGTGGGGTTATGTCTCCTACAAGGAGCCGGTGAAGCTCGATGATAATATGCATCTCGCAGAAGGCGCGCTGTGCCTGATTGGCATCATTCCAGGCTTTGGGGATGCCATCAAAATCAGTGGACGAGCCATTATCAGGGCATTGGGGGATGTGAAAGAAATCCAGAAGGCGATACGAATTATTCGTAGCCTTTCCAATGGCAACCTGATTAAAGGATTGATGGAGCTGCGTGCTGAGATAGCGACATACGGTCAACAAGCCAAAGCCATCTTGCTGCAGGTGATTGCGGCATTGAAGAAAATGCTGATAGACCCGGCGAGCAACCGCTGGCTGATTGCCATGATGAAGGAGCAAATTACCGGGATTATCCATGCACTGGAAAAACTCTCGGCAAAGTTTGACGCATCACTTGCCTATATCGCTGCGAAATTTAACGAATTTATTGGCAAGGTGGTGACTCGCGTGACGAGCTCGCCTAAAAGCAAACTGGTCGACGCGCCACCCAATAGCGTCAACGCTGGTCGTAACACAGGTGATAGGCATGCTGATAAACCACACGCCGACACAACCCAAACCGGGCAGGCAGATGGTAATAACTGCGCTTCAACAAAAACGTGCCAAAAGGAAGGTGAGCCAGTCGATATGGCCACTGGTTTCGTGTTTGAACAGCGCGAAGATTGGCGACTGGCCAGCTTGTTGCCGGTCGGATTGGCCCGTTACTACCGCTCGGGTGGGCAACGTCGTCCGGGTATTCTGGGGACCCTCTGGCGCACGGAATGGGACATGTCACTGGAGCTGCAAGAGGGCATGGTCATCTTTACCGATGGCGAGTTTAACCAGGCCTTCTTTACCCTGCCTGACGAAGGTGAGTGGGCATACAGCCCCTCCAGCCCCGAGTGGCGGTTGACCCGCTTCGAAGGTCTGCTGCAGTTGCACCATCTGGATGGGTGTCGTTATGGCTTCGAGCATGCCCGTGGCCCCCACCTTTATCTCACATCCATGAGTGATGCCTGTGGCAACCGGGTGCGTTGGGTATGGGAGCGGGGCCGCCTGGTGCGCGTCTTGTTGGCCGATGGTCGCCATATTCGGGTCAGCCATCAGGGGCGCAATGTCTCTGCGCTTACCCTGGTGGTGTCGGAGTTTGACCCACCTCGCGAGCTGTCCCGTTATGAATATGACGACAGCGGCGCCTTGCTGCGGGTCAGGGCGGGTGCCGGACGCAGCTTTGATTACCAATACTCACCGCAAGGGTGGCTCACCCGTTGGAATGACCTGGCCCAAACCTGGGTCGAACACGACTATGACTCGCAAGGCCGCTGTCTGGCCAACCGCTGTGCAGGCGGCTATTGGAAAGACCATTTCAGTTATGACGATGCCAATCTCACCAGCTATTACCACAGCGCTTTTGGTGGCGTCACCGCCTATGTGCGCGATGAGCGTAACAATATCCTGCTGCGCCGTGAGCCGGATGGCGGCGAGACCCGCTTTGAATGGGTGAACAATCAGTTGGCGGCACTGGTCAACCCCTTGGGCCAGCGCACCGAGTTTGAACGCAACGCGTGGGGGCAAGTGACGTGCGTGACCTTGCCTGATGGCAGTGCCCACCGTTATGGCTACGATGACGCGGGCAGGCTACTGGCCTATATCGACCCGCTCGGCCAGCCGTGGCAATACAGCTATAACCCTCAGGGGCTCGTTGAAGGGGTGACCAACCCGCTGGGGCAATGCTGGCGTCATGAGTATACCCCTCAGGGTTTGCTGGCCGCGGTAACCGACCCGGTTGGTCAGCGCAGCCAGTGGCATTATGGGGAGCAAGGTTTGCCGGTTCGTTACGAGCCAGCTAACGGTGCTCCCTGGCGATTTGTCTATGACCAGCAAGACCGTCTGGTCGCCCGTTATCAGGAGGGCGAACAAGGTGCTCTGGTACGTCGCTGGGAGTATCGTCACCACGCCAGACAACCCAGCAAGGTCATCTATGAAGATGGTACCGAGAGTCGCTTCGATTACGACATCGAAGGCAATCTGGTACGGCTGACCGATGCGCTGGGCCATCACCACCAACTGACCTATGGCGCCTTCGACAATCTTCAGAGCGTAACCGACCCGCTGGGTGCCACCACCCGCTATCACTACAACGCCGAGAGCGAGTTTGCCGGTGTCACCAACAGTCAGGGGCATCATTGGCGTTATGAGTTTGATGCCTGCGGCCGGGTCGCAGCGGAAGTGCACTATGACGGGCGTCGTTATGACTACCGTTACGATGTGGCGGGACAGTTGGTACTGCGCCGGGCACCGGATAATCGCGAGCTGCACTATCACTATGATGTGCTGGGGCGACTGGCTCGAATTGAAGCCTGGCGTGCCCAGGGCGAGCTTAATGACCCGACGGCGAGGGCAAAAGAGAGTGAAACTCACTTTGCCTATGATGCCGCCGCTCGTCTGCTGCAGGCCAGCAACGCCGATGCGGTGGTGGAATTCGAGTGGGATGCACTGGGCCGGGTGGTCTGCGAGCGTGTCAATGGCGAGACGATAGAGAGCCATTATGGCGAGGCTGGCCAGCGTGAGGCCGGCTTTGCCCTTAGTCAAGGGTGGAGCTCCACCGGGCTTTTGCTCTCTCAATCCCTGGTGCCAGCGAGTGGCGCTGTGCCAGACACTCTGTCGCGTCACTACCAGTATGATGCCCTGGACCGCCTGGTTGGGGTTAACGACAGCCACTGGGGTGAACAGGGCTGGAAGCTCAATGGCAACGGTCAGGTGGTGGCTGAGCGCAGCAAGCGCGGCCACGAGCGTCAGGCCCGGTTGTTTGGCTATGACAGCGAGCTGAACCTCTGTGAGCTCTCCCATATTCTGCCAAGCGATGGGCAACCGCTGTCCAGCCAACAGGCTCAGGCCGAACCCCTGCGCCGTTATGACACTGCGGGCCGGGTCAGCCAGATGGGGCCCAATCAATACCGCTATGACAAATGTGGGCGGCTCAGTGATAAGGTGGTATCACGCCCCGGTTTCCGGCCTCAGACCACCCAATTTGAGTGGGATGGCTTTGACCGCTTGCAACGGGTCATCTTGCCAGATGGCAGCCGCTGGCGTTACCGCTACGACCCCTTTGGTCGGCGCATCGGCAAGGAGCGGGAGGGGCAGGTGAGCCAACTCACCGCGATAACCAGTGTCCACTATCGCTGGGACGGTGACCAGTTGGTGCAGCAACAAAGCTACCGGGCCGATGGCAACACCGCCCGGCAGGTGCAGTGGGTCTATGAGCCGGGCAGTTTCAGACCACTGGCCCAGTGGGAAGTTGGTGAACAGGACGAGCGTCTGCACTATATCGTGACGGACGTGGCGGGCACCGCCCGCGAGCTGTGCAGCGAAGCTGGTGACATTATCTGGCGCGGTGAACAGCGGCTGTGGGGCAACTATCGCGCCGATGCCATCCCGCAACCGCTCAGACGCTTCCTTGGGGATGCAGCCAACGAAGAGACCTACTGCGAGCTGCGTTATCAGGGGCAGATTTATGACCAGGAGACGGGGCTTTACTACAACCGACACCGTTACTTTGACCCGGAGTTGGGGCAATATATCTCGCCAGACCCGATAGGGTTTGCGGGAGGAGTAAGGCCACAGGGGTATGTGCATAATCCGCTGGAGTGGGTAGATCCGCTGGGGTTGAAAGGCTTCTTCACTCGAACAGTGTTTCATGCTCCCTCCGGTAGCACCCATACTGTTTACCAACAAGCGATTGATTGGGATTTACCAGTCAACACTCGGAGTGGTGTAAAAACGAACTTGGATATAGCATTAGATGGAGGAAGTCCTTTTGTTGTGAAAAATGGAAAATACTCACAAGTTAACTTACATCATTCAAAGCAAGATGGGCTGGGGTCTTTGTTTGAACTTTCAGCAGATACCCACCAACGGTACCGTAAGAGTAATGCCTTACATCCACATCTGCCAGATGCACATCCAAACAATCCTGTGGACAGAAATTCATTTAATGTTGACCGGGATGCATACTGGCGTGAGCGGGCTAATGGTGAGTTGGCAAAAAGAAATAAAATTGTAAGCAAGAAGTGTTAATGAATGGAGGGGGTATGTTGTCAGAAGATTTGATTAATTATCTGCGAGATAATGGATGGTGGTTTGAGGAAGTGTCAATTCCATACAAAGAAGCTCTAGAGTCTATAGGGCTATCGGCTGACTCTCAGATAGGTTTTTTTTACCTACACGCGGAAGATGGCCCTCATTTCATTAGCCAAAAAGGAATGATATATCAGCTTTGTTGGTTTGTATTGAATACAGATTATGGATTGGCAGCTGAGTCTCTTCGAAAAAGCCTTTGTCTACCACCTAGCTTAATCCCTCTTGACAGCTTTGAGGGCGAAGGTGGGTTCTTCTATAATAAAGAAAGTGGGCAGGTTCTTGAATTAAGCCTTGGGGATACGTTAAGTGATTTTTTAGATGGAAAACCGACTAAAAAATGGAGAGACTTTAACTCTTTTATTGAGTATTTTTTTGATATTTAAAACTATGTAATTAAGTTGCCATGCTCTTAATTAATTATGGGGGTTGCCTCAGGTTGTACAGATCTAGTTATCACCTTACACCGGCATAATGCCGGTGTTTTTTTAGCGTCACTGAGCTAACAGAGCTGGAAGGTCAATGGCAACAGTCAGGTGGTGGCCGAGCGCAGCAAGCGCGGTCACGAGCGTCAGGCCCGGCTGTTTGTAGTGGTCTAATCATCCCGGACACCATTTTAGGTGGTACAGTCGCCACCATAATCTGAGGTGTTCAATGACAAGATTGCGTCGCTCATTTACTGCCGAGTTCAAACTGGAAGCCGCATCCCTGGTGCTCGACCAGGGGTATTCTGTTCCCGAAGCAAGCCGTTCGCTGGATGTCGGTTAAACCGTACTTCTCCTCTGGGTTCAGCAGCTTCATTCCGAACGCTGTGGCACTACCCCAATCAGCAAAGCGCTGACTCCGGAGCAGCAGAAAATCCAGGAGCTGGAAGCCCGTATCAACCGGCTCGAGCGCGAAAAGGACATACTAAAAAAGGCTACTGCTCTCTTTATGGCGGACGAGTTCACACGTACTCCCTGATAGACTGATTAAG
>NZ_LSGW01000017.1 GCF_001643305.1 Aeromonas salmonicida subsp. salmonicida
CCAGTCTGTATCCAGACTTGAGCGCGTCATGCCGAATAGTTCGCGCAGCATCAGGCAACCGGCTGTATTCATTTCGATTTGCTCTAGGGGCGTAATGCCCGCCAGATTGCGTTGCTCGGTATTTGGTTGTTGCATGGTGGGTTCCTCCTTTTCACATGGTCATGCTTTGGATCATGATGTCTGCTGCGCATGCCAGGGCTGGTACCGCCTGAAAGCGGGTTTCAACGTCATGGATCAAGATGGCGAGTGAGCCCATGGCCGACGTGGCCACGCTCACCAGGGTGTTGCGTTCAGAGCGGGTGATCCGGCCGCGTTCGGTCAACTCCAGCGCACGCTGGCCAATGCTGGCGATCTTGGCGTTCAGGTCGATCGCCTGATGGGGCAGGGAAGGGGCACGATCTGCCTTGGGGATCACCACGGCAGTGAGGCCACACTCCATCAGCATGCCGTCGAACAGGGTTTCGTCCCCCTCGGTGGCGTGGTAGATGGCCACCAGTTCCCTGGCTGTGAGTTGATGGGGCTGAGCAGGGTTGAGCTTGTTGCGAAGCAGCTGCTCGCCAATACCCGCTGCGCGTGCCACCTTTGCCAGTGAGTAGCTGGCGGTGAAGCGCGAACAGGCGGAATCGAAGTGCTGTAAAAAATGTGGCTGTTTGGTGGTGCTTTGTTCAAACATGGCCTTAAGCCTCCTGTTTGCGCGACACTTTGGGTGTGCGGACAGGCTTGGCGGCAGGCACAGTACCTTGCTGATTCATGGCCTGCTGGGTGTAGAGCACCAGGTTGATCAGTACTTTTTCAGCACGACCCTGCTTGGGCATGATGGGGATACGACCGGCTCGCACGTAGTTCTCTACAGTGCGTTGGGTCAGGCCGGTACGCTCAGAGAAGCTTTCGACCGTACAGACCGGGGTATCGATATGAATAGGGGCGATGATCATGGTTTTGCCTCCTGCGGCTTAAGTTACGCGCGGCCTTGCGCGGCTTGGGACTGATCGGCTTTCAACTTGCCGCCGGTCAAAACTTCGATTTGGTAGGCACGACCTTTCGGAATGATGTCTCCCCAGCGAGATACAGCGGGCTCTGAAATGTTCAGATTTCTGGCCAGCTCTGCAGCGCTTCCGAAGTAACTGATTGCATCCTCTTTTTTCATAATCGTCCTTTTTCGACCTTAAGTTAGGATTGTTTGAAGGCTAACTTAACTTCGGTAAAGGATCAACCTTTTGTTCGGATTGCCGAGGTTAAGCTAGAGCGATGACAATTAGTGATCGCATTTTCAGTAGACGAACGGCTCTGAATCTTTCGAAGACGGCACTTGCTAAAGCTATTGGTGTGAGTGATGTTTCGGTGGGGAAATGGGAGTCCGGTTTAAACCAGCCAAAAGGCCGCTATCTCAATGACTTAGCGGCAGCGCTGGGGGTGACGGTTGACTGGCTTTTGGCTGGTAGCGGTGATGGACCAGAGCAGCCGATACCTGGTTATCACAACGTCGAACCGGCAGTAATACCGCAGGGCAGGCGGATCCCCGTGATCAGCTATGTCCATGCGGGCAACTGGCGCGAGATGTGCGAGCAAGCCACTACCTTTGATGGCAATGTTGAGTATGTGACGGCTAGCGTCGACATTGGGCCCTGTGGTTTTGGCCTCTGGATGCGTGGCGATTCCATGTTGCCGCAGTTCAAAGAAGGGGATTTGATCATCGTTGATCCCGATGAAGTCCCCCAGCCAGGGGATTACGTTGTGGCGAGGAACGGCAACAATGAAGCTACCTTCAAGAAGTATCGGCCCCGCGGTGTCGACGAGAACGGGCAAGAGGTGTTTGAACTTGTCCCCCTCAACGATGATTACCCCTCCATGCACTCCGACAGGCAGCACATCCAGATCATCGGCGTGATGGTAGAACACAGATCATATAGAAAAAGACAAACAGGGCGCTAATGCGCCCTTTTAAATTTGGAGAGAACATGAGTAGTAGTGATATTACGCTAATAATAATACTGGCAATTATTGTATTGCCGTCTGTTGGGTGGTTTATTTCATCAAGAAAAAAAAAGAAAATTGCCATTGAGCGAGACTTAGCTAGGAAGGAAGCTGAAACAGCGAAAGGGGATGTGACTCGACACCGAAATTTAATTGCAGCATTAGAGGAGCGGTTACAGCCAATTATTGACATGGAGGTTCATGTTCAGAAACTTCATGATGATGCCAAAAAACAAGTTAAGCAGATGACGATTGAGGCCGATATTTTACTCGCTAAATCGAGAGAAATATTAGAATCAGCACAAGAAAATGCTAGGGCCCAAGCCCAGCCATTTATTGATGAGGCTAAAGCGTTACGCATAAAGGCTAGAGAAACGGTTGATGCGGCTAATGCAAAGGCTCAATTAATAGAGCAACAGTGTAGGTTAGAAGCTGAAAAAATGATCTCGTTTGCAAATAAACGAGCTGAGGAGATTGCGGGTAATGCAATCGAAGCAAGGGACAAGGCTGAACAATATGAGTCAGCTATTCGAGCTATGCGAAATACTATTGATGGTTATAAAGACGAATATATTATCCCCAATCATTCTGTACTAGATGATCTTGCTGATGAATTCAGCTATAAAGAAGCTGGTGAAAAATTAAAAGCAGCTCGTAAACGTGTTAGTAATTTAGTGAGAAATGGTCTTGCTGGCGAGTGTGACTATGCCGAACCTCATCGTCGAACAAATGCAATCCATTTTGCTGTAGATGCCTTTAATGGCAAGGTTGATACGGCTTTAGCAAAAGTAAAATTTGATAATTATGGAAAGATAAAACAAGAAGTTGTGGATGCTTTCGCCTTAGTGAATCATAACGGTGCGCCTTTCCGAAATGCCCGCATTACTCATGAATATCTTGATGCCCGTCTTGATGAGTTGAGGTGGGCTGTTGCTGCTTATGAACTTCAACGCCAAGAGCGTGAAGAGCAAAAGGCTATCCGTGATCAGATGCGTGAAGAAGAACGGGCCCAGCGAGAAATAGAAAAGGCAATTCAAGACGCAGAAAAAGAAGAGCGGATGTTACAAAAAGCCTTAGAAAAGGCTCGTAAAGAACTTGCCTCGGCTAACGATGAGCAACGACAGCAATTTGAGGCCCAGTTGGCTGAGTTAGAAGAGAAGTTGAAAGAAGCAGAGTCTCGAGGTGAAAGGGCTCTATCTATGGCCCAACAGACACGAAGAGGCCATGTTTATGTGATCAGTAATATTGGAAGTTTTGGTGAGCAGGTATTTAAGGTTGGTATGACTCGTCGTTTGGAGCCATTAGATAGAGTGAAGGAGCTTGGCGATGCCTCTGTACCATTCGAGTTTGATGTACATGCAATAATTTATAGTGAAGATGCTCCTACACTGGAAAAAGAACTCCATCGAGAATTTGAGCTAAAAGCGGTCAATCGTGTAAATCCTCGCAAAGAATTTTTCCGCTTGCCTTTGATAGAAATCCGTCAATCGGTTGAATCTCGTGGCTTGTCGGAAGTCCATTGGACTATGAAAGCAGAAGCAGCGGAATATCATGAATCACTCAGTATTTATAATAAAGAGCGCACTTTTGACTCGAAAGAATTTATTGACAATAAGGAAGTATCCTTTGCCATGTAAAGTTAAATACTTTATTTGTCAGAGTTAAACATCATTGGGCACTGGTAACAACGCAGTGTCCAATTTTTATATGGCTTCCGTACCGAATTACAACCAAAAGTAGTCTTACCAAGTCGGATAAACCACCCAGTGAATTTGTTTGAATACAAACTAAACAATCCCTATCACCACTAATAACTGTATATAATGACAGTGTTTTGTGGAGGGACTATGGCAGTAAGAAAACAATCATCCGGCAAGTGGCTGGCCGAGATCTATCCGGAAGGGCGGCCCAGCAAGGCCAATCCCAACGCGCCGCGTGTGCGCAAGCAGTTTGCCACCAAGGGGGAGGCGCTGGCGTTCGAGCGCTTTGTACTGGATCCAGACAAGGGTAAGCCCTGGCTGGAAGGGCAGGGGGAGCCGACCGATGGTCGACACCTCTCCGATCTGGTCGAACTCTGGTTTGGTCGCCATGGTCAGAGCCTGCGCGATGGCGAGGCTCGCAAATCCAAGCTGCTGACTGTTTGCAATTCCTTGGGGGATCCGCTGGCGGTCAATTTCTCCGCTCGCGACTTTGCCGCCTATCGTGAAGCCCGGCTGTCTGGCGATATCAGCGACCGGCGCGCCATTAATCAAAAGAAGCAGGGTGTCACCCCTAACACGGTCAACCGCGAGCACGCTTACCTGCGTGCGGTGTTCAACGAGCTCAAGCGACTAGGGGAGTGGCAGGGGGAAAACCCGCTCGATGGTCTGCGGGCCTACAAGGTGGCCGAGTCCGAGCTCGCCTTTCTCTATCTCGATGAACTCAAGAGCCTGCTGGCCGCCTGCGTTGAGAGCCCCAATACCGATCTGCTGATGGTGGTGAAACTTTGCCTTGCCACTGGTGCTCGCTGGTCTGAAGTAGAAGAGCTGACCCAGTCCCAAGTATCCCCCAACCGAGTGACCTTCACCCGCACCAAGAGTAAGAAGAGCCGCAGTGTGCCCATCAGCCCCGAACTCTATGTCCAGTTGCCCAGAAAGCGTGGCCGCCTGTTCAGTGACTGCTATCGAGCCTTCGAGATGGTGGTCGAACGGGCAGGGCTGGAGCTGCCACCCGGACAGAACACCCACGTACTGCGCCACACCTTCGCCAGCCACTTTATGATGAACGGCGGCAACATCCTGGTGCTGCAGAAAATCCTCGGCCATTCCACTATTGCCATGACCATGCGCTATGCCCACTTTGCCCCCGATCACCTTGAAGATGCCGTTCGTTTGAATCCTCTTGCTGTTTGTGGATTACACTGAGCTGGTGCTGTGGGCATAGGGCACGGTCATGAAAGAAATAATGTCAGATATCGCGCTGTGCGAGGCTCTCTCAGGGCTTTTTGTCGATGATGATATCGATTATCGGAGCATCGTCAGAGTGGCGCGTACTTTTCCGACCACTCATGTGGAGAAGGTCCTATTTGAGTGGGTGGCACCAGTCTGTTACATCAATATGTTGGCCCCGGATTCAGCGGTTTGGTCTGGTTTTGAACGTGATGCGCTTTGGGCTGAGATCCAGTGCTTATTGGCGGTCGAAGCGGGGGCTCGCCTTCCTAGAAGGCTGTTAATCAGAATCAGGTCGTTTTATCTGAGAAGGCTGTTTGCCGATGAATGGCGCAAGCTGTCGGCTCTGCTGGCAGAGAAGGGATAAAAGTGGCGACAGAGTGGCGACAAAATTTCAAATGGGTGGTCATTTTTGGCCGTCATTGGTTGTATAACTCATTGATTTTTATGTAAGTCCTTGTTTTATATTAGGGTCAAATCAGATTTAAAATCCCTCGACGTTCGCGTCGTGCCGGTTCGATTCCGGCCTCGGGCACCATTAAAATCAAAGACTTACGAAGTCCACTAGCAATAGTGGCCTTTTTGTTTTCCTCCCAGTGTCCACATTGAGATCACCCCCCCGAATCTTGTGCTCCATGCTTTACCGCGCTGCGACCACGATTAATCGTGCTTACTTAACAGAAGGTCGCATTATGCGCGGTCAGGCTGGCAGATAGAACAAAGGGGGGGCGGATGCCTCTTGATGATTTCACAACCAGGCCAGACATCATTTATCTGTACAGATCTAGTTATCACCTTTTGCTCATGCTCAAGGCACTGACGCACAGGAAATCTGAACTGTGTCATATGACGTTGTTTCCGTGCCGCTTAAAAACGGCAAGCGGAAGCAATCGATCACAGCTTTTAGTGCCGCAGGCAACTGCCTGTGGCCGGGATAATAGAGAAAGAAGCCGGGGTAGGTGATCGACCCGTCTGCCAGAACCCGTATCAGTCGGCCGGTTGTCACTAGGTCATCGTGTTCGGGGCTTTGCGCTGTATAGACCAGTCCTATGCCGTCCAGCGCGAGGCGAGTCATCATGCTGACGTTGTCGACCGTCACAGGGCCGCTAACCGGAACTGCGATTTGCCTGCCATCTTTTTCGAATTCCCAGCGGTATAAGGACCCTCCTGTGATTTCCCGACGTCCGATGCACAAGTGATGCTGTAAATCGGCGGGGGTCAGCGGGATGGCGTGCCGTTCGAAGTACGCCGGTGAGCCATACACTGCAGAATGGAAATCTGCCGTCAGACGAACCGCACTCATATCTTGCTGAACATCGCTGCGAATGCGTACACCGGCATCAAAGCCTTGGCTGATGATATCCACGAAGCCGTCGTTGGTAGCCAGCTCCAGCTGGACATCAGGATACTGATGGCAAAACTTCTGCAACTGCGGCAGAAATATCATGTCAGCTGCGATCCTTGGCGTGTTGATCCGCACCCTTCCCTGTGGGCTTTCCCTGAACGCATTTACTTTCTTGACGGCATGCGCAATAACGTTGAATGCCGGGGCTATCTCTGCCAGCAGGGCCAGACCTGCCTGGGTCGGCGAAACGGTACGGGTGGTACGGTTCAGCAATCTGACGCCGAGCCGCTCCTCCAGCGCACGCAAGGCATGGCTGAGCGTTGATGCCGTCAAATTCAGGCGTGCCGCTGCTTTGCGAAAGCTTTTCTCTTCCGCAACCGCAACAAATGCAGTCAGTTCTCCAAATTCATTTGTTCGCACTGCGTTTCCCATTGCTGAATACAGGCCAGTAAATCATGCGATATAAGGTGGCTTATTCGTGACAATAAAGCCACCTATAGTCTGACCTCCATCGAGTCTTTCATTAACGAGGTACAGAGATGATTCAATCATTACGTCTGCAAGATAGTGTCGCGCTGGTTACGGGGGGCGGAAGTGGAATTGGTCGGGCAGCGGCGCTGGCGTTTGTCCGTGATGGTGCAAAAGTCGTGGTCGCCGGACGACGGGAGCTTGAACTGCTGGAGACTGTCGATTTGATCCGCGCCCAGGGAGGGGAAGCGCTTGCGGTGCCAACAGACGTAACGGACAGTGCTCAGGTGAAGGCGCTGATTGCTGTGACGCTGGCTCATTTTGGGCGCCTTGATGCGGCCTTCAATAACGCAGGGGTGGAGGGGGTTGCGCCGATCAGCGAGATGACGGAAGTTGAATTTGATCGCGTGATCGCCACCAATCTGAAAGGGGTCTGGTTGTCAGTGAAATATGAGCTGGAGGCGATGACGGCAGCCGGTTGCGGCGGCGCTATCGTCAATACGTCATCTTGGCTGACTCAAGGCGCGAGTGTTGGCTCGGCGGCGTATTCCGCCAGCAAGGGCGGGCTGGATGCCATGATCCGCGCCCTTGCGCTGGAAGCCGGCCCTCATGGCATCCGCATCAATAACGTTAATCCCGGCATCATCAACACGCCGATGGCACAACGGATGGGGGCGAATGAAGAGACGCTCAAGCCTTTTGTGAGACTGACACCGGCAGGGCGTATCGGTGGGGCTGACGATGTTGGCGACGTGGTTGCCTGGCTGTGCAGCGACGAAGCCCGATTCATCACAGGTCAGAGTCTGCTGGTCGATGGCGGTTTCACCATTGCCGGATTGCGTTAAGCCAGGATGGGTGCTGGCCTGATGCGCTCGACCTTGATCCGTTGTGAGCCTGTGTCCGTGCTGTGATCCTGCGCCTGACTGAGCATGATGGCGATGACCCATGCAAAAAGCCCCTCGCGGGGCTTTTTCAGCGGATTACCATTTCTCGAACGGTTACTTCTTGAGGTGTTTTCGGATGGCCTTGCCCGAGGTTCCGACGGCTTTCACCGCTCTTTTCAGCTGTACTTCGGTGCACTCGAAGGTCTTGATCCACAGCTTCATCTCATAGGGGTCGTTGACGTTGATGCTCTTGGCGTCAAGGGGATGGGCTAGGGTGTTGTTGTCAGGCATACGAACCATCAACTGATGGAAATGGCTGGCGAGAAAGAAGTTTCTGCCTGGTCGCCATCATCCCCCATATACCCATGCCGCATGGTGACGAGCTTCACACAACCCTGTACCCGTTCAAGATAAGGGTGGGGACGATTAGCTGCGGATCTTGTTGAACACGAACAGCACTATCAGTGCCCCCATGGTCGCGATGGCGATGCTGGAGAGGTTGAAACCTGTCCTGAGCCCAGGCCCAGCAGGGTACCGACATAGCCGCCCACCATGGCGCCGATGATCCCCAGCAGTACCGTCATGAAAAAGCCGCCGCCATCACGGCCCGGCATGATCCACTTCGCCAGAATACCCACCAACAGCCCCAACACGATCCAGGTGATAAATCCCATGGCCAACTCCTCGTTATCTATGTGAGCTCACATTATAGGGGAGGGGGAGACGGTGCGAAGGGCTGGCGATGGTCGGCTGGTCACAGATTGTCGGACTCATGGGCCCCGGCAGGATTGAGCGATGGCAAGGTGCGCTGTTCCAGCCGCTGCTCGCCCGGGCTGCATACCAGCACGGATCCCTGCTCGAACCAGTCTCCCAGCACAATACGGCGGGCAGGTTGACCGTCGAGCGTGAAGTCGTGAATGGCGGGCCTGTGGGTGTGACCATGGATAAGCAGCTGGCAGCCGTGCTGGCGCAGCAGTGCGTCCACCGCCGCTGGCGTCACATCCATGATGGTCTGGCTCTTTTGAACATTTTCCATCTGGCTTTGGCCACGCATCTTGCAGGCGATGGCAAGGCGACGAGTGAGGGGCAGGCGCAAGAAGAGCCAGCGCAGCCATTTGAGCTGGGTGATGCGGCGAAGTTTCTGATAGCCCAGATCCAGGGTGCAGAGCAGATCGCCGTGGCTCAGCAGCACCCGCTCCCCATAGAGGTCGATCACGCAAGGATCAGCCAGCAGTGTCATGCCTGATCGCTTGGCAAACTGCCGGCCCAGCAGAAAGTCGCGGTTGCCGTGGATAAAGTAGATGGACACGCCGCGCTGGCGCAGGGCCGCAAAGGCATCGGCGATGGCGTGATGGAGCGGATTGGGGTCATCGTCGCCAATCCAGAATTCAAACAGATCCCCCAGCACATAGAGGGCATCGGCACCGGGGGCGTCGCGCTCCAGAAAGCGCACCAGGGCGGCCGTCATGTCGGGCCGATCGCTGCACAGGTGAATGTCACTGATAAAGAGGGTGCTCATGATGGTGTGCAAGGGGCCCTGATAACTGGATGGCTGGAAAAAGTGGCTGGCTGAGCAGAGGGTGCCTGTGCCTGAGGCTGCCAGTCAAGCTGGTCAAGGTCGCGCCCCTCCAGCGTCAACAGCGCCTGATAAGGGTCGCCGGGCAACTTCAGCAGGCGGCAGATGGCCGCTTCCCCTTTCAGCCCTTGTTGCAGGCGCAAGGTGCGCAGTGTCTGGTAAAAGTCGTGGCCAAAGTGCTCTATCAAGGCGGCCATCAGGCTGAGGTGGCGCCAGCCGTTGAGGGTATCGACCCGCGCCGGGGTCACATAGAGCTCGATGGGCCAGGGGGTGCCCTCGCCATTGATCAGGGTCTGCTCCAGCAGCCAGATGTCGCTGCCAAGGGCGCGGCTCTGCCACTGACGTTGGGCAAGCAGGTCGGCAAGGGCGGCGGGATCGCTGTGCTGGCAGAGGATGTCGAGATCGCTGCCTGGCCGGTCAAGCCCTATGGCCAGGGTGCTCACCAGCGCCACATCCAGACACAGGCTCTGCAACTCACCCCACAGGGGTGTGTCGTTCAGCAGGGCATGGGCCGCGCGCTGGCGAGGATTGCCCCGGGCCAGATAGTCGAGGCGGCGCCAGTTCGGGCCGGCGGTCAAGCGCGCAGATGGAAAAACTGCGGCCGGGGCCGCAGTCAGTTCATCTCGCAGAAGGCAGAGATCAGTCTGCAAGGGTCACCTTGGTGATCACCACGTCTTCTACCGGTACATCCTGGTGCATGCGGCCGGCGTTGCCGGTCTTGACGGCTTTGATCTTGTTGACCACGTCCATGCCGGCGGTCACTTCACCAAATACGCAGTAGCCGAAGCCCTGGGTGGTGGCGGATTTGAAATCGAGGAAGTCGTTGTTGCTCACGTTGATGAAGAACTGGGCACTGGCAGAGTGCGGCTCCATGGTACGGGCCATGGCGACGGTGCCGACCTTGTTGGACAGGCCGTTGGCTGCTTCGTTCTTGATGGGAGCGCGGGTCTCTTTCTCTTCAAAACCGGGGGCATAGCCGCCGCCCTGGATCATGAAACCGTCGATGACACGGTGGAAAATGGTGTTGTCGTAGTGACCGTCACGGCAGTATTGCAGGAAGTTGGCCACGGTTTCCGGGGCTTTTTCGGCGTTCAGGGTCAGAGTGATGTCGCCGTGGTTGGTGTGCAGAGTAACCATGATATGTCCTTTCAAATGTGGCGCGGGCGCGAAGGTGGCTCGCGGCTATGGCATAAAGTGGTGGCAATTCTAGCCCATCAAGGGGCTGCGGCATAGATGGCACGCAGGATCCGGCCTGTTTTCTGCCTCGTTTTCTCCACAGGATGCGGGTAGAATGGCAGGCCATTTTACTCACAGGCAGTGGTTATAAGATGCTGAAGATATACAACACACTCACTCGTCAAAAAGAAGAATTCAAACCTATCCACCCGGGCAAGGTGGGAATGTATGTGTGTGGCGTCACTATCTACGATCACTGTCATATCGGCCACGGTCGCACCTTCGTCGCCTTCGACGTGGTGGCCCGTTACCTGCGTTACTGCGGTTATCAGCTCAACTATGTGCGTAACGTCACCGACGTGGATGACAAGATCATCAAGCGCGCCGCCGAGACCAACGTCACCTGCGACGATCTGACCGAGCGCCTGATCGGCGACATGCACCAGGATTTTGATGCCCTCGGCATGGTGCGCCCTGACGTCGAGCCCCGCGCCACCCAGCACATCAGTGAAATCATCGAGCTGGTAGAAAGCCTGATCGCGCAGGATCACGCCTACGTGGCCGACAACGGCGACGTCATGTTCATCGTTGACTCCTACGCCGACTACGGCAAGCTCTCGGGCCAGGATCTGGAGCAGCTGCAAGCCGGTGCCCGGGTCGGGGTGGTGGATGCCAAGCGCAACCCGCTCGACTTCGTGCTGTGGAAGATGTCCAAGCCTGGCGAGCCGACCTGGGAAAGCCCCTGGGGCCCGGGTCGTCCTGGCTGGCACATAGAGTGCTCCGCCATGAACTCCAAGCACCTTGGCAACCACTTCGACATCCACGGCGGCGGCTCCGATCTGCAGTTCCCGCACCACGAGAACGAAATTGCCCAGTCCTGCTGCGCCCACGGTGGCGACTACGTCAACACCTGGATGCACAGCGGCATGGTGATGGTGGATAAAGAGAAGATGTCCAAATCCCTTGGCAACTTCTTCACTATCCGCGATGTGCTGGCTCACTACGATGCCGAGAGCGTGCGTTACTTCCTGATGTCCGGCCACTACCGCAGCCAGCTCAACTACTCGGAAGACAACCTCAAGCAAGCCCGCGCCGCGCTGGAGCGCATGTACACCGCCTTGCGCGATCTGCCGGTAGCCGCTGCTGCCGGTGGCGACGAGCAGGTGGCTCGTTTCGTTGATGCGATGGACGATGACTTCAACACCCCGGAAGCCTACTCGGCCCTGTTCGATCTGGTGCGCGAGATCAACCGCCAGAAAGCCGAAGACATGAGCGTGGCCGCTGGCCTGGGCGCCCGTCTGCGCGAGCTGGGCGCCGTGCTCGGCATACTGCAACAAGATCCGGACGCCTTCCTCAAGGGTGACGAAGCGGATGAAGAGGTTGCCGAGATCGAGCGCCTGATCGCCGAGCGCAATCAGGCCCGTGCCGACAAGAACTGGGCCGCTGCCGACGCCGCTAGAGCCCGTCTCACCGAGATGGGCATCGTGCTGGAAGACAGCGCCGGCAAGACCAGCTGGCGCCGTGCCTGAGGGCGGTTGGCCTGTTGGCGTCTGGTGCCAACAGGTTGAGCCAATAAAAAAACCGCAGCCCTTGGGCTGCGGTTTTTGTTTGTGGCCTGCCGAAGCCTCGGCATCCTTCGGTCTGATCTCCTCGCCCCTAAATAGCTGTTCCGAATAGTATATCACCGGAGGAAGGGAACTCAGTCCAGTTTGTGCGATCTCATTAGTCGCCAAACAAAACAAGCCACACCCAAAGGACTGAGTTGATGCCTATCCTACCACCCCTGCCACGACCACAACTGCGCCGCATTCACAAAATCATCAATGCCACCCGTGATAAAGGACAT
>NZ_LSGW01000018.1 GCF_001643305.1 Aeromonas salmonicida subsp. salmonicida
TTCGGAACAGCTATTTAGGCAACCTTATTTTTAAATGCAATGACTATGGTTTCTCCGCAGCGACACTGTTTCCTGGCCATGACGGAGCAGGAAAGGCCGCCAAAGAGTTCAAGTTGGCAAAACGTCATTCGGGAAAGCTCTAGGCGGCAATGAGCTCGGCACCTGCCGGTCAGCGGTTCATGGCAATGTTTGTGGAACAACGGCGATACATTGATGCATCTCTTTGCGGCCATCAAGGTGATAGGTGGATATATGACTTACTACAATGTTTTTCAGTTTTTTACCATTGTGATGTGCGTCGTTTTAGCAATATCTGTTATCAAGCATTGCTTTAAAAAAGGGCCAGATTGATGATGAACTTATTCTTGGCGAGAATTTATTGAGGAAATATGAACAATTACATCATTCTGGTTGGCAAAGGGATACCCGTAGCTGTTGACCTCTTGTCTGACTCTGCATCCAGCGAAATAGCATCTCTACAGGAACAAGGATTCATTATCGCTTATGACTCTTGCCGAGCTGAAAGTATTGAACATGCATTGAAAACGTGGAAACAGCAAAGGGATGGCACCTATGGCTATGAACACATAATCACTTCTACAACCAACGTACTAGCACAAGATACCAGAGTCATCGAGGTTAAAGGGGTTACTACTGCGACAATTGTGGCCGGAATGAATTTTCTAAGAGACTTCATGGCCTCGATCCGAGATTTCACTGGTGGTAATTCAGGCACCTACATGTCAAAGCTCGATGACCTCAAAACTCAAGCATTGGTACAGCTAAGAAAACAAGCTGACGAATTAGGCTGCAATGCTCTAATTGGCGTATCGATTGATGTTGACGAGATTTCTGGTGGCGGTAAATCGATGATGATGGTCACTGCAACCGGTACAGCAATCGTTGCGGAAAAAAACGCATGAAGTCACTGCAACTCAGTGTGAATGCCCAGCACAGATATGTGCTTGTATGCCTGCTTGATGGGCAGGAACAGGAGTGCCATTTGTGTGACGGCCTTGATCCGCTGGCTGACGCTATAGAGGCATTTATGGGCATAGATTACGTCGATGCCTGGGAACAAGCCGTGGCGCTATCAAAGGCAGCTTATGCGGCCAAGAATGGTTAGGGAAAAACTCTATTTTTTCATGTCACACTGCCCCAAGGCAGAACAGAGCCCAGCGTATGATCAAGCCGTTGACTAAGACTGACGCCAAGCACGCCATTGTTGTGATACTGCGTTGATAAGGATAGGACTCAATGGACAGCAAACTGAAATTGCCAGCATTGAAGGTCGCAAGATGGGCGTTCAAACATGGTGAGTTCTTCGACCTTTACGATGTGTCCTATCTGCTTGGGATACCATCCAGCGATGCAAGCAAAGTGGTGCTCTATCTGAGATCGTTGAGCTATGTGGATAAATTGGCCGAGACTCGATGTTGCAAACCGGAACCAGGGCGAATGGCACGTCGCCGAGTCTTTATCAAAGTTCTGGCCATTTATCCGGAGCCCACAAAAGCGCAGGCTCCGGTGTTCAATTCAAAAATTGCCGGAGGCAAATAATCCGGCCTAAGTCAGAGGAAAAATGATGAACGGGTTAGCCCGAAATGCAAAAGGGCATTGGGTAGCCACCCACATGGGCCAGCGCGTAACCTTCACCGAACAGCGCTTCGGCGATGCTGCCGAGTTACTTGCCCGCCGTGTCCTGCTGGCGATGCAGGCCGGTACATACGACGAGTTAAGGGATAGCGCCCTGCTCAAGCAGAGTTACAGTCGAGAGCTGGCCGCCCAGGTGTTGGGCATCCACGTAGGCGAGCTGAATGAATGGCTTCTGCGCGGTGTATTGCGCGGTCAGGAGATAACGCCCCCCCGCCCAGACAACCGGAGAGGGGCAGGGAAAATTAGCGGTTATGAACTGGCTATCGTGCAAGAGCGCATGAAGGTAGACTGAGTTAATTAAGGAAAAATCATGAAAAATTTGGAGTTATTCGGAGAGCCTGGGCACTACGGGGCCAGCTATCGGGATCCAGGTGATCACAGCGGCGAGCACTTGGAGCCTTGCCCGTTCTGTGGTGGTGATCACCTTGAAGTGTACCCTATAAATTCGTTGGGTCGAGTTGTTGATGAGCCAAAGCAGCACTAAAATAGCGCCAAAGAGGCACTGGCGCGGCACCAAAACAGCACCAAAGCAGTGCTAAAGCAGTGCCAAAGCAGTGCCAAAGCAGTGCCAAAGCAGTGCCAAAGCAGTACCAAATTAATGCCTAATCGGGATCACCTCAGAATTAGGAAACTAAAGCACGTTAAGGAATTCGATTCCCAGCAACGGCGCGGTTTTGCACACGCCCCATCCCGCCAACGGCTTACCGTACGATTATTTCCGTTTTCTGAAGCGACCCTTGAATACTGCATTTGAAGTCCAATGGAACGAACATGTACGCTAATACCGAGCCATACGCAGCAGGGCCGCTGATGTCGCCATCCATACGCCCCCTTTCAGAATAAGTTCTGCGGTAAACAGTACCGCTATATGCCATGCCTTCATCTATTGCCGTCCATGCTGCTGGGTTTAATTTTATTTTTGTTTTCAATCCATCTGACAATTAATAAATATGTGAAATAAAACGCGGCAAATGAAATCACCGAGCCAAAATAAAGAAAATAAAGAA
>NZ_LSGW01000019.1 GCF_001643305.1 Aeromonas salmonicida subsp. salmonicida
GAAAATAAAGAAAATAAAGAAAAAAAAGAAAAGAAAGAAATTAAAGAAAATAAACAATGTTGTACACGCTATTAACTAGGTGGCCATACTCAGTGCCAATCAAATCAAACTCCAAGCCATACTTTATATTGACAAGTACGAGAATCAATATAACGCTCATGATTATAAAATGCATTACAAAGGGAGTTGCCATCCCTGCTATTTTAAGGATTTTCTTAATCATTGCTGCTACCTAATGAACCACCAAATGTTCCTGGGGAAACACCGTTTGAACTGCTACCCGCGACACCGGAGCTATTGCCGGAGGAACCAAAGGTTTCTCCAATAGGCCCTGCACTTTTCATTGGGGATGAGCCCTCACCGTTCGGGATGGCGGCCTTCATGGCCGAAGTCACCTCAACTACAAGCATGTCTGAGCTTGATGCTAGCTGTGACAGGTGGCGCTCGAGTGATGACGGTATAACGAAGTCCTCTGTGTATGTGTTCCCTATAGGCCCGTTGACAGTGAAGGCGCTTGTCCCTGCCAGCTTCAACGCATCAACGGAAGTCGTTGTGCAGTTGCTACCAGTGAGATCGTATTTATTTATCACTCGGCCAGTTTCTTTTATTTTATCTTTATTTGGTTGGGTGGAACTGGAAAGCCATTTTTTTTTGGAAGATTGCCAACGTCAAACCTTCATCTACATCCATGATTTTAAATGCTCTCGCACTCATGCTGTATAGTTCGTGCTGATAATACTCCCGAGCTTTTGTAAAAGCATATTGAATAAGTACGCCGTCACCTACAGGGGATATAGGGTTTCCATCAAATCGACCGTATGTGTATACGTGCATACTCCATTCTTTGTGGACTGAAACAAAGGCGTGTCCGGTTCCCTTTGTTTCAGTCCATAGAAAGACACCGTTTGCTAAAATATCACTGGTTTTTTCGCAAATTTCATTTTCTATCCAATACCCCTTGCTCTTTTCAATTAAGGTGATGCTGCCGCGATCATCTGATCGAAAACTTGAGGTTTTCTCGCCTTCCCATTCGCTTTCTCCCCAGCGCTGCCATCCACCACTGCCCACTTCTGCTCGGATCCACATTTCCTCCACAGCCTTGCATCCAAAAAACTATTGTGCCATGTGTGGGTAATCTGACCAAATGAGGGAACGCACTGACATTTCACAGTGTGTCCGTTGCATCCAGTAAGCGAGGGCATAGGTTTTCCACCGCGCTGCGCCTGCCCTCTTTTTGTCCTGTGCTTTTTTGGCCGATGGTCCACACACAAACAACACTCGCGCCAGCGGCGCGGGGGAAGGGTGCTGTTGCTGCCCAGGGACGTGTGCAGCTCGATGACTATGCGCCAGGCCGGAGTCCCCGATTGAGGGGGCTACCTGCAGCGCCAAGTCCATCGGCAAGATGGTTACCCGGTCGGGGCTACCATGGGTGGTTGTCACGGCCAACCCCGTACCGTAGGCAACACTCTCTTAAATCATTGAATGAAACAGTTCCCTACCCCTATAGCAGAGGCGATTCAGTTATGAGCCAAAGAGCCACCCAAGGCAGCACCAAAGCAGTACCAAAGCAGTACCAAAGCAGTACCAAAGCAGTACCAAAGCAGTACCGGATCAGTACAAGGAAAACGGAAAAATCGTACTATAAGGCATCCGATACGACGTAGTAAGGGGCGCATGGATTACGTGCCAAGGGGCATGCCGTCGATGATGCGTTATTACAGTACCTGTCGCCGCTGGGCTGGGAGCACATTAACCTGACAGGAGATTACCAGTGGCGCAGCAGCGCCAAGATCGGTTCAGGTAAGTTCAGACCGCTACGACCTTTATCAACGGCTTACCGTACAAAACCGTTTCATTGGACTTCAAACTCCTTATACTAAATGGCTATGGGTCAGTAACCGAAATTTCTAGGGTTTCAGCTTACAACTCTTATCTACGCTCTATATATTTAAAATAGAGAATCAACCATTTTTTACATGAGAAAATTTGATGAGTTATACATCAGAGCTTACAGAAAAAGATATCCAAAATATGGAAACATTCATAGAGCTCGTACTTGACGATTACAAGCTCGGAAAGCTTTCAAAATCACATGCTATTTCTGGGATTACTCATGTTATGGTCGCCCTTGAACTGGATAATTACACCGAAGTTAGAACTTGGTTTGAACAAGGAAGTAAATTAATCAACTCTGTAACAGAGAACGTTATAACCGAACGTCTACAGTCAGGGTGGGAGTTATCTAACCGAGGACAGGGATGGTATCTATCTTCGCCCAGTAAGCCGGATCGGCAGTCAGAATCCAGCTATGTCCCAGATGATGTTATTCATAAAATGGTGCAGGATAATGTGCTTAAAACAATCATCCAGTACTCGACAGGCCGGGCTGAGTTGGTTAAAACCGGTAGCAGCTGATTAACTCGGTTAGGGGTATGAAGCCCAATGGAACAGTTCTGTACGGTAAGCCGTTGACCTCCCAAACCGGCAATCAGGGGGTGACATGAGTCCCCCAGTGAGAGATGATGACCTTGCGTTGCCGCTACCCATGGTAACGACCTTGCTCTTCTTGGCCGCTCCCCAGTAGTGGCCTTTTTTCTGTTCCTTCTCCTTTAATCATCAAAATCAGATAACGAACAATCAATATTTGTTTTTGATTGATGGCTCGGCATACTATTCTTGTCTAGCCCAGTGGGGCCGCAGCAATCGAGGGAACAATATGCAGGAGCTGAAAGCAAAGTGGGTATTCGATCAGGGAGGCTTTTCCAAAGCCTTGATCGCATGTACGCCAATGGGTACTGGCTATCATCTGCACCTGGTGAGATTTGGCCGTCAGGCCGAGACAGAAATAATTGAGCGCCAGCGTGGCGGCTGGCGGTTATTCAAGACTATCGATGCCGCGGTGCAAACGGCCAAGAATATCGGTTTTCGGCGGGTGGAAATCGATGTATCGGGGATGCGGGATTGAAAAACGGCACCGCCAGTGAGGCGAGGTCATCGGTTCGACCTCGACCGAGGGGCGGAATGACCACCGCCGCCGCCCCTGGCCACGTTCTCCCAGTCGCTGACCCGGGGGATCAGATCAGAAATGCGTCGAGCGACTCGCCACTTGCGATAGCAGCCGCGATCTGGGCAGGCATGCGGCCCTGACCGGTCCAGGTACGCGCTTCACCCTCTACCATGTAACGGTACTTGGCGGGACGTGGCGCACGCTTTGCTTTCGCCCCCGCATCGGCCCCGGCTGTCAGCCCCCGGCCACTGAGCAGATCTTCCGGCGAGATCCCTTCTATTGCCAACAGTTCTCTGAACTCAGCAAGTTTCTTCTCATGCTCCAGCTTGGCCGCTTGATCTGCTTCGGCAGCTTTTAGCTGCTCCTGGACGACGGTATCAAACTTCTCTTTAATTTCCTGCAACTGCTCGAACGGCAGATCACGGACAGCTGCACGAAGGCTGCGGATATTCAATAACACTTTCAGAAAGTCATTCACCGGCAACACTCCTGGTTATGGTTATGGTCATGGATGAATACGAAAAAAAACATCGAGAGCGCTATTAATAGCGCTTCTGTGAGGCAATATAAATGAGCTCCATCATAGAGCTTATCTAGCTATTCTTAAAGCCTTGTAGTTCGCCTGTGCGCGATATGTGAGGTATTACACTGATATTCAAGGTGCCAGCCTGCCCCCCTCCCTGCAAAACCGTCTTTAAGGCCCGTGTAGCCTGACGTTCCACTGAGGTTGATCGGCCCCTTTATGGGGCATGATAGTGGCAAGCTGGTGTGTTGGGGGAGGGGTGTGGGGACGTGTCCCCACGAAGATGTGTTATATTTTGACCGGCGGCCAGCGTGTT
>NZ_LSGW01000020.1 GCF_001643305.1 Aeromonas salmonicida subsp. salmonicida
CCCGGGAATGGCTATGGCACAGCGAAGGTGTAACACTATTAGGATCAGTTATTTAGATTAAATTGATAAAAGATGCATAATTTGGATATCTTACATAATCAGAAAAATGATCTATTTTTGATTAATCTCAATGAATTAATCCCTTAACTCCTGCGCAAAACGCACATTTCTTGATTTAGATCAATTTTCGTAAAATTACCATCGTGGTATATATGACCCAACGAAGTAAAGGTGTAAGGCAAGGGCCCTTTAAGTCATCCCGGTGGTTTAAATACATCAGGGTAATTTCCTTACAGTTGAATCCGCTTTCCTATGAGGAGTCATACCATGATCAAGGGCATCCAAATCACCCAGTCCGCCAACACAGCTTTGCTGAACTCTTTCTGGCTGCTGGACGAAGAGAAGCAACAAGCGCGTTGCATCTGCGCCAAGGGCGACACCTTCGCCGCCGATCAGGAAGTCAAACTGTCTGATCTGGGTCAGTTCGAATACCGTGAACTGCCGGTTCAAGCTGAACCTGCCGTAGAAGGTGGCCAGCACCTGAACGTCAACGTACTGCGCCGTGAAACCCTGGAAGACGCCATCGCCAATCCGGAAAAATATCCGCAGCTGACCATCCGTGTTTCCGGCTATGCCGTGCGCTTCAATGCACTGACCCCGGAACAGCAGCGTGACGTGGTCACCCGCACCTTTACCCAGAGCCTGTAATTCCCTCTGCGGTGATCTGCACCATGAAAAACGGCCCACGCGGGCCGTTTTTTTATGGGCAAGAAACAGTGCTTGCCCATCCTCTCCTCGCAGGCCGCGCCCCCAGCTATCCGTGCTGGTCGACCTTCTGTACGGCGGCCGGGTTGGCGAGCACCTCGTTCATCTGCTGCTCATCGAGCTGATCGCAGTAACGAGCCACCACCACAGTGGCCACCCCGTTGCCGATCAGGTTGGTCAGGGCACGCGCCTCCGACATGAAGCGATCTATCCCCAGGATCAGCGCCAACCCGGCGAGCGGCAGATGCCCCACCGCAGAGATGGTAGCCGCCAGCACGATGAAACCACTGCCCGTGACGCCGGCCGCCCCTTTAGAAGAGATAAGCAGCACCACCAGCAGGGTGATCTGCTGGAACAGATCCAGCGGCGTGTTGGTCGCCTGGGCGATGAAGATGGCCGCCATGGTCAGATAGATGGAGGTGCCATCCAGGTTGAAGGAGTAACCGGTCGGTATCACCAGCCCCACCACCGATTTCTTGCAACCGAGCGCCTCCATCTTGACCAGCATGCGCGGCAATACGGATTCCGAAGAGGAGGTCCCCAGCACGATCAGCAGTTCTTCCTTGATATAGGAAATAAAGCGCAAGATGCTGAAACCATTTGCCCTGGCGATACTACCCAGCACCATGAAGATAAACAGCAGACAGGTCACGTAGAAGCAGGCGATTAATTGTCCCAGCTGCACCAGCGAGCCAATACCATATTTTCCAATGGTAAAGGCCATCGCCCCGAATGCGCCAACCGGCGCCAGTCGCATGATCATGTTGATGATGCCGAAAATAACCTGGGAGAAGCTGTCGATGACATTGAAGATTAATTTTCCCTTCTCGCCAATATGATGCAGGGAGAAACCAAACAGCACCGCAAACAGCAATACCTGGAGAATATTGCCGCTGGCAAAGGCGCCGATCACGCTGCCCGGGATCACGTCCAGCAGGAAGGCGATGATGCCTTGCGACTTGGCCTGCTCGGCATAGGCCGAGATGGCGCTGGCATCCAGCGTGGCCGGGTCCACGTTCATGCCCACCCCGGGTTGCAGCAGGTTGACCACGCACAGCCCTATGACCAGGGCGATGGTGCTCACCACCTCAAAGTAGAGCAGCGCTATGGCGCCGGTTTTCCCCACCGCCTTCATGCTCTCCATGCCGGCGATACCCGTCACCACGGTACAGAAAATAACAGGGGCTATGATCATCTTGATTAATTTAACGAAGCCATCACCCAATGGCTTCATATCCGCCCCTAGGTCGGGATAGACGTGCCCCAGAAATACCCCCAGGGTGATCGCAAGCAGCACCTGAAAATAAAGGCTGCTGAATATTTTGTTTCGCATTATTAACGTCCTGTTAATTAATCGACATCTCATATGGTAGAAATAAGCATGCAGGGAGCCGTAACGAGAGATCATCGTTCTCTCGCCAGCTTAATGCTATTTCGTCATCGTAACGGCGCCACTTTCACACGTTATAAGAAGCAATTAAGAGACATTAATCACACAACACATTTAACATCATTAACACCACGGCAACCGTGATATATTTGGTCGGTGATTTATTTAAGACCTCAATGACAACATCCTTGATATAAAAATGCCCCGCATGGCGGGGCATTTGGCATCACGAAACCGGCGCCGTGGATCAGGCGGAAGTATCGAGTGGCTCGAAGCCCTTGATAAGATCGTCGATCGCCTTCATCTGCTTGAGGAAGCCTTCCAGCTTATCCAGCGGCAGGGCACTCGGGCCATCGCAACGGGCCACTTTCGGGTCCGGATGGGATTCGATAAACAGACCCGCCAGACCAACCGCCATGCCGGCACGTGCCAGCTCGGTCACCTGATCCCGACGACCACCCGAGGCAGCCCCCAGCGGATCGCGGCACTGCAATGAGTGGGTCACGTCGAAGATCACCGGATAGCCACCCGTGCTCTTCTTCATCACGCCCAGACCCAGCATGTCCACCACCAGGTTGTCATAGCCAAAGTTGGCACCGCGCTCGCACAGGATCAGCTGATCGTTGCCGCACTCCTCGAACTTGTCGGTGATGTTCTTCATCTGGCTCGGGCTCAGGAACTGCGGTTTCTTGATGTTGATGACGTTGCCGGTGCGGGCCATGGCCTCCACCAGATCGGTCTGGCGCGCCAGGAAAGCGGGCAGCTGAATGACATCCACTACCTCGGCAACCGGCTTGGCCTGATGCACTTCATGCAGATCGGAAATCACCGGCATGCCGAAGGTCGCCTTGAGCTCCTGGAAGATCTTCATCCCCTCTTCCAGGCCAGGACCCCGGTAGGAGTGGATGGAGGAGCGATTGGCCTTGTCCCAGCTCGCCTTGAACACAAAGGGGATGCCAAGCTTGCTGGTCACTTCCACGTACTTCTCGCACACCGCCATCGCCATGTCGCGGGATTCCAGCACGTTCATGCCACCGAACAGCACGAACGGTTTGTCGTTGGCTACATCGATGTCATTGATCTTGATATTCTTCTGTTCCATCTCAGGCATCCTTAAAGTGAAGAGGCTGGGGGCTTGCATCCAAGTCGGTCCGTTATGCCCTGGGCACACCGGCCTTGATATTCTTCTGTTTCAGTTCCCAGGCATCCTTAATGTGAAGAGGCTGGGGCTTGCATCCAAGTCGGTCCGTTGCGCCCTGGGCACACCGGCCTTGATATTCTTCTGTTTCAGTTCCCAGGCATCACTCAATGTGAAGAGGCTGGGGGGCATGATATTTCAGTTCCCAGGCATCCTTAATGGAGGGGCTTGGGGCTAAGATCCAGCGCGGCCAGTTGTACCTTGAGCACATCGGCCACCGGATCGTCCGGGCATTGTTCAATAAAGTATTCAAAATCGTCGGCGGCGAAACGCGGGCAGTCGAGCTGTTCATAGATGAATCCCCGATCCCGCGTCTCAAGGGGATCGCCCGGCTTCATACGCAGCAGCAGCTCACTGCAACGCAGGGCTTCGGTCATGCGATCTTCCCGCAGCAGGGCACCTTTGCTGACGTTGAGCAGCCGTTCGATGATCTCCCACTGGCCCGAGGGTTGCAGGTGTTCAGGGGTCAGGGGTCAGGGGTCAGGGTGGCCAGATTGCCAAGGGCACCGCGCAGCAACAACTCCATGTGGTGCAGGCTCAACTCGTCACCGGTGAAGGGGTCCACATAAACCTCGCCTTCGCTGCCGGCAAAGCTCACCAGGAAGTGACCGGGGAAGCAGATCCCCTCCACATCCAGCCCGAGCTTGCGGCCCAGTTGTATGATGAGAATGCCGAGGCTAACCGGTATGCCACGCTTGGTGGCAAGGACCTGGGCGAGATCGGAGTTGGCGGCAGAAAAATAATCCTGCCAGTCACCGTGAAAACCCAGGGTCTGGTAGAACCCCTGCAACAGCTGGCGGCGCACCTCGTCACAACTGCCCTCGGCAATCGCTTCGTCCAGCCAGGCATCGAGACGGGCCAGCTCGGCCTCACCGCGGCCACTGATACCATGGATCTCGTCACTTACCGACAGCGCCAGCTCGGCAATGTCGTGGGCCTCGAAATCGGTCCATTCGTCTACACGTATCATCGTCATCATCCTTAACCGAACAGACTAGCCTGCTTGTATACGGCCAGTTTGGCGATAAAGAAGACCCAACCGATGGCGCCGAGGAAGGCAAACCAGCGGATACCGTTATTGCAAGCCAGTCGCAGTGCCATCATGGCCAAAAACGCCACCACCAGGATGGCGGTCAGCTTCTCACTGAGCCAGGGGGTGCCGTTGTTGAGTGGATTGAGATCCAGCACCATGCACAGCAGCACGCCGGAGAGCACCACCAGCCCGTTCAGCCAGCCGCTCACTTTCATGATTTGGTCGCTGTAGGCACGGCCGGAACCGGTCTGCACCCAGTAAAAACGCAGCATAAACATCAGCACGGCCGAGGCGATCAGCACCAGATGCAGATGTTTGAGAGCAAAATACATAACGTGTCCTTGAACAAAGGCAGGCTCAGGCCCGCCATTCACCATCAATGAGCCAGGCATCCCAGCGTTACCCGCTCGTTATCCCCGTAATCGCGCACGGTTTCCACCCGGCTGAACCCCTGTTGCAGCAGGAGTTGACGCACCGCCTCGCCCTGCTGCCAGCCATGCTCCAGCAAGAGCCAGCCACCAGGACACAGATGAGCAGGCGCACCGGCGACGATGAGGCGGATATCCGCCAGCCCCTGCTCGTCGGCGACCAGGGCTGAACGAGGTTCGAACCGCACATCCCCTTTATTCAGATGAGGGTCGGCACCGTCTATGTAGGGCGGATTGGAAACGATCATCGCAAAGCGTGGGGCCTGACTCAGGAGCGGATCGCAAAGCGGCTCAAACCAGCTGCCATCGCGTACCGTGATGGGCAAACCCAGCGCGGCGCTGTTGTCGCGCGCCAGTGCGGCCGCCTCCGGCATCCGATCCACCGCCCATACATCGGCATCGGGTCGCTCTGACTTGAGCGCCAATGCGATGGCCCCCGTGCCAGTGCCCAGATCCAGCAGGGCGCAGGGCGCCTGATCCGGCGAGGCTGGCTTTGGGGGGAGCCGTGCCAGCGCCTGTTCCACCAGCACCTCGGTATCGGGACGCGGGATCAGGGTAGCCGGGCTCACCTTGAGCGGCAGCGACCAGAACTCCCGTTCCCCTACCAGATGGGCGATGGGCTCGCCAGCCAGCCGACGAGTGAGCCACCCTTGCAGCCTGTCTTGCTGGGCCGCATCCAGCTCGCGCTCCGGCCAGGTCATCAGATAACTGCGCCGGCAATCGAGCAGATGGCAGAGCAGCACGTCGGCGTCGGCGCGGGGAGACTCCCCCCCGGCCAGGGTTGCCATTATGTGGGCGCGGGCCTGCTGGATCTGCATCAATGGCACGCCATCGCCGTGACGGCGATATCTGCACAAACGGACTGCATCAGCTGTTTTCCGCCAGGGAGGCGAGCTGATCGGCCTGATACTCCTGGATCATGGGACTGATGATGCAGTCCAGATCCCCCTCCATGATCTCGCCAAGGCGATAGAGGGTGAGGTTGATGCGGTGCTCCGAGAGGCGACCCTGCGGATAGTTGTAGGTGCGGATACGCTCGGAGCGATCGCCGGAACCCACCAGGTTGCGACGGGTGCTCTGCTCGGCCGCGCGGTGGCGCTCATCCTCGGCCGCCTGCAGACGGGCAGACAGCACGGACATCGCCTTGGCGCGGTTCTTGTGCTGGGAGCGCTCATCCTGACACTCCACCACCAGACCGGTAGGCAAGTGGGTGATGCGGATGGCGGAATCCGTCTTGTTGACGTGCTGACCACCGGCCCCGGAGGCGCGGAAGGTATCTATCTTCAGGTCGTTCGCATTGATCTCGATCTGCTCGGCTTCCGGCACTTCCGGCAGCACGGCGACGGTACAGGCGGAGGTGTGCACCCGGCCCTGGGATTCGGTCTCGGGCACTCGCTGCACCCTATGGCCACCGGATTCAAACTTGAGGCGACCATAGACGTGCTCGCCATCCACCTTGGCGATCACCTCCTTGTAGCCACCGTGCTCGCCGTCGTTGCAGCTGACGATGGAGATACGCCAGCCCTGACGCTCGGCGTAGCGCGAATACATGCGAAACAGGTCACCGGCAAAAATGGCCGCCTCGTCACCACCGGCACCGGCACGGATCTCCAGGTAACAGTTGTTGTCATCCTTGGGATCCCGGGGCAGTAGCATCACCTGCAGCGCCTGCTCCTGCTCCTCCAGCGTGCTCTTGGCCAGCGGCAACTCCTCCTGCGCCATCTCGCGCAGGTCGGCATCATCCTCTTCCAGCATCAGCTTGGTGGCTTCCAGATTCTCTTCGGCCTGGCGGAAGCGCTGGAAGGCATGAACGATATCTTCCAGCTGGGCATATTCCCGGGTCAGGGCGCGGTAGCGATCCTGATCCGAGGCTACCCCGGGCTCGCCGAGCATGGCCTGTACTTCTTCGTGGCGCTCGATGAGGCCTTCCAGCTTTCTGATCAGTGACGGATTCATAAATCTTGTTTTCTCGATGGAGGAAGGGGCCGCCAGCTGGCCACCCCGAACAATTACTCTTGTGGCAATCCCAGCACCTGGCGCAGGCGGGACAACTGATGGTGATCCCCCTGGGCCGCCGCCTGGCGCAAGGCCTGGGTCGGTGCGTGGATCAACTTGTTGGTGAGGCGGTGTGCCATGGCCTTGAGGGCCTGTTCGGCATTCTCGCCCTGTTGCAGGGACAGCAAGGCGCGCTGCAACTCCTCATCGGCCACCTGCTGGGCCTGATGACGATAGTCGCGGATCAGATCCACCGAATGCTGACTGCGATACCAGCCCATGAACTCATCGCGCTCTTCCAGCACGATAATCTCCGCCTCGGCGGCGGCCCTTTTACGGGTCTCCAGGTTCTGCTCTATGATGCCCTGCAGGTCATCAACCGTGTAGAGATAGGCATCGGAGAGCTCGTCCACCTCGGCCTCGATATCCCGCGGCACTGCGATATCCACCAGAAACATGGGCTTGAAACGGCGGGCCTTGAGAGCGCGCTCCACCATGCCCTTGCCGATGATGGGCAAGGGGCTGGCGGTGGAGCTGATGACAATGTCAGCCTCGTGCAGGTAATCCGGGATCTCTTCGAGCGTCATCACCTGGGCACCGAACTCTTCGGCCAACAGTTGAGCCCGCTGCAGGGTGCGATTCGCCACCATCATGCGGGTGACGTTCTGCTCACGCAGATGGCGGGCCACCAGTTCTATGGTCTCGCCGGCACCGACCAGCAGCACCTTGGTCTGGGAGAGATCGGAGAAGATGCGTCGCCCCAGACTGACGGCGGCAAAGGCCACCGAGACGGCACTGGCGCCAATCTCGGTATCGGTGCGCACCCGCTTGGCCACGGAGAAGGACTTCTGGAACAGGCGCTCCAGCGAGCCTTTCACCGCTTCGGACTGCTGGGCATGGGCATAGGATTGCTTGATCTGCCCCAGGATCTGCGGCTCACCCAGCACCAGAGAGTCGAGGCCGCAGGCCACCCGCATCAGGTGACGCACCGCCTCTTCGTCCTGATGCTGGTAAATGGCGGATACCACTTCGGCCGCATCCAGGCCGTGGAAACGTTGCAGCCAGTGCAGCACCTGCTCTCCCTGCCCCTTTTCCAGGCTGCAGTAAAGCTCGGTGCGGTTGCAGGTCGAGACGATCACCGCCTCGCTTACGCCGGGTTGGGTGACCAGCTCACGCAAGGCGCGATCGATGCAGTCCGGGCCGAACGCGACCCGCTCCCGCAAGGCGACACTGGCGGTGTTGTGGTTGATTCCGAGGGCAAGCAAACTCATGAGTGGGCGACGATCATTTCATACACTGGGTGCAAAGGCTGCCAATTGTACGAGAAAGGGTAAGTCTTTAAAAGCAATACGGCCGCCCCGTATACTGTGGCAAATCCCCTCATCTGGAGCATGACCTTGTTCTTGCGTATTTTCACCTTTGGCTGCCTGCTGTTGCTGGCCGGCTGTACCACCACCCAGCCCCAGCGGGATCAGGTCAACTGGCAGAAAGAGCGGACTCGTCTCGAGCAGCTCAGCCACTGGCAGCTGTCTGGCAAGATGGCCATCATCACAGTCCAGCAGAAGGGCAGCGCCCGGGTCAACTGGCAGCAAAATGGCGACGACTATCGCCTCAACCTAACCAGCCTGATCGGTACCCACATTCTGGAGCTCTCCCGCAGCAATGGCGAGATCACCCTGATCGACAACGAGGGCAACCCGCACCAAAGCCAGGATGCCGAGGCGCTCATCTATCAGCTCACTGGCTGGAACATTCCGGTGCAGGGGCTGCCGGAGTGGATCAAGGGACTGCCGGGCAAGGCCGAATTCGAGCTCAATCCCGACAGCAGCCTGGCCAGTGTGCGTGACGGCCAGTGGCAGATTGTCTATGGCGACTACCGGGATCAGGACGGCTATCGCCTGCCCCACCTGCTGACCATGACGGGCCAAGGCAGTCGCCTCAAGTTGCAGATCAACCAATGGACGCTTGCACGCTGATGGCTGCGACTGACAAGGAGCCAAGAATGGCCACCATTCGCTGGCCGGCACCGGCCAAACTCAACCTTTTCCTGAATGTCAATGGCCGTCGTCCGGACGGCTATCACGAGCTGCAGACCCTGTTCATCTTTCTGGATCACGGCGACTGGCTCGAATTCGAGCCACTGCCGGACACGGACCAGCTCACCTTGAGCCCGGCCATTCCCGGCGTGCCCGATGAGCAGAACCTCATCATCCGCGCCGCCCGCCTGCTGCAGGCGCGGTTGCCCAGCCCGCAGGGGGCCCATATCCGGCTGGAGAAGCTGCTGCCCATGGGCGGTGGTATCGGCGGTGGATCCTCGGATGCAGCCACCACGCTCGTGGCGCTCAATCACCTCTGGCAGGCAGGCTTGGGCGAAGATGAACTGGCAGAACTTGGCGTTCAGCTGGGGGCCGATGTGCCGGTGTTTGTGCGCGGACGCGCCGCCTTTGCAGAAGGGGTGGGCGAGCGGCTGCAACCGGTCGAATTGCCGGGTGCCTGGTATCTGGTGCTCAAGCCCGATTGCCACGTGGCAACGGCCGCCGTATTCCAGGATCCGGACCTGCCCAGAGCGACCCCGAAAATGGCATTTCACAACTTGCTGGAGGGGGAGTGGAAAAACGATTGCGAATTGCTGGTGAAAAAGCGCTACCCCGAGGTTGCCAATGCGCTCGGCTGGTTGCTAGAATACGCGCCGTCAAGAATGACGGGCACAGGAGCCTGCGTCTTTGCTCAATTTGAAGACGAAAAGGCTGCTCGGGAAGTGTTGGCAAAGGTGCCGAAAAGATGGGATGGGTTTGTCGCCAAGGGCGAGAACATATCACCACTATTCGTGACATTGCAACAAATCAGTGATTGGGATATCGCCAAGCGGTAAGGCAGCGGGTTTTGATCTCGCCATTCCTAGGTTCGAATCCTAGTACCCCAGCCATTCTCTTGGTGATTGATACGGGTGCATCGATTGACTGGCCGCAGCGAAACTTGAAAGAGCGCAATCTCGTCAAGCTGGTCTGCCGCCAACAGAGTGCCCCGGGTTAATCGCGAAGAGGTCATCGGCCTCGTTGATGACGGGCTGTCCAAACGCGACAGCCATCCGATTTGAAACATGTAACGATATGCACCTAGCCTGAAAGCGGCCTATAGTGGCCTGACCCGTCAACTTGATAAATCGTTTGCCCCAAAACGATACGGGTCTGAATCAGACTCCCCACATACTGGATGCAACCCCGAGGTTTCAAACCGTGCCTGACATGAAGCTGTTTGCTGGTAACGCAACGCCGGAACTAGCCCAGAAGATCGCAGATCGCCTGTTTATCAAACTCGGCAATGCTGCCGTAGGTCGCTTTAGCGACGGCGAGATCAGCGTACAGATCAATGAGAATGTACGTGGTGGCGATATCTTCATCATTCAATCCACCTGTGCCCCGACCAACGACAATTTGATGGAATTGATCGTCATGGTGGATGCTCTGCGTCGTGCTTCAGCTGGCCGTATCACTGCCGTTATCCCCTACTTTGGTTATGCCCGTCAGGACCGCCGCGTCCGCTCCGCCCGTGTTCCCATCACCGCCAAGGTTGTCGCCGACTTCCTCTCCAGCGTGGGTGTGGACCGTGTGCTGACCGTTGACCTGCATGCCGAGCAGATCCAGGGCTTCTTCGACGTCCCGGTCGACAACGTGTTCGGCAGCCCTGTACTGCTGGAAGACATGAAGTCCAAAAACCTCGAATCCCCTGTCGTCGTATCGCCGGACATAGGTGGTGTGGTGCGCGCTCGTGCCATCGCCAAGCTGCTGGACGATACCGACATCGCCATCATCGACAAGCGTCGTCCCCGCCCGAACGTCTCCCAGGTCATGCACCTGATCGGTGACGTCGCAGGCCGCGACTGCATTATCGTCGATGACATGATCGACACCGGCGGCACCCTGTGCAAAGCCGCAGAAGCCCTGAAAGAGCGCGGCGCCAAGCGTGTATTCGCCTACGCCACTCACCCGGTCTTCTCCGGTTCTGCCGTGGAAAACATCAAGAACTCAGTGATCGACGAGCTGATCATCACCGACTCCATCCCGCTCACAGCCGAGATGAAGGCGGTGGACAAGGTCAAGCAGCTGACTCTGTCAACCGTGCTGGCCGAAGCCATTCGTCGTATCAGTAACGAAGAGTCCATCTCTGCCATGTTTGAGCATTGATAGACACTGTTGTGACAAAAACCGCCAGCTGGCGGTTTTTGTCTTTCTAGCCCTGTCACACCCGGTATTGCCCTGCCCCACCGCAGGTTAAGGATTGATCCATGAATCGCTTGCGCCCGCTGCTGCTCCTTGCCTGCTGCAGCTTCCTGTTCGCCTGTCAGCCCGGCAAAGAAAACCAGCCCTTCGCACTGACCCTGGCGCACATGAACGACACTCACTCCCAGTTTGACCCGGTCAACGCCGAGCTGAAGGGACCCATTTTTGGCAAGCAGGGGGAAACCGACACCCTCTACACCCGTTTTGGCGGCTATCCGCGCCTGCTCACCATGGTGAAATCCTATCAGGCCGAAGCGCTCGCCAAGAATCAGCCACTCTTGCTGCTGCACGGCGGCGATGCCTGGCAGGGCAGCGGCTACTTCAAACTCAACGAGGGGATGGCCAACGCCGAGCTGCTGAGCCAGTTCGGTCTCGATGCCATGGCGCTGGGCAACCACGAGTTCGATCTCGACAACCAGAAGCTGGCCCGCTTCATCGAGGGGGTCAACTTCCCTCTGCTGGCCGCCAACCTGGACACCCGTGACGATCCGGCGCTGCGCCACGCGACCAACCTCAAGCCGTTCGTGGTCTATGCCTTCGATGGCAACCAGAAGAGTCCGGTTACCGATCTCAACAAACTGCCCCAGGGCAAGCAACTGGTGGCCGTGATGGGACTGGTGCTGGAGGACATGGCCAATATCTCCCCCAACGTAGGCAAACTGCGTTTTGGCAAGGAGGTTGAATCGGCCCAGAGCACAGTGGACATGCTGCGCAAGAAGGGGATCCATCACGTCATCGCCCTGACCCACATCGGCAATGAGCGAGATCTGGCGCTGGCGTCCAGGGTGAATGGCATCGATGCCATCGTCGGCGGCCACTCCCACAGTCTGCTCGGCGATTTTACCAACATAGGTTGGGGCAAGACCGGCGAATACGCCCAGCTGGTGACCAATCCGGACGGCGTTGGCCTGACCTGCGTGGTGCAGGCTGGCTCCTATGCCCAGGCCATCGGCCTGGCCTGGGTCAGCTTCGACGGCCAGGGCCGGGTCATTGGTTGCAAGGGTCAAAACAAGCTGCTGGCCAGCCGCGACTTCTTCGCCGACCCTGCCCGCCAGCAGGCGCTGGACAAAGCGAGTGGCAAACAGGCAAGCAAGTTTGTCGATGCCCAACCCAACCTGGTGACGGTGGATGAAGACCCGCGCCTGCGCGGCATCATCGACAGTCACTACAAGCCGGCACTGGAGCAGGCCTTTGGCCCTGTTATCGCCACTGTGCCGGCACCGCTGCAAAATGCCCGCCGCCCCGGTGACAATGGCAGCGACAGCCACGGCTCAGACGTCGCCCCCCTGGTGGCCGAAGGCCAATACTACTGGGCCAACACCCAGGCGGTGCAGGCCCTGACCGGTGGCCCGGTTCACTTTGCGTTGCTGGCAGTGGGCGGCGTGCGCGCCGATCTTCCCGCAGGAGAACTGCGCGAAGGGGATACGGCGCTCACCCTGCTGCCATTCAAAAACCAGTTATCCGTGTTGACCCTGAGCGGCGCGGACGTGCGCGCCCTGCTGGCCGAGACCATCACGGCCACCCTGCCTGCCAGCGCCCATGCCGGCAAGTTCCCCTACGGCGGTCACCTGCGCTACACCTTCACCGAAACCGAAGCGGGCAAGCGTGGCGACCTGACCCAGCTGCAATGGCAGACGACCGAAGGACAGTGGCAGGACTTGGTCGACAACCAGCGCTATCGAGTGGTGATGAACGCCTACAGCGCCAACGGCAACGACGGCTGGCAGGCGCTGGCTCGCGCCCAGTCCCTGCGGGCCGAGCGACTGGATCTCGCCTGGGTGGATGGCAAGCTGACCGGTTTCCCCGTCGAGAAAGTGGAGCAGAACGGCGATCAGTTGAACGCCCGTTATGCCCGAGGTCAAACGCTCGATTGCCAGGCCAGGGTCGTCAATTGCGGTACGGATGCGGCTTCCTTCGTGCAATACGTGCGAGAGCAGCGGCCGACTCTGACGGCACTGAGTGAACCGACCGTCACGCTACTGCGGGCCGAATAAGGCTCCCCTAGGGTAAGACTTAGGGTAAGGCTAACCAGAACGGGCCTCGAGAAGAGGCCCGTTTTGCGGCCATTCGCAACCCGAACCAGGGTTATTCCCTCACGGTTGCCGAGCTTTGGTTGAGTGATCGCCAGTCGGCGGCTAGAATATCGCGTCCCATTGCCTTGGGCGGTCTGCCCATTGCAAGTAGCGAGTGAAGACATCAAGCGTGACAAACCAAATCAAACTGATCGTGGGTCTGGGCAATCCCGGCCCTGAATACGCCAAGACCCGCCACAACGCGGGCGCCTGGTATGTGGAGCAACTGGCTCGCTGGCACAATGTCAGCCTGCGCGAAGAACCCAAGTTCTTCGGCCACACGGCCCGCATTCAGGTGGAAGGGCAGGATGTGCGTCTGCTCATCCCGAACACCTACATGAATCTCTCCGGCAAGGCAGTGGCCGCACTGGCCCGTTTCTACCAGATAGAGCCGGAAGCCATGCTGGTGGCCCACGATGAACTGGACCTGCCCCCCGGCATCGCCAAGTTCAAGCAGGGCGGCGGCCACGGAGGTCACAACGGTCTGAAAGACATCATTGCTAGGATGGGCAATAACAATAATTTCTTCCGGCTGCGTCTCGGGATTGGCCACCCTGGCGCCAAGGAGCTGGTGGCCGGGTTCGTGCTGACCAAGGCCCCGAGCAGCGAACAGAACCTGATCGACGCCGCACTGGATAAATCCTTGCGCGCCACCGACATACTGTTCAAACAAGACATGACCAAGGCCATGAACCGCTTGCACAGCTTCAAGGCCGAGAAAGTCTGAACAGGGTTTGATGGGTGACGTCAGGGGTGAATGTCTACCTGCGCCACCGACAGACTGTTCAAACACGCTATGACCAAGGCCATGAACCGCTTGCACAGCGTCAAGGCCGGCAAGTATATAACTGGATGCGCCTGCGTCCCTCACAGCATCTATCAAGTAAGGTAACAATCCATGGGTTTTAAATGCGGTATCGTGGGCCTGCCCAATGTAGGTAAATCCACCCTGTTCAATGCGCTGACCAAGGCCGGCATCGAAGCCGCCAACTTCCCGTTCTGCACCATTGAGCCGAACACGGGTGTGGTTCCCATGCCGGATCCCCGTCTCGACCAGCTGGCGGCCATCATCAATCCCCAGCGCGTCGTGCCGACCACCATGGAATTCGTGGACATCGCAGGTCTGGTTGCCGGTGCCTCCAAGGGCGAAGGTCTGGGTAACCAGTTCCTGGCCAATATCCGTGAAACCGAAGCCATCGGCCACGTAGTACGCTGCTTCGATGACGACAACATAGTTCACGTTGCCGGCAAGGTTTCCCCGGCCGACGATATCGAGGTGATCAACACCGAGTTGGCCCTGTCGGATCTGGACGCCTGCGAGCGTGCCATTCATCGCCAGTCCAAGCGCGCCAAGGGCGGTGACAAGGATGCCAAGCTGGAAGTGGAAACCCTGGAGAAGATCCGGGTCGCACTGGAAAACGGTCAGATGATCCGTGGCATGAAGCTGGACAAGGATGAGCTGGAGGCCGTGAGCCACCTCAATTTCCTGACCCTCAAGCCCACCATGTACATCGCCAACGTGGCAGAAGACGGTTTTGACAACAACCCCTACCTCGACAAGGTGCGTGAAATCGCCGCCGCCGAGAACGCGGTTGTCGTAGTGGTCTGCTGCGCCATCGAATCGGACATCGCCGAGCTCGATGACGAAGACCGCGCCGAATTCATGGCAGATCTTGGCATCGAAGAGCCGGGCCTGAACCGTGTGATCCGCTCCGGTTACGAGCTGCTCAAGCTGCAGACCTACTTCACCGCCGGGGTGAAAGAGGTGCGTGCCTGGACCATACCGGTTGGCGCCACTACACCGCAAGCCGCTGGCAAGATCCACACCGACTTTGAAAAAGGCTTTATTCGCGCTCAAACCATCGCCTTCGAAGACTTTATCACCTACAAGGGTGAGCAAGGCGCCAAGGAAGCGGGCAAGATGCGCGCCGAAGGGAAAGACTACATCGTCAAAGATGGCGACGTACTGAACTTCCTGTTCAATGTGTAACAGTGAAATTCATTAAAAATCAGTAACTTAATGAGGGCTGCATACGAGGTTCATAGCAGGTTGAACCAACGATGACAGCCCCAAATCTATCACATAGCGACCAGATTGTCGCAACCCTAGCCAAGCTCCCCTTGTCCACCTTTGGAACCTCCTACACCAAGGAAGTTGCTCTGGTCCTCGCACGTCACATGAACAAGGCCAAAGGCTGGTCTGCTTGCCTCTACCTTCGTTCAATCGCCAAGGTTGTCGGTTGCACCACCCGCACCGTCCGCAACGCCCTACGCCGCCTAGAAGCCCTTGGGTTCATCAAGACAGAACACCGGAAGCACGACCAGATCGACAACTGGAACCTTGCCAGCGTGTATCGCTTGGGATCTGCCCTGAGAGCACTCTTTAACCAATCTTTCCGCACCCCCAGCACCCAGCGTCCGGCAAAGTCTTCGACTTCTTTTAAACAGAAACAAAGTAACAAGGATCACTCTCGCTCTTTGTTCTCTGTGAGTAAGTTCGCCATGTTCGACCCCCAGCGCGTCACCAGGACACCCGAGGAATGGGAAGCCTGTAAGAAGGCCGGGATGGAGCACAACCAGAGTGCCTTGCAGAAGCTCAAGGACATGCTGAGGGCACAACGATGAACGGACAGAAAAAGCTGGTATGCGTAGAAGCTGGACTTGGGATAACCGAGGGCCAGGAATTCCCTGTGCTGGGAGAGAATGGGAGCGCGTGGGAGATCCTGCTGGGCGGTGAGTACCGGAAGGTGAACAAGCGGTCTGGTCGTGTGCAGGGCTGGAGGACAGGCCCGAGTGAATCGCCCCTGGTTTTCTAGACACTCTGTTGCTGACAAATAAACTGCCTTTCAAACTCTACCGGCGACAGCCCATCATTGGAACCATGGCGCCTGATTGGGTTGTAAAACATTTCGATATAATCAAATACGTCGCTGCGGGCTTCGTCTCTTGTCGAGTAAATCCTGCGCTTGATCCGCTCCCGTTTGAGCAACTGAAAGAAGCTCTCGGCGAC
>NZ_LSGW01000021.1 GCF_001643305.1 Aeromonas salmonicida subsp. salmonicida
TTTTGTTTTGCGCATAATGAGAACGCACAAACTGGACTGAGTTCCCTTCCTCCGGTGATTTACTATTCGGAACAGCTATTTAATAGCAAGCTGGCGTATAAATTACCCAAAATTACTCTTTTCATTTAATTCCCTCCTTTGCTCGCGTGGTGGACACTATGAACGAATTTTTGAAAGTACTGCTGAATATCCGTAGCTTGCGCGCAGCGTGCCGTGAGTTGACTCTGGAACAATTGGAAGAAGGCCTGGAAAAACTCTCTGCTATTGTTGCCGAACGTCAGCAGGATGAAGTCGCCGATCGTCAGGCCCGTGAAGAACATCAGCGCAAAATTAACGAATATACCGAAATGCTGAAAGCCGCTGGCATTGATCCTGCCGAGCTGGTTGGCACAGTGGCTAACGAGCCAGCCAAGGCTGCGAAAAAAGGCAAGCGTGCCCCACGCCCTGCCAAATACCGCTATCTGGATAATGGTGTTGAAAAAACCTGGACCGGTCAGGGCCGTATGCCTTCCGCGATTGCCAAGGCCGTTGCCGAAGGCAAATCCATCGAGGAATTTGCCATCTGATTGGCAAATCACCGACCAATAAAAAACCTCGCACTGCGAGGTTTTTTATTGCCTGATATAACGCCATCAGCCCCGTTCGGCCGCCTTGACCCAGAGCACTTCCGGCGTCCCGGTGCAGGCCAGCAGGTAGCGGGCTATGGTGAAGAACCAGTCACTCAGCCGGTTTACATAGGGCAGTATGGCCGGATTGATCTGCTCTGCACGACTCAAACTCAGCAGCAGGCGCTCACAGCGACGGGTCAGGGTTCGCACTACGTGAGCTTGTGACGCAGCACGGGAACCACTAGGCAAAATGAAATTGCGCAGCAGAGGTAAATTGGCGCTGTAGGCATCGATTTGCTGCTCGAGGCGCAAGGTCCATTCGTTATTTACCTGCCAGATGGCCTCATGCTGGCCATCGCTGGAAAAAGCCAACTCCCCACCCAAATCGAACAACTCTTGCTGCAATAATACCAGGTCGGCTAATAACCCGGTTTCAGCTGCGGGCACCTCCGCAATGAGCAGACCTATATGAGAATTCAATTCATCGATATAGCCATAGGTTTCTACCCGCAGCTCATCCTTGGCCAATTGCACACCATCGGCCAGTCGGGTCATGCCTTTATCGCCCTGCCTCGTATATATCCTCATACCGACATCCTGTTAATAATGGGAACAATCATGGATTCGAGCCCGTTCAGCTTGATTTCATAGGCAAGGGCCAGCGTTTGGCCCAGCGCTCCGGCAGGAAAACCGGTGCGTGCCATCCACACCAGATAGGGCTCCGGAATATCGATAATGCGCCGCCCCTGATATTTGCCGTAAGGCATCTTGTTGGCCAGGGTGAGCAGCACACGCTCGTCGGATAACCACTCCATATTAATCAATATCCAGATATTTATGAGTCTGGATAGATAGCCGCCAATTACGGGCAATACAGACTGCCATCGCCAGCTGGGTCGCACGGGGCTTCTGGCTGATGGGCTGCAGCGCAATTTCCACATCCGGGCGCAAAGTGGCGGTTGCCAGCAGAGCATCGAGCTCCTCGATATGGCGCTCGGTCGCGACCGGGTGCTTTATTTCGTTGGCACGCTCAAGCGCCGATACCAGCACGGGCAGGCCCCCCTTCATACCAATCTTGGGCGAAACTGTGACCCAGGTACTGTCGTGAGTCTTGATCTCGCTGGTACCGCTGGTTTCGATCTGCACCTGATATCCCGCCGCCAGCAAGACGGTGGAGAGCTCATGCAGATCATAGAGGCAAGGCTCGCCCCCCGTGATCACCACATGGCGAGCCTGATAACCCAGCTGCTGGAAACTGGCCAGGATCTGATCCGTGCTCATCTTGCTCCAGCTATCAGACTCGTTGGAGCAGTCCAGCACCGCCTGTACCCCCACTTCACGAGCAGGATCGACAATCCAAGTATGACGGGTATCGCACCAGGGACAACCCACGGGGCAGCCTTGCAGGCGAACGAAGATGGCGGGCAGGCCGGTGAAGATGCCCTCCCCCTGGATGGTCTGGAATATCTCGTTGATTGGGTAGTGCATCACGGTCACGGCTTGTTGCAAAAGTCGCGGATTATACCCCAAGCAAGGGCAAGACGCAGGCTCACAGTACGCTTTTCTCACACAATCCGGTTTTCTCGTACAGCCGGGCCATGATCCCCGCCTTGTCGGCCAGATACAGATCCAGCCCCCGGCTACGCAGTTCGCAAGCCGGGCAAGTGCCGCAACCATCGCCAGCAATGCCGTTATAACAGGTGAGTGTCTGCTGGCGCACCGTCTCCAGGTGGCCGTAGTAATCCGCCAGCGCCCAGGTTTCAGCCTTGTCGAGCCACATCAGCGGGGTTTCAAAACGGATGCAGCGATCAAGCCCCAGAGAGACGGCCTGATTGAGCGACTTGACGAATTCGTCACGGCAATCTGGGTAGCCGGAGAAATCTGTCTCGCACACCCCTGTGATCACCGCCTCGGCACCCACCTGGTAGGCATAGATGGACGCCAGGGTCAGAAACAATATGTTGCGGCCCGGTACGAAGGTGTTGGGCAGGCCATTGTCCTGCAATTCACCACTGACCGGGATCTCGTCCCGGGTCAGGGCCGAGACGGCCAGTTCATTGAGCAGGGTCACATCCATCACCTTGTGGGCGGCGATCCCAAACTGAGTGGCCAACCGGCGAGCAGTCTCAATCTCCTCCCGATGGCGCTGGCCATAATCGAAGGTAATGGCGTGCACCTCGTCATAATGGGCCAGAGCCTGTACCAGACAGGTGGTACTGTCCTGCCCACCACTGAATACCACGACGGCTTTTTTCACGTTCATCACTCCTGGTTTGCAATTCACACGCGGCGACCTTGTGCAAAGTCATGCCACTGCTGGTTTAAATGGGTAAAGAGGGTCATCAGCGGGGCGAAGCGTTCGGGCTCTCCCTCCCACTGGGACAACAGATGGTAGCCAGCCTCCAGGGTCGACAGCGCCTCGGGAAAGGGTTTCTTGCGAATGGAGTACTGGCCAGGGATGGCGCCGAGCTTGATCCTGGGCAACCGCAGCAAGGCCGGATTGCTGTGCAACATGCGATACGCCTTGCGCCAGGTGCCATCGAGCAGGATGAAGCAGACCTTGCCGCCCTCATCGTTTTGCACGATTCGCTCTCGCACCTGATCCAGCCCCAGAGCCTGCTCGTCGGGCCAGAGCAGATAACAGTGCATCTTGGGATCCGCCAGCAAGGCATTGAGCCACTGAGCCCCGGCGAAGTCTTCTCCCACATGAATACGGGCCCGGGTCAGAGACGCGGCCAGCAGAGCGGCTGTACCCTTGGGATGCCCTGCTTCGCTCGGGTGCTGCAGAATATGAAGGGGAGCGAGATGGGATACCTGCCGAATATAATCACAAAGGCAGGCTTTGAGGGCTCTGGTGCAACGTGTACAGTATCGACTGTTCTTGTCGTTGGGCCGTTTCATGTTGTCTGAAAAATCAGGATTGCTCTGGGTTATCACGCTTTCACTCGCCAGCTTGTTGCTCTTTTTCACCGTACCGAATCACCTGCTCTCCTTCGAGCGAGCCCTGATCGCCCAGGGCGAAGGGTGGCGCATCATAACAGGCAATCTGGCCCATACCAATCTGTGGCACCTGCTGCTCAACCTGAGCGGTCTGTGCGTGCTCTACAGTCTGTTTCGGGAATACCTGACGGGTTGCCGCCTGCCGGTACTGCTGTTGCTCTTGGGTTGCGCCGTCGGCCTCGGGATCTGGTGGTGGTGTCCGCAAACCCAGTGGTATATGGGGTTGTCAGGAGCCTTGCACGGCCTGTTCGTATGGGGAGCCTTGCAGGATATCCGCTATCGCCGCTATTCGGGCTGGCTGATGTTGCTGGGGGTGACCATCAAACTGGGGGTGGACTTCTACAGCGCTGGGGGAAGTCCGGTATCTGCCCTTATCGGCGCACGGGTACACATAGAGTCGCATCTGATTGGCTCGGGAGCGGGCCTATTGCTCGGCCTGTTGCCCGTCAGTCTGGGTACCCAAACCGTCAAGGAGTGACTTCTACCGGCAGAGTGCCGTGCCGGCAGAACAGGACAGGCCGGGCGGTCAATCGGCCTGTCCCCTTCAAACCTTATCGCCCTGCCAGCTCGGTATTGATGCTTGAGAGAGTAGCGGCGGGATCATCTGCCTGAGTGATGGGTCGACCAATCACCAGATAGTCAGCCCCTGCATCCATCGCAGCACGCGGCGTCATCACCCGACGCTGATCACCTGCATCAGAGCCCGCAGGACGAATACCTGGCGTCACCAGCTTGAAGTCTGCACCAAGCAAGGCTTTCAGCTCGCGGGCTTCATTGGCGGAACAGACCACCCCATCCAGTCCCGAGGTTTTGACCAGTGTGGCCAGACGGATCACCTGCTCGGCAGGGCTCACATCCAGACCAAGCGGCGCCATGTCGGCTTGCTCCATGCTGGTCAACACTGTCACACCGATCAACAGGGGAGCCTTGTCACCATAGGGAGCCAGCGCCTCCTTGGCGGCACGCATCATCCGCTCGCCACCGCTGGCATGGACATTGACCATCCAGACACCCAGCTCGGCACTGGCGGCCACGGCCTTGGCCACTGTGTTGGGAATGTCGTGAAACTTCAGATCCAGAAAGACATCGAATCCCCTGACCACCAGCTGACGTACAAACTGGGGACCAAACAGGGTGAACATCTCCTTGCCGACCTTGAGGCGGCACTGGGCCGGAGAGATACGTTCAATGAACGCGAAGGCATCGGCCTCGTGCTGATAATCCAGCGCTACCAGTACTTTGGGATCTAGCATCTCACTTCCTATTGATTGTTATCACTATCTGGTTTGTCGCTCACCATCCAGACCCGGCCTGATGGCGCTGCCGCAGCACAGGAAGTACCTGGCATCTCATTTTCTATCGATTACTCACCATCCAGGCCACGGATCGGCTTGATGGAACCCCACTGGCGACAGGATGGGCATTGCCAGAACAGCGAGTGGGTGGCAAAACCACACTGCCGACACTTGTGGGTTGATTTGATCTTGATCTGATCGCCGACCAGTTGTTGCAGCAGCTCCAGACTCTCCTTGGCGGGCCCCTCCTCCGCGCTGGCCAGCTGAAAGCCCACCAACTGGTAGAACCCCTTCATGGAGGGGTGACGGCGCAACTGACGCAATACCAGAGCACGGGCCTGGTTCAGGCCATCGCGCTCCTCCACCAGTTTGGCAAGGGCCAGAGTCACGCTCACCCCGGCGTGATCCTCCACCGCCTGCTCCAGCAAGGGAATCAGTTCGAGGGAACGCCCCTGACGCTGGTAGCACTCTGTGAGGTGAGGGATGGCTTCGGAGGCAAAATCCATGTCCTGCTCGAACACCCGCAGCAGATCCTTACCGGCCTGTTCATAGTCTTGTGCCACCATCGCCAGCTCGGCCAAGCGCAGGCTGGCACGGGCACAGGCAGGATTGACCCCCAGCGCACGTTTGAGCTTGGCGCGCCCCATAGACTCATCGCCATCACGCAAGGCACTCTCCGCCTGTTCGCAATAGAAGTGGGAAATGGGATCGGCCAGCTTCTTGCCCTGATATTTCTGCAGTCGCACTGCGACATCGATGGCCTTGTCCCAGTCACGCAACTGCTGATGGATGATCAACAACTGGGCCAGCGCCGTCTCTTCATAGTCGCTGTCTTCGCACAGCTCGTTCCAGAGCGCTTCGGCGCGGTCGAGCAAACCGGCAGCCAGAAAGTCACGGGCCAGCTCCTGCAACGCAAGCTGACGCTGTTCACGAGTCAACTGACGGGTGACCAGGTTCTGGTGAATCTTGATGGCTCTGTCCACCTCGCCACGCTGGCGAAACAGGTTGCCAAGAGAGAGGTGTGTTTCGATGGTTTCGCTGTCCACTTCCAGCAGCTGGATAAAAAGATCCACCGCCTTGTCCGACTCGTCAGACAGCAAATAGTTGAGGCCCGCCACGTACTGGCGGGAGAATTGATTACTCTGTTTCTGGGTGTCCTGGCGAACACTCCTGCGCCCCATGTACCAGCCATAACCGGCGGCAATGGGCAACAGCAGGAAAAGCAGTTCAAGCATCGAGGGACATTATTCCTTGACTGTCGACCGAGCCAGCTCCAACTCGCGGGATTGACGACGCATGGTGCGATTGAGAGTGCGGTTCTGCATCTTGAGACGCAAGAACAGCAGACCAAAGACCAGCCAGCCCAGCAGGAAGCCACCGCCAAAGAAGAGGCCCAGCAACATGGAGAGCGAAAACTCCCCTTGAGCAATCAAATAATTGAACTGCACCAGCTGACCATTTTGCGAACCGATGGCCAGGGTCAGAATAAACACCAGCACCAGCGGAATGAGGGCCAAGATACGCTTCATAGGAGCTCCCTGTCAGTATCTAATGAAAGGCTGATTATCCTTAAAATCACGGGCAGACTCTAGAGCGAATGGGAAAAGACTTGGAGAAACCAGACAATTGACACAAGAGAAGCCACAAAAACAAAAAAGGCATACCCAAGTATGCCGTTTTCTGCATTATTCAATAATGTTCACGCGCTCGCGCAACTCTTTGCCAGGTTTGAAATGAGGGACATATTTCCCGGTCAGTTCAACCTTGTCCCCGGTCTTGGGATTACGACCCACGCGGGGGGCACGATAGTGCAGTGAAAAACTTCCAAATCCACGGATTTCAATCCGGTCGCCGTTTTGCAAAGTCGATGCCATCTGCTCAAGGATCTCCTTGATGGCAGCTTCGACATCTTTGGCCGGCATATGCATGCGGCTCGCAGCCAATTGTTCGATGAGATCTGATTTGGTCATAACGTTAAATCTCCTTCCCCGATCACATGCAATATTCATTACGCCAATATAAAAAAGGGCGGCGTGAAGCCGCCCTTTTCTTGCATCAAGGATTATTCACCCTTGGCAGCTTTGAACGCTTCCATCATAGCATTGCTGAACACAACTTCTTCTTGTTGGTTCAGGCTATCGATAGCAACACGCTCGTCAGCCTCGTCCTTCGCACGGACAGACAGGCTTACGGTGCGGTTCTTACGATCAACGCCCATGAACTTGGCTTCAACTTCATCACCAACGGACAGTACCAGAGTCGCGTCTTCGACACGGTCACGAGCAGCGTCGGAGGCACGCAGGTAGCCTTCTACGCCGTCAGCCAGTTCGATCACGGCACCCTTGGCATCAACCTCGGTAACCTTACCCTTCACAATAGCACCTTTCTTGTTATCAGACAGGTACTTATTGAACGGGTCTTCTTCGATCTGCTTGACACCCAGGGAGATGCGCTCACGCTCTGGGTCCACTTGCAGAACAACGGCTTCGATCTCGTCGCCTTTCTTGAATTCACGAACTGCTTCTTCACCCTGGTTGTTCCAGGAGATGTCAGACAGGTGAACCAGACCGTCGATGCCGCCGTCCAGACCGATGAAGATACCAAAGTCAGTGATAGACTTGATTTTACCGGAAACACGGTCGCCCTTGGCGTGAGTTTCGGCAAACAGCTGCCACGGGTTGGATTTGCACTGCTTCAGACCCAGGGAGATACGACGACGTTCTTCGTCGATATCCAGAACCATCACGTCAACCACGTCGCCAACGTTAACAACTTTGGACGGGTGGATGTTCTTGTTGGTCCAATCCATCTCGGATACGTGTACCAGGCCTTCAACGCCTTCTTCGATTTCAACGAAGCAGCCGTAGTCGGTCAGGTTGGTCACGCGGCCAGACAGACGGGTGGTCTCCGGGTAACGCTTGGCGATAGCAACCCAGGGATCTTCGCCCAGCTGCTTCAGACCCAGAGATACACGGGTACGCTCGCGGTCGAACTTCAGAACCTTGACTGCGATCTCGTCGCCAACGTTGACGATTTCGGAAGGATGCTTAACGCGCTTCCACGCCATGTCGGTGATGTGCAGCAGGCCGTCAACACCGCCCAGATCTACGAATGCACCGTAGTCGGTCAGGTTCTTGACGATACCCTTGACTTCTTGACCTTCTTGCAGGTTAGCCAGCAGGCTCTCGCGCTCGGAGGTGTTCTCGGTCTCGATCACGGCACGACGGGAAACAACAACGTTGTTGCGCTTCTGGTCCAGCTTGATGACTTTGAACTCGAGTTCTTTGTTTTCCAGGTGAGCGGTGTCACGGATCGGACGCACGTCAACCAGAGAACCCGGCAGGAAGGCACGGATGCCATTCAGTTCAACGGTGAAACCACCCTTGACCTTGCCGTTGATGATACCGATAACGGTAGCTTGCTCTTCGTAAGCTTTTTCAAGCTGCAGCCAGGCTTCGTGGCGCTTGGCTTTTTCACGGGACAGCTTGGTTTCGCCGAAACCATCTTCGATAGAGTCCAGAGCTACGTCAACAGTGTCACCCACACTGATTTCCAGCTCGCCCAGGGCGTTCTTGAATTCTTCAGCCGGGATGGCGGACTCAGATTTCAGACCGGCGTCAACCAGTACGAAACCGTTCTCGATAGCAACGACAGTACCCTTGACGATGGAACCTTGACGGGTTTCAACGGAGTTCAGGGACTCTTCAAAGAGTTGAGCAAAAGATTCGATCATTGTTTATTTCACAAATGAAACATCCACTTGCAATCCGGCACAAGCGGGGCTGTTTTAAATAATCTGCGCCATCCTTGGTGCAGACGACCGGATGTCAGCTTGCGCTGGCATCACCAAGTTGTTGCTCTGCATAGGCGAGCACTGTTGCCAGCACTTCATCTATGGTCATGGAGGTAGAATCCACCACGAGAGCATCTTCTGCCGCTTTAAGGGGCGCTACGGCGCGATTTCTGTCGCGATCGTCACGTTCCCGAATCTCGGTTAAAAGACGCTCAAAGTTAACATCAAAGCCCTTATCTTGCAACTGCTTATAGCGGCGCTGGGCACGTTCTTCCGCACTGGCGTCGAGGAAAATTTTTACCTCTGCGTCCGGAAAAACCACGGTACCCATGTCTCTGCCGTCTGCAATCAGGCCAGGGGTTTGACGAAATGCACGCTGACGACGCAGCAGGGCTTCACGCACCCGAGGAAAGGCAGCAATTTTGCTCGCGGCATTGCCCACCTCTTCGGTACGAATGGTGCGGGAGACATCCTCCCCTTCCAGCACCACCTTGACCTGTTCGCTATCCACCTGGAACTGCACATCCAGATTGGCAGCAAGGGGGACCAGCGCAGCTTCAGAATCGAGTTCCACATCATGGTGCAAGGCAGCCAGGGCCAATACCCGGTAGATGGCGCCGGAATCGAGCAGGTGCCAACCCAGTTTTTCAGCCAGCAACTGACACAAGGTGCCTTTACCGGCACCACTCGGGCCATCGATTGTCATCACGGGGGCCATCTGAGGCATAACTTATCTCCTGCACACTTGTTGCACACATCCCGGAGGGAATGAGGTAATGGGCGCCGATTATACCCAAATGTGCCGAGTCTGGCAGTCGTCAGGGCGCACATTTGCGCAAAAGCCGTCGCGACTGCGTTGTTTATATACAACTGCTCAAGTCATTAAATAGCACAAGGTTTTGTTCTTATGGTTGTTATGGACAAGGCGCGCTAAACTGGCCGCCCTTTTTAAGCAGCTGTAGTAAGGAGCAACCTATGAGCAGCGTTACCCTCGTGGCCAAATCCAAGTTGCCGACCCCCTGGGGCACCTTCACGCTGGTAGGCTTTCAGGAAGCCGGCACCGGCAAGGATCATGCTGCGCTGGTGATGGGCGACGTCAAGGGCGATGAGCCAGTGCTGGGCCGTATTCACTCTGAATGCCTGACCGGAGATGCCTTGTTCAGCCTTCGCTGCGACTGCGGCTTCCAATTGCAGGCCGCCATGGAGAACATCACCAAAGCGGGTCGTGGCGTTTTGTTGTATGTACGCCAGGAAGGGCGTGGCATCGGCCTGCTCAACAAGATCCGGGCCTATCATCTGCAGGATCAGGGCGCCGATACCGTCGAAGCCAATGTGGCGCTGGGCTTTGCTGCCGACATGCGCGACTACACCATCTGTGCCGATATGCTCAAGGCGTTGAACGTCACCAGCCTGCGCCTGATGACCAATAATCCACGCAAGATGAAGGCGATGGAGAGCTTTGGCATTCCGGTGACGGAGCGAGTTCCCCTGCAGGAAGGCCGCAATCCTCACAACGAGTTCTACCTCTCGACCAAAGCGAATAAATTGGACCACATGTTCAAGAAGTGAGCCTCACAACGAGGCCTGCCTTTTGGCCAAAGCGAACAAGCTGGATCACAGGTTCAGAAAATGACTCCGGTGATCAGACGCTGGCATAAAAACGCCTCCCATCGGGAGGCGTTTTTATTGATTCAAGCTGCTGGCTGGCATGACGCTAGCGAACCGGCAGCTCTATATCGGCAAACATGGCATCCACGTCATCGCTGGAGCGCAGCGCGATGGCGCGCTCCACCACATCCCGGGTCAGGTGCGGGGCAAAACGGGTCATGAAGTCATACATATAGGTGCGCAGGAAAGATCCTTTACGAAATCCTATCTTGGTGGTGCTGTGAGCAAACAGATGGCTGGCGTCGAGTGCCACCAAATCGGTATCAACCTGCTGATCCAGCGCCATGGTCGCCATCACCCCTATCCCGACGCCCAGTCGAACATAGGTTTTGATCACATCGGCATCGGTCGCGGTAAAGACGATATTGGGCTCGAAACCGGCCCGATTGAAGGCGAGATCCAGCTCGGAGCGGCCGGTAAATCCGAACACATAGGTCACCAGCGGGAAGCGGGCGATATCGGCAATGGAGAGCTTGCCAACCTGGGTCAAGGGGTGTCCCTTGGGAACAATGACGCTGCGATTCCAGTGGTAGCAAGGCAGCATGATGAGATCTTCATACAGGTGCAGCGCCTCGGTGGCGATGGCAAAGTCAGCTTGCCCCTTGACCACGGCTTCACTGATCTGGGTCGGGGTACCCTGGTGCATGTGCAGAGACACCTTGGGGAAGCGCTTGATGAAGCCCTTGATCACATCGGGCAGCGCATAACGAGCCTGGGTATGGGTGGTCGCAATATGCAGCGTGCCTTGCTCGGGATGGGTATGCTGGCTCGCCACCGATTTGATGCTCTCCACCTTGCCCAGGATCTCGTTGGCAATCTTGATCACGTCCCGCCCTGCCGGAGTGATCTGGGTCAGATGCTTGCCGCTGCGCTCGAAAATCTGGATACCCAGCTCATCTTCCAGCATGCGCACCTGCTTGCTGATCCCTGGCTGAGAGGTGTAGAGGCTCTCTGCCGTTGCCGACACGTTCAGTCTGTGATTGGCAACCTCAACGATATAACGCAACTGTTGGAGTTTCATGATGTTAGGCTCTAAAGGCGACTTGAACTAATACTAACAAACTTTTGCCTGATAGCCTTTCCTTCTTGGCCATTTATGGCTTGGCTTGCGCCAGCAGGAAATCACGCAGGGCACGGTTCGCCATGGAGAGCGGATCGCCACGCCGCCACGCCACACAGAGATCAAGAAAAATGGGGGGAGCAAACGAGATTCCAGTGAGTGAAGGCTCCTCATCCAGCACCATCCGCAGGAAGGTAGTCACCGCAAATCCCTGCTTGACCACCGCCTTGAGCAGGGGGATCAGATTGCTTTCAAACGCAATGTCAGGCTCACACCCCAGCTCCTGAGCCAATGCTTCCATGTGTTCACGGTGATAAAAACCTCGTCGGAACATGGCCAGCTCCTGGTCAAAAAACTGGGTCAGTGACACGGCCTGAGCATATCGCAACGGATGCTCTTCCCCCACCACCATCAACATCTCTTCGCGCAGCAACTGGGCACCTTCCAGCGCAGGTGGCAGATCGCTGGTGATCAGGATGGCCAGATCCAGGGTGCCATCCACCATGCGGCTCAGCAACTCGCGTGAGCCAGCCGCTTCTACCCGGATCTTCAGACCGGGGTAACGATGCTTGAAGGCCATCAGGATCGGAGGAAAATAGTAAGAACCCATCATGTAGGGGATACCGATGCGCACCTCGCCACGCTCCAGCCCTTTCAGCTCGGCCATCTCGGCTTCTGCCTGATGCATCTGCAATAACAGCCGCTCGGCATGACGACAGAGCACCTCCCCCTCCGGAGTAAGCCGCACGTTGCGATCCTGCCTGTCGAACAGCCGCAGCTCCAGCTTGGCAATGGCCATGCTGATGGCTGGCTGGGCTATATGGAGGCCATTGGCCGCCTTAGTGAAGGAACCGGCATCCCGTACCGCCAGCAAATAGGTGAGCTGCTTCAAGTCCATATCAATTAATCTTATTAGATGGATAACTTAAATATATTATATTTATGCCCTGTGGCGCACTACTCTGCACAAAAGCCGTCAGGACAACTGCACATGATCGAAGTAGGTAGCCGCGAATGGATGCGCGCCACCCTGGCCCTGAGCCTGGGTTCCTTCCTGGTATTTCTCAACCTCTACCAGACCCACCCCTTGCTGCCACTGCTGGCAAATGTCTTCTCCGTCAGCTCGCTGTCGGCAGGCTGGACACTGGCTGGCTGCACTGCGGGGCTTGCCACCTCCCTGCTGATTTGCGCCCGCCTCGCGGACAGGTTCGGCCGGCGCCGTATCATGCTGTGGACCCTGGGCGGAGCTATTTTGCTCTCCCTGCTCATCAGCTTGGTAAACCAGTTTGAGCAGTTATTGCTGTTGAGGATATTGCAGGGGGTACTGCTGGCCGGGTTACCCGCCACTGCCATCGCCTATATGGGAGAAGAATTCAGCAAGCGTGCCCTCCTCTCAGCCGTCGGTGTCTACATCGCCGCCAACTCGCTCGGGGGCATAGCGGGCCGTGTCGTCGGCGGCTTGCTGGCAGGCTGGTTTGGCGACTGGCAACACACCTTTCTCGGCATTGGCTTGATAAGCCTGATCCTGCTGCCCCTCGTCATCTGGTTATTGCCCGCCCAGACCCGCTTTGTGCCCGTTGTTGCAGAGCCCGGTCAATTCCAGCGGGCCATCAGCAGCCATCTCGGCAATCCGCTGCTGGTCGGTGCCTATCTCATCGGCGGGCTCAACTTCATGGTGTTTTTGAACCAGTACAGCTACCTCACCTTCCTGCTGGCCAAGGCCCCTTTCTCCCTGCCCACCCAGTGGCTCGGCATGCTGTTCCTGACCTATCTGTCGGGCACTGTCGCCTCCTCCTTGAGCGGCCGTTGTGCTCACTGCTGGGGGGCACAGCGCCTGCTGCTGGCGGGGATCTCGCTGATGGCGCTGGGCAGTGCGCTGCTGCTGCATGGCTCGCTGGCAGCCATACTGACGGGGTTGCTCATCTCAAGTTTCGGTTTCTTTCTTGCCCACGCCTGTGCCAGTGCCTGGGTCGGTCAGCACGTGGAGCACAATCGGGCGCTGGCATCGTCACTCTATCTGGTGGGGTATTATCTGGGCGCAAGCCTGGGAGGCCTCTACCTTCACCCTTTCTGGGAGCGGGGTGGCTTGGGAGGATTGGTGCTCGGCATCGAGCTGGTACTGGTGATCACAGCGGGCTTGAGCCTCTGGCTAGGTCATCTGAAGGGGCGCAGCGCTCGCCCCCGAGCCTGCCATACCTGACGACAACAACAGGGGAAAACATGAAACGCCTCCCCCTGCACGGATCAGATACCGTCGTAGTAACCAGCAGGCACAGGCACAACGGCGCCGGTATGCAACTCTTCCTCAATCACCTCGGCCAAGGATCGCAGGTGAAACTTGATCTGACCAGAGGCCAGCATCAGGCCCACATCCGGGTTGCGAAGGTCATCGATATTCGCGGTCTTGAACGGCAGATCGGGATACACGGCCACCAGTTCATGCAGTGAAGGCACCACCAGCTCGATATGCTCCAGACCTGCCTGATGGTTGCGCCCCGGTTTGGGCGCGGCCAGTTCTATGCAGGGAACGCTGACATGACCACATAACACGGACTGGTAAAGCTGATAGGTGGCGATGGGGCGCCCCCCAATCATGCCTTCCACCAGCAGGGTGCCCTGTGTCGCCAGTTCGGCATTCAGCTTCTGATACTCGGCCAGACTCGCCGCCCGGTAACAGAGGTGGTCAACATTGATGTTATCGACGTGAACTGCCAGTTGGTCCAGCTCAGCCAATAGCTGACAAACAAATGGGGCCATGGGCCCCAAAGTGGTATCGAGTGGGTGGAACATGATCACCATTTCTTCTTGGGTTGGAACAGGACGTCCAGTTCGTCAGCCTCTTTGTCCTTGATGTTCTGCAGCTCTTTATCGCTGTGCTGCTGCAAATGTTCATCAAGGCCTTGCAGACCTTGCCGCATATCCTCTTCCCTGGCCATCAGATAGGGGTCCTTGTCGGACACGCTGGCCAAGGCGGCAAGCCCCTTGGTATAGAGCTGGCGGCAGGTGCCGTACTGCCCCTGGATCTGCGCATCCATGGCCCGTTTGACCAGGTTGGCGATGTTGATCTTGAGCTGCATCAGCTCAAGGCGACGATCTTCCTGAGCAAAACCGTGAGGGTCTATCTTGCCCTTGTTGTGCTCAACACGCAGCACTGCCCGCATCTTCTTGACCAGTTGCAGCATCTGAATGGCCTGACGGTCGGATTCGGGGGTCTTGAAGTGGGCTTCATCCTGGCTACTGTAGTTGTCCTGCACATTCTTTATCTGGGTCTGCACATCGGCGATACGCTGCTTGATCTGACCATTGGGCATCACCAGGGCGATCGCCCGGTAAGCATCCAGGATCCGGTGTTGCAGCAGCAGCACTATGTTCTTGGAGAAGGGCACCAAATTGACATTCAGCAGCACCTCTTCGGTCTCGTCCGCCACCGCCTTGTGACGAGCAATCGTCTGGCGCTTGTCGGCTTCTGCCTTCTGCTTATATTGCTGCATCACGTTATAGGCGATAACCAGAAACAGGAGTGCGCCAATAGACAGCAATACCAAGGTTAAAATCATAGGATGTCCAAACTCCTGTCCCAATCCAATTGCGTGATCCTACAACAGCTTACCCACTTAAGGTAGCCCGCACCGCAGAGCTTACCCACGATTTATTATCCTCCCCTGTCTCAAAACAGACAGAGGAGCTCAGGATCATGCAGCGATGGCAACACTGTCATTACCTCATAGTATCGCCCATCGGGCCCATTACTTGAGGTTGAACCCTTTCGATTGCAGGAATTCCTGCATGAAAGGACGCGCCTCTTTGCCGAGAACGGACCGGATCTGGCTGCTCCAGGTCTGCTGCTTGTTGTTGCTGCTGCGGGCCTCATAGTACGACTGGATCTGCTGATCATATTGTGCGAGCAAGGGGCGATCCAGCTCGGCGCTATAGTGGTTCTCATGTACCACCAGTGCCCTCGGCAGACGGGGCTTCTGCTCTGGCTCCTGCGCCGGATGGCCCAGACACAGACCAAACAGTGGTATTACCTGATGGGGTAAGCCCAGCGCCTCGCTCACGGCGGCTGGATTGTTGCGGATACCACCGATATAAACGCCACCCAGCCCCAGTGATTGGGCTGCCAGCAGGGCATTCTGGGCCATCAAAGCACCGTCAATGGCACCGATCAGCAGTTGTTCGACAAAGCCGGTCTGGGCATCTGCCACTATCTGGGTGTGGCGCTGATAATCGGCGCAGAACACCAGAAACTCGGCGGCCTGGGCAACATATGCCTGATGCCCCGCCAGTTCGGCGAGCAGGGTACGCAAGGCCTGGTCCGTCACCCGAACTATGCTGTTGGCCTGCAGGAAGCTGGAGCTGGATGCCGACTGAGCGGCGCTCAGGATCTGGTCAAGCTGCACCGGCGTAATGGGCTCAGGCGTAAACTGGCGGATGGATCTGTGGGAGAGAATAAGGTCGATGGTCGGGTTCATGATGCCTCCTGGAAGAAGGCCACACTCTACCCAAAAAAACGCAGCGGCCCAAGACCATCCCGGAGGAGGATGACGGCATCTGCGTTGAACCTATTCCGCCAATGGATAAGTACCAGCCTTGCAGCAGACCGCAAACCGATTCTCTTCTACCTAAGCCACCGTCATCGGCTTGCTGAACAGAAAGCCCTGAAAGACGTGGCAACCCTGAGCTCGCAGCGCTGCGAGCTCGTTTTCATCTTCCACTCCTTCCGCCATGATGCCAAGCCCCAGGCTGGTTGCCATGGCCACTGTGGCCCGGATCACCGGCAGGTTCAGCCCCACCACGAATGAGCGGTCCAGCTTGATGGTATCGATGGGCAGCCGGTTCAGGTAGGCCAGCGACGAATAGCCGGTACCAAAATCGTCGATGGCGATCTTGATGCCCTGCTCGCTCAGGCCATCGAGGATCTCGATGCAGCCTTTCATGTCCAGCATCAAGACGGTTTCGGTCAGCTCCAGGGTAAGCAGGCTGGCATCCACGCCATACGCCTTGAGTTGCTGGGCCACCAGTTCCGGCAAGGAGGTAGATAGCTGGAAACCGGAGAGATTGACCGACACAGGCACCCTTACTTGACATGCTTGCTGCCAATGGGCCATCTGGGCCAGTGCCGTCGAGAGCACCCAGCTGCCTATCTCCCGAATAAGGCCCATCTCCTCGGCCAGCTGAATGAACTCCACTGGTGAGACATGGCCAAGGACGGGATTGTGCCAGCGCAGCAGTGCTTCAAAGCCAATCAGTTTGCCCTGTGCCACATCCACCTGGGGCTGATAACAGAGGCTCAGCTCCTGCCGACCGATGGCCTTGGCCAGAAACTGCTTCAGGGTCAGCTTGCGATGTAAGGTCTGCTGCATGCTGGGGGTAAACCGCTGCCAGCGCAGGCGTCCCATCTGCTTGGCCTGATACATGGCCATGTCGGCGCGAGTAATGAGGGTGTCACCGTCATCCGCATCGTCCGGGTAGATGGCTATGCCTATGCTGCCGCCTATGGTCACTTCGGGCACACCGCTCAGCTGCAACGGTTTGGTCATCTGGGAGAGCATGAGATCGGCTACCTCCTGCGCCCTGTCGCTGGAATGGGCCAGCGGCACCAGGGCGGTAAACTCGTCACCGCCGAGGCGCGCCAGCTCCACATCGCGCGGACAGACTTGCTTGAGCCTACCAGCCACCCGTTCCAGCAGGCGATCGCCTGCCTTGTGGCCATAGTTGTCGTTGACCAGCTTGAAGTTGTCCAAATCCATGAACACCAGCGCAAAGCGCCCGCCCATGCCGCAATAAGCCTCGAGGGACTTCATCAGACCATAGCGATTGAGCAGCCCGGTGAGCGAGTCGTGCCAGGCCAGATGGCGGTGCTCCAGCTCTTCGAGTTTGCGGTCGGTAATATCGCGCATGGTGAGCAATATCTGTGCCCCCTGCTGGATATGCCGAAACTGATACTGGAACCAGCGCATCCCCTTCCGGGTACGACACTCCCCTTCTGCCACCACCTCGTCGAGGCGTGAGAGCTTCTGGTAGAAAGCTTCATTGTTGCCGGAAAACACCTGGGAGAGCTGACTGACCTGATTGCCGAAGCAGGTGTCGAAGTGGTGGTTGCCACTTTCGAGCCGCCCCTGATTGTCAAATAGACAGGCAAGGGTATCGCCGGTAGCGAGGGAGGACTCCTGATAGAGGGTATCGGCGTCGATCACCGCCTCTGTCATCATCATCAGGCGGCCGGCCAGCTGAATGCCAGACAACCGCAGGTAGATCTGTTTTTTGATCCCCTTGGGGGAGAGCGTCCACCACTCGCTGTAACTGCGCCCCTGCTGGAAATCACCGAGGTAGCGTTGCAGCAGCAGATCGATGGCGGCAGCCATGTCGGCAGAGAAGTCCCGCGCTTGCAGTTCGGCAAGCGAGCTGGCTTCCCATACCCCCAATGCGGTACGGTTGGCCCAGTAAATATGATGATGCCGGATGTCATAAACCCAGATAGGGGTATGCAGGACATCCATCCCGCTCAATAACCGTTCGTCTAAATAACTGATCCTAATAGTTCTACACCTTCGCTGTGCCATAGCCATTCCCGGGGAAAGGAGACACGGTATCCATGAAGTATTTCA
>NZ_LSGW01000022.1 GCF_001643305.1 Aeromonas salmonicida subsp. salmonicida
AGTGTGTTGCTGCGGGAGTGTAATTCTCCTCAACCGCCTTCTCGAGTCAAGCCTTATTTTCAAAGGCTTTTCGAGGTTATCAACGAGGTTGTTTGCGTTGCCGCTTGCCCTGTCGATGGATGCGCATTATAGGGAGTTGAATCTTTCTGGCAAGTAGATAATTGCAAAAAGATGGCTTTCATCAACTGTTCGCTCACAAAGCCACCAATGCGCATGTTAAGCGAACGAAATCAGCCCGTGACGGGCAGTGAAACGGCGAAATCGTGCAGGTTGTCGTAGATGGCATCCGCCAAGGCGATGCCGGCGTCAGTCACAGGTTTGCCAGTACGCACCATGACTTTATGACCAACCTTGGCACTGGCTGCCGCTTTCAGGTCGGAAGGTTTGTCGCCAACCATATAAGAACGGCTCATGTCGATGCCCAGCTCCTGTTGTGCCAACAGCAGCATGCCAGGCTCAGGTTTGCGGCAATCACAAGGGGCGCCGTGATCCGGGTGATGTGGACAGAAATAGATACCATCGAGATCCACATCTCGATCGGCCAGTGACCAATCCATCCATTCGGTCAGATTCATGAAGTGATCTTCACTGAAGTAGCCGCGGGCAATACCAGACTGATTGGTGACGACGATCAACAGATAGCCTTTCTTCTTTAACAGTTGCAGGGCTTCTATCACACCGGGCAGGAAATGGAAGTCATCGACTTGGCTGACATAACCAGTGTCTTCGTTGATGACACCGTCACGATCCAGAAAAATGGCGGGCTTGCTCACTGGGGACTACCTCAATAAATGATTTTGCAAAGTATCTCATAGGGCACAAGGCCCAAAAAGAAAAAGGGGCGGCCGAAGCCACCCCTTTTGATGTTTGTAATAGCGAATCGATTAAGCGATTACGCTAGCTACAACACCAGCACCTACGGTACGGCCACCTTCACGGATAGCGAAACGCAGGCCGTCGTCCATCGCGATCGGCGCAATCAGGGTAACAACCATTTTGATGTTGTCGCCTGGCATTACCATCTCTACGCCTTCCGGCAGTTCGAT
>NZ_LSGW01000023.1 GCF_001643305.1 Aeromonas salmonicida subsp. salmonicida
GGAACTGGGGGCGATTCACAGCTCATTGACCCAACCTTGCCCCTCACCGCGGTAAACCACCACGACGCCACCACGGCCTGTATAGACCTGCCTCAGGTTTTGCCATTTCATCTTCCTCTTTCGACATTGCCCCACGCCGAGTTTCAACAATGAAACATATGCGCAATGGTCATGAAACTAACTATTGAACAGATTTTTGGTGGCTTGAGCCCCCAAAATAATACTCATTGCACAAGACGGCATTGACTGAAAATATCGAGCCCCTGCTCGTAAGCTGATGTTTTGATGTCCCAGATACCCAGCACAGATGAAAAAATATTATCGTGTGAGTAACGGGTATCAGCAGCTTTCTGCTGCAAACACGTCATATCAATCCCTTTCTCTTTGGTAAATCCTGGTGACATCCAGACCTGCATAGGTACTCGGGTCTGGTCATCCGGTGCAAACTTGTACGGTGTACCGTGCAGGTAAAGCCCCAATGCCCCCAATGATTCACCGTGATCGGAGACATAGATCAACGCGGTGTTGTACTTATCTTCGTAAGTCTTCAACTTGGCAATCATCTCTGCAATCACGAAGTCGGTGTAGCGAATGGTGTTGTCATAGGTGTTTGTAAGCTCTTCATCTGTACAGTTTTCAATATCGCTACGTGGGCAATCAGGCAGGAACTGGCGATGAGCATCAGGGTAGCGTTTGTAGTAGGTTGGGCCATGGCTGCCTATGAGGTGGAAGCCAACCAGTTTATCTCCTTTCATTTGAGCGATCTCATTATCAAGACCTTGGAGGACAACCTCGTCATAGCATGTGTTTTTATCGCAGAACTTAGGATGATCCTTCGGCTTGACCTCGACATTCGGGACTCTATCGCAAACACCTTTGCATCCGCCATCGTTCTCTTTCCAAAAGATGGAGATCCCGGTTTTATTCAATACATCAAGTAGCCCTTCACTATTGCGAGCTCGATTATCATCAAACTCCTTTCTCCCCATATTGGAGAACATGCAGGGCACCGATACTGCTGTAGCAGTGCCACATGAACGAACATCGTTAAAAGAAATGACATCCTCAATCTTACTGGTAAAAGCGTTAGTTTCTTTCTCGTAGCCATTCATGGAGAAATTTTTACCACGAGCGGTTTCACCAACAACCAAAAACATCAGAGTGGGCTTGTCTTCTTTCGCTACTCGTGTAGCGTCATCGCCCAAAGTAGTAAAGGGGACAGGCTCAGCCATATAGCGTCTATAAAGATATTTACTGGTGCTATACATAAAGTTGGCTGGGACAATTTCACGATTTAGAGTCTGATTGTTGCGGCCAATAGATGCATAATCCTGATAGTACAATGCCGCAATAACCCCAACTATTGCTAACGAGGCCAGCATAGAGAGTGCTCTCTGAGCAATACCTTTATACCAAGTAGATGCATACTCAATTTTCACAAAGAAAATTAATATGGCAGGAAGCACTCCTGTAAACAGAACCCACATAATGATAGATAGGTTTACGTAGGCATATGCTTCACTTTGATTTGTTTCAAAAATATTCTGAATCATGTCACCATCAAACAATACCCGATATTTCATCATGGTATAGCTAGCGATAGAACCCATCACAAAGAGGAAGGCGAAGAAGGGTTTCATCAGATAGCGGATAGAAAATGGCATGAAGACGAAGTTAAGAGCCGCAACAAGTAAAAAAGGAATTGAAATAACAAAACCGACCTTAAAGTGTTCAAGGTTGGACAGAATGTCATAAAAATGGAGCAAAACTGGCCAGTTTAGTAAAAACGAAAAAACAAAGGCCAACAATAAAATGAATGGAACAACTCTTATTTTGACTACCGAAAACATAACTTCTCCCTGATAAACCCTTCAATTCTACTAGAACTGTTTTATTAAAAATAACACATGACACATAATTCAGTTTTTTCGACATTGTTTGAATATATCTAAGGTCTTGTCGTAAACCTTAGTTTTAATGTCCCAGAGTCCCAAAACAGATGGAAAAAGATTGTCATGCGAATAGCGGTAGATAGCTGAATTATTCTGCAAGCACTTCATATCCAGCCCTTTCTCTTTGGTAAAATTGGGTGACATCCAGACTTGCATAGGCACACGGGTCTGGTCATCTGGTGCAAACTTGTACGGTGTACCGTGCAGGTAAAGCCCCAATGCTCCCAGTGATTCACCGTGATCAGAGACGTAGATCAAGGCCGTGTTGTACTTATCTTCGTAGGTTTTCAACTTGGCAATCATCTCTGCAATCACGAAGTCGGTGTAACGAATGGTATTGTCATAGGTGTTTGTAAGCTCTTCATCTGTACAGTTTTCGATATCGCTACGTGGGCAATCAGGCAAGAACTGGCGATAAGCATCAGGGTAGCGTTTGTAGTAGGTTGGGCCATGGCTACCTATCAAGTGGAAACCAATCAGCTTGTCCCCTTTCATCCGAGCGATCTCATCATCCAGGTTTTGCAGTAAAACCTCGTCATAGCATGTGTTCTTATCACAGAACTTTGGATAATCCTTCGGCTTGATTTCGATGTTAGGAACTCGATCACAGACTCCTTTGCAGCCTCCATCGTTTTCCTTCCAAAAAATGGAGATCCCCGTTTTCTGCAACACATCTAGCAGACCCTCACTGTTGCGAGCTTGATTAGCATCAAACTCTTTTCTCCCCATATTGGAGAACATGCAAGGCACAGATACTGCTGTTGCAGTTCCACACGAGCGCACATCTTTAAATGAGATGACCCCACCGACTTTACTGGTAAAAGGGTTTGTATCCTTCTCATAACCGTTCATTGAGAAATTCTTACCACGAGCAGTCTCCCCCACAACTAGGAACATTAGGGTGGGTTTATCTTTGTCCATGGCCCGTATAGCATCATCTCCCAAAGTAGAAAAAGGAATTGGTTCTGCAAAATAGCGATTATAAATGTATTTAGTTGAACTGTTGATAAAGTTTGCAGGGACAATTTCACGCTGTAAATTTGGATTATTTCGTCCTACTGAAACATAATCCTGATAATACAATGTCGCGATAATGCCAATGATAAATAAGGATGCAATCATGGATAACACTCGTAGAATGATCCCTTTGTACCATTCTGTCTCGTACTCAATTTTAACAAGAAACAATGATGCCGCTGGAATTATTCCTGCTAACGTAACCCATCCCAAAATTGGTAAGCTAAAGTAGGCATATGCTTCGCTTTGGTTCGTTTCAAAAATGTTCTGAATCATGTTTTGATCAAACAAGACACGATACTTCATCATGGTATAGCTGACGATTGCACTCAACACGAGAAGAAGAGCAAAAAATGGTTTCACTAAATATCGAAATGAAAATGGGACAAAAACAAAGTTTAGTGCCGCAACTAACAGAATTGGAAGGGAGACTGCAAACCCAAGCTTAAAGTCTTCCAGTTTGTAGAGGACATCATAAAAATGGAGAACGCCGCGCCAGTTCAGCATGAATGCAAAATAAAATGCCAACAAAAAAACAAGTGGCACAATTTTAATTTTTATTATGAAAGGCATAACAGCTCCATTTACAGCCTCAAAATATAAATCTATAGGCGAGACACCCTGTCCCGACATGTTGCGGTAGAATAGTAACAAAGCCGTACAGAAGCTTAATCAGTATTTAATCATTTACCGCCCAAAGTGTGACTTAAGTCACAAAAACATCTATCTCATATATGTTATATCACCAAAATTAAGAAAATCTTAAGATGTTCTCAGTTCAAGAAACGTTCCATTATTGAATGTTGATTTCATTAATAGGCGGACAATAATGTATGTTAAGGAAGGTGCGAACAAGTGGGTCGCACCTTCCCTTGGTAAGCATTGCAGACCGCTGATTAAGTAATGAGCAAATCATTATCAGGTCTATTGAAAAATGGCAAGTCGATCAAACATCAAGCAAATGTAAACCTAGCATCAATAGAGTTAAAACTCTATTGATGCGCTGGATCATATTTATGAATAAAGCGCATTGATAGGAGAGTCAGTTCCTTTAGGCTGATGAAAAAGGAATTAACATAAAATGGATTTTATATGAATAAAAAGATTGTTCTCGCAGCTGTCATTAGTAGCTTCTTTAGCCCTGTATATGCATCTAGTGCATTTGAGACATATGGTGATATCGGGCAATTTGCCTTACCTGCTATTGCAGCAGGGATCTCCTGGTATAAAGACGACTATGAAGGGTTGAAGGATTTTGGTTATGCTTTTGTATCAACTACAGCAACTGTTGAGATATTGAAGAATACGGTTGATGCAACACGGCCAAATGGTGGTTCGAAAAGCTTCCCGTCTGGTCATACGGCCTGGGCCTTTAGTGGTGCAAGCTATCTGCATATGCGTTATGGCTGGAGCTATGGGCTTCCTGCTTACCTTGCCGCTGGAGCAGTAGGCTGGTCTCGTGTTGAATCAGATAATCATTACTGGCGTGATGTAATCGCCAGTGCAGTGATTGCTACTGGTTTTAGCTACGTGTTTACCACTCCGTATGATCAACAGTTGGTGTTTGCACCTGGAATTATGAATGATGGTGCTCATGGAATTTTGATGAGTTATCGATATTGATCTATCTATGCCCTTGAAATTAACTTAATGGCGATGTGTACAAGCACATCGCCATTTTTAATACCAAGCCATTGGCAAAGCCTGACACATCTTTGCTAGTAACCGTGTCATTTTCAGAAGACGATTGCACAGAATGTCAAAAGCCGACTGCACTACCAGAACGCTTCATCCACCATTGAGCAGCTTTACGCCATCACCACGTAGCTCGCCTTTTGGCGAAACATGTCGATATAAGGTCTGCCGAGTGATCCCTAGCTCCTGACACAGATCACCGACCTTGGTTTCAGGTTGCCCCATCGCGGCCATCGCCAACCGTAGCTTGGCTGCGGTCATCTTGAACGGTCGGCCACCTTTCCTGCCGCGTGCCCGTGCTGATGCCAACCCCGCAATGGTTCGTTCGGCGATCAACTCTCGTTCAAACTCAGCAAGCGCAGCGAAGATGCCAAATACAAGCTTGCCTGCGGCAGTGGTGGTATCGATGGCCGCGCCGTGACCGGTCAACACTTTGAGGCCAATGCCACGCCCTGTGAGGTCGTGGACTGTGTTGATCAGGTGGCGCAGGTCTCGCCCGAGACGATCCAGTTTCCATACAACCAATGTATCGCCCTCGCGCAATGCCTTCAGGCAGGCTGCCAGTCCTGGGCGATCCTCTCGTTTACCGGAAGCCTGATCTTCGTAGAGATGGGAGGGGTCGAGGCCTGCAGAGATCAGCGCATCACGCTGTAAGTCAGTTGCTTGTGAACCATCTGCTTTCGATACCCGCATATAGCCAATCAGCATAGTTACATCCGTCACATATACGTTCGATTATGTGACATTTTGAATTGAAAGCGCTTGTTCGTCAAAGTGGGTCACTTAACCAGTCATTTATTCTAAGGAATGCAAAGGGTGTCGTCAGGGTAATAATGTGACAAAAATTCATGAAGAATGCCCTCTTGCACCAAATTGACACGCAAACGGTCCAAGGACTGGGTTTTCTGGTGCACACGAGTATTGAGCAAAGTCGAGGCTGGTGCTGGCGACTGCTGAGATTTAGCTGTCAGAAGTCAGCTGCACAATGGCTGTTGCGCCCAGTTAACTGGTGCAGTCGTCTTCTGACAATGACACTCACTGTCTAGATGGTTCACCTGGGGTGTACATAAGAAAACTCACCCAACCCCACAGATGGGGCAAACCAAGATGACAAGATGACAAGATGACAAGATGACAAGATGACAAGATGACAAGATCATAAGATAACAAGGCATTGCCTATCCAAGTGCATCCCTGTATTATTAACTTGTTAAGTTAACAACATAGGGAGGGGGATTATGATAATTGTTTTGGGTAGTCAGAAAGGGGGAGTAGGAAAAAGTACGTTGGCCGTCTCGATTGCAGCATACTTAATGACTCTCAGAAAACGGGTATTAATTGTCGATGCAGATGATCAAAAATCCGTTCTTACATGGTACAACAACCGGCCGGAAAGCCTACCTCATATGCCAGTGACGGGTGCAACTGGCAATATAAAAGCAATGCTAAAGGAGCATGAATTATCATACGATTATGTGATCGCTGATTGTGCAGGCCGTGACAGTGCGGAAATGCGGAGCGGTCTTATGGCAGCAGATGTGTTTATCTCTCCACTGCGACCATCCCAAATGGATCTTGATGTGGTTCCTCATACTTGTTCCGTTTTTACCGCAGCAAAAGATTTCAATGAAAATGTTCGCGGCTATTTGGTTTTGAACATGACGCCAACAAATATGTTCGTCAACGAAGCAAACCAAGCAGCGGAAGTGCTTGTTGAATTTCCAGAAATGCAGTTAGCCACCTCACGCGTATGTGATAGAAAAGCGCACCGAGATGCATGGGCTGAATCCATGACAATTTTTGAAACGCAAAATATTAAAGCTCAAGAAGAAATTGAACTACTTGTGAAGGAAATCATCCTATGAGAAATAGAACACCTTCAGCCTCTCGTGATGAGACAGCCTTTATACATGGAGGTTCTGCGGGTATAGATGCATCCACTGAACAGCCTAAAAATTCAAAAATCCTTAATAAGGCAAAACCTATCAGCATCTCTTTTTCAGAAAAAAACCTTCGAGATATAGATGACATAATTCGAGGAGAGATGATCTCAAGTGGCGCGCGAGCCAATCGTTCCGATGTAGTTAGAGCTGCTGTAACAGCATTCAAAAACCAATCTAAATCCGCTATTTCAGCCCTGATAAAGGAAGCAAAATTAAAATAACAACATACCATCTTAGCATCTTATTAAGTTGATCTCGATAGAGTCCATCAATTCGACCGAGGGGCGGAGTGCCACTGCCCCTGGCCATGTTCACCCTGCAGCCGAACTAGGGGATCAGGCGGTGACGGGGGTGATCAGGGGGTATGAAGTCCATTGGAACGGTTTTGTACTAACTAAGGGGGTCGCATCAGAATTCGGAATTTAAAGTACGGTAAGCCATTGGCATGGTGAAAAGTCTCATAAACGACCGTTTTTGAGAGGTGGCAGTGAGAATCCATCCCTTGCCAATGTAGGCATGGATGGTCGCTTTCTCGAAAATCACTCTCGTATTTCACTGTTGGAACAGCCGAGTTTCGAGAACCACGAAAAATGTAGTTTTGAGGGGTGAGTGACAGTGAAAAGCAGCGCCGTTACTGGGAATAGCCCTCATTAACGTACGATTTTTTCCGAATTCTGAGGTGACCCCTAATAGCCCAACTCGTTACATCCCCCTTCGTTATGATTTCGTGTAAAGAACCAGATCATAATCACCATTGTCGCTTTTATACGACTGTCCACACCTTGAAAAACCAAATCGACCAAGCAATCGATGCGTATCGTTATTGTCTTCTCGGGTAGTTGCATAGCACGCTTTACCAGATAGCGACCCCATAAGGGCTTCCATTAGTGCCCTGCCGTATCCTTTTTCCCTCTCTGAAGTCAAAACGAACAACCAACCTAGTTCATATGAATAGTTGCTAGGACTTGGCACTCCTGCTTTTTCAAAAATGCGGGTTTTATATCCATCATCAGGATTTTTAATCGCACCCACAGCCACCACGCAATCACCATCATTGATGAAACAAAGATGTTCAGCACGTTGAATCCTGTTTCTTAATCTACCTGACGAAACCTCTCCGCCCTCAATAACAAAATTCTGAAAAAGCTCCTGTTCGGTCGGACTGCAGTCTCTAGGTGCCTTGACTATTTTTTCCATATTAAAACCTCAATATCGCAGTGCTTGTTGCTAAAAAATGATGCTCAAAATCAATACTCCAGACGAGTTTAGGGGTTTGAAGCCCAACGGAACGAAAACGTACGTTAGCGGTAAACAAATGTCTAAAAAGAGCTCCACCCCGATTAAGTAGACATGTAACAGCAGCATTTTAAGGTGTCTCTAATCTTTTGAATTAGTGGACAAATTTCCTTAGCGTACAGATCCGCTCCATTGGGCTTCAACCCCCCTAAAGAGGGGGACACCATACACTTACAAAGCTGAACCGTAGCTTGATTAGCCTATACCGTTGGTAGCGATTAAATCCCTCCCATCACGATGGAGAACCCAGTCAATGTTCCATTCTCGCTGAATATGTGTGGGGATACTGATCTGTCGGGAGCCGGATGCGGTAGTTCCGCAAGTCCGGTTCTGAGGAGGGGTCCGTCCGGGTAACCGGCGGGTCTACTCACCTCAAACCCCTCGTACGGTAAACCGCCAGGCATGGCCTTACTTCTCGCAAACGGTCGTTTGTGAGCGTGACCACCGAGCCAACCGCTTACCGTACTTTAAATTCCAAATTCTGAAGCGCCCCCAAAGAGGCCAACTGAATCTGGGGCTCTTTTCATATCTGCAACACTAGACGTGGCTATTCCTCGCTGGTACGTCCATCGCTGGGGGCGTTGAGAGTAGCGCCTTCTCGGTGTTCTTCTGGGAGAGGGGCCACTGGCTCACCAACCCCCTTCTTATCAAGAAAACCTCCATCCACTGACTCGCCTTTGACTTGATACTCTGGCGAGCCGAAGAGAACCCCAACTCCATGACTTGGGGTGTTTAGGCTCCTAGACTCGCTCTCTTTCGGCTTGTCTGTCCCGGAGTTGATAAGGCTGACCACGGCTATGGCTATCAGCCCTATTATGGCTACGAGCATGACAGCCCTGCACATCTTCATGTGGCTATTTCCCTTGCTGTTGCTGATACACCATGCGCGTTCTGGATGGCGCTGGCGCATTAACGAAAAGCCCTGCCGATGTTACCCAGCTGTCGGAGCAGTGGGCGTACAGGGTCATGATCAGGTGCTCCTGCTCTGGAGTCAGCGTCGGCAGCCCACCCGTTGTAGCCGCCGCCAGGTAGGCAGCAAATATCGCAGTAAGCTCGTCTGGAATGGTTTCAGCAAGAGCTTGAATAGGAACGCCTGACTCTGCGGCAAGCTGTCGCATAAGGTGGCCCGCAAGCAGTTGCAGCTCAGGTTTGACATACCTGGTCATAATCGTGTTGGCAATGTAGCCAGTCCTTCCGCCCGACGGTGTGGGGATCGAGTATTGGTGAAGCTCGTCTTTGAGTTGTGCAGGGTCAGCCAGGTATGCCTGATAGACTTTCTGCGCCTCATAGTAACGCTTGGTGGCTTCGGACTTGAATGCCTTAAAGGCGGCTTGATCACCCATCATCATGGTGACCTCATAGGGTCTAGCTATGGGGATCCGCTCCTCACCGGCAAGATACCCGCCACCTATGTCGCTATGGGCTCCGTATAGGGGGATCTCACGGTGGTTCGCGCTGATTGAGTTGAGGGCGAAGTTGACCCGGTATTCATGGCTCGCAGTGAGTTGCACCACCTGATCGGCGCATCCTGGGGCAAGGTAGAGCAACACACCCAAATTGTTGTCATCGGCCGTATCCAGGCCATCCGCCGCGGAGCCGATAGCCGCTACAGTGTCAAACAGGCCGACAAACCCCACTCGAACTGGCCTACCCAGGTTTAGTGCGAGCAGCTTGTTGATGAAGTGACGCGCAGCGGCGGCGCCGCGGCTAAACCCGAATACATCAACCACAACACTGCCGGGTGGGAGGGATTGAACTTGGGTAGTTAGCTGATTCAGGCCCATTTGCGCTTTCATAATCACGCCGGTTCCACCGACACCAAGAGCTAGGCCCTTTGTGTCGTCCGCCAAACCGGATTGGGTGCCGATCCCCTCGATGTAGATGGCCTTCCCCATGTAGGCATCATGTAGACGTGCCACATTGGTGCGGCCGTTGTCGTATGACGTTCCGGTGCCAATCAGCTTCTCTATTGACGAACACACGGCATCACTGGCGCTCTCGCATTGCTCCTTGAGCTTGCTGTTGTGCATGTTGTTCTGGGTGCCATCGAAGAAGATGCCGATCCTAGTCACGGAGGGATCAACCAGCGGAACGAGGGGGGTCATCGGTGAACTGACCGGTGCGGGTGGCTCGGCGGGAACGCTGGCTGCTTTGGCACGGGGGCCCATGTTGTCGCCAACCGTTGTCCCCTGGGCGGGTAGGATTGTGTTGCTCATCGTTGGGCAGCCACAGGCCACATAATCCCCTTGCAGTGCCACCGGCCCACCTGGCCCGATGATGGAACGGGGACCGACTGCAACAATAGGGCCTTGCCCAACTTTGCAAGCTGAGCAGGTCGCTACCATTCCGATGTAAGTTGTTGGGGCCCCCTCGCTGAGCCAGCTGTTGTCCCCGTCTTGGATCATCCCACCAGTGCTCGTCGGGTCCCCTTTCCTTGCCACATTTCTCATCGCATTCCTCCATACTAAGAGAGGAATGATACTTCAAATGAAACTTACGAACGCTGAACGAGCTCGGATTGTGAGCTGGGTGCGCCTGCTTCCGTCGTACCTAGGCTAATTTGCCAAGTTCTTGCCCATCCAGGTTCCTTGCCGCAACAGCGTGATTGCATCGGAAGGGATCACCTTCCAAGCCTCTGCCAACCTCCTGATCGTGAATACCGCCAGCTCCATTCGATCATCGCTCTTCATTAAGTGGTGGTATTGGTCACCGCGCTCCGAAAGGATAATCGCGACTCGGGGTATGAAGTCCAATGGAACAGTTCTGTACGGTAAGCAGTTGACCTCCCAAACCGGCAATCAGGGGGTGACATGAGTCCCCCAGTGAGAGATGATGACCTTGCGTTGCCGCTACCCATGGTAACGACCTTGCTCTTCTTGGCCGCTCCCCAGTAGTGGCCTTTTTTCTGTCCCTTCCCCTTCCAATCATCAAAATCAGATAACGAACAATCAATATTTGTTTTTGATTAATGGTTCAGCATACTATTCTTGTCTGGCCCGGTGGCCGCCGCAGCAATCGAGGGAACAATATGCAGGAGCTGAAAGCAAAGTGGGTATTCGAGCAGGGAGGGTTTTCCAAAGCCTTGATCGCATGTACACCAATGGGTACTGGCTATCATCTGCACCTGGTGAGATTTGGCCGTCAGGGCGAGACAGACATCATTGAGCGCCAGCGTGGCGGCTGGCGGTTATTCAAGACTATCGATGCCGCCGTGCAAACGGCCAGGAATATCGGTTTTCGGCGGGTGGAAATCGATGTATCAGGGATGCGGGATTGAAAAACGGCACCGCCAGTGAGGCGAGGTCATCGGTTCGACCTCGGCCGAGGGGCGGAATGACCACCGCCGCCGCCCCTGGCCACGTTCTCCCAGCAGCTGACCTGGGGGATCAGATCAGAAATGCGTCGAGCGACTCGCCACTTGCGATAGCAGCTGCGATCTGGGCAGGCATGCGGCCCTGACCGGTCCAGGTACGCGCTTCACCCTCTACCAAGTAACGGTACTTGGCCGGACGTGGCGCACGCTTTGCTTTCGCCCCCGCATCGGCCCAGGCGGTCAGCCCCCGGCCACTGAGCAGATCTTCCGGCGAGAGCCCTTCTATTGCCAACAGTTCTCTGAACTCAGCAAGTTTCTTCTGATGCTCCAGCTTGGCCGCTTGATCTGTTTCGGCAGCTTTTAGCTGCTCCTGGACGACCGTATCAAACTTCTCTTTAATTTCCTGCAACTGCTCGAACGGCAGATCACGGACAGCTGCACGAAGGCTGCGGATATTCAATAACACTTTCAGAAAGTCATTCACCGGCAACACTCCTGGTTATGGTCATGGATGAATACGAAAAAAACATCGAGAGCGCTATTAATAGCGCTTCTGTGAGGCAATATAAACGAGCTTCATCATAGAGCTTATCTAGCTATTCTTAAAGCCTTGTAGTTCGCCTGTGCGCGATATGTGAGGTATTACACTGATATTGAAGGTGCCAGCCTGCCCCCCTCCCTGCAAAACCGTTTTTAAGGCCCGTGTAGCCTGACGTTCCACTGAAGTTTATTGGCCCCTTTATGGGGCATGATAGTGGCAAGCTGGTGTGTTGGGGGAGGGGTGTGGGGACGTGTCCCCACGAAGAGGGGTTATATTCTGACCGGCGGCCAGCGTGTT
>NZ_LSGW01000024.1 GCF_001643305.1 Aeromonas salmonicida subsp. salmonicida
TGATTTTGAATGTTTCTGGGTAAAGCTGACGGGGCATAACACCTCCAATAGTTGCCTCATTTTAAGGCTGTGAGGTGGCTAGGGAACTGGGGGCGATTCATATTGAAGTCGGTGATGATGATATCTGTGCTCTGTGTCATTAAATGCTGCAGCGCCGCTCTACCTGAATCAACTGCCTGCACCTCATGTCCAAGAAAAGCCAACTGTTGAGTGACCAATAGACGGTTGGTGGGATGATCATCGACAATTAAAACCTGATACCCCTGAACTTCAGATGGCTCTTCGCTCACATGCTTGCTCTCATTGCCGGACATTGGCAAGACATTCACAAATGGTAGCTTGAGGTGCACAGATACCGTTGTTCCTTGCCCAATTTCGCTGTCAATGTACAACTCCCCTCCCATCATCTGGCAAAGCGTTCGGCTGATCATCAACCCGAGGCCGGTGCCGGACTTCTGTATATCCGTGGGCTGACTTGCCTGGGTGAAGGGCTGAAAAAGCAGCTTCAGATCCTGCTTGCTAATACCGATACCACTGTCCGTTACCCTCACCCTCACATCGCACCATGAACTTGCTATGTCACACTCCACAGCCAGATCAACGCCTCCCTTTCGGGTAAATTTAATGGCGTTGCTAACCAGATTGGAAAGGATTTGCTTATAACGGATAGGATCCACCAACACTGTCACATCACCTTGACAGGTCAGGGTCAAGGTCAAACCTTTCTGGCGAGCAACTGCAGAAAAAACATTGATGACGGCTCTACCCAACTCACTAATTCGATGAGGGGATGGCGACAACTCAAGCTTGCCAGATTCTATTTTGGAGAGATCAAGAATATCACCAATTAGCCCCAACAAGTCATTGGACGATTGATAGACTACCTGAATAGCGCCCCTATCGTCGTCATTCAGTCCACCTTTACGTAGAGTCAATTCAAGCAAACCGATAATGGCATTCATGGGAGTTCGAATCTCATGGCTCATTGTCGCCAAGAATGTCGACTTGGCACGACTGGCCTCAGCCAACTCGTGAAGCAGTGACATTCGCTCGCTAATGTCGATCCAACCACCGACAACACCCTGTATCTCCCCCGATAAATCACGGTATACCTGCAGCCAATGATATATATCAATCTCACCATGCAGCAAGGTCAATCGATAATCACCATCTCGTGGAAGACCATCATCAAGTGTTTTTAAGAAGATATCGTTCAGTAATTTAATAGCAGGACAAATATCTTCAATGTCTGACAAGGTAGAACCCATCAAATCACTTTTTCTGACATTTAAGAAATTTGCGTAACTATCATTGCATAGAATTATTCTGCCATCCCGACCTCTGGCATATATTGGATGAGGAGTACTTTCAACCAGCTCTTCAACAAATTTAAGCTGTGTTCCCAAAGCGACTTCCGCGGCCTGACGCTGCTTTACCTCACGACGCAGCAATAACCCCCAAAATAAGCCACCTAAGAAGATGACTATCATCACCAAAAAGATCACTCCATACTCACGAATTACTCCTTGCCACGTTATATTCTCATTTCTGGCATTGACACGCCACATTGTAGCCAACCCCTCTAACTCATCTGGCGGGATATGAGCCAATACCTTGTCTAGAACGGCCACCAATTCTGACTGTGAGGGTAGAGCTGCAAAGCTAGCTCCGATTGGTTTCGAATTGAATAACTCCCCTGCAATATGTAGTGAATCCGAAAACTGAGAATTAATGAAAAACTTGGCACCACGCAGTGGCAAGACGATGACATCACATCTTTTTCTTGCCACGCATGCCAAAGCATCATCAATTCTATCAAAAAAAACATCATCTCTCGCCTTAAGCTTTCGCCTGGCCTCTATTGACGCAATGTATCCATTTACCCAAGCAACTCTGGATAATCTAAGTAATGCCTCAGGATCAACACCTTTATTATCCTCATGAGTAATATAGACCAATGGGTCCAGAGCAAAAGCACGAGTGAAAATGAATTTCTCTAAGCGTTCTACATTAGGCGTCATGATCATCAGGTCGGCATTGCCTGATTCAACCATGGCTATCTGCTCCAGTGTTGTCGACACCGGCAGTATATTTACTTGTATACCAAGCTTTGCTCTTATCACCTGTGATATATCTGCAACCACTCCGTGCAAATTACCATTTTCATCCACAAAACTCAGTGGTGGTGTGCGAGTGTTCACAGCAATACTAATCCCATCTCTCTTATTGACCATCTGCCACTGTTCTTTGGTCAATGGGATCGCATCAGAATGGATAGATAAGCCACCACCACTCCAGCGCTTCAGAATGGAGCTTACATGCATGTCAGAAATAGATAACAATGATGTGTTTAATATTTTTTTAAAAACTTCATTGCCTTGCCTAATACCAAATGAAAAGCCCGATGTATCTGCATAAATTGGTCTAACCAATTGGATGCTATCTTGATGAAATTTATTTACAATAAAGTTTCCTGAAATCATATCTATCAGAACGGCGTCAGCTTTCCCATATGCAACCGATGCTACTGCCGCATACCTAGAAGAGTATAGGTCGACCTTGACCCCAGGTAGATACCTCAACAACTCAGAGAAAGGCAAATAAGATTCCGCAACAGCAACGCGTTTTATCTCTTCATCACCAATACCAAACTGCTTATATATGGCTGGCTCGTCCATAATATAAGGTTTTGTTAAATCCAGTCTCTCGCCAGCCTCATAGCTGTTAGATGAGCCAATAAAATCTGCTTCACCATTTCTAACTGCCTCTATAGCAACATCTCGTGATGGATACAGTTTTGCAACTATATCCACCTTCAATACACCAGATAATATTCCAATGATATCAGCAGTCACTCCTTCATATATCTTTGCTCGCTGAGTGATATCCATCGGTGGATTGTCAGGAATAGGCACGGCCAATATCAGTTTTTTTTCTTGTTTAACCACGTTGACTCTGATTCTGTTAAGGACACATTTAGCTTATGGTAATCTGGCAATGACTCCCTTGAGAATACTGACATTGTATCAGTGGAATAAGCAACATGAGTAAATAACAATGTCACTATGCAACACAAAAATAATGGCCACTCTTTGCACGTCATTGCCTTTCCCCTCAAATAACCATATATCTTTTAGCTAAATCGATAAGCTCTACCATATTATTGACTTGCAGTTTTCGCATAACTCGACTTTTATAAGTGCTGATTGTCTTTTCACTCAGCAACATATTGTTTGCAATTTCTTTGTTACTGCACCCCTTACACAGAGACAGAAAAACTCTCATCTCTCTGTCAGACAATGATAATAATGCATCATCGCTGTTGATATTTGACGCTTGATCACCTTCAGATATTATTTCGTCAGGAAAGTAACGTTTCCCATCCAGACATGCCTTGATCGCAGAACTCAACAGCATCAAGTCATCCATCTTGGATATAAATCCATTAGCCCCAGCCTGAAAACAGCGAGACATAATGTGATTGCCATCTTGTGCAGATAGGACAACAATGAGTGACTGACTATTACTCTTCTTGATTCTATTAATGACATCGATTCCATCAAGCTTGGGAATCCCTATGTCCAGCACGACAATATTCGGCGTTGAAGCCTTCACAATTTGAAGCGCATCAATTCCATTGTCGACTTCACCACATATATGAAAACCCTCGGCCAACAACAATATCTTGACAGCCATTCTTATAGCTGGATGATCATCAACAATTAGCACTGTCTTCATATAAATCACCTGCTCTCATACTATTATATAAATTTAAAATTCTCTTTTAGAGAGTAAGTTATAAAATTCACATTTGCCATTAATCGTCACTACATATCTACTAAGTAGTGGCCAATGTAAGGCGCCAGTAATGGCATAAACTATCGTCCCCACATAAACATAGAGAGCCGAACCTCATTACATATGCACACAAGCAGATAGTGAATGTGGCGGTTACTCTTATCTGTAAAAATGTAATTGACTTGTTACAAATAAGGCATCAGTGTCATTTGCTGCCAATACTTGTACATAGTCACCACTATTTCCATGTGCACACATAATACAAAAATCCACCAGCAATTCTGAACTCTAACTATACGATCCTACAAGTTAAGAATTTTCCTACAGAGGCTCTTATGGTCATCCTGATGCTCAAACTTTATGCTTAATAACGTTAGCTGCTTAACATCCTCAACAACAGCTAATCCATGTGCATCGTGAGGGTATGGGAAGGGATAGCACGTCATTTCTGGTAAATGGATGACCCTATATCCCTACTACATTCGGTATATGTAATAGATCGGGTATAAAAATGAAAAAAGCACTTATCGCAGTGATCCTTGCCAGTTCAGGGCTCTCCTTCGCACACGCAGTTGAATCTACTGCCACGTGGAAAGCAACGGCCAAGAAAGATAGCACTTCCGCGCTCGAGGTGACTGCGCTGGATAGTCTGGCATTTCAATACTCTGATGGCAGCAAGGCGTTCAATACAGTCAATGGTCTGTTCGACGTTTCCATCAAAGGAGATGCCAGTGCCACCGACTTTACCCTGAAAGCCAAGAAACTCAGCGGCACCCTCAACCACCTGAGCGGTGGTTCGACAGTCGATGTGGGCGTGATGTGGCAGGGCGTACCGGTGAGCACTAGCGCCTACACCACTCTGATTGATACCGCAGCCGGTACCACTGGTGGCAGCCTCGCTCCGCTGGCGGCCGGTTTCAAGGATGACACCCAGAGTACCACCGCACAGGGTGCTTTCAGCTTCAATATCGAGAAAGCCACTGTCAACGGAGCTGACGCCGAGTTCAATACTCTGCCGGACGGTCTGTGGAGCGGTGAGGTCAACGTCGAGTTCGTAGCCAGCTGGGCCTAATACTTTTTGTTTCATCAAGGGGCCAATGGGCCCCTTTTTTATCCGAGATACTCTCTATGTTGAACAGGATCTTATTCACTCTTCTGGCAATTTACCCGTTCGCAAGCCAAGCAATCAATGTGGGGAGCATTACTACCTTTATTGATGTCGGTGTACAGGAAGTATCCAAAGAGATTGAAAACAGTAGCAATCAAGCTCGTCTGGTCACCGTCTCCGTCTCCCGCATCTCCTCGCCCGAAGAGAACGGTGTAGAGATTCCGATGGAAGACGGCGAACTGCTGCTCTCTCCGGCACGCATGATGTTGCCCGCCAGAGCAAAAAACAACGTGCGCTTTTTCTATAAAGGCCCGGCAGACGACAAGGAGCGCTACTACCGCATCACATGGCACGATACGGCCCTGTCTGCGTATTCCGGCGAAGTGGAACAGCCATTCTGGCCAACGTGAACACCCTGATCCTTAACGCGCTAACGTCATCTCGTTTCTTACTCGACTGTTCATATTGGGTCAACTCACTTCTCCTCTTACTCAT
>NZ_LSGW01000025.1 GCF_001643305.1 Aeromonas salmonicida subsp. salmonicida
ATCTACTACCCCGGCATGGTAATCAACCACAAATAGACGAACCCCATCCAAAGCCGCGTAAACCCTTGTAGTCGTTGATATGGCAGCCTTGCCAGCAGATCACAGCCCTCCTTATGCCACCTCATTCCCCCGATATTTTTGCCCCAAAATTGCCCCAATCCGATAAATCTTGCCCCAAAATTGCCCCAGAAAAAACCAACATTCCACCTGCCGAACGAGCATAGAAAAGCCCGCTCAGTGGCGGGCTAATCCGAATCCAATCCGCGTCATGACGCAGCGGTTTCTTCGCGAAGTTTCTCAAGAATGCGCGCGATTCTTTTCTCCTCCTCCGGAGCCAGATCCAAGGTCCAAATAAACTCTTCAAGTTCGGTAAGTGATTCCATCCGCTAGTGCCCCCCCGTTCTCTCTCAGCCTCTCGACTGTGAAACACTGTACACATATACAGTACCCGCATAAATCTACCACTTTTTGCAGGATCTCGGGAGTCCTTTCTTTGTCCCCTATGCAACCCTTCCAGTTTGAATCAAAAAAATCCCGTGCTCTGTGACTCGCCATACAACCACTACACTCCATCGTTACTGGTGATTTGGCGGTGACTTCTCTGTGCGTTCTACTTCTTATTTTTAACCTACAATCTACATGCCCCTTATGTGTCATTACTGAGCATTTGCACCATAGGCGGCCCAAATTTAAGACAAACCATAAAGCCATGATCTAGAGCACGGGTTGGCGCCAAAACAGGAACACTCATGAAACGCTACTTGACCAGCTCTAGCCTTGCCTATGTCCATCGCACAAAGAAGAAGTTGCGGCGCTTGCTCGCTGAGCGAAAGCTGAAACACACCCACATCAGCAAATTGACAGAAATCCCGAGGTCCAGCATTTCACGCTGGCTTTCCCCACACCACGACGACTTCATGGGGCTTGCCGAGGCCGTCATGATCTCTTCAGTGCTTGGCGTGTCCGTTCAGGCCATCCTGGCTGATCCGGATTGGCACGTGTCTGACGATGAGCACATGGAGTTGATTAACCGGGCAGCAACACTGCCTAAGCCACATCTGGCGTCGATGCTGACTTGTTATGCGGAAATTGTTGGGGTGCAAGTTGGGTAGCAGCGTGGCGAATAGCAGCCAGAAGCAGATCAGCCTGGTGCAGTTCCTCCGGCGACATGTCGGAGCAGAGAAGCAGATGTTCGAGGGAGGAGATGTTGGCAAGAATAGTCATCGTGAAAACTCCATAACGCAAGTACCGCCGCTAGTGGATGCTCCACTTGCAGACAGTTGTTTAAAGGTTATGGTTCACGGCTGGCGCACAGGTGGCGCCATAATTAAGTAAATTAGGCACTGCTTACCATAACCGGAAAAGGCAATCTCCAGGTTATGGCTTTAAAAACCCACTCATCTGAGCGGGATCATTCGATTCCCGCGCACATTACTCCTCTCGGCTGGCATTAGTCAACAGTGTTATTGTCGGCCGCGTTCACTACCAGTTCGCGACTATCACATTTAGCCCCAACCCGAGCAGCACCAGGGCGAACATGAACGCCATGAACGTATCGAGGCTCGCTCGCGTTGACTGGCTAAAACCCCAGCAACCGATGGCAAACGGTATCAGCGCCAACATAAAGCTGAAACTGAACGCTTTCAGCGCCAGCACCATCATTACTATCGCAAACAGTATCCACATGGTCAGGTCCTCACTGGTCAAGGCCCCAGCTTACCCCCACATCCGAGGCTCAGCCAGGGCCGCTATTGAACTACTCCCAGTTCTGTATGTTTCGGTTAACGGCCTGATACACCAAGTCATTGCGGCGGGACAGCAACTCATCAATGCGCCGGCGCTTCTCTTCGGCCGTCATGATCTTGTCGCGCTGGATCAGCTCAATCTTATTGCGAACCACCCTGACCTGCTGCTGGGTGCGGCTCAGGCTACGGCGCGACTTCAAGATCCCTCCCTGCTCATCCAGCAGCTCATTGGCCTTGTCGGTAAGCCCTTCGCTACGGTACTGGTCAACGGTGCGCTTGAGCTGATTTACCTCGTTCAGCATCCGGTAAAACTCTTCCATGTGCTGGGTAGACTTGGCAGGTCCGGTGCCGCGATACACAGCCTTGACCAACGGGATCTCGTCGGCGCGCCAGCTGGCTGACTCGCCCGGGCTGGCAGCCCGGATCAGGCCGTCAGCGGCCGCCATCACATAGCTGCCTATCGTGCCAGTGTAGCCAATCACCAAGTGTTCAAGTTGCTTGGGTGAGAAGCCAGACAGCTCGCCCAGCTCACGCATCAGCAGGCTGGTTTGCTCGTTGTAACGGGCTTCCGCCTTCACAGCCAGATCCTGCGGACCATCAATGGGTCCACCCCGGAAGCTGTCATAGTTGAAAGCAGCCTCCACCATCGGCTTGACGATTTGCGGGGTCGGGTTGAGAGCGAAGGTGTCGCCAATGGCCCTGGCCACCGCCTTGCCGAACTGGGCGCCGGTATCCTTATCGCCCAGGGCTCGCACCATACGCTCAGGGATAGTGCCAAACATCACCCCGATCTCGAACGGCTTGGGGATCCGCCAGTGCTGATCGCCGACAAATAAATGCCAGTTGGCATCCTTGTCCCAATCAGGCAGCTCCTCATAGCGCTCGTCATCCCAGTTCATGGCCAGCAGCCCGAGCGACATAGCAGTGATCATGCCGGCGCGCTTAGCAATCTCGCGCGGGTTGTCACGCAGCTCACGGCTCAGCTTACCAAGGCCTTGAATGCGGGCATTGAAGAAGGGGAGCACCAGAGATGCCATCTGGATGGTACGGGCTGCCCCGAGCATGGAGAAGTCCATCAAGTCCTTCGATTCGAACGCCGCCTGGGCGTGACTCTTGCCGGCCTTGATGGCTGCCTCATAAACCGCTTCTCGGTTGCCGTTTTCAACTGCCTCACCGAGCCGGTTGTACTTCTCCCACACATTGGCCACCACGCCCTTGGCCTGGGCTGCGTTACGGATAAAGGACTTCTCATACTGGGTGATCTGCTCCGGCGTCATGCCCTTGCGCCGCAGCGACTTGCGCACCGTATCGGCCATGGCGGTGGGATCGTTGCCGTTGACATAGCCACCGAGGAAGCTGGCCCCACTGAACATCACGTCAATGGTGCTGCCTTCCATTCTCCAGGTCTTCCTTACCCCTTTGAGGGAATCGATCACCGGCTTGAAGCCGTCTTTACTGATCGCCCAGCTGGAGAGGGAGTCGCGCAAGAAGTTGCGCAGCATGAACTCAGGGGATGCGGTGACCCCCGCCGTCAGCAGGCGCTTGGCTTTGGCCGCCATGTTTACCATATCGCCAAACGGCTGCCGGTCGAAGAAGGTCATGGCGCGGTACAGATCAGGGTCCACCACCCGGATCATGTAGTCCTCGCCCTCCAGCTTGACGGTGATCAGGTCCTTGCCGTTCTTGAGTGCGCGCCAATCCATCATGTTGGGCTTGGCAACTATCTCAATGGCACCGGTATCGGCCAGATTCCAGACCGTCTTTTGCGCTGCCATGTTCTTCATGGAGGCGTCGATCAGCTTGCTGGTGCTGGTAAAGATGTTCTCGAGCAGGTCGTTGGTGTTGGCCTCGCCCCCCTTGAGCTTCTTGATCCCGGCGTTCTGGTTGGCAATACCCTTCGGCTTGAATGGCGCGATCACGTCACCATCGTCAGATTCCCGGAAGAATGGGATGTACCACTCACTTTCGAACTCGGCCCGCGCATCAGCGGTGAACAGCCCAGCCTCCTGTGCAAGATCCAGGGTGGCAGCATTCAGGCGGTTCCAGCGGGCTTTGGCCTCCATGAACTTGGCCTCTTTCCCCTTCCCGAGCCCTTTCAGGGCGGCAATGTCTTGTTCGCTCAGCAGGTTTTCGCGCCCTTGCTCCATCAGCAGTTCAGCCCGGTGGCCAGCCATCCAGCCGAGCCAGTTGTGCAAATCCTTGCCAAGGTCAGAGAAGATCCCCAGTAGCGCATCTTTCTCGCCGGTGCCGGCCTTGCGCTGGATCACTCCGTCTTTCCACTCCGGCAGACCATAAAGCATGGTGGCCTGCATGGTGGAGGCCGCCCCGGTCGCCATCCGTGCTGCGATGTAACCAGAGTCAGCCGCGTCGGTAATGCCTGCCGCTTGCTCTGCGTACTTGATGGGGGCCAGCGCATCGAGCACTTCGGTGTTGGCCTTCTTGATGAAGCTATCCACCCACGACTTCACCACGCCACGCTCCACCTTGCGCAGCTTGTCCAGGTTGGCCTTGGTGTTATCGATGATGTCTGGCTTGGGGCCAAGGTTCAGCTTCTTCATGGCATCATCTGCCTGGCTGCTGGTTTGGCTCATCTTGATGCCGCCCTTATTGGTTGACTGCTCCTCCTGGCTAAACTTCTTGCCACCATCAGGGCCACTATCATCAGGGCTGCCGCGCTTCATTTTCTTGCCCAGCCCCTCGATAAGGGTTCTCGTCTCGGCAGCAGTGATACCATCAGGCACAAAGCCAACTGCACGCAGCGCCTTGGTGACCCATGCCACCACCAGGTCCCAGCCGCGACCCCATGCGCCCTGTTCCAGTTCCGCAAGGTGGGCAACCACCTCCTCAGCCTGCACCCCGATATCCTCATCGGCATAGTGAGTATCAACCCAATCCCATACCGCCTTCATGCTGGGGTCTTTCTTCGACTTGATGAGCCGGCTGATCAGCTTGGTGTACTCGCCATCGCCAAGCACATTGGCCAAGCCATAGTGAGCCAGCACTTCATGGCGCAGGATCTCGCGCATCCGCTTGGGGTTGGCAATGGTGTCGGCGGCCACATGCAGGGTGCCGGTATCATCATCGAAGGCGGCACGGCGGATCAGGCCGTCTTTTGCTGCCAGCCCCAGCGCCGTCTCCAGCTCTACCTGGGTGGCATGGATCTGCACATCAATGCCGCTGGCTCCACGGTACTGCTTGAACCACTCCTTGGTGACCAGCTCCGCCTCTTTGCGGGTCAGCGCCTTGGCCGGCTTGTCACCCTGAGCCATGGCCTGCTTGGAGAATGAGACGGCTCGCTTTGCGTCGCCACCTTCGTCCTGCAGCGGTGGCGCCGATACGATGTTGCTGTTGCTCGCAGTTGGCTTGATTGGAGTTGTACTGGATGGGTTGCGAACACGCGCTATGGCCGTGCTGAGTGCGTCTTTCTTGGCTCCTTCAAGCCCCCATCGCGCATCATCCGGATTGTCGTCGTGGCTGATGCCAAGCTCGTCAGCCACCGCCATCACCTCATCATCCGACAGGGTGCCAATGTCCACGCCCGCCGCAGGCTGTTCGCCAACTGGCTTGGTGGTATCCCCCTCCTTAACCCAGCGCTTGAACTCTTCCACCGGCATCGCCTTGATGGCGCTCAACCCCTTCCACCCTTTCTCGTAGTTGGCAAGGTAGCCATCCCGGGCGGCGGGCTCGCTGGCAAAGCCCATCATCACCTTGTGCTCGTCAAACTTGCCTGTCTTGGGGTCTACCTGATCCACCACATAGACCGTTTCGCTATCCGGCCGGTCACCGATGAACACATCGACATGATCCCCATCCGCCCCCAGGGTGCGCTTGATGTAGCCGTAGTCATGGGCCATGGTAGATTGCCACGCCTTACCATCCTGATCGGTGCCGGAACGGGTGGACCCCTTGGGGTTCTCCAGCGCGATATCCAGCCCCTGCAGCGTAAGGTGTCCCTTCTTGTAGTTGCCCGCCTCCTTCTGTGCCTCTGTAGGCTCGGGAGCAACCTCGGCGCGGGCAGCTTCGATCTGCCGCACCGGCTCAGTGGCGGCTGGCGCCACCATGTCCCGCACCTTGGCGACAGAGGACTTGGCTACGACCACCCCACCCTTGCCCGGGATCGCCTTCACCCCGTTATCCTTGGCCCATTGCCTGATGATCTGGATCTCGCCTTTGAGCGTGATGGTGCCATCGGCATTGTTGATGGACTCAGCCCACGGCAGCGGGGCGGGATCGGCAGGCCCAGAAACATCAACCCCGGCATCAGTGGCCGGGGCTGTCAGTGTTTGGTCATTCTGCTGCTGTCCATCTGGTGCAGGTGCAGAAGCAAGGAGATCTGCCCGATCTCCGGTTCCAGCTCGGTCGGTGAATCCGGCAATGGCTGCTCCAGCGCTCTCTGCAACTGATTGGCCTGCTCCAGGCTGATCACCTTGTCGTTCACTGCTGATTGCAAGTACCTGGGGAGCCTGCTCATTGGAAACCTCTGTTTGTGGTTGGCTAACATCGGTTTGCACCGGTGCCGTAACTGTTTCTCCGATTACGCTTTGTGCTGGAAGATCAGAAGGTTGTCTCAAGTCGGCGACATTGATGTCGTCGAGTTGTTGAGCATTTGACTGCTCAAACTCTGCGATCTTGGCGATGCCAAAGCCGCCGCCATCGAGGGGGATGGGGGTTTCATCCTGGCGGCTGGCCAGGGCTGCCTCCTTCTCACTGGAGAAAGGTAAGCCACGGCGCGTCAGTCGCACGCTTTCAGGTAGTGGTACTGTGGCGGCGTTGCTCAACTCTGGCAGTGCCGGTGCCGGGCCACGCGGCACTGGCAGATCTGCGCCAACCTCACGCGCCTCTCCCTCATAGGTCGCACCAGGCAGCAGAGTGGCCTGCGGCCCAGGCAGGGCAGCCTCATCTTGCAACTCGCCACTGATGCGCTGGTCGGCAATGGCTGCCACATCACGGGCTGGATCAGAAGGTTGCCCACCCATATCAGGCTGTGGGCCACTGGGGGTGACTGACATGGCGGTAGCCGGATCCAGCAACTCACCCTCCAGCGGTACGATGGGTTTCCCCTGGAAGTCGTGACTACCACGAACAAAGCCCTGTCGCTGGTAAGCCGGCACATCACGAACCGGATCGAACTTGCCAGACCCTAATGGGTTGTTGGCACCGGCAAACATGTTGTCGATCTGGCTGCTGATGCTGGCCCCGCGCTCAGCCTGGCGCTGGTCTAGGCTGTGGATCATGTCATCCATCTGCTGATCACCGGTAACCACTCGGCGCTCAACTCGCACCACTGGCTTGGCCACATCGGGAGACTGTGGGCCATGTACGGCACCCACTACGCCGCCGAATGCGCCGCCAATCGTCCCCTCGTTCAGTGCAGCAGACAGCACGCCAGCCATGGGGTCGCGGCTCTCATCCGCCCACTCTTGCACTGCCTGGTTCACGGCTCGCTGCGTCTCGCCACCCTGCCAAGCCTCAGTGGCTCCTTCACCGGCAAAGCCGCGCACGGCAGCGCCAGCCCGGGTGCTTCCCACCTTGCCGAGCAAACCACCGACGCCACCACCGGCACCGGTCATCACCCCAGATAGAAAATCCGCTGTCAGCGCACGCGGGTCTGACCACGCATCGGTGGCCGCTCGCTCCGCTACGCTGTCGATCGCTGCTCGTCGAATATCGCCAATGTCAGCCCCCTGCATATCGCCATCAGCCAGCTCCCAATAGGCCTGCTGATAGATGGGGTTGGCGTTGAGCTCATCGTTGCCAAGCCCATTGAAGTAGCCGCGCGCCTCTTGCTCTGCTTGCTGAGCCCGCATACCAGATGCCATGGCGCCAGCGTGAGCACCATAGCCAATGGATGTCAGACGCCCAATGGCCTTATCCAGCACGGCCCGCTTTGCTGCCTCCCCTGGTGCCGCCAGATACGCCGCCCGAACCGAGTCGAGCGCACCAGCGCTGATGGCATCCTTCACCGTGGCTTTTGCCACCAGTTCTTTGGCTTGCCCCTCCACCAGATCCTTTGCCAACAGCTTGCCAGCGCCACGCAGGGCGGGCTTGGCGATAAGGCCGGCCCCCTTGGTGCCGCCAACCAGGCCGACAAACTGGCCCAGCACGGTAGAGAAGTTGCCCGCCCACGCGCGCGGATCTGCCCACGCATCGCCTGCCTCAATGGCGCCAGTCTCTGCATTTTCCTGAAAGAACTGCTTGCCCATGGCCTCACGCATGGGAGTAGACGCCTGATCCAGCTGCCCATCAGCCCAAGCACTGACGCCGCGCCCGGCATCCTTGATACCCTGCGAGCCAGTCAGCTGGCCAACCGTTTCAAGGTCGCCACCCAGGGTCTGCCCCATGCCACGCTGGAACATGTCAACAGTGTCGCCGATGATGCCCTGCTCATCGCCAGCGCTGTCGTCTGGCTGCTGTGGTAAATAGCGTGCCCTGGCGGCAGCAATGAAGTCATCCCGGGTTGGCTTAGCCATGTAGTCATTCTCCGCAGGCAATAAAAAAGCCGGCCCCTGTTAAGGGTCCGGCCATGATGGGGAAATTTTGTGCCACTACTGTCTAAATGGCAAGCTCGGCTCTGCTATCACAGTGAGCTTGGTGGCATTCTTGCGGTGTGCGTGGCATCAAGGATTTTTGGCACCAAATGGGGCATCATGTGGTCATGTTATAGTTCCATTAAATGATCTTCTATGAGGATTAAAACAGAGGGATTTGTTATATGAAGAAAGAGATTGCAGCTATCATTATGTCAGTGTTTATTTTTAGCTGTGCTAAGCATGAGAATGTTTCTATTGATGGTCGAGATACCAATAGATGGGAAATTGTTAAAGACTGGAATGGACAAAAGGGGTGGATTGGGGCGTCTTATCATGATGACTTGGTCCAAGTAACCTTTGAAGCATTAAATAATGAATCAGCTTTCACATTGCTAGAAATAAATGCAACAAGATGCAATGGAGATCTAATTGTTGATGGTGAGCAATACAAGGCAACATCAACAAAGAAACAGAAGAGTGGGTTTTCTCAGTGCTATACGCAGGTGTTTGGCGACGAATCTATTGAGATAGCAGTCAAAATGGCATCATCCAATATAGTTAATTTCAATGGGCACGATACTGATGTTAGAGGTTTTGAATCCATACTTAAAAAACACTTCATAAATGAAGGGGAACAGAAAGAAAACGCAGGTATCAGCACTGTCGGCCATGCGGATGGCTTTAAAAAAGCCCTTGATGAATTGGCAAAATCAGCAGATGTTAAGTAGTAACTTACAAGATAAAAATACAATCAGCTGAACAAATTAGCCCGCCACTCGGCGGGCTTTATTATTTGTACATCTGCTGGTAAGCGCTGGATGCCATGGCGTCAGGATTTTTATTGGCATTCAGTGCCTCCCTGCCAGACTGTATCAATGCCTTCTCGATAGAGCGGTCACCCTGCATACGAGGGATGATGCCTTGCGGTTTTGGTGGCTGGGTTGCAGGGGGGGCGACTGATTGTTGTGGTGCCTGGGTCGGCTCGGCCTGCTTCTGCGGCGCCAAGGAAAGCCAGTAATTGGCGTAGCCTCCACCCCCAAACTCCCCCAGCAGTTGCTGGGCGCCAGGGTCAGATGCCAAGGTGTAGCCCAATGTATCAATCTCGCCCAGAGCTACTGCGCGCTGTTCATCGGTAATCTTGTCGTTCCCCATCAGCTCCGCCTTGCGCTTGGACAGCTGATCCATGGTGCCCATGATGTTCTTGGCGTGAGTCTCGCGGGCGCGAACGCTGGCGTTGGCAGCCGCTGCTTGCGTTTCCAGTGCAAGTCGCCTCTCGAACATGGCCCAGTCATGATCCCGGTTCTTCTGGTTCTCGACAGCCATTGCCTTGAATCGGGTATTGTTCTCTTCACGGCTCGCGTCGATCTGCTTCTGTGTCAACTTGTCACGGGCGGCCAGCTCCGTTCCCATCTCGTCTTTACGCTGAGCGGCTTCACGCAGGCGCTGCTGCTCCGCAAACCCTACCTGCGCGTTATTGACGGTACCGGCACCAAAGCCCTTGGCTAATGCTGCGAGCAGGCTCATGCTGCACCCCCTTGCTGTTCGGCTTCATCCATTTTTTGCACGATAGCCTCCAGTATCTGACTGGCCTCAGCCAGGATCTGATCGTCAATCACGTCGTTCTCGGCGTCCATCTCCTTGAGTTTGTCCATGGCGCGAAACAGGGCGTCGATCTTGCTATCTGGATCGCCAATTTTGCCCGATGTAAGCATCTCACGGCAGCCGGCATACACCGCTTTGACGATCTGCTGAGCAGGAACGCCGCGACCGGCTTCCATGGCCTGCTTGAGGATGGTGAAAATGCCCCCTGCCACCGCATCGGCCACCCCCTGGATCTTGTCCTCGCCGGCCTGCAAGCGACCGGCAACGGCCTGCCCACCATCACCAAGCAGGGTGGCGCCCAGCATCTCCATCAAGCTGGCATGCATGGCGTCATCATTACCGCCCTGCTGCTGTGGTTGTTGTGGTTGCTGGCCCTGCATACTTTGAATCAATCCCATTACTCACCATCCCATGCATACTGAGCCCGGATACCGGGGGTTACATCAAATCGGCTGGGGTTGAAATTAAAGTCGCCAGCCATGCTCTTATCGAGGTCATTGTTGTTTGGCAGCGAGTAGCGGGGCGGGGCTGATGCGGTATCGCCATTGCTGCCGCCATTGCTGCGATTTGCACCGGCTTGATTGAAGTTGTTACCGGCCTGTACGTTGAGGTCGTTGAGCGAAGCACCAAAGCCTGATGCTGGCTGAGTCAAGCCGCTCGCTACACCAGAAAGCAGTTGGCCGGCACCCGGCACCACGCCAGACAAAAATCCCAAGGCGGTTTTCAGGGTCGAGTCTAATCCCCCTTCTGACCCCAGCGCCTGCCCTCGCTGCCCCGTTAACCGTTCACTATCAAAATCACCGCGCGCAGCATCTCGGCCGATGCCTGAGAAGTAAGAGTCGGTATTTCCGATATCCCCGACCAGCCCCGCAACCGCCTTGCCGGCCCCTCCCAGCAGTGCGCCGCCAAAAATATTGGCGCCAGCCTGTTTGTTATATGCCCCTGATACGTCGGCAATATTGGTCTTGTCGCGGGCGGTTAGGGTGCCGCTCTGCGCCTTGCGCTGGAGGTTGCCGATCACCCCATTCACGTTGTCAGTTTTGATGGTTTCGTTGAAATTGGTAGACGGCCCCATACCAAGAGCGCCCTTGACCTTTCCACCAAGAGAACCATCGTGCATGCCATACATCGACGGGCCGCCGATCGAGCTGATGTTGTGGTTTGGAGGAGTAGAGGCTGCCTTGTAGTTGTCCAGGGTCTTGCTGACGGACGAAATGCGACTGGCAACGCTGCTGTTGTCATTTTTACCGTTGCCACTGGTGGCTTGCTGCCCCTTGTTGTTGGCGCCAATGGAGTTATTGAACGAGCCCTTGCTCATGCCGTAACTAGATGCGCCACCAATTGAACTCGGGCCGCTTTTACTGTTTCCGCTGCTTTTGCTGTCGTTCTTACCGCTGCCCTTGCTGCTGCCGCCACCGCCTTTTGAAGAGGACCCACTGTTAGCGCCACCTTTATTGGCACCACCATTATGATTTCCGCCACCACCCGGGGCGCCACCGCTTTCTTTGGACATCCTTAACCCCCCTGCTTCTTGATGTTGGCAAGAAGCCCGCTGGTAAGAGCCCCCCCCGTAGACATACCATCACCGGCAAGCCCTGGCGTTGATACCTGGTACTCGACCGGCGTCAGATTGGCCGGCAGACCATTCTCCTGCCGTAATTGATCCTCCCTGCCCCATATGTCTTTCTGCATATTGCGCTGGTTCTTCTGAGCCTCTCGGTTCTCAAGGTATGAGCCGCCAGCGACCAGGGCTGAACCAAGTAGCGTTGCCGCACCCGGATTGCTCTGCATCCAAGATCCCGCACTGGAAAGGCCACCAAGCACCGCATCGACCGCCTGATCGGCCATGTCGATCGCACTTGATACCATGCCGCCAAAATCAAACATGTGACCCCCTTACTTTACGTTCACGCCGGGCAATGATGCGGACGGGAACTTAGTCCAATCCGGTTTGATGGTGCTGATGTTGGAGTACATCTGCTGGTACATATTCAGTGTCGAGTTGAGTTCGGTCTTCATGTTGTTGACCAGCTTCTCTTTGTCTGTAGCCTTCATCGTGTTGTCAGCCATGACAGCTGCATAGCGGTCGTTATAGGAGCTGACTGCCTTATCGACCGTGCTCATGTACATGCCGTGGGTGTTGGCCACTACCTGCTGGGCCAGCTGATCCAGGCTGGCCTTGTTTTGGTTATCCAACTCTTTCAGGCGCTGTTGGCCCTCTGCGTCCAGCATCCCCAGGCTGTTTTTGTGCAACAGCTGATCCCGCTCCTTCTGGTACTCACTCTGCGCCCCAAGCTCTTTCAGGCGCTGCTGGCCTTCGGCATCTAGCATTCCGAGACTGTTCTTATGCAGCAGCTGATCGCGCTCAGTTTGATATTGGTTCTGAACACCCAACTCTTTCAGGCGCTGTTGGCCCTCTGCATCCAGCATTCCCAGGCTGTTTTTGTGCAACAGCTGATCGCGCTCTTTTTGCAGTTGCGCGTTGATATTGGCCATTCCCTTTTCATGGCCAAACTGGTTCCCCTGCATAGTCAGCTGATGACCGCGATCAATTCGGTTCTCGTCACTCTTCCATGCCTGCCCCGCGTTCTGGCTGGCAATAGGTAACGCAGCATCAACGATCGCCCGTTGCGACGCCTCGGCACCGATTGAGCTGTTGGAGAGCCCGCGGCCCGCTGCGTACTGCTCGCCTTTGGCCTTGGCCATGCGCATCAGCAAGCCATCCTGGCTGATCGTTTTATTAACCTGGTCGTTCACGTCTTTGGCATCAAAAGGCGTGGTCGTCGCTGTGATGGCTACCATATTCCCCCCAATAAAAAAGCCGCCAGATGGCGGCTTACTCAAGTCTCTGCATTCACCAGGTGAACGCGTGCACAGCACCAACATCGGTTAGCGTGGATACGGCCTGCTCAGCGGCATTGCTGGCCTGCCGGATCTGTTCGCGCAGAGCCAACACATTGGCTACCGTCTCGAAACCTGCCTCGCCAAGCTGCTCACGCTCCTGAGCCCTTTGCAGGCGCCAGTCCAAGGCGGTGATACGGCGCTCCGCCTCGGCTTTTATGGCTAACACCTTGTCATTTATTTCGAGATCAATATCGTTAAATCCGACGCTAGCGCGATTAGCACCAGGACCATCAACAATAAACATGTTCATGTCATTTTACCCTGTAGTAAATTCCGCTTATATATCTTGGATTTCCTACAACCCGCCCCAGCTTACTCCTGTGAACAATACTGGATGGTTTCGTAAGTCCTGCAATAAGGTAGTCACCAGAAATACATGCAGCATGAGCAGCGCCACCAAAGGTGATTGACACTAGGGCGGAGGGGTGATTTGCCATCAACACTGATGAGGAGGATAAAACACCAAGCAATCCATCTTGATAGAACCCTCGCGGGAAATTAGGTGTGGCCGTATATGAAGACGGCATAATGCCAATTTTAATCCATTGCGTTGCATCCAACGTTTCAAAGATACCCGCATTGGTGAATGCGTAAATTCGATCAGCAGCAGAAATAACCAAGTGAACAAGCAGTGACGCCCCTTGGTAGAGGGTTGCAACGAACCATGACTCACCGTTGTTAGATACGCTTGGGCCAACAACCGAACTTTGAGTCGTCGATAAAAAGAACAATCCATTTGCAAAGCAAATGCTGGTTTTTGCCGCTGCAGGAGCTGTCAACTTTATCGCGAATGAAACACCATCCGAACTTGTCCAGCATTCATTCGTTGAGTAACTTGATGGGGCGATATACACCCCATTCCCATACGCGATACCACAAACTGCACCTGTAACTCCGGTGCAGTACTCCCAAGTATCCCCGTTAGACGTGCGTCGCAGGCTGCCACTGTTACTTGCATAGATAAGTCCATTGCACTCAAAAACGGCAGAAGCTGAAACGCCAGAGGCAATCAAACAAGTAAGGCCGCGATCTTTTGATACGTAAACCCCGCCACTGCTTGCCGCAAAAACAACCAGCGCCCCAATGCTGGCCGTGGAGACGACGTTCACCGAGGACGGTAGTACGCCATTTTCTGTGGCAATCACGCCAGGGCCAAGTTGCGTCAAATAATCAGGGATACCTACATAACCTTCCTGCGGTATTAAAACCCCAGAGCGTAACCATTCAGTGTTTTCTTGGACAATCATCGGCTTGGTTGATGGCAATTGTGCTGACATACCAACAGCCGGCGTAACCCCGCCGATCACGGCTCCTGAAATGCCACTAATCAGAGGTGATAAAACATCACTGACAAGCGAGTTGCCACGATTAACCTCTGCCAAAATAACTGGGTCGAATTCACTCATGTTCAGTCTCCACAGATTCCGCGCTTTCGAGTTGTCCGTTATTGTTATACAGATAGGTGGTCGTGGTTTTTCTGCCGAGATAAATCGACACCGATGAAAGCAATCTCCCAGAGGGGTCATATGTGAACGAGGATGACTTTGGGCCCGCTGGATATAGCGTTATCATGCTCGTCAGCCTGCCGTCCACATCGTAGGTAAACGATGAGCTGACATACTGATCAGCGGTGTCTGACCCATGCAAGAGATTAAGTACTAAGTCGCCGTCGGCATTTGGCTTTTGCCCGTTCAGCGACCTCATCGCCCCCACATCACCAGGGGTCAGATCAACGTCGCCAGATAAAGGCTTGCCATTTACCTTTGTAGCCTTCGTCACTCGCGCCTGCATGTCTGTGTTGACACGCTCAAACCCCGTCTGAACTGCGCCAAAGTCAGCCTCTACAGCCTGGCCGTCTGCCAGCTCTCCTGGCACATATTCATTTAACCGATCGTAATAGGGATTAGCCACGCCTTGCCCTCCTAGCGAAATAATCCAGAGTCACGCCAGTAATGGTGAAGTTTGGATCTGATGAACTTGCGCCCCCCATCAATATCGAGATAGACGCCGAGGTGCCAGAGAGGTCAATTGGTGCATTGGTGTACCCGTAACTACCGCTCCAGTAAAACTGGTTCCACTGAGTCTGATTCCAGATGGCAACCTGATCCCACGCAGCAGAAGGGTCCTCTGACACAATTGAGTGAACCTTCTGGCTTGTAAAGTGAGCGTCAATCATGTGGTCTATTGACCACTTAACCTGGATTGGCGCCTGATTAGGGGATGTTTGCTCCACAAGCGCGGTAAGCCAGGTTTTTTTCACCCCCGGCGAACCTGAGTGAGCGAATGGCAAGCGGATCCGCCATGAAATCGCGGCACCATCAAAAGACCGAGATTCCTTATCGATAGTGAACACCATCCCCTCACTACCACTTAAACAGAAAAATAGTTGCTCCCCCTGCTCCGTGTAACGCCAGACCCCTGCCACTGCAGATGGATATTGAAACGTGGTGGCCATCGGTGACCCATCAGCCAAAATGGTGACAGCAAGATGCGTCAGCCCTCGGCTGAATAGTCGGTATTGGTTTAGCTCTGCGATCTGCGTGGAAAAAGCCCAATCCATCCCGTCAATCATCGCTTTGAAGTGGTGATCAGGATCGAGCTGGTTAAGTGCGAAATCGCCAAATTCCTGAACCCGATCCAGCCTGACCAAGCCTCGGTCTGACAGACCCACCGGGAGAAACAGCGACTGACCAGTACCAGCCGCGATACCAACCGACTCAGAAAGAGCTCTCTGCTCCCAGTCCTTCGAGCCAGAGCCATAAAGGCCAAAGACCCGCCGAGCCGATGCAATCACCAGCACGCCACCAGTCGTCGGCAGCATCGCTGTGATCTCATCACCAATAGAGAATGACTCTGCCCCCAGCAGGGCGCTCCAGGTGTGCGGGTTGCCTGGCGCGCTATGCTGGTACTGCCCGCCCTCATACCCGAGGAACAGATGACCTGAGTGGATGGCGATCTCCAGTGGCTTGTCTTTTGTTGCATCTGGCTGGGCGTGGAGCGGGACAAGCCACCCGTCCTCCCGCAACTCAAAGGCCCTCTGCACACCTGATGCCACATAGGCGGCCCGCTGCCCAGTACCACCAAAGAAATTGTGTACAGTGGCCTGATAGCGCCCGCCCGCCTTAATGGTTATCGCATCAACCTTGGCAACCGTGCACGTGGCATCACCAAGCCCAGTAAGTACATTACCAACAGCCGGCGCATCACCTGGAGCTGCGACGACGACCCCGCTCTTGCCATCAGCCGCCAACTGGGCAACACACCTGAACACTTTGTTGTCACCGGTTCGAGTGAGGGTGACATCCCCGTTCGAGATGTTGGCCACATTGGTGACCGTCAGCACCCAACCAAATGAGGTTATCTGCTGCCAACCCGCTTCGGAAGCCATGAACAAGCCGCCAGTGTTAACGTCAATGTCCCGAACGGCAAACACCGCATTGCGCACAGCAATAACTCCGCGCACAGGCCCTACCCCCGGCACCGGGCCTATTTGCGAACGGCGCCAATCTGCGGCAATGGCTTGGTTTGCAATGTTCTCGGCCTTGGTTTTGCTGTATTCGCGGCCATCCTGCTGCGCGACATAGCCGACACCGGCTATATCCAAAATCGTTCCCGCGGTAATGCTGCCTTCAATAATGACGGCATTAATGAAATGACCCGATCGGGACAAGTACGCCCCACTACCTCCCGCCCAGGTGATTGCGGTGAATACTGGATGAGCAGCGTCAGGGGCATCACCCACATCAATTGAGGTGAACTTTCGGTTCCGGCTTGGTGAAGGGCGCCCGTCAAATCGGTCATAGCCAAGCGTTCTGGCGTAACCGCCACTTGCCAATGCATCGACGTTCACCGCTGCCAGCGCAAACCCGGGAGCCTTCGCCAGCGGCGTGGTTGATAGATCAATGCCCCCTTTCAGCGGAATGAATGTGCTATTTCGAGTTGGCATTTTCACCATGAGGCCCCGCTAACCAGCGACAGTGGCGGCACGTACCGCTTCACCAGTAACCCGTAATAGACATTCCACTCGCGCTCACCGATGGCGATCAGCTCAGTGGCGGCCTGTCGATACCCGCTCTGAGCGACTGCATACCAGACGATAGCCATATGATAGGGAGGCTCAATGTGCGGCACGTCCGACTCCGCCGCCATCGTTTGGGTCGGTATTGGTGTTTCACCACGCAACCACTCCCAATCATTACGCAGCAGCTGGATCTTCTCCCAGCTTTCACGGATCGTGTCTGCTGCGGCCAGGGTGCGAGGATTGCCATCAGCAAGGTTTTTCGGTGGGCCGCCGAGGTCGTGCACCTCTGCGGCATACCGCCTGCATAGCTCGAGGAAGGTCATGATTAGCCGACCAGGCTGACCGGGTAGGACTGCACAGTGCGAGGAATGAGGGAGCCGTCGTCGTGCTGCTCGTAGCGCATCTCGGTGGCCTGCATCAGCACCTGGTAAACGGGCTCCGGCACCTCGGCCACGGTTTCACGCTTGATGATGTAGGCGACGCCATTGACGGAGGCGTACACATCATCATTGCCGCGACTTTGGGGATCGCGGGAAATACGAATCTTGACGCGCTTGGCTTCGTTGATTTCGCGCTGTTCGATGGTGGGGGCTCCGGTAATCGCTTCTGCGCTCGGGGCGGTGCTTGCGTCACGGTTGACGCCGTTCGCCTGCTCCTGCTCAACGATCTCGGCAACCAGCTTGTCACGGCTGGTATTGGCAGCCTTGTCGATGCCGAAGTTATCGGACAGGTATTTGCGCAAATCGGCAGGCGATGCGTTATTGAGGTCGATCAATTCCATGGTGCTTTTCTCCAGAAAAAGAAAAGGCCCGCACTGGGCGGGCCTTTTATGGGCGGCGTATTAGAGGGCGGTAACCGCTACCTCGATGCGGGTCATCCACAGCTCGTTCAGGCGAACTGCGGCAAACCAGCTTTTCCAGGAGGCAGAACCACGCTGACCGAGCGGGTCACCACCACGCGGGGTGTTGGGGTTCAGGATCATCGGCACGATGGAGCCCGGGCCGCCGTTGCCCTTGAGCGGGACGATGCCAAAGCTGTTCTGGCTCAGCACCACCATGGGGTACACGTCGGCACTGGTGCCGCCAGTGGATACCATGGCGCCCTTGGCGCCGCCTGCATCCGGCAGAGAGGTCAGCACCGGGGAGAGCACGAAGCGGAACTCTTCCACAGATCCGATCTCTTCCGGGCACAGCGGCTGACGGGTGCCGTACTCGGCAACCGACTTGAAGCCAGCCAGGCCGCGAATGTCAGAGTCGCAGTCGGTGTGCGCAACCACTACGAAGGCGGCCTCGACCGGCTTGGTGCCAACGCTGACTGATGCAGCCAGGATCTTGGTGATCTTCTTGGCGCGCTGCTTCTTGAGCGAACGAGAGGCCAAGCGCAACTTGTTGAGGCTGATCGCGGTGTTCACGCCGTTGCGGGCGGTGCCGTTGGCGTAAATTACGCTGGTGCCACCAGAGATAACGCCCCAGGTCAGCACTTCGAAGGTTTCAGCTGCCTGCTCGCCCAGCAGCATTTGCACATCCTGCAGCACCGGGTCTTCGTGGGTGTCTGCGATCACGTCGGTGATCTCGGTCCACGCACCGTATTGCGCCATGCCGACAGTCACATCCTGGTAGGCCATCTTCTGGCTGGACGGGGTAACACCCTCAGCCAGCGGAGTGGTGGCCGCAGCGAACGGCACAGGGCGGCGGAACTTGACGGTTTGACCCTTGTTCTTGGGCTGCGGCTTGGGGTCGCCAAACTTTTGCAGCACCAGGATCGGCTCGGCGTGCTCGAGCATCTTCACTTCGGCGATGATGCCGACACGCGGGGAGATATCCCCGTAGGTAGTAGTAGCCATGACTTATCTCTCCTGAATCAGTATTTGCGCTGCGCCAGCCGCTTATCCGCATCGGCTGCGGCACGACTGAACGCAGAGGCTTCATCCCCTGTATCCACCGTGGCGCGGCCCTGGCTGCCGCCTAGCGGAGCCATATCTGCCAATTTGCGCTGGCGCTGCGCGTTGCGTTGGGCTTGAGCTGCTTGAGCTTGGAGTTGGGTGGACTTGTAGAGGGTCAGCACCACATCGGCGTCTGCTGCGCTGTCAGAGTTGGCGATGCTCTGCACGGAGGCTGGCTGCTGAGTGATCCAGGCTTGAAACTCCTGACTCACAACAACCGTTTCAGCATCGGGGTGCCGACGCATCAACTCGTCAGTCTCGATGGCGATCAGCTCTTCGTGCTGGCGCACCTGTGCCTGCTCACGCAGTTGGGCAACCGGCTCCTTTACTTGTGAGATTTCGCTGCGCAGTCCATCGCGCAGAGCATCAGCAACGCCTTGCATATGGTCAGCAATGTCGGGGTAATCCTCGCGCATCGCTGCAATGCGGCTTTCCAGGGCGTCGAGCTGGCGGGTGGCATCCTTACCATCCCCCTTCTTGTCTGCCTGCTGGATGCTGTTGATCTGCTCATTGAACTGGCGCTCTTTCTCGGCAAGTTGCCGCTGTGTAGCGGCATAGCGACCATTGGCGGAGCGAGCGGCCTGAGCCTCCCGATCCCGGTCAGCTAACAGCGATTGCAGATAGGCGCGCTGCTCGGGTGATGCATCAGAAAACAGGTCATCTTCGGATGCGGCTTGCTGCTCAGCAGCAGAGGCGGCTTCCTGTTGATGCTGTTCATCGTCGCCAGTGGTGGCGCCGGTCTGGTTGTCTCCGTGCTGCTCGTCGTTTTGCGGCTCGCTGGTTGCGGGCTCACCACGCAAACGCGCGTCAGCGGCACCAGCAGCCTGTGCGAACACGTCCAGTTCGCGGCCATCGGCGGCGTCCTGGTGGGCTTCTGTTGCGGCTTGGTCGTTCAGGTGATCCATGTAAAATCTCCAAAAAAAAGCCCGCACAAGGCGGGCTACAGTGGCTTGCCGGAATTACTCGGCTGGCGTGAAATCTTTGATAAGGCTGTCGAGCAAACGGATCTGGGCTCGGGTGGCCTGGGTCTGCTCGTGTTCCATGTCCTGCTCCAGGTCAGAGCGCAGCTGCTTGAGCTGGTCCTGCAGGTGGAGCAAGACGGCATTGGTGTCCTGGCTACGGGTGAGCATGGCGTTATCAGCTCGCCACGGATGGGTTATCAGGGCGCGGCGTGCCGCTCAGGTCGGCCAGCGCGTCGGCGTCGGTCAGGACTACAACATTCTGCGCGTCGTGCAGCTGCTGCTTCAGCAGGTAGCCTTCCAGCATCCACACCTTGTTGATGGCGTTCTCGCGGGCGATCTTGCGGCCCAACTCGGCGCTGAAGTTCTCCGGGCTGGCGCAGGCGCTTTCGCCGGTAACAGTGAAGCCGTTCTGCAGGGTGAGCACGCAGAAGGTCAGCAGTGACAGTGAGTCGTGAAACGGGTCGCCGGAAGCTGTAGCGCCATCAGCGGCGGTGAAGTATGTCTCAGCAGCGATCACCTCTTCGATGCGCTGCGGGGTGACGCGCGGCGCAGTCAGCCCCTTGGCTTGAATCTCTTGCTCGATTTGCTGATCGCTCATTGCAACTCTCCAAATTGATAGTCAGGGTCATGCTTCACGTCGTCGTGGACATAAACCCTGTCGCCAGAAGCCAGCCCAATAACCACGCCATCTTCCTGCTCTGGCTCAATATCACGCTGACAAAATGGGCAGTATTTGGCTTCACTCATACCCATCCCCAATAAAAAAGCCCGGCACATGGCCGGGCATAATATGCGCACCCCAGAAACAAAAAACCCCGCACAAGGCGGGGCAAATGAGAATCTGGCAGTCTTAGAGCTATTTTGTGCCACCTGCTGGAAAAGTCAACTACTCCTACTCCAACCCGTAATTCCCGGTCGGCGGCAGGATCTGCTTCATCTTGACCTCGGCCATGAACTTCTGGGTGTCGTGAGCCTGCGCCTTATCCAGCTTCTCCAGTTCGATCATCAGTCGCTCCTGGCTCATCTGCTTGTTCTGGGCCAGCTTCATCAGCTCGATGCGCTCACGTCGCTGGCTGTCTTCATGCTGCAGCTGCATGGTGGCCAACTTGTATTGGCTGGAGAACTCAAGTTCCATCTGCTTGAGTGACGCCTGCATCTGCGCCATCTGCAGGGCGCCAGCACTCTTCATCTGGGCGAGCTGAGTCTCATGCTCAAACTTGGCCTGAGCCAGCTGCTGCTCCATCTGCAACTTGACCAGCTGCGGATCCTGCTGCCCAGCCTCTTGCTGCTGCTTGATGGCTGCGTCGTACTCTTCCTGGCTGCGCAACACCTTGGCATTGTCGATGTGCATGGACTGGAACAGGGTCTTCATCGCCTCATACGGCTTGAACATCGGCGCAAAGGTCGGGTTCTGGGTGTACTTGTCCAGGATCTGGGTCAGCTGGGCGGTCTGGATCTCCTTGACCAGCAGCGCACTGGTGCCTCTGGCCTGCACCTCGAAATCTCCCTTGATGGCTGCGTCCTCACCGAACTGCATGTTCCAGTTGTAGAAACGCCGGATCATTGGCTTGGTGATGTTGTCGTCATACTCCTTCACCTGCTGACGGCGCACGGCATTGGCGGCGTTCATCAGCATGCTCATGCCGCCCAAGGTCGGCGTCACCTGCCCCTGCTCACCCTGGCTTATCATCGGCACCCCGGCCTCGCGATCGAGCAGGGAGAGCGCCAGCTGCAGGATGTTGGCCATGTCACTCTGCCGGCTGTCGAAGTGGAACACCCCGAAAGCCTTTTGCACCTCTGCATACTGCTGGTTGGAGTCCATTTCCCACACTTTGAATGGCGTAGCCTCCCAATTTCCATCCACTGGGGAGATCAGGCGCTTGTTCACCACTACCTGTGGCCCCACCGTCTTGGCAGCGTTGTCCAGCATGGCCCGCCAGGCGCTGTTGATGATCCGCTGAGGGTGGCGCATCAGGTACGGCATGGACAGGCCGAAGATGCTCCCCTCATCCGGTTCGCAGACATAGACGGAGTAAGGCCACTCCATGGTATCCATCGGGTTGATGGTCACTTTCAGGATCACGTCACCGGAGAAAATGGCAACGCCATCAAACTCGCGCCCCTCCATCTCGGTGATGTCCACCCCAGCAACCAGCAGCACCTCAACTGGGATCGGGCCGTGATATGTCCAGACCTCAAACCTAGAGTCTTGGTTGGTTGGGTTGAGCCCGCACAGGTAACGGATCTGGTCAACGAACTCGGCGTAGCGGGTGCGGGTCGAAGACGGGTCTTGCGCCAGCAGCTTTTCTACCTGCTCCGGGATGAAACCCATAGATTCCATATTGAGCAGCCGGCGCAGCTCCTTCTTGGTCATGTACTCCCGCTCGTAGACGAACTCGCAATCGTCCCAACGGGTGGCCCCCATATCCGGCACGAAGTCCCATGGCAATACGCAGCGAGCCCCTGGCTTGAGGTCTTTCACAATCTCAACAGACCACGAACCATCCTGGCCGGGTAGCCACGCCTGCTTGATGGCGCTCTCTACAATGGGGCCCTTGATGATACCGGTACCTATCTTGGCGGCATAATGCAGCATTCTCCGCGATTCGGCGTTGTAATCGCAGGCGATCAGCTGGTCATCAATCGTCTTTTCCATTGCTGTTGCAGCGGCCTGGGCAGCGGCCAGTACCTCTGCAGCCTGCTGTGCCTCGGTCGTTGGCTGTTGCTGACCATCCATACCCTGCTGCACACCTTTGGCCAACATGGAGAGCTTCGGATCCGGCGATGGCGCGATCCCGTAGTTCTTGTCATCGACAGGGAACAGCATATCCCCCATCTGAGCAGCCCATGCGTCGGTCTTCTCGCGGGTGATGTTGACGAAGGCCTGCGACTTCTTGGCCTTCTCCAGCTCCTTGATAAAGTCAGGCTCGTACTCCCCGCGGTACTGGCGCAGGTCGTCAAGCCAACGCTGTTCGACAAGGCTGCGCTGCTGCAGCTGATGCTCAATATCGCGAAAGCGGCTGGCACCAAACAGATCAAGGGGCGAGAGCTGTTCCACCATCTCGGAGGACAGTGTGATTTCAGTCGGGTTTTGCATGGTGTCAGTATCCTGTTACAGAGTCGGCGGCGCGCTGATCCGCCCTGGTGGCATTGCTATCGATGGTTTTTTTGCGGTCACGTTCCGGCATGACACCGAGGCACAGGTACTGTGTGGCGTCTGCTGGGTGGGAATACTGGTTCTTGTCTGGCTGGTCGGTGAACTTGGTGGCGCCTGACACGTTGAGTTGCTTGTACTGGTAGCCAGTCTCGAAGGCCTTGATGATGACGCGGCAGTGCGGGCTGATGATGAGCGCCGGCTGCCCCTTACCGACAAGACGAGAGAGCCACCACCTGACCCCCTCAAGACGCGCCATCAGGTTGTTGGTGTGCGCAGGCTCTGCATTCATCCCCTTATTGCCAAGCACTTCGAAGCAGGTTGTTTCATCTGCCTGACTGCGGCCTACACCTGCTGGGTCGCCCCAGATAGTGAACTCCATGTTGGCGTAGCGGCTGGTCAGTAGCGGAGACAGCTGCTCATCAATGAAGCGTTCGATCCCCATGCCGGTGGCCACCACCTCATCCAAGATGCGCAACTGGCCGAAGGCGGTTACCTGGCCGATGATGGCGGCTGGGGTCAGGCCGAAGTCCATCCCGATGATGATGGGCAGCGACTTGATGGGGCCCAGCTTGTCCTTGGCGACATGCAGATCCCGGTTGAAGTGGTCGATGAAGACCGGCTTGCCGGTGGCCACAGTGGCGAAGCGGTTGCAGATGCGCGACCGAACCCAGTTGAGCGTCTTGCCGCCGAGCTGATCGAACCAAGCATCAAAGCCCTTCTTGTTGTTCTTCACGTTCTCAGCTTTGGGGTTGGCGACGAACCGGCGCCCCAGGTAGTCACGGAAATAGCCGGCATCAATCAGTGCCTGCAGGTCTGGCGACATCGGCGCACCGGGTGATACTTCGACCAAGGCTCCGGGTTGCTCGTAGAAACTCCAACCGACCGGCTTGAGCGGGTTTCCGTCATCGTCCTGGCCATGCTCAAACTCATGCCACCAGTGGTCCTCATCCGGTGAGTTGGTATCCATGATGAGCCCGCACCACGTCGGGCCGCCGTCCTTGCCGGATGGGTAGCGAGCCTGCACCGCCCGGGATGCCGCCTCGTTCACAATGTTCAGGTCGAGGAACTGAGCCTCGTTTATCCAGACGCCAGTCATCTCAAGTGACAGCATCTTGCGAATGTCCTTGGGCCGGTCCATCGACAGGAAGAAGAACTCCGCCTCGATGATGGTTTGGCCGTCCGGGTGCGGGATGCGCATAAAGCCCACGATCGGGGCGTCGAACTTGATGGGGCACACCTCTTCCGGGATCCAGTCCTGAAAGGTCTTGATGACCGTGGCCTTGAGTTCGCCGTAAGTGTTCCGGATGCACACCCAGCGCGTCTTGCGCACGCCGTCAGCGTTGGGCTCCTGGTTGATGGACACATCCAGCATGAACATGACGCAGCCAACCGACTTTCCTGAGCCCACCGGCCCCCGCACGGCGGCGATCATGGGCCGATCCCGATGGATTGCTTCGAATGTCGGGCTCGGGGAATAGGTGATGGTTCTAACCTCCATCGCCATCACCTTGATTCATAAAGCCCAGGTTCCACATAACCTGGACGCCGCTGCTCTTGCCCTTGCGCAGGATCTCGTACTCGACCTTGGCCTTGGCGGTGAGCGCCCGGTCTTTCTCCATCAGCACGGTCTTGTGCTTGGTGCTCTCGACGATATAGGGGATCTCGACGATGGTTTTCTCGAGCTGCATGATGCGACCAAGCACGCTATCCATGGCGCTCGTCGTTCTGGTGTAGAGCTTGTAGAGGTCCATGCGCTGCTCTATGTCCAGCTCACCCTCTGGCAATTCCAAATCCTTGGCGATGCGCCCCAGGGTAATAACGCCGTTCCGGAAGCCGCAACGCATGGCAAGCAGCTCGTCGGACAGGTTGGCTCGCACCGCGTCCTCAATCACATCATCGGGAAAGAACTTGGCATACACGCCGTGCCGCTGGGCAGGCTGGGCCACTTTGCTGGTGCGAGGCTTGGGAGTTTTCTTGCGATGGTCGCGGTCTGGGTTGAGCGCGTCATTCACCGTGCCAGCAGTGCGACGCGGCGGTCGCTTCGCTGGCGGCTTCTTGTCTGATTTCTCGGTCATGGTTATCTGGTACAGCGCTCCAGTGCGTCGATGTAATCGAGCAGGCGAGCCGTGGACTCACCAGAAAGAGAAACCCCGCCGTTATGGGCGGGGTTTCATGGTTGAAGTGCGCAGGGAGTTATAGGCTCGCTCACAGGCTAATCCTGATGCTCGAGCTCTGTCATACGCCGCTGCCAGCTCACCCGCTCTTTCATCAGCCCGGCTGAGCAGGTCGGCGAGCACCATTGCAGGCTGTCCGGTTGCCGGGCTTCCTTGGGCAGTGCTGGGATTACTGGCGCACTGACTTGCTCTGGCTGCCAAGCGGCGGGCTTGCTCGCGCAACCGACCAGACTCAACGCCAGCAGCAGCTGCATCAGCTTGCGCTTGGGCGATTTGTTCTTGTGCATGATCTCTCACCTCATCGATTTCAGCCTGCCGGCGATTCTCTTCTTCCCGGGCTTCCTGCTCAGCCTTGGTTCTGGCGGTGGCGAGCCTGGCGGACTCTTCATTCCACTTCGCCTGCCAGGTCTTGCGCTCCCCTTCTTCCCCATCGGAATGGCCTGACTGGTAGAGTGCCACCCCGGCACCGGCCAATGCTGCTATCACCAGGGCGCCGGCCAGGAACGGCAACACTCTGCTTTGCGGGATCGCCACCATCACTCCCCCTTGCACTTGGCATTGAGGCGCAGTCGGTCTTTCCACAGCCCGGGGCATATCCGATTCCCCGGAGCAGAACAGTCCTGTTTGCCCGAGCGTTTGAACAGCAGGATTGCCTCACACGCCCCGGGATAATCGCCAACGTTCAGGCGCTTCACGATGGTGGAACGGCAGAAGGCCCCGGGGCCGATGTTGTGGGAGAGTTCGACATAGGCATCGAACTCATACTGATGGAGGGGGGCCTGGATACAGGCCTTGAGGGAATTCTCGAACACCCGCACCTCCCGCAAGCTCCGGTTCACCGCTGCAACGGGGGTGATGGTGTCACCCATCCGGACCCCCTCGGTGCTCCCGAACCCAATTGTGGGAAGTTTGGTGCCGTGTACCGGGTCTGGGTAAGCAACCGGTTCAAACCCTTCCCGATTCAGGATCCCCACAAAACCTGCCGCACTCAACGTAAGAGCCGCGATTGCAATGCGAACCTTGCTCACTGTGCACCCCCATGCTGACAGCGCGGCTTGATGATATTCGACCAGACAAACCAACCCATCTGAATCGCAATCCACAGCAAGGTGGCAGCAAGCACCCAGTCATTGAGCGAGTAACCAGCCAGGGTCATCCCCGACACAACCACTGGCGGCGCAGACTTTGCCACCCCAGCCGCAGCAGCTGCCGTGACCAACTCTTCCTCTTTCCCCATGCCCCGCCCCAGAAACGAAAAAGCCCGCACGAAGGCGGGCCAGATACGAAAAAGCCGGGCTCAATAAGAGTCCGGCTATGATGGGTAGATTTTGTGCCACACGTCAGCAAATAGCAAGCAATCGCAGATATTGGCTGGCGTCGGATTATTGACGGTTGGCGCCCCTGAGCATTCGCCCCATACCCGCGTGGGCGGCAGCTTTAACGTCTGCCCGTGGATCTTTAACTCCATTCTCTAGCGCGGCAATGAACAGATCTTCATCAATCATTCCGCTCTCACCAATGGCAATCAAAGCTGCGGCTTTCACATCAGAGCGAGGGTCTTTCACTCCAGCCAACAAATGGTGAATCAACTTCTGTTCGTTATTCATCACGCACTCCCGTGTTTGTGCTTATTTCATCTTCCGGTACCGCTCCACCTGCTGGAGAAAGTAAGCCTGCATCTCACCCTTGTAGTTGCCGGCCTCGCTCTCTGCTGGTGTTTTGATATCCGGGTTCCTTTCCTTCCAGACCGCATAGGCGGCCGCCTTTTCCACTTCCACCCGTTCTTGTTGCTCGGGTGGCAAACTGCAAAGATTGTGGCTCATGGTGCCCTCCTGCTGCCGATGATACCGCACGCAGCGGAGAGGAAAAGAAAAAGGCGCCACATGGGCGCCTAATCTGCGAGCTGAGTCATTATGCTGCCTTGGCCTTATCCAGGTACTGGTGAAACGCCCGAACCGCGTCACTGTAGCAATACTGCAGTTCCTGAGCTGCGCTGCGCTCTGCATCGGTGGCCAGTGGTGGTGCCGAGATGTATCCGGCGTGACAGTGCGGGCAGGTATGAGGCTTTGGCTTGGTGAGTTCACCGGTACCGGAGCAGGCTGGGCAGCGCCCGCCCTGGGTATCCCGCTCACAGCGAGAGAGAATGAGTGCCCGCACCCGAGCCGCGTTATCGTGATCCCCCAGCAACTCCAGCTCCCGAGCCCGCCTTGCCTCACGGCGTCCATATGGGTGGTGGCGCTTGTAGAGGCGTAACAGTCGCTCACTGTCACCCTGTAACCCTGCCGCACTCATCACGGCGCTGGGTGGGTAACTCTCGACGAGCTGACGCACGGCCAGCCCATCAGACAGATGACGGGCACGCAGTACCATCACGCCGACAGGGTGCAGGTGCTCAGCGTGAGCCAGGGCGGACAGCACCTCCTCGCGCCCTACGCTATCCGGTGAACGACCGGATCGCTGTGACTCTGCCTCGATGGATACAGCCTTGGGGCTGTGCAATTTGATAAGAAGCTCGATGCTCATGGGTTGGTCCTCTGGTCTTGGTCCTGATTGAAAGCGGCAAGCAGCCAGGCGCGAAGCTGGCCGGATTTGATGTGCTCGGGGGTGGCCTCAATGACCATCCACCCGAGCAGGGAGGCCTCGTTCATCTTGGCTCGGTCCTCTACGAACCCCCTCCCCCTGGTGTGCCGGCCGCCAGAGTGGATGCCGCCGTGGATCTCGAGGGCGATCATCTGCTCTTCCCAGGCGTAGTCGAACCGCCACTTGCGCTTGGGGTGGAATACCAGCTCTGTGGTTGGTTCTGGCAAGCCGACGAGCTGGGCCAATACTCGCTGGTGCAGGGTGCCCACCTGCTGCGCTTTCTTGGCCTGTTCCACGACCCTCTTGGCTTTCGGGTGCTTGCTGAGCAGGCGACCGGCTTCAATGGCGGATAGGTGGATCATTCCAGGTTCGCCTCCATGAAGCTGGCCTTGGCATTCTCCAGCTGCCCCAACAATGAAAAAGGATGGTGTCCGTTCGCCCATGCCCTGGAGCAGGAGTCATCGCTATTGACCGTCACGATCAGGCAGTTGACCACCTCCCCACGCTTGGCGCTCTCAAGGACCTGCTCCAGGATGGAGACAACGTTGGCACCGCTCTCCTTCTTGACCTCGCTCAGGCTGACCACTTTTCCGCTCATGCTGCCCTCCCGATGGTGTTCTTGCGCAGCGCTGACACTTCACTGACCACCTGGGCCAGCAGTTGCTCCTCGCTACCGTGTTCAGCCTGCCAGCTCTTTGGTGCGGCGTGGAATCCGGTGGGGTAGCAAGCGCGGTGATGCTGAGGGCACAGCGGCAGCACACGGTTGTGAGCTGCACGCTGGGCCATGCCAGATCCAGAGCGCACATGATGGATCTCACTCTGGCTGGGGCCGTGCCCGGCGTTACGGCATGCCACGCAACCCAAAGAGGCTACGTCATCCAACCAGCGTTTTTCGGCCTTTGTCTTGCTCATGCCGCCACCATCATCAGCACGAACGGCTTAACGCCCCATGCAAACCAGGCCATTGCAGCACCGACCAAGAGCATCACCACAAAGGCGCCCTCCACCCGACCGGTAAACCCGCGAGATACCACCAACCCAACTCCAGCGGCGGTCATGATGAACAGCGAGACAACCAGCAGCACTGCCCACCCAAAAATAGCCAATACCTCCATCATGCCGCAGCCCTCCCATATGCCGCCACCCAGTCGAAGCCGCGGCGAGATTCATCCCCGAACCGCACGCCCTGCTGGGCACCGAAAGACTGAGCCAGCTCGATGAGATCGCGCATCTCGCGCACTGTCATCTTGGAGGTGGACTTGCCCAGCACCACGAACCCGTTGCCGTCGATATTCGGCACAACGTCCTGCTGGTACAGGGCGGCGGAGAGGACGTGCTTCCAGTCCTCCTTGGAGAGCTTGCGACCGTGCCAGTCCACCTGTTCGGCGATGTCGGTCATGACAGCCCAAAACAGGGCGTTCTGGGCCAGCGAGCGGGTCATCTCCTTGATTTCGATGATCAGCGGTTTGTCCTGGTCTACCGGCAGACTTGCTACCAGCTGGCAGGCGCGGGACCGGATATCAGGGCTGCGGAGGAAATACTTGGGGTAGCTCATGCGACACCGCCGGATGCAGGTAGTGAATAGTTCCCGTCAGCTCTTGGGCGGAGATGGGTCAACCCAGCATTCCGCTCCTTTGCCATCAGGTAGCAGCTTTCAGTCCACCAACTGGCTGGCTCGTAGATTTCGCACTCGTCCGGACTTACCCCGTACAGCCTCATCAGCGCCATTGGCCCGATGTAATGCCTCTGCTTGTCCTGGTCACTCGTTACCATTCCAGGGTGAACTACGTATTTAGCTCTCATCCTCACCCCCGCTTGGCTTTGTTGCGGCGCTTGGCTGCGGCACGCTGGCGTTTTGCGGCCCTGTCATTGCGCGGGTTGGGGATGCAGAATGAACTGGATGGCGTGAAGCGGATCGGGTTAATCCAGGCCGGAGCGCTGGCCGCCATAACGGCGGCGATTGTCATGGCGAATCTCATGCTGCCACCGCCTTAGCCGCAACGGCCTCAGCTGTGGGGAACGGCGAGAGGCAGTAATGCCACACGTGCTTGCCGTCGATGTTCTGGTTGCTGGAGTGCTTCACCCAGCCATGGCAACAGACTTCGCGCAGGCGGGCGCTGATGGCGGCTTGGGTGTCGGCGTGGCCGTAGCGGCTCCAGCACTCGCGTTCAATGTCGCGCAGAGTGCGTGACTTGCCATCGCTCATGATGGCGATAACGCGCCCCAACTGGGTCGCGGTAGATAGATCTCGGGTAGTCAGTTTTTCGGTCATATCGGGGTCCTTTTGGTTAAATCACCGGGTGGTCTAGGTCCGGTTTTCGTACTTGCTCATGTTACGGCTCGGTACTCCCTGTGTCACTGGTTGGCAAGGCCCTCCCTACGCAAGTTATCCACAGCTCCATTTGCAACACACCCTCTCAACGCCAGCACTGGCGCGCCTCTCAGGCGTTCGGCCTCCTGCGCCACTTGCTCCGGCGTCGTGTCGAGCACCAGCCAATGCCCTGCTCCACGCTGGCAATCGGTGTACCCAAGTGCGGCGATATCGTCGGACACCTCCAACAGCACCCGCTCACCGCACCAGCCACGAACAGCCGGGTAAATCACAACTCGGCAGAACTTTGCCTCGCGCACGGCGGCGATCACGTCAGGATTGAACATCAGGAAGCCCTCCTCGCTTGAACAACGCCTTGAGGCTTTCCACGCCTCGCTGGCCAGTCTGCTGGTAAAACTCAGGGCTGTGCTGGATCTGCTCCCTGGTCGGCAGCCCCTTGAGGACTTCGGCGCCCAAGTCCTCCCCGGCCACAACCCGGCGCAGCAGCTGGGTGTATGCCTGCTCAAACACAGGCCGGTATGCATCCAGGCTAAGCGTCTTGCACTCCCAGCTTGTCGCTTTGGCGGCCAGCTCTACTGCGGGATGGGTGAACCGGCGAGTTCGCACCTCGACCAGCGCAGTATCCAGCGTCGGCAGCCCCAGCGATTCAGGGGTGATCTGACACCACTTGATAAACTGGCCAGTGCCGGGGAAAAACGGGATCTGCTGCTGGCGAGCAACCCGCATCCCATGGCCCAGTTGCTCGCGGCTGGTGCAGTTGGCTTCGACTAGGGCAACCGTCCACTCCCGCAGCGCTCGAGCCTGCATCTCCGGGTTTGGAAAGGCCCGTTGCCAAGCAGGGAAAATCACCTTGAGCTGCTCGAACAACCGGGCCACCACCTGGGTATCTTGCTCGGTCACGGAGGCGGCAACTGGGCGAACCGGCGTGGCCTGGATCTCGCTCGGCATGCTGGCCAGTACCTCGCTTAACGGTTTCATGGCCATCAGTACCCCTCCCCGATCATCTGGTTGAGTTTTTCGGCCGTCATGGTTTTGGTCAGATCCCACTCGTCGCCCTGTGCTGGCTGACGGGCCTGCCCTATCCGCTTGGCCTGCAGCTTGTCCCACTGCTTGCGCAGGGTCTTGGGGCACTGCACGTTGGTAGACCAGAAGGGATCAAGGTTGGCCCACTTGAACAGCGAGCAGATTTCGTGATGGGTGCGCCCGTCCTGTGCCCGCATCAGGCGGATCTCGTTCGCCCACTGCGCCCAGTTGGGGATCTTGGCTGTCGGGTTGACCACCATGACCTTGCCCTGGATGTACTCGGCGCAGGTCAGATCATCCTGAGTTCCCCAGAATTTCCCGCTCGGGGTCTGGATGGCAGCATCTGGGCGGAGCTTTTCGACAGGCGTTGAAACCGATTCAACAACTCCGGCGTCGGGGAGCGCGTCAGCGTTCTTCGACGAAGAGATCTTTATGTTTTCTTTTAATGTATTTATTTCTTGTTCTGTTGTCGTACCGGTCGAAACACCGATCGGTACACCGGAGGGCGCATCAACAGTAGGCTGCAAGCCCATATCTGGCGCGGCTTTGAGTGTTTCGGTTGGCGTACCGGTCAGCGTACCGGTCGGTGTACCGACCGAAACGCCACCCAATTGAGTCTCTTTTTGCTCATTTGGAGCTGAATTTTCTGGTGCTGGCTCGACAGTGTCCACAGCCATGATCGCGGCCTGGTAGTCGTCATAGTTGTTGACGGTGATCACCGACCCCCATGGGGTGCCCTGTATTGTCACCATGCCCTCTCGCTCAAACCACCCAAGCAGTCGATCGGTGGCTTGCTTGGATAGGGCTCTCCCGCGCTCGTCACGCAACAGCGAACCAAACTCGGTGGTGCTGATCACCAGCTGACCCCTCATCAGCGTCCACTCGCGCCCCTTGTAGCTCACAGCGCACTCCTCATAGGCTGCGAGACTGATGATCCGCATCCATCCGGCAAACTTCACTGCGCTCTTTGCCCAGTCGGCGGCCATCAGTGACCGCCAGCAGATCACATATCCGCTGCGCCTGTTGGTGCTCACGCTGCTACCTCTGCTGATAGGTTTGGAAATGGGGGCGACTGCCCCCGGGAATTTGAGAACAGTGCTCATGCTGCCTCCTCATCGGCACGGCAAAAGCCAGTTTCAGAGAGATGAAGTTCTATGCGTCGCCCGATAAATTCCATGCACGGTACCGCCATGGAGTTGCCGATCGCCTTATAGCGAGGGCCGTCTGCTGCCATCCGGTGCGCCTCTTCCTCAGGTATGAGTGGGAAGTGGCGGCGCAAATAGACCAATTCATCTGCGATCAGTTTGTTGCGCTTCGCAGCCGGTATCATGGTGTGATTGTCAGGAAAACCCTGCAGGCGCTCGCACTCAACAGGGGTTAGGCGGCGGACGGCCATCGTGGAAACAAGGGCAGGCGGAGGGCTGCTTCTGTCGAGAGAGATCGTGTATTCCTCGTAGAATTTACCTGCGCCGTTGCTAGTCGTATTGTGCAGCTTGGTTGTGTATGCCACCGCAGGATGTGCGCCTGCGTTGGCGTGACTATCCGCATGACCGCTCGCCCTCAGTGTCGGAGACGTGTTTTCAGTGGCATCGCCGCCATCGTCCTTGGAGCTGAAGGCCACCGGCACAATCGGTTGCCCCCTGCCAGTGCCATCCTCGCTGGCGTTGAAGCCTTCCGCTTTCAGGGTGTGGGTGATGTCGGCGGTGACGCAAGGCGGATTCTCTCGTACCAATTCATCCCAGTTATTGGCGGCGAAGATGACACGCCGGTCGTGGTCTTTGATGCTGTTGTACTCGGTCAGTACCGCATTTTCCTGCCCCTGATTGCACCCTAGCGTGTGAGCCAGCTCGACTTTGGTGTCTGGGTCTTGGGTGCCGTGGACGACCATCGTCTCCGTTTCGTAGTCGATGCGCCCCATCCCGCCAGCATTCAAACAATGGGAGATGTGTCCAGTGCTGGTCGCAAGAGGGATCAGATGCCCGGCTTGGCCTTGGTTGTCATCTGCGCCACACGTTCCAGCGCCGTTTGCAGTAAGGGCGGCAACTGCCTTCCCCGCTTCTCTGCTCGGCGCAGAATCCCGGCGCACGCCTTCGCACTCAAAAAGAACTTTTGCGGGATCGAACCCTTCTCGAGCACTTGCGACAACGAACACACGGCGGCGTCGTTGGGCCACTCCGAAATATTGGGCATCGATGACCCGCCACGCGACTGCTCTTTGGGGGCCAAGCACACAACCAGCGTTTTCCCATTTCTTCCCTGGTGGGATGAGCTCGCAATCTTCCCCGGCAAGGAGGCCAAGGAATGCGCCAAAAGCGTTGTCTTTTGACGAGAGGACGCCGGGGACGTTTTCCCAGACGGTGATGCAGGGAACAGCTCCAGCTGCTGCTCGTTTTTGATCAATGGCATTGGCAAGCTCCACGTACTTGATAGTCAGAAAACCACGGTCATCAGCCAGCCCCTGACGGGCGCCGGCAACAGAAAACGCCTGACATGGCGTTCCGCCAACAAGGATGTCTGGAGCCACCACATTCCCCTTGAGGACTGCAGTCGCTATCTTGGTCATATCGCCAAGGTTGGTGACGTGTGGCCAGTGGTGTGCCAGCACTGCGCTCGGGAATGGCTCAATCTCGGCGAACCACGCAGGGTTCCAGCCAAGAGGCTCCCAAGCCAGCGACGCTGCCTCGATGCCGCTGCAAACGCTGCCGTAGATCATGCTGCCACCTCCTGCTCGGTGTACTCGCAAGCGGGGCACTCAAAGGCGCGGTCGTCGGTACCGGATTGCAGCTCACTGCCACACAAAGGGCAGTGGTTGAGATCGTGCGAAAAGGGTTGGCCCTCATGGGCCAGGATTGGTTTGGTCATTGTCTGAGGTCCTGATTCAAATGCCCGGTGGTTAGTCGGACAAGAGGTGGTTATGCGTTGTGCTGCGTCTCTGCACGCTCAACGGTGCGGGCCTGCAGCTCGCGAGCCAGGCGAACGGCGGTTTTATCGGTGCCGGCAGCTTGAGCGATAGTGATCACAGAATCGTCCTCCAGATGCAGGGCAAGCTCATGCATGACTGCTTTCAAAATGATGTTGCTGCGTTCGCTAATGGGTTGAGCTGTTTTATGTGACATAGCTACTACCTTCTTAATATTGAGTTGACCAAATTGCGGATTTTTTCATATTCGACCTTGAGCTTTTCTACCGGAGTCTTATGGCGCTCATTCTCGTAAGCGGCCTCATCATCAGGAGTGAACGCAAGCTTTCCGTACTCAGGCAGTCCATATCCGCTAAGAATTTCTTCAATGGTCGCTGGCGGATACCCTTGCGCCATTAGGATTCGGCTGGCTCGTTTTACGGCCCTCGCCAAAATCTCTGGCTCGTGTTGAGATATGGAATTGAGTAGGGTTAGTAGCGAGACTCGGGCAAATGCAGTTTCAGTCATGCAAAATTCTGCCGCCACTTCACGCCAAACCTCTCTCTGAGCCGGCGTTCCGCGCAATCGTAGGGGTGAAATGGTGCTCATGTTTTCGTGATCAGGCAGGGCTGCTCTGCTCATTGTGCTGGTCCTCTGTTGGTGATTATTCAGGCCGGTGGTTAAGCGGCCTGCTTGGTTTCTACTGGTTCCGGTCGGTAGTCTTCCAGACCGAAATCAAGCTCCTCTCCGGATGCGAAGTGAATGCGGGAGGCGTACTTCTCAGGGATAACTTCCGGCCATTCGGACACGGTGCTCTTCGTGACACCAATGGCGCGAGCCAGGGCGTTGTTACCGCCAAAGAACTTGATGGCGCGATTTTTTTTCATTGGTCGGGGTCCTTTCATGGTTGCTGACAATACAGACCACATTTTGGTTCGGTTTACCGAACAAGTCAACCATCGGCATAGCGCACATGAAATAAGCCAAAATGGGGGAGTGTTTTTTTATACGAACGAGATTGACATGACCTCTTTTAGAGACCGACTGGAATACATGCTCAGGGAGCGAGGCTGGAAGCAGGCCGACCTGGTGCGCAAGTCCGGGGTAAGCAAGGCCGTTATCTCAGTTCTCCTGTCTGACCCGGTCAAGGATTTGAGGGTGAGTAGCTTGCTCTCCATCGCCAAGGCTCTTGGTTGCGATCCGCTGTGGCTCTACACAGGCAAGGAAAGCGGCACCTATGTCACAGATACAAACCTCGGCAAGGTGCCCGTGTGGGAAATGCCTGAGCTTGGAAAACACCCCACAGATGCTCTTTCTACTCTGGATAGTGGTCGCCACATATTCAGCGATTCAGATGGCCAGTTGATAGGCGTCATCGCCAGTGATGACAACCTTGCTGGCTCGGGGATTAAGGCTGGTGACATCTGCGTCATTGACTTGGCAGACCGGCAGGCTCGCCATGGCGATATCCTGTTGGTTCGCCTGGATAGCAACAAGCAAGCGCGCCTGCTCAAAGCGCTGGATGGGTTGTCAGGTATCAGCTTGGTGACGGACGATCAACGCCTTGGTGTGGTGCCAATCAAGGATGTGGTGGTGTATGGCCGGATGGTTGAACTCCGCAGAGACGTGAAAGAGTAGATACCCCTACCCCGAACAGCCCGCCCAGTGCGGGCTTTTTTGTATCCGCCGATCGGCTGAAGTAACACTCAAAGAAAAAAAGTTCGTTAAACCGAACATTTTGTATTGACGAGAGTGTTCGGGAATATTAACCTTTGCCTTGTTCGGTAAAACAATCGAATAGCCAAGACCGGTAACAGTAAGGGGCAGCGATGAAGGCGGCCAATCGTGGTGAAGGTCTTGGGTAACCTCCCGCTCTGGCGGAGTAAAGGCCAGAACACAACTGGGATTGCATTGATAGGACACCGGCATCGGATCTAAGGCAGCGACAGGAAGACCAGCAAGTTTGGTCCCACTGGATTGGTCGAGCCGCCCGGACTGAAAGCAATAGCGGTGCAATCCGCAGTTGTGGTGTAGGTCTCAGCGGTAGAGCCGACTCGACGGAGTGAGCGCGCAGGTTCGAATCCTGCCACCACACAAGATTTAGACACTCGGTAATCAGGACCCGCCCGCAAGGGCAAGCGCCTGACCAGCGCGTAAGAACGACAAAGCCCGCACAAGGCGGGCTTCGAAGGACTGGGGTACCACCCCAATCAGAATGCCAGGGGACCAACCCCGGCAATCAGGACCCCGACCAGCCTAAACCGGTGGGAATCAGCGAGGACCAACTCGCCAACAGGAGTAAATGTACCATGACCCAGAACATTTTTTCCAGAGCCGCGAATCGAGCCGACAAAGTCATTGCCTCTATCGCCGACCGACTGAGCGGAAACCACTCCCGCCGAGTCGCCCTTCATCGCCGTGCCAGCGCCATTGCCGACGATATCCGCCGCCAGAAGTTGGCAGAAAAGCGAGTCATAGCCAACCAGCGCCTTGGCCGAATCCCACAAGGCCACCGCCTGATGCTGAACCTGACAGCACAAAACCACCGCAACGCCGTCTGACCCGGGCCTGGCGCTTCCCTGATAGCGCCGTAGCCAAAGCCTCTTTTTGAAGCACCGCAAGGTTGCTTTGGCTTCGCTCACGCCAAATCCGGCTGAGCTCGCTCTTTAACAGCCTGGAACCGGCTCACAACCACGAATCCCAATGCCGGTAGGGATGCGCCGATACCCCGTTAAAACCGGAAAGCGGTGTGTGAACGTGAACGATTTATCACTCGTCTTTTACCTGCCAAACACAACAGGGAGTGCGAACGATGTAACCGACAGCCGTTAGAAGCGGCCAATCCATGCGCCAGTAATGATGGCGCCCCGAGTTCTCCGCGTGGGAAACCAGCTTTGCATCTGGTTAGGGTCAATAAACCAAGTGGCACGGGTAGAGCAGTCCACAAATCTGGGGTGGACACCTGTTATTAGCGGCGATAGCGCGACAGCACGGACGGCTTACCAGAAGGCGCCGGATGACGTAACCGGCAAGCCCGCTGGCAACAGCGGGTATCCCAAGGCGGCTCCAGTGGAGCTGGCAACAACATAGCGTCGAAGCTGTGGCTGCCTTCGGATAACCAAGAGGACCCCGACCATGAAAAACGCAGATATGCCAGCCATGCCGCTGGTTAACAGTAATGGCTCTCCTGTGCATCACAGCAACGCAGGCATGGAAAACCACGGTGTGATGGCAGGACTAACCAAGCGCGAAATGATGGCAATGCATGCACCAGAAATGCCTGACTGGTTTGACAGTGTGTGGAGAATGAGATTTGCCAACAATGACCGCTATTTCAAGAGTGGCATTGATGAATTTGGCGAGCCTGTTCGAGAGATAACAAAAGGCGGACTGAGTGCAATGTATTTCGCATGGCGCACTTACTACGCAGACGGCCTTCTCGCTGAACTGGAGAAGCAAAATGACCAATGAAACCACCCTGCTCGCCCTGCTGGAGAGCCGCGAAGCCGAGGCCAACGCCGAAGCTGAGTGGGTCGCCGAGTGGGTTGAGAGCAATCGACCACTCATGCTGGCCGGCATGCTTGAAACAGACCCAGCAACCCTGCTGGGAGAACTCGGCAGCGACCAGCACCGCCAATACAACCTAGCCATCTGGCTGATGATGCGCGACGGCGACCACATGCCGCTGATGCAGTTCATCCAGCAGGTGGTTGACGCTGGGCTGGTCGAGTTGGCCAAAGCCGCGTGGAGCGACCACGTGGCCGCCCTGCACGACGCCATGAGCGAGGACCAATGGGAGCAGTACCAGGACAGGAGCGCAGCATGAGTAATCACACGCAGGAGCCTTGGCCGTTTTTTGTTGACTGGGCAGAACCTAGCACTCCTCACCCAGAGAGCGAGCCGATCGTGCGCCTTGGCTACGACGACTACCAGAGGGCAAGGTATTGCGTTAATGCTTGCCAAGGGGTCAGCAACGGTCAGTTGGCTCTGACATCCGTCAGCGGGGCAATCCTGATGCTGAAAGAGGCTGAGCAGCAGTGCGACGAGCTGCTGGCTGCGCTGGATACGATAGGGACGCACACCATCACTGAAGAAGATGGTAGCGAGGTTGAGGTGCTATTCGGAGATATAGATAAGATCCGCGATGCTATCGCCAAGGCCAAAGGCGGTGCCGCATGAACGCCGCACCAGATAGCGCCAGCTACTACGGCGTCAAGACTGCGCCCTACACCCACGTCAACCTGCTGAGCGGACGAAAAGGACGCGAGGTAAGCCGCAGCGATGGCGAAGTCGTTATCCAGTGCGAGCAGGGAGGTGTGCAGAGCTACGACGAAGACCGGCTGCACCTGACCTGGGCGCGTCTGAGCAACGATTCACAAGGAGATCCCGCATGAACGCCATTGCCGACACATCCGCCGCGCACCCGCTTGGTCGGGTGTTCGGCCTCTCCAATGAGGAGTACCACTCTGGCCCGGGGGTCAGCAAAAGCCAGCTCGACCAGATAGCAGAAAGCCCAGCCACCTACATCTGGGCCAAAAATGCACCGGTCGATGAAGAAAAGCTCAAGGCATTCGACATGGGCAGCGCCATCCACTGCCTGTTGCTCGAGCCGGACGAGTTCAAAGACCGCTTCATCATCGCCCCGCCATTCAACCGCCGCACCAACGCAGGCAAGGAGGCTGAGGCCGAGTTCTTGGCCGGCTGCGCCGAGCTGGGCAAGACGGTGATGGATGCCGAAGAAGGCCGCAAGCTGTACCTGATGCGCGACAGTGTGATGGCTCACCCAGATGCCCGCTGGCTGCTGGAGCAGGAGGGGCACAGCGAAGCCTCTTTCTACTGGATTGACCCCGAAACAGAGGAGTTGTGCCGGGTTCGCCCAGACCGACACCTGAGCGGTCACCCCATCATCCTGGACGTGAAATCGGTGGATGACATGGGGCGCTTAGAGCGCCACGTTGAGGACTTCCGCTACCACGTTCAGGACGCCATGTACTCCGAGGGCTACCACAGGGTCATGAGTGAGCAACCGGACTTTGTCTTCCTGGCCGTCAGTACCAGCGTTAACTGCGGTCGATACCCTGTGCGGGTGCGCCCCTTGCCTGATGACTGGAAGGAGGCAGGCAAAGACCTGTTCCGCCGCGACCTGCGCAAATTCCACGAATGCCGCGCCAACAACGACTGGCACGACTTCAAACCACTCCAGCGCCCAGCGTGGGCGACAAGGAAAGCAGCATGAGCAACATCACCAACATCAAGCAGCAGGCGGTCGAGAATTTCACCGCCAAGTACCCCATCCTCGTCCAGCGTGGCATCGACGAGCCGACCTGGAACGCCCTGTGTAACACCATTTACCCAGGTGCAAACCCCGATTCGGTGGTCATGGCCATCGACTACTGTAAGGCGCGCGGGCTCGACATCTTGCTCAAACCGGTTCATCTGGTACCAATGCAGGTCACCGATGCCAAATCTAAAGATAAGGTCTGGCGGGATGTGCCTATGCCCGGGATCGGCATGTACCGGATCCAGGCCGACCGTTCCGGCAACTACGCCGGCGCTGACGAGCCGGTATTTGGTCCAGATGTGACCGAGGAGTTCCAAGACCCCTACAACCAGAGCGCCAAGATCAAGGTCACCTATCCGCAGTGGTGCAAGTACACAGTCTATAAGGTGGTGAATGGGCAGCGGGTTGCCTTCCACGCCTTGGAACGCTGGAAGGAGAACTACGCCACCCAGAGCGGAAAGACTGAGTGCCCCAATGCCATGTGGCGCAAGCGGCCATATGCCCAGCTTGCCAAGTGCACAGAGGCGCAGGCGCTGCGTAAAGCTTGGCCAGAGATAGGCAGTGAGCCAACCGCCGAGGAGATGGAGGGCAAGGAGATCATCATCAACGAGATCCCGGGAGCACAGCCTACCCAGAGCACCCCAGCCAAGAGTCGCGCCCTCGATGCTATGCGCGGCCAGCACACTGCACCGGTAACCCTGGATCACGACCCAGTAGCAGAGCTCACTCCTGAACTCGACCGGGCCACTACCGATCACGCCAGCGCCTACGCCGACCACTGCGCCGCCATCGAGGGGGCGTCGTCGGTTGAAGAGTGGACAAGCGCCTACACCACTGCCTGGGCATGGGCAGGTGAAACCGGCGACCAAACCATTGCTGATGGCATCAAGCAGGTAGCTGGTGAGCGCAAAGCCCAGCTCAACAAAGCCAAATAATACAGCCACTTTCAACTTAACCAGCCCGCCATCCAGCGGGCTTTTTATTACAGAGGAAAAAATATGGGAACACGCAACCTGACCTGTGCCGTCGTTGATGGCAAGTACAAGGTCGCCCAGTACGGGCAATGGGACGGCTACCCTAGCGGGCAAGGTGCTACTGCGCTGCAGTTCCTGCTCACCATGGACCGTGAAAACTTCATCACCAAGCTGCGCGCAGCCCGGTTCGCAAACGATGAAGACCTTGACTCCATTCAGGCGGAGCTTGAAGCAGCCGAGTCGGGTTCAAGCAGAGGCATGATGGCTGAAGGTGGCAAGTACCAGCAGTTCAGCCGGGACCGTGGTGCCAGCATTCTCAATATCGTTGCTGAAGCAGAGCCAGGCATCCTGCTGAAGGACCGCCTCAGCTTCGCCGCTGACTCCCTGTTCTGCGAGTGGGCCTACGTGGTTGACTTCGACAAGGGCACCTTCGAGGTGTTTCAGGGCTTCAACGAGGCGCCGGTGCCGGAAGGCGAGCGCTTCCACGGGGCAACCTCAGATGACCCGTCGCCGGGCTACTACCCAGTTCGTCTGGTCAAGACCTACCAGCTTGATGCGCTGCCCACCCACGAGCAGTTCTTGGCTGACGTGGAACAGCAAGACGAGGAATAACAGTTAGTCAGCATCTTCTATCGGCCTGCTCACTGCGGGCCTTTTCATGCCAAAGGAACCGCCATGACCAAACAAGCCAAGACCGACACTGAACAAACCCAACTGGTTGTCATCGAACCCACCGCCGCCGTCACCCTCTTCACCGAAGGGGATGGCATTGACGCCATGCTGGCCGATATTCGCAAGCAGGCGGCAAGCCTGGTGCCTGATGTGACCACCGCCAAGGGGCGCAAGGAGATCGCCAGCGTTGCCTATGCCGTCGCCAAGACCAAGACCTATCTGGATGGCCTCGGCAAAGAGCTGACCGCCCAGTACAAGGCGATTCCTGCCCGCATCGACGCCAACCGCAAGGTGATCCGCGACACCTTGGACGCACTGAAAGACGAAGTGCGCGCCCCACTCACCCAGTATGAAGAGGCAGAAACTGCCCGGGTTGAGGCCCTGCAAGCTCGGCTGGCTCGACTCAATGAGCTGGGCACCTCTGCCAGTATCGAGATCACTGCGGCTGACCTGCAGTTTTTGCTGACTGAAGTCGAGCAGACCGCGCTGGACGATAGCTGGCAGGAGCTGCTGCCCCAGGCGACCGTGGCCAAGGAACTGGCCACCAAGCGCCTTGGTGAGACGCTGGCCACCCGTCAGAAGTACGAAGCCGAGCAGGCTGAACTGGAGGAGCTTCGCAAGAAGCAGGCCGAGCAAGAGCGCATAGACCGCGAGCGGCTGATAGCCGAGCAGGCAGCGGAGCAGGCTCGACTCCAGGAAGAGAATCGCCAGCGCCTGGAGCGTGAAGCGGCCCAGCACCGTGAGCAGGAGGCACAGCGCCAAGCCCAAGCTGCCCAGCAGGCAGCGGAGCAGGCACGGCGAGATTCCGAAGCCTCTGAGCTGGCCCGTCAGCAGGCAGAAGCCCGCCGCATTGCCGAAGCAGAGCAGGCAGAACTGCGCCGGCAGGAGGCTGAGCGCAATGCGGCGCTTCATGCCGAAGCTGTAGCCGCGCAAGCCGCCGAGCAGGAGCGCCAGCGCATAGCCGAAGAACAGCGCCTGAAAGAAGAAGCAGATGCAGCTCGCGCCGCAGATGTGGAGCACCGCCGCACCATCAACCAGTCCATCTTGATGGATCTCATGGGCCTTGGCATTGAAGAGGATAAAGCAGTCACCCTCATCAAGCACATCGCCAACAACAAGATCGCCCACCTGACCATCAACTACTGATCACCTCGCCCTGCCGCCAACAGGGCGCTTACTCAGGACCTCAATAATGACCACGCTGAACCCCAGCGAGGCAACCAGCCTCGCCCTGAACACCATCACCAGCCAGATCCGGCTGCTGGCAGACATGCCAGCCGAGCACTGCAAGCAGGCTGTCGCTGGGCTGGAGCCTATCGTTACCGCCAACCTGACCATGATCAGCGAGGCGGCGAACGCCCACATAGACGAGTTCAACGACCTGATTGGTGAGCTTGAAGCCCGGGATCGCGAGCTGGAAGGCCAAACCAATCTTGTCGGCGAGCTGCGCCAGCAAGTCGCCAGTACCGAGCAGCGCATTGCCGCCGCGCAGGAAGAGACAATCGCAAAGCTGGAAGTGGCAGAGGCGGCAGTCTATGCCGCCACCCGCAAGGCCGACGGCGTCCAGGCCAGCCTCAACGCCGCAAACATCCAGATCCGCGAGCTGGAGCGCCGGATTAAAGCCTACAAGGAAATGGATCCGGAAGGCCTCAAGCGAAAGGTGACGGAGCAGCGCAAGAAGTTGGAGGAACGGCTTGCGGCTATCACTGCAGGGAAGAACGAAATCAGCGGCTATCGCCGTGATAACACCAAGCTTTCAGCAAGTGTCACCGAACTGACGGCCATTATCAGCCAGCAACAGGCTGATCTGGATGCGCGCCAGCAAATCATCAACGACATGGCCCTGTTCAAGGATGTCAGCCTGCTGTGGGGCAAGCACCTGCGCAAGCACTACACCGACGAGAAAGGGGTGCGCTGGAATATCTATGTGGTAGAGGGTGGCATCCAGTCCGACAAGAGCTATCTGCTCAACGATCTGGACTGGAAGCTCCACGCCATGCGCTCTGATGCCACCGGCTGCACCGTGATGCTGAGTGAGTGGCTGAGCCCGGTATTCCCTGGCGCAGTGGCTCAGGACATACCGATGGAGGCGATCCGCGACATTCACTCCTTCATGCTCGATGCGCTCGCCATCACCCACCCCCAGTTGCAACCTCGCGCCGAGTGGGCGCAAACAGTCCACATCAGCGAGATTGGCCTCAACGCCAAGGTGCAGGGGCTGCTTGAAGGGGCTGGCATCACTGACCTGTGGAAGTTGATGGTGAACCAGAGCGACAAGCTGCTGGCGATCAAGGGTATTGGCATCAAGCTGGCCGACCAGATCATCAGCGCGGGTCATGCTGCGGTTCGCCAGTGGGAGCAGGATCGGGCGGATGTCATTGAGGGCGAGCAACCAGCGATTGAGAGTAAGGAGGCTGCATGAGCCAGCAACCGACAACAGTAAGGCCAGTCAAGGCCTACAGCGTTCAGGATGGGGAGCACGGTGCCATTGTTTTCGCCACCAGTGGGATTGCAGCTCGTCGCATGGGGGCCAACGAGCTGAACACCGATTTCGAGGCAATCGAAAGCTGCCGTCGCGTCCAGTGGGCTGATGAGTATGCAAGTGTCGGCGCAGTGCCGCCACTGGTCATGATCGCCCATGGATGGTGGTTTGAGTGCTCACACTGCTACCGGAAGGTATGTGATGACAGCTGCCACTACGACAAGGAAAGCGGCCAGGAAATCATGCACGAGCCGGTGGCAGACGGTGACTGCATATACTGTACCCCCGCCTGCCGCGACGCAGAGATAAAGGAGCGTGCCGAGAGGGAAGCCAAGAAGGAGGCTGCTAAGCAGACTGCTGAGCAGCAGTTCCCCGGTGTCGAGGTGAAATGGGTAGACGACAGCGAGCCAGCCAAAGTCAGTTTTACGTTCCCAGGAGGAAAGTACGCCGTCACTTGGACTGTCGGCGATAGCTTTGCCATGGTGCCCAAGATCGACACTGAAGCATGGGAAGAATTCAAGGCCGCCAAGCAGTCAGGTGGCACATCATGAGCCTCTACAACCACCGTGGCATGGTGCAAGACCGCCAGGCCCTGCTCAAGCTCAAGCTGCGCCAGCGGCGACGGGATGAGATAGAACGCCAGCAACTGGCTAAACAACTCGGCATTGAAACCAAGGAGGTGAGCTGATGGCCGACTACAGAGGTTCAACTACCCCAGCCGCTACCCGCGACATGACCCAGACACCGCCCTACCTGTTCCGGGCGCTGGATCTGGAGTTCAACTTCGCCCTCGATGCCGCCGCCCTACCGGAGACGGCCCTGTGCCAGAAGTACCTGACGCCAGATATCGACGCCCTGAGCGTGGACTGGGGCGACTTCATCAGCCCGTCAGTGCGATCTCCGTGGGTCTGGCTCAATCCCCCCTACTCCGATATCGGGCCGTGGGTGGAGAAGGCCATCGAGCAGCAGGGGCGCGGGATCGGAACAGTCATGCTGGTGCCGCAGGACACCAGCACCGAATGGTATCCAGGTGAGCGGGCCAGCGAGGTACGCCACATCACCGGATACCACGACGATAACGGCAAATGGCGAAACGGTCGGGTGAACTTCATCAACAAGGAAACCGGCGAGGAGATGAAGGGCAACCCCAAGGGTTCCATGTTCCTGATTTTCGCCCCAGGCTGGCGCGGCGAGTGCCGGATCCGCGATGTCAGCAAGCTCACCCTGCTGCTGGCTGGAGCAGAGCCCATCAGCGCTGCAGCCTGATACCCCCAAACCATCCACCGCTGGCCACACAGAAACGGTGGATAACTCAGAGGTCCCCCATGAGAACCACGGAAAACCCCTACTGCGGCGCAGTAGTCATCGGGTTGGGCGTTGTCGTGCCCCACCCCAAGCAGCCCAACAAGTTCATCCTGCCTGGCGGAACCATCTGTAACCGGCCACAAGCCGAAGCAGCCGCCAAGAAAATCCATGACCTGCTGGCCAAGAAAGCCCGCACCTAACCAACCAAAAGGACCCCAGACCATGAACCATTCCGTACTTAAATCTGCCAGCGTATACAGTGCCAAGCTCCCAGATATCAACGCCATGCGTGAACACCTGGCCGAGCTCGCCTTCACCCCGCTCACTGAAAATCAGCTCAGCTGCGCCGGGTTTGACCAAAATCAGGCAACCGGTGAGCTTGTTACCGACCTGCCTGGCGCTGGCTTCGCGTTCGTTGTGCGCCAAGACACCAAGCTCATTCCGACCAAGATCGTCAACCGTAAGCTCAAGGAGCGCATTGATGCGCTGATCGCCGCCGGTATGCGTGAGCGCGTCACCCGAAAAGAGAAGCAGACCATGAAGGATCAGCTGATTGTCGAGATGGCCGCCACAGCCGAGTATGAAACCACGCAGATCCATGCACTATACGACCAGAAAAACGAGCTGCTGTACCTCAACACCACTACCAAGCGCCCGCTCAAGGTGGTCATGCACCTGCTGGTAAAGTGCATGGGTTCCCTCAAGACCCAGACCATCCACATCGACGACATCAAGATGGGGATCAGCAACCGCCTGAAAGACTACCTGACCGATAGCGCAGAGCGTCCAGAAGCGCTTGGCCCCTTCTCCCCGCTTCAGTTCGTCAAGCTCAAGTCTGCCGACACTGCGCAAGAGATGGTGACCTTCAAAGGGATGGATCTCAACGGGGATCGCGCCTCTGATGTGGTTTCCCTACTGGAAGCTGGCTACCAGGTGGAGGAGTTGGAGCTGTGGCACGAACCCATCAGCTTCAAGCTGAACAGTGATTTCAGCCTGCGCGCCATCTCCATGCCTGATTACGACTCCGACGAGGATGTCGAGGATTACGCCCACCACTGGCGCCAGTGCAACGCTGCCAACCTCATCCTGCTGTCGAGGGCCATCACCGACCTTTGCACCATGATGGACTACCAAGCCCCGGCAGAGGAGAAAGCAGCGTGAGCGACTTCAAGAATGCCGTGCTGCGCCTGGACCAACGACATGACCTCAACGATAGCAATGCCACTATCGATGTTGATGGGCACGGCGCGATCGCTGAGGTGGTGGTCAGGATGGAGGGGAAGACAGAGGACTCCCCTGTACTTGTCGCCTTCGGTGAGCGTTTGGTTGCCTGTTACAACCTGCTGGATGGTTACGACACCCAGGAGTTTAAAGGCCGCCCCCTGGCCGAGTTCGTGGCCAAGCAGGCTTACCTCAACGAGATGAACACCAACGACGGCATCAACCTCTCCCTGTCAGGGCTGGCAGTGCAGATGCTGTTTGCCTCGTTTGCTGGCCAGTTCAAGGCCAACTGTGCCACCAACTACTTGGAGCTGCGCGGCAGCCATCCGGAAACCGGCCCCTTCACCATCACCATGCAACGCGCCGAAGGGCTCACGCCGGCAGACAAGCTGAACGCCATAACCAAGCAGCGGGATGTGCTGCGCGAGGCGCTTGATCGCTTACAGGGCGTGATGAACAACAGCCAGGGGGTAGCCGGCTGGCACAAGAACGGCGATATCGCCACCTGGGACGAGGTGCTGCCGGAAGTGGCCGCGGCCCTCGAGTTTGTGGAAGGAGAACAATCATGAAGCGGTATGACTGCACCATGCACGACAAGCGTGGAGCGTTTGGACTCTGCATGGAAGCACGCAGTGAGGGGCAGTTCGTCCCCTTCACCAAAGTTGAGCAACTGCAGGCCAAGATCTTTGGGCTGCTGGAAGAGCGCAACAGCACCGGGATAGCAATAGACAAGGCCATCCTGTCCGGCATCGTGCCAGAACAGCACCCTCTGCGTTCGCGGCTGGAACGGCTGGCCAACCACCACAAGCGCGAGCAGGCCCTGGCCGATGGCATGGTGGCATTGGCCGACCGCTGCACGTTGCTGGCCGACCTGTTGCGGGAGGTAACCCAGATAATCCCGGCGATCGGGGTGGCAATCGAAGATCTTCCGGTTGCTGATGCCTTCCTTGAGCGCATAGAGAAAGCGTTGGCAGGGCAAGTGCTGGAACACGTCGGCAACGACACACTCGCCATGATGATGGATGAGCTGCACGACATCTGCGTAGGGCTCGACGCACCAGGAGGAGAGCAGAACGGCGCGGAAGCATGGGATCAGGTTAAGGGTGCTCGCGACAGGGTGCTGGCCAGCTTGCATCATGGCCGTACTGATGCTGAGTGGACTGACGCCACCACCTCACCGGTCGCCGCAGACTACCGCGAGCTTCAGGAGCAGCACGACCAGTTGCAGAGCCGACTCAAGGTGGCGCTGGGTACACTCCAGCTCGCACTTCCCTATGTGGAGCATGCTATCGAGTTCGCACCGAGCCAGCAGATTTCCGATGGGCACAAGATCTTTGCCGCCCATATCACGGCAGCCCTGACGGGAGATCGTGGAGAACTGATCGCCATGATGCAGGAGCAGAACCCGGCTGATGCGCTGGTGCTGATGTCGTACATTGCATCCCTCCAGCGCTACACCCTGGGCGGGCACTGCGATTCCTTCGGTCAGGACTGCGGCGCCGAAATGGAGCAAGACGACGAGGGGGAATACGTCCTGCTGGCCGAGGCCCTGGCACTACCTGCCGCACCAATACCCTCAGGAGATGAGCTGTGCGCTACCGAGCCCCGATCATCCAGCCCGGACTGACCAAGGAAGAAGCCACCGATGCGCGGGATCGATACCTGCGCATCAACCCCGGCGCCCGGGTCACCATCGACAGCCAGCCAGATAACCCCCAGCTCAAGACCCTGATAGCCCACCTCCCCGTCCTGCCGTTCCGGCAAGTCATGGATCCCGGTTTCATCGGTTACCGGGGGTGGCGATGCTGACTGACCCCAACAAGCAGGCCGCCCTTGAGCGAGCCCTGCACCAGATAGCCCAACTCAAGGCCAGCCAACCAGCTGGCCTTTCTGTTTCCACAGCAGATCCCCGCACCGGCTTTCGCTGCAAAAGCATTGAGCGCGAGCGCCCACGCGACGTGTACTGGGCCCAGTGCCCCTACGTCGGGATCTCGATCAGCATGAAGGATGTGAAATAACCATGGATATCAATCTCAAAGGAAGCCGAACGCAAGTAACTATCGACGGCAGGACATTCACTGGGCGCAGCGTCTCCATCGTCAATGGCAAGGTTATCGTCGATGGCAAAGAGCAGGACGGCCAGCTGGTCGGCCCTGTATCGGTCACCGTCAACGGCGATGTCGAAGTGGTGGATAACCCGACCGGTGCAGTATCGGTAACCGGCTCGGTCGGCACCATCAAAACCATGTCTGGCGATGTGTACTGCAAGGACGTATCAGGTTCGGTCTCTACCATGTCCGGTGATGTCACCTGCGGCACCATTGGCGGCTCAGCTTCCACCATATCCGGCGACATCAACCGCCGCTGATCAATTTCGCCCCTGGTAGTGTTTGGTATTAACTACCATCACGAGCGGTGCCATAATGATCCCATCCAATAACAAGGACGGGATTGATACATGCGTAACATGGTGTTTTTTGCTTTTTTCGTTGCCTTTTCTTCTGCAGCTTTGGCTGATAAAGGCGTGGTTGTAAAAGAAGATGTCTGCGGCACTGGCAACGCAATTATCGAAACAAGCGATGGCTGGTATGTTGCTGCTGAGCACTACTCTGGTGTTTACCTGTATGAAGGTGATGAGGTTTTCGGAAATCTGAAAACCTATGGCAGTGAAGAAATTACGCGACGAGACGGCGACTCTGGAGATTTTTACATCGAAAATTGGGTTGCATCGATTGGAGATGCGTATGAAGAACTTTGTGATTAATCGCTAACCAGCATCCTGTTTCACACCAACGGACCCAGCCATCGCGCTGGGTTTTTGTTTTATCAATCAGAGGGTTGGTATGACCAAACAACAGGCGGCTGGGATCGCGATCCCGGCTATATATTCGATGCGGGGTAAGATGCCACTCCAACAGAATTAGTGGCCAAATTTTGAGCCCCCCCGAGTTTGGGGAGCTCAAAATTAACCCGCCCGGCACTGAATGATTAACGGCCCTTCCTTCAATCCAATTGGCGCCCCATCCTCAAGGACAGGAGGCCCCGCCATGCAACAACTTCAACTGACCATCGACCAAGACAGCCAGCTGCTCAATGATCTGGTCAGCACCGTTCGATCCCCCACCCTTTCCCGATCGGCCAAGCTAGCCGAGATAGGCCGCATCCTGGCTCACTTCGATCTGCCTATCGAAGCCCCCAGGGTAACCGGCCAGCTCTGGAGCGCAACCGAGCTGGGCAAGGAGCTGGGGGTCAGCGCCCAGGCCATTGGCCGGCTTGCGAATCAGCACAGCCTGAAAACTACCGAACTGGGAGAGTACCGCCTTGACCAGGCATCCAACTCCCGCAAGCAGGTTCAAACCTTTTATTACAACCAGCTCGGGCGTAACCAGCTCGAGTCGCTATTAACCGCGAGGACCAAAATATGCAGCAATTTGTCTATCCCTGTGCCAAGTGGGTGAGGCCAAAGCTTTTCGCTGAACTGACTGGCATGACAGAGAAAGCCGCCGAAGGGCGTCGCTTGAAAGGAGAGTGGCCAGAGGGGCGTGTCTGGCTCAAGGCCCCAGATAACCAAATTCGTTACAACATTGCGGAGTATGACAAGTGGGTAGAGTCAAGCATGATGATCTAGTGGCTGGCGTCACTGGATTGGAAGTTCATGGCAAAAAACTGCGAATCAACTTCACCTATAAAGGCGTCAGGTGCCGGGAGGTGTTAGACCTCCCCATCACCAAAGCAAACGTGAAGTTCGCCGCAAACAAGCTGGCCACGATAAAGCACGAAATCGCCATCAACACCTTCAACTATGCAACCCACTTTCCAAGCAGCGGAGCGGCTGACAGGTTCGGCCCAGTGAGAAAGCGGCATCAACTTGGGAGCGCCTATGCCGAGTTCTGGCAACTGCTGGAACCGACACTCAAGCCAACGACCAGAAAAATTTACCCATACGGGTTCAAGTCCTGCCTTGCCATTCTCGGTTCAGATCGGGACATGGCCAGCTTGAAGCCAAAGGATCTCGAGCGGCTGCGCAACGAGCTGATGGTGCAGCTGCGGCCAGCCACGGTAAACACCTACCTGAAACGCTTCTGCCAGTTCCTGCTCTGGTGCGAGCGCAACGACATCTTGAAGGATGCAGGTAAGATGCTGGCCGCCGTGAAGTTGGTATCCTCCAGCAGCGGATCACCTGCTGACCCTCTCGAATATTCAGAGTATCTAAAGGCGCTGGATGCCTGCACGCACGTTCAGCACAGAAACATGATCACCGTCTCTGTTTACACTGGCCTGCGCCCCGGCGAGCTTCGAGCCATGGCGTGGGAGGATATTGATTTCGATAAGCGGACGATAACAGTGAGGCGAAGCGTCGGCCCTGGCGGTGACTATTTCAAGCTGCCGAAGACTGGCTTGGTCAGGTTTGTGGATATGCAGCCCCCGGTGATCGAGGCACTATCGAGTCAGCGTGAGCTCACTTACTCGAGAAAGCCGGTTGTGATCAGCGTTGACCAGGCTGACGGGAAAGAAACTATATCTGTTCGGCCTGTGTTCTCGCCGAAGCTGACATCGACGTTTGAACCCAACGCAAAAGAGTGGTTCACTCAGTCTGGCTTTGTCACCCTGTGGGTTAGAGTCGTCGATCGTTCAGGTATCCGGTATCGCCGCCTGTACCAACTGAGACACACCTTTGCCAGTTGGAATTTGACATCGCACGGAAACCTCGCTTATATCGCCGACCAGATGGGTCATGCAGATCTTGAAATGCTCCAGTCCGTTTACGGTAAATGGATCGCGTCCGCCAGCAAATCAGAGGCCGCACGGATCTGGGAACTGATGACATCAAAAGGCCATTTTGCCCCAACCACGCCCCAAGAAAACGAACAGCAACCATAAGGCATTGTTTTTAAAGTGGTAAAAACTTACATCTACTACCCCGGCATGG
>NZ_LSGW01000026.1 GCF_001643305.1 Aeromonas salmonicida subsp. salmonicida
TGACCGGCGGCCAGCGTGTTTTGCTGGCCTGCAAGGTCAAGCATTACTTATGGGTAATTTTTATCTGGCGGCGGGCGCTTGCGCCCTGCATAGCCAGGCATTTTATACATCCTGAACGTAGAGAGGGATGGTATTACAGAGTCTCTAACCATTTTTTTAAAGCATATTAACAGTGAACAGTTAAAAAAAAATCTCATGACCTAAATTTTGTATCAAATCACTTAAATTTTTATATTCATAAACCATCCACAGTGACAGGGTGCGTTTTGGGCAGGTGATGGCCTGTTACTCACAACAGGAGTGTGAAAATAGGGCTGTCAGCAGGGCGGACGAGGGGAAAAGGCCTGCTGCAGGCAGGGGTGGGCACCAGCGTGGCCGGTTAGTCGGTGGGGTTAGCGGTTGTTCCTGGCTATCCAGTCGTCCAGGCTGGGGAACGCTCGCCTGAGCTGTTCGCTGTACCAGGTTTCTGGTCGCCCTGGGTATTGGCCATAGAGATTGGTCGCAAACTCGAGCTGTGCCTGGCTGTATTGCCGCTGCAGCTCTTTGCGCTTGTCGCGGTCGTGTATCACCGGCGATTTGTCAGTAGAGGATGGGGGATTGGTTTTGATGCCCTTTTCACGCTGCTGCTCACGCAACCGGCGATTGGCTATCTCGGGGTCGTGCCTGTCAGGGAACTGCTGCTTATGGCTGTCAGAGTCCAGTTTCAGCGCCTTGGAGCAATGGGTACGGAACGCCTTGAGCTTCTCATAGCTGATCCGCCCCAGCGCCACGAGAAAGTGCATATTGACCGTTTTAATCCCCGGCCTTGCCCTTATCGTGCCATCCTCCAGCGTTTCGTACTGTTTGTGTATGTCAATCGCCCCACCAATCTTTAAGCGCCGTATAGCCCGCCAGAAGCGCTGTGTTGGTCTGTTGACCAATTGTTTGGTCTCTTTATCAATCGCGTCCTCTACCATGCCCGCGATGGTGGCGATCTCGACCATGGTACGATGAATAAAGCGCCCGTCAGGCAGCGGAGTACCGACCCGCAGGCTGGCAAAATC
>NZ_LSGW01000027.1 GCF_001643305.1 Aeromonas salmonicida subsp. salmonicida
TAGAAACGAGATGACGTGAGTGCGTTAAGGATCAGGGTGTTCACGTTGGCCGGAATGGCTGTTCAACTTCGCCGGAATACGCACCGGTACCTTGCGACGCTCCAGACCGAAGATGGCGGCCAGACCCAGTACCGTCATGACGACCGGGAAGGAGGTCACCTCACCCAGCTGAACCGGCAGACCGGCCCCTTCGTTCTTGATCACCATGCCGACGCCGTTGGTAGCGATCAGCAGCAAGAACAGACCGATACCGATGCCGGTGCCGTGGGCGATACCGGAGGGCAAGTTATCCAGGATCCACTGGCGCACGCCTGTGACACTGATCAGGGTAAACAGCACACCCATCAGGAAGATGGCGCCGAGGGCAACCGGAATGCTCAGTCCCTGACCCAGTACGAGACTGAACGCGGTAAAGGCGGTGAGGGAGATGGCGCAACCTATGGCCATGGGCAGCTTGGCCCACAGCCCCATCAGCAGAGAGCCGAAGGCGGCGATCAAACAGGTGGCCACGAAGACGGGGCCTTGCTCAAAACCGGCAGCACCCAGCATGTTCGGTACCACTATGATGCTGTAGACCATGGCAAGGAAGGTAGTCAGCCCTGCCAACAGCTCCTGGCGCACACTGCTACCGCGCGCGGAAATGGAAAAATAAGAATCCAAAAAGCCGCCGTTCCCTGATTGGGCGGCCATATCTTGCTTTGCCATGACATGTCCTGAAAGTGTGAAGGAAATCGTTTGCGTTTGTGGCGCGCAAAATAGCAAGAATTTGTCGAAATTGCAGCGAATTCCCTGACTTTTTCATCAAAATGGCGGAAAGCGTTCTCGTTCGGACACAAGTTTGCATACCAGCTTGTTACTGCTATCACCTTCACCCAGGGGACACACTTCTATACTGCAGAGAACCCATTCGCACAGCCAGACGGGAGATAACCCATGCACACACGCAATCTGCTGAACGACATCCCCTCGCCACTGCCTACCGAACTCTTTCAGGATCTGGTCAGTACCAACCACCTGTGGATAGAGCGCATTCTTTCTCATGGACATCAGACAGCACCGGGAGAGTGGTACGATCAAGATGAACATGAGTGGATCCTGGTCGTACAGGGCGAAGCCAATCTGCTGTTCGTCGATCCCCAGACCCAGGCACAACAATCGGTACAACTGGGCCCGGGCGATCACATCAATATTCCCGCCCGCCAGAAACACAGGGTGGAATGGACTCACCCCGACATGACCACAGTCTGGCTCTGCGTGTTTTACTGAGGTGTATGAAGGGGACGAAAAAGGCAGGCCTTAGACCTTGAATGGGATTGAATTGATACAGCCAAGGAAATATTGAGAAGGTTGAAGCGGATAAACTTGAGGGATCGCAAAAGCAAAAAGGCCTTCCCGATTGAGAAGGCCTTCAAATTAGTGGCGGAGCGGACGGG
>NZ_LSGW01000028.1 GCF_001643305.1 Aeromonas salmonicida subsp. salmonicida
TGATCGGCCGGAATATGCACTTTCCGCAGCGGTAAGTGGGAGACTAAATAGTAATGACTCAAATTATCGCTCGATAGAAGTAAAAGAAAATTGGGCACATGAAGTAGAAGGGCGAACACACTGGAAAGAACATATATTTTCCGATGTCATAAAGATATTTGGAGGAAGTCAACCCCCTAAATCTGAGTTTTCAAATGAAAAACTAGACGGTTATATCCGACTAATTCAAATTCGTGATTACAAGAGTGATGCCCATAAAGTCTATATTCCTCTAGAAAAAGCTAAACGTTTTGCCTCAAAAGAAGACGTCATGATTGGGCGTTATGGCCCACCAATTTTTCAAATATTAAGAGGGCTTGAAGGTGCTTATAACGTTGCATTGATGAAAGCTGTACCCAATGCTGAAATACTAGATAGAGAATTTCTATATTGGTATTTACAAAATTATAAGTTATTCAATTATATTGATGCTGGATCTGATAGAACCGCAGGTCAAACTGGTGTGAATAAGAAATATTTAGAATCATATCCTATTCTAATTCCTCCATTAGACGAACAAACTGAAATCGTCCACCATGTAGAAAAATTGTTCGCCTTTGCCGACAGCATTGAGCAAAAAACCAATGCTGCACGAGAGAGAGTGAACAACCTTACCCAATCCATCTTAGCCAAAGCCTTCCGGGGTGAACTTACCGCCGACTGGCGCGCCGCCAACCCAGATTTAATCAGTGGTGAAAATAGCGCTGAGGCCTTGCTTGAAAAGATTAAAGCCGAGCGTGAAGCGTTCGAAAATCAACCTAACACCAAACGCACCACTGTAAAAAAATACACAGGTAACCGCATGAGTAAACAGATCATCAAAGTGATTGACGCATTAAAAGAGGCTAATGAGCCATTGAGTGGTCAGCAATTACTAGCGGCAGCTGGCTATCCCAGAAACAGCAACATCGACCAATTGGAACAGTTCTTTCTGGATATTAGAGAGGCACTTACCATCGAAAAATCCATTGTAAAGCTTGAGCGAGGTGATGACGGTCAGGATTGGTTTGCCTTGGCTAAAACAGTCGAGACGAACAAAGCATAGCGCTAAGGACAGCACATGAAAGTCAATAATTTGCATATTCGCTCTCGCTTTAAAAACCTTGAAAACGTGAAGGTGGACTTTGACGAAAACCACCTGATGACAGTCGTGGTAGGCCGAAATGGTTCGGGTAAATCCAACGTACTGGAAGCCTTAGTGGCGATTTTTCGCAACCTTGACTTGGGAGATGCACCACCGTTCTCATACGAGTTGATTTATCGACTTGGCGAGCCTCACAAGCAAAATAAGCCCAGTGAACGGTGGCTGGAAATCACTATTGATGCAGACCCAACTCGTGGCACAATCGCAAAGCAATACCAAGTACAAGTGCGAGACTTATTAGCAGATAACGAACTTAATAATACATCCACCAATAAACCTTCAGGTGAAACCATTCCGTTTTCAAAAGTGAAACGCGACAAAGAAGGTAAAGCCCCGTACCTACCTAACTATGTGTTTGCCTATTATTCAGGCCCTAGCGATCGTTTGGAAAATAACTTTAAGAAACATCGCACAAATTTTTACCGTCGGCTACTTGAGGATAAGTTGGATCTAAAAGGCGACATTAGGCCTTTGTTCTATGCCAAGCCACACCACAGCCAATTTGTGCTATTAGCATTTTTCTTATCAGAACAAGACAGCGTAGAAAAAGCATTTTTGCGCGAACACCTAGGCATTAAAGACTTAGACAGCATTCACTTTGTGATGCGGCAACCAGGATGGGCAAAACAGAAAGGAGAATTATTCTGGGGAGCGAAAGGAGTTGTTCGTCGTTTTTTAGATGAGCTAATCAAGCACACGCTGTCCCCCGTTAAAGTGACACGTCCGGAAGATACTTCGTTAACGAATAGTAATATTAGCAAAGAGTTCTTCCATTTGTTTTTACCCGATGTAAAGGCACTACGCGAGTTTGCCAAAGACCTCAATCCTGACGAGCTGTTTAAAATGCTCGAAAGTACGTTACTTTCGGAGATTATTTCTGGAGTCAGCATTCGAGTTAAAGTGTCCAGCAGCAAGGAGCCACTGACTTTCAGAGAGCTCAGCGAAGGTGAACAACAACTACTTACTGTATTAGGTTTGCTCAAATTCACTGGAGGAAAAGACTCATTGTTTTTACTCGATGAACCCGACACTCACCTCAACCCATCATGGGCAGTGAAGTATTTGAAGTTCCTCCGTGAGTTCGTACCAAACCATGAAACCAGCCATTTGTTGATGGTGACTCATCATCCACTCGCTATTGCTGAGTTGAAGAAAGAGCAGGTACAGGTCATGTGGCGCGATTCTAACTTTCAGGTTCATGCACAAGAGCCGGAAGAAAGCCCCAGAGGCATGGGGTATGGTGGAATACTCACTAGCGATATGTTTGGTTTGCTCACAACTCTGGACAATTCAACAGAACGTTTGCTGCGATTGCGTCGGCGTTTTACCGAAAAAACGGAGTTATCGCCCATACAGAGTAGGCGTTTGAGAAAAATTGATAAGGCTATAGAGGGGCTGGGGTTCACAACCGCTCATTGGGATGAGGAGTATGCACAATATTTGCGTATGCGTAGAGAGGTGGAGAAGGAAACCGAAGCCGTTACCGTAACACCAGAACTTAAACATGTTCGAAAAGAGCGAGCCAAAGAGATCGTTCAGCGTATGCTGGCTGCCGAACAGGGAGAAGACAACAAATGAGACACTTAGACATTGATTTCACAAAGCTTGTTCTACCGCAAGGCTGGCGAGAAAAAACTAAGGAACTTTCAGATTCACTCATAGCCGCGCAAGACGAAAAGCAACGGTCTGAGATCATAAATAAAAATCAAGATCACTGGAAAGCCGTTAAACCAATATTGGCATCTTTGTTCAACCATAAATGCTGGTACACAGAAGCGCCTCAGCAAGGTACGGATGTAGATATCGACCATTTTCGGCCCAAAAAGCGTGTGCAAGAAACACTATCAACGGCAAAACAGCATGACGGTTACTGGTGGTTAGCATTCAACCTTCAAAATTATCGTTACAGCTGCATTGTCGCGAACCGTCGACGAACCGATGTGGAGACTGGAGTGACTGGCGGTAAAGCTGATCATTTTCCACTATGCGATGAAAGCATGCGAGCGAGGACCCCAAGTTGCGATCTAGAGGCTGAACAACCAATACTGCTAGATCCATTAAAGGCTACCGACGTACAGTTGCTATACTTCAAACCAGACGGTGAAGCAATGCCTCGGTTTTCTGAAAAAAACCATGCTCGCAAGTTTATGCGCGCGGACCAATCCATTATATTTTATAGCCTTAATCATTCAGATTTTGTTCGCTGCCGCATAGAATTACGCGACAAGATTGATAGTGACGTCAAAGCTGCAAAGAGATACTTCAATAAGTTGGAGACAGGGGATGCAGACAACGACCTCGCGTATGAACAAGCAATTTGCCGCTTACGAAAAATGCGCAGCAAAGAAGCTCCATTCTCCAGTTTTTGTATAGCTTACTTGGATGGTTTCAGGCATAAACCAGAATATGAAGGCGTATTGGATGCAGTTTTTTTATAATTTTAAGTCAATTAAAAACATAGAATGATGGTTCTGGATATTTTGACCACCGTTATTGTTTACTAGTTCGGGCCTGCTCACGTCAGAAATCAGGTTTTGGTTCATACTCATTTTCAGAAAACATCTGGTAACCTTCCGCTTATACAAGCATTGCATGTGCTTTCTGTAGGGCTAGATTGACGTCATCCAACTATAAAATCTTGCCGCCCAGTGCTCTATCGACTCCTCAGGCAATTTGCCCTTGTCCACCGATCGGGTCAGCGGGTGAGGGATGCCAGAATAGCCATCCTTACCACACAGCTCCTTCAGCCGCGAGCTTGGCCAGTGCAGTGATTTCTGGGTTAGCTCTTCTTCCAATAATCTAAGCTGCTCCTGCCACCCCTGCAGCGATGTCAGCCTCAATAATTGGGTTGATAGGGAGCAGATCCCATCTGAGGTATCTACTTCAAAGATATGAAAAATCCGGTTCTGCGACTCTATTTCGACAACAGCCAGGCATCTCGGATTACCGTCCAGAAGCAAGTGCCGGTTACAGCGATAGAGCTTAGGTAGCTTGCGCAGTTGCTTGGATCTAATTATGCAACCATGTGCCGCCACCAATTCATCTAGCATCAACCCAAAGCAATCAAACTTGTTGGCGTAGAGGTGCAGATCATCAGTTTCATCCGATTCGGCAGTCCACTCGGCGCAGGGCAACACACCGCCAACAACTGACTCCTCTGTACTGACATCGGCTGAAGCCAGAGACCCTATCTCTTCATCAGCCTTGCCCTTTGTGCCCTCCTGCTTTTTCTCGGCAACCTTGCGTGTATTGAAGGCTTTGGAAAACTCAAAGACTACGGCTGGCGCCCGTAATAACACTGGTGAGGTATCCGCGTTGGCTTCCACACCATCATGCACCGAGTGAATATGAGGTCGTTCACCTACCAAGCGCACTGAGCCTTCCCCCTCCCCACGTACATACTCCCGCAGCTTGGGATGGAAAAACTGGACCTCATCTGGGATAGCAGCCTTGATATTTTTCAGACTGGAAATCTCGTAAACCAGCATACTTCTGGTTTGTTTATCAAACCGGCCCCTGACCTCAAAAGAGACGGATGGCAGAGGCGGGGGAGTAAACTCGAACTCCCATTGCCGATATCCCCCTTTCTCATAACCGTTCAGCTTCTGATAGTGACCGATGCTCTCGTAGGAGGCTCGGGCATCGGGGTCGATCAAGATCCAACTCAATAGGCGCCGCGACTCATAGTCATCAAGAGACTTGAGCGGATAGCTGGAGGAAGGCAACACATTCACTCGGGCAACATCGGGACTGACGAGTTCAATCGAAAACTCACTTCTCAGACAATCCGGATCCAACGCTGAACGAGAGAGGTAACCATCATGCAGCAACAACGCTCGCGCCAATTCCATTTGGGGAAGATAAATCTCTATGTCATTGGCAAGAAAACAGAAGCAGTGTTGGCGCTTGTCCATAGCACGAACCACTGACGCAACCGGGTAATCACCCAGTTGCTTTCTTTGCCAAGTTCCCGTGTTATCGATAGTAAAAACGAGATGATACCCTGCAGGCTTATGATCCTGAGTCGGGTTCAATACTCGCTTACGGGCTAGAACCGGGATATTCGAGAGCCTCAATGAAGCAGTTGCCGCCTTGGGAGATAGATCCAGATTGATTCCCCATTGGGAGTTATCAATCCGTCGAAAAAGCGAACCAATCGCTAAGATGGTGGTATCGTCAGACACCTTTTCAAAACGGATATCCTGCATCAGTCCCCCAACACATCTCGCAATAGGTCATCAGCCAGCGAGGTTAATCGCTCATCACTCAAGCCAGCTAAACGAAGAAGTCGCCACCGGTGCAATGAATGCCCATTCTGCACCAACAATCTGGCAGCAAGAGCCAAACGACGAATCTGATAATCTGCTATATCTTCACAATATCGCTGCAAAAACAAGCTTGTAAGTGGCATTTTGCTGAGGTTCTTCTCAATCATCGCGCTTGATGAAAGCTTTGATAGAAACCATCGCCTAGATAGCCGGGGGCAATCTAAACTCAGCTCATGCACATTGAGGATTTTGAGTAACTGGCGGCAAGTTACACGGTCCTTTTGTGGCCAATTGACCCGCTGATTTTCTCTAACACTGCTCTGGTGGTTCTGTCTGTTAAACTCCAGAATCCAACGACGATCATGACGGTACAACCAAGCATATAACGCCTGATGAGATAAACGGGCCTGCTTCACCCCATGGTTTTCCAGCAACTGCTGCCATCTGGCTCGATACTCTACCGATTGGCCGTTCTTTTCATCTGGAGGACAGGGATCAAAAGCATAAATGTCTGAATCGCCCCTGGTTTTC
>NZ_LSGW01000029.1 GCF_001643305.1 Aeromonas salmonicida subsp. salmonicida
CCGCTGTTTCGCCAAGACCCACGCTTGGTGGTGCTGGTCGGTACCGAACTGGTGGCGGCGGCCCAAGCCAAGCTCTACAGCGAAGCCACCAAGCCGAGCGAGCAGATCGCCGCCCAGAAGCTGGCCGAGTCCATCGCCGGGCGCAAGGCCTACATCCCGCCCTTCTTCCCGGGCAAGCGGATGGTGGTCACCACCCTGGACAACCTGCACTGCTACACCCAGCGCGGCACGCGTAACCGCAAGGCCGAGGATAACCAGGATCGCAAGTGCTTCGATAACCAGTACTGGCGCATGGAAGGCTATGCCCTGGGCGAGCACCTGGCCTATGGCGGCTTTGAAGAGGCCGACATCGAGATCGGCGCCGCGCCGGCAGTACCCGAGGCCTAAGCCATGAGCTCACCCGGTCAACGTCACAAGCAACGCGTGCAAGCCATGCAAGGGGCGCAGCAAGCCGCCAGCTCGGGCATGGCCAGCGGCGCGGTGGCGGACAGCCTGCACCTGCAGATGATTGCCCTGGAGCAGGACATCGTGCGGCTGCGCAAGCTGGCGCGCATTGGGGATCGGGTGAACATGAAACGCGATGAGCTGATGCCCAAGTACCGCCCCTATGTGGCGCGCTATCTGGCAGCGGTCGCGGAGTCGGGCCAGCCCTACCAGAACGAGCTGTTTCAGCGCCTCATCATCTGGGCCTTTGACGTCGGGGACTTTGATGCAGGCATTGCCTGGGCAGAGCTCGCCATTGCCCAGGGCCAGCGCACCCCGAACAACATCAAGCGTGACTGGGCCCACTTTGTGGCTGACACAGTGCTGGAGTGGGCCGAGAAGCAAGCGGCCGAAGGTCATGCCGTCGAGCCCTGGTTCTCCCGGGTGTTCGACAAGGTGCGCAATGACTGGCGCCTCAACGAACGGCTGACCGCCAAGTGGTTCAAGGCGGCAGGTTGTCTGCTGCTGCGTGACCATGACGGCCAACCCCGCCCCAGCGCAGTGGGCGACAGCGCCACCCTGGAGCAAGCCGATCACTGGCTGGCCCAGGCCGACCAGCTGCACGGCAAGGTGGGCGTCGGCACCTTGCGCCAAAAGATTGCTATGCGCCTGCGGGTGCTTAACCCAGAGCAATAACGACT
>NZ_LSGW01000030.1 GCF_001643305.1 Aeromonas salmonicida subsp. salmonicida
AGGCGCCAACGAAGGGCTGCTCCGGCAGGCAGGTGAACTGCTTGACCGCATCGACCAGATAATCCTTGAGGCCATCTTCATAGCACCACTCCAGCTTGATGCCGGTGTTCTTGTCGAGGAACTTGATGGTGAGACCGGGGCAGAGCACGGCCTTGGCTTTGAGCAGGTGCTCCAGCTTGGTGACCGAGAAGCGGGGCGAGTCGAAATAGCTCGCCTGCGGCCAGAAGCGCACCCGGGTACCTGTGTTGCGGCGCCCGCAGGTGCCGGTGATGGTCAGCTCCTGCACCTTGTCGCCGCGCTCGAAGGCGATGTCATAGACCTGGCCGTCGCGACGCACCGTCACCTCGACCCGATCGGAGAGGGCGTTCACCACAGAAATGCCCACCCCGTGCAGACCGCCGGAGAACTGATAGTTCTTGTTGGAGAACTTGCCCCCCGCGTGCAGCTTGCAGAGGATCAGCTCCACGCCGGATACCCCCTCCTCCGGGTGAATGTCGACCGGCATGCCGCGGCCGTCATCGATCACCTCGAGGGACTGGTCTTCAAACAGGGTCACCTCCAGGGTACGGGCGTGGCCCGCCAGCGCCTCATCGACGCTGTTGTCGATGACCTCCTGGCCGAGGTGATTGGGCCGGGTGGTGTCTGTGTACATGCCGGGGCGACGACGCACCGGTTCGAGGCCATTGAGGACCTCAATGGCATCCGCATTGTATTGAGTGGACATGGAGGGCCTTGCGAATTGACGTTTGGGGAGAATCTTACTCGTTGGGAGGGCCTTGGACAAACCCGACTGCGGGAAAGGGTGATCCAGACAGGGGCCGACAAGATACTGAGCCGGGATCAGATGCGCCTGACGCCACAGAGAGTGCCTGTGTCAGCCTGGAGAAGGAGACATGGAAACCAAAAGACGCTGCCACCCTGATGATGACATCTGCGGATGACGCCCTTGTGGCTATTTCCCTCGATCGGCCGGATGGTTTACCCCGTCGCGCAGCGGCACCTCAGCCAGCTCGAACGGGTTGACCCCCTCCAGACAGGCAAGGTTGTAACCATACTCGGCCGGATTGGAGCGACGCTGGTGATGGGTATAAATGCCGCAGACGCTGCAGAAGTAGTGCTTTGCGGTACGGGTGTTGAACTGGTAGCAGCGCAGTTCGGCCTCCCCTTGCAGGATGCGTATGCCCGAGAGCGGTACAGAGGCGACGATGGCGCCGCGCCGTCGGCAGAGGGAGCAGTCGCAGCGACGGGGATCCACCACCCCATCCGGCAAGGTAAGTTCCAGTACCACGGCCCCGCAGTGACAGCTGGCCCTGTGCTTTTCCTCAATCCGGGTCTTGCCAATGCGTTTGATCATCCAGCCTCCTTGCTAGCTGATGCGCCCGCCAATCGGGTCAGTCGAACAGGGTATCGCGCCGCCCTTGCAACAGATGGGCATGCAGGGTGCGCAGTTGGGACGCCACCACCCGATGACGGGAGAGTTCAGGCAAGTCGTCGATGGGGAAGTAACCGGCACCTTGTGTTTCACCGGTCTCGCCGAGCAGCTGGCCACCGATCACCTCGCACAAAAAGAAAGCCTTGTGGGCGTGGGGCAGCTGGGGCGGATGGGGGTGCTTGAGCTTGTCGAACAGGGCCAGCAGCTGCACCGCCCGACATTCGAGGCCAGTCTCTTCAACTACCTCGCGCACCACGGCATCGGCTGGCGAGTCACCGACATCACACCAGCCGCCGGGCAGGGTCCAGCAACCGTCGCTGCGCTCCTGCACCAGCAAGATATTGCCAGCCTTATCAACGATAAGGGCTCGTACATCCAGCTTGGGAGTGGGGTAGCCGTGATCGAGGTCGATCCACTCTGCGATGGTGTCCGGTTTCAGGTCGCTATGACTGGCAATCAGGGCGACCGTGGCCGCTCTGAGCGCCTCAAAGCGGCCAATATCGAAGGGATCCTTGGAGTAGGTGAGGCCTGCCTGCGCCGTGGCCAGCACCTGTTCCAGAAAGGTGGCCAACGGCGGTTGCATCGCTAGAGTCCGAGGAAGTGGATGATCTGGGCGGGGTAGCGTTCAAACCCGGTGAAGGCGTGATTACCGCCGCACTCCAGCGAGAGACGGGCGAACTGATATTCGGTCAGCGCCTTGCGATAGTCGAGCACCTCGTCCTCCTGCTGTTGCAGGATCCAGAGCCGTTCAGGCGCCGTCACAGGTACCGCCAACGCCTTCAGTTCGTCCATGTGTACCGGCAGCAGTTCAAAGCACTCATTGGTGTAAGGATTGGTCTGGGGGCCCAGATAGTCGCAGAGCAGCTCATGGGGGCGCACCGCCGGATTGATCAGGGCCGCGCGACAGCCATAGCGCTCGGCCACCCGGGTCGCCATAAAACCGCCGAGCGAGCTGCCCACGGCGCCGAGCTTGAAATGGGCACCATGACGGGCACTGACATCTTCGATGATTTGCTCGATGGCCGCCCAGGCAGCGGCAGGCGTATTGGGCTGGGCCGGAATAATGACCTCGATATCGGGTCTGTATTCGGCGACCCAGGCAGCCATCTGCTGCGCCTTGGCAGAGCCAGGCGAAGAGTTGAAACCGTGCAGATAAAGGAGAACCGACTTCATGCAATGCTCTCCTCAATAACCGGTGGCATCGGGGTCTGGCACAAACTGCCCCACTGGCAGGCGCCACACCTGGCTCGCCACCCGGCCATCGGGATGCAGGGTGAGATAGCGCCAGCCCGGGCCGGACTCATCCAGCGCGAAACCATCGCTGAGCGGTTTGAACTGGATGCAGGTAGAGGGGCTGGCAATCAGCCGCACCCCGCGGTGCACCTCGTCAAATTCCTGATGGACATGGCCAAACAAGATGGTTTTCTGCTGGGGATGACGAGCCAGCACGGCGAACAAGTC
>NZ_LSGW01000031.1 GCF_001643305.1 Aeromonas salmonicida subsp. salmonicida
CCAACACCGCCTCCGTTCACGTACTCTAATCAGTCCTGAACCGATAAAACGGCGCCTGCGGGCGCCGTTTTTTTTATCTGCCCCCCTGCTTCCCGTTCAAGCCCGGTGTTAGAATCCACGCGGATTCAATCCAAGTGGGAAATGTCCCAAATATCGCGTAATAACCCGGAAGTTTTATGCTCTCAACACGTTTCAAAAGAGCCTCGGCAGCCCTGTTGCCGCTGCTCTGCTTACTCATCAGCCTCTGCGCCCCGCAAGCCATGGCGCAGGATGTGCCCCAACGGGCCAGCGTACAGCGGGCGCTCGATGCCCTCGGCAAGTCCGAGACCCTCACCGTCAGCCAGCAGGCCGACCAGAAGTTTCTGACAGACACCCTCAGCCTGCTCGACAGCATCGAGAAGGAACATGCCAAGGCCAAGAACCAAACCCAACGCCTCCGCTCTCTGCCGGGTGAGCTCAGGGACATCAGCGCCAAACTCGATGCCCTGACCCAGAACAAGAGCGCCGAGCAGATCAAGAGTGAATACGCACGCATGAGTCTGGCCGAGCTGGAGAGCCGCCAGCCCGAAGTCATTGCCAACATGCAGGATGCCCAGGAAACCCTCGGCACCATCGGCAGCCAGCTCACCAGTCTGCAAACCCTGCCGGAGCGGGCGCAGACCAACATGAGCCGTGCCTATCAGCGTAGCCAGGAGATACGCACCCGCCTCAACGTCGGTGACAGCGTCAGCACTGCCGAGAAGATGAAGCTGGGCGCAGAACTGGCCCTGCTGGAACTGCAACTGGCCAATCTGCAACAACAGCTGGATAACCGCACCAGCATGCAGGATCTGGCTGTCAAACAACGGGACTACCAGAATGCCCGCCTCGCCAACGAGGAGCAGAAGCTGCAACTGCTGCAGGAGCAGAGCAGTGCCAAACGTCTGGGGGATACCGAAAAAACCGCAGAGCAGACCGGTGAACTGGTCGCCATCGACGATAACCCGCTGGTACAAAAAGAGCAGGAACTCAACCATCAACTCAGCCAGCAGCTGGTCAGCGCCACCACCAATCTCAACAATCTGGTGCAGAAGAACCTGCAAGCCAAAAGCTGGCTGGAACGCGGCACCCAGACAGAGCGCAACCTGAACGAACAGGTACAGATGCTCAAGGGCAACCTGCTGCTCTCCCGCATCCTCTATCAGCTCTATCAACAGCTGGAGTCCGCACCCACCTCTGCAGTCAAGAATCTGGAAGAGCAGATCGCCGATCTGCATCTGGCACAGTTCGAACTGAGCCAGCAACGTGACCAGCTGTTCCAGAAAACCCAGTATCTGGACAACCTGATCGCCAACAGCAGCGAGCCGGTCAGTGCAGAGGACAGAGCCAACCTCTCCACCCTGCTCGACACCCGCATCAGCCTGCTCGACCAGCTCAACCGTCAGCTCGACAGCCAGCTGACCAACGCCATCAGCCTGCAGCTGACCCAGCAGCAGCTGGCGCGGATCTACGCTTCCATCGAATTTACCCTGCAACAACACATCTTCTGGGTCAGCAGCAACAAACCCATCGATGTGAAGTGGTTCATCAACTGGCCTGCCCAGGCTTACAAGCAAGCCTCAGACTGGGTGCTGAAACCGGACTGGGACGGCTGGGGCGAGATGCTGCTGCCGGTTTCCCTGCTCGCCTTCCCGCTGCTGCTGGTGGGTGGCCTGCTGATCTGGAAGCGACCCTCCCTGCTCAATCGACAGAAGCGGATCAACAAGGATCTGGGACGTTTTCGCCAGGACAGCCAGTGGCACACACCGCGCGCCCTGCTCTATACAGTGCTGCAGCGCCTGCCGGGCAGCCTCTTCATACTGGCGGCCGGTCTCTGGCTCACTTACTGTGGCCTGCTCAGCCCCAAACTGATTTTCCAGATCACCCTCAACCTCGCCCTCGGTTATCTGGTGTTCAGCGTCTACCTGGCGGTGATGCGCCCGGGCGGCATTGCCGAATCCCACTTCCGCATTCCGAAGGCCGAGTTGCAGGCCAAGCGCACCAGTATGCGCTACCTCTGGTTGCCGCTGCTGCCCCTCATCATGCTCTCTACCAAGGCCGTGGTAGAGCCTTCGTCGCTGGGCAACGATGTTGTCGGTCAGGCACTGACCCTGTTGCTGCTGGGCCTCACCACCTATCTGGTGTTCCCCATCTCTCGCACCATCATCAAGGGCGAGGGCAGCATGCAACAGTCGATCACAGCGGGCGCCCTGGCGCTGGCGCCGGTGGCACTGATGGTGCTGGTCGGACTGGGCTACTACTATACGGCACTGAAACTGACCGGCCGTCTGGTGGAATCCTTCTACCTGCTGATCATCTGGAGCCTGGTCTACCGCACCTCACTGCGTGGTCTGGAGCTGGCGGCCCGCCGCCTGGCCTACCGCCGTGCCGTGGCCAAGCGTGAGCACAAATCCCAGGAAGACGCGGAAGGTGGCGAGTCCATCGAAGAGCAGCCCATGGACCTGGAGGATGTCAGCCAGCAATCCCTGCGCTTGACCCGTACTGCGTTGCTGCTGGTATTCGGCGTCGCCTTCTACTGGCTCTGGTCTGATCTGGTGGCGGTCTTCTCCTACCTCGACAGCATGGTGTTGTGGCACCGCAGTGAAGGGAGCGGCACCAATGCCGTGCTCTTCCCGATCAGCCTGAGCGACGTGCTGATCGGCTTCCTCCTGCTCGGGGGCGCCTGGTCACTGGCCCGCAACCTGCCCGGTCTGCTGGAA
>NZ_LSGW01000032.1 GCF_001643305.1 Aeromonas salmonicida subsp. salmonicida
CCGCCAGCAAAAGCCGAGACTCGGCCTAACCAAGTGTCCGGATTTAGTTGATCACTACATTCACACATGAGCCAAATTTGCTCCTGATTCGTCTCGTCCGATAAAATAACCCCATCAGTTACAACCATCATCACGCTGGTAGCCGTTGGTCGCACGCAGTACTAAAGTGGACGAGGTGAATAACCTGACAACAGAAGCGAGCAATATGATGCACAAAACCATGATTACGGCGGCAGCACTGGCCCTGCTGATCCAGTCCCCTGCCCACGCCATCAGTGCCAAATACCGCCAGCAACTCGAAAACTCCGGCTGCACCCAGGCCTCCGAGTTGCAAGGGTGCGATATCGCCAAGAGCAAGGCCGAAAATGCCAAGGCTGGTTTTGGCGAGGCAGCCACTCCCGCGAGCACGGAGGCCGCCGCAGATACCACACCCTATGCTGGACAATGGGTGGCAAAAAGCAATGAAGGAGCCACAGTTGCCACCATCCGTATCGATGGCAAAGAGCAGGTTTGGGTCAATGGCAAACAGGTCAAGGCAAAGCGGGCTGACGGTGCACTGCTGTTCAAGCAGGGCACCATCACATTTACCATTCAGGGCGATCGCCGTCTGAAGGGGGAAGATGTCTGGATCGACAGTGATGCGGGCACCAAGGGCCCCATCAATATCGAGTAATAACCGAGGTGCCCGGCCCCCAACCGGGCACCTGTTCTGCATTCTGACTGTATTGCATCAGTACCGAGCGCTTGCCATCTGTGACAGTGGCCCATCGAATGTCAGGGCAGGCCCCATCAATGTGACACCTTCTACCGAGAAAGCGGCCATGCAGGCTTTATCAGTAAAACATGCATTCGTCGCCTGACTCAGGCGATAATCAGCCCAATCTCACCCTACTCAGGAGTTCTCATGCGTCGATTCAACTTTATGCTCAATGGCAGCCGGTTGATGATGTTCCCGTTTTATGTGTGCATTCTGGTGTGCGTGGCGCTCTTGATGGTGAAGTTTGCCATGCAGCTCTATACGCTGTGCCGCGACATCATCGACATCCATTATCTTGACCTCATCACAGGGGTGCTGACTCTGGTGGACTTCGTACTGGTGGCGCAGATGCTGATCCTGGTGGCCATCTGCGGCTATGTGCAGTTTATTCAGACTCAGGAGCAGCGCGAGGCGCTCGGCAACAACTGGCTCAGCAAGATCAACTTCGCCTCCCTGAAGCTCATCGTCATCAACTCCCTAGTGACCATAGCTGGGATCGAAGTGCTCAAGGCCTTTCTGGACGATGGCACCGGCAATGAAGTCGAGATGAAGTGGTCAGTCATCGTCTTTTTGGCCTTCTCGGTGGCAGCACTTATCTATGCAATCACAGAAAGGTTGGCAGACCACAAGTAGCCAGCCCTTGTTTTCATTCAGGATTGATTCATCAAGACCGGAATTGATAACTCTTTTCATTACCTTTACCCCATTGTAAACTTGCTCCCCCGGGCTGCATTGCCCGGGCGCTGGAGCACCTATGACAAGCCTTTCTCTCTCACCCCGACACTGCTGGCAGTGGCTGGCCTATCACCATCAGGCCGCCGAGGGCTCCCTCTATCTCATGTTCTTCTCCGGCCTGCTGCTGTGGGAGCCGCTGACCCCGCTCTGGTCCCTGGCGCGCTGGAATCTGTTTCTCCATGTGATGCTTTCGCTCACCCTGTTTCCCCTGCTGTTTGGCGCCTTCTGGCTCTCTCATCGCAGCCTGCTGAACAAGAGCCACAAACTCTTCTTGCGGATCACTGGTCGTATCATCGAAGGGCTGCTGCTGGTCTGTCTGGCCAGCGGCCTGCTGCTGGTGCTGCACGGCACTCCGGGCGATGCCATGGGCAACCTCGCCAGCTGGGCCCACTGGCTGAGCGCGTTGGCGTTAACTCCTCTGGTGCTGCGCCACGCCTGGCGCTGGACCATCTTGAAATGGCGCGCCTGATCCCATGTTGAAGTCATCTCTTTGTACGTGTTTGTCACCCCTGCTGGCCCTCCTCCTGCTGCTGGCCAGCCCCTTTGCGTTGGCCCAACAGATGGGTGCTGGGATGCTCGCCTATGAGGAGGGATACGCCCCTCGTCTACTGGTGGCCAACCTGAGCGCAGGCTCGGTCACCCTAGTTGAGCGCGATAGCGGCAAGCGACTCAAGGAGGTTCAGCTGGGGGGCGATCTGCGCCAGCTTGCCCGCGCCGATGACGGCACCCTGCTGGTCACCGACTACCGCGGTGATCGGTTGCTGCTGCTGGATGATGATCTCGCCCTGGAAAAAGCGATCCCCACCGGCCATCGCCCCTATGGGGTCATCTTCGATCCCAAGCGGCAGTGGTTCTGGGTCACGCTGTTTGAAGCCGGTCGCCTGCAAGCCTATGACACAGCGGGCAACCTCAAGCTGGATGCAGAAACCGCCGAGACACCGCGCGGACTGGCACTGACCGACGATGATCGCCTGCTGTTGACCCACGCCATGACCGGCCAGCTCGCTATCTATGATCTCGCCAAGCTGGGGAACGGGAGCACGAGGGCCACCCTGCCCAAGCCGCGCCTGATCACCCTGGCTGAAACCCACAGCGACACTGCTAGCGATTCGCAGGGATTGCCGCGCCTGCTCGATGGCATCGCCCTCTCCCCCGATGGCAGCGAAGCCTGGCTGCCCCACGTGCTGTGGAGCTTCAGCCACCCCTTCCAGTTTCAGAGCACCGTCTTTCCGGCCGTCTCCATCATCGATCTGGATGAGGAGAAAGAGCGGGTCGACGAGCGCAAGCAGCTCTTTTTGCAAATCAATCTGCCAAGCGTCGGCAACCGCAGCCAGATCGTCTCCAACCCCTTTGCTGCGCGCTTCGCCACCGATGGCAAGCGGGTCTATCTGACCCTGGCGGGCTCGGAAGACTTGTTGGTGTTTGACCTGTCGCGCAGCGGCAAGTCCAACAACAACCGCCACCGTCGCAAGAAGTTTCAGGGGGGCGCCAAGGCGACCCAGCTCTTGCGTCACCTGCCGGGCCAGAATCCGAGGGATCTGCTGATCGATGGCTACCATATTCTGGTGCACAACGCCATGGGGCAGGATCTTACCCGCCTCAATAGCGGCGGCAGCGGCCCGTTTGCCCGGGTCACCGTCGATGTGCCCCACTTCGCCAAACTGGTAGAGACGGATCCGCGCCCCGAACCGCTCAAGCGCGGCGAGCGGCTATTCAACCTCGGCAACACAGCGGCCCACTCACGCTTCCCCATGGCGGGAGACAACTGGATGAGCTGCAACTCCTGCCATCTGGACGGGTTCAACTTCACCAACCGCTATCTGATGGCGGCCCATCGCCAGAAGAGCGGCGACAACGCCATCAACGGCCACGCCAACCTCACCAACATGGTGGCGGGGGATTTTGTCGGTGAATACCTGCGTATGACCCAGCAGACCCAGGGCGGCATGGGCCATGACACCCGCGATGGGGCCGAGGCGGTTGACCCCGCCAAGCCCCAACCGGAAGTGAAAGCGATGATGGAAGATCTGCACGCCTTCGTGACCGCAGATGGCAACCTTCCCTATCTTGCCAACTGGCTGCGGCTCGATGCCCCGCGCACGGATCCCGCCAAGGCGCCGACCACGCACCCGAAAGCGTGGCTCAACTCCGCCTCCTGCCAGAACTGCCACAGCCAAGCGTTCAAGGATTGGAGCGAGAGCAACCACCGACTGATGGGTAACTCCAACCCCTACTACAAGGTGGTGCAGGCGCTGGCCCGCGAAACCGAAGGGGAAGCGTTCGGCCAGTGGTGTCAGGGCTGCCATATGCCCCAGCAGGTGATGACCGGCCAGATGGATCTGCCCAAGGGCTCCCATATGTTCGAGCAGGGCGGCGCCTCCCTGATTGCCGCCCACAAGGCTGGCGAACCCATGGTGGAGGAAGGGACCGGCTGCGTGCTCTGCCATCGCATCACCAAAGTCGAAGACGCGGGCGGCAACAGCGCCTTTACCGTGAATTTGAAAGACCGCGAGAGCTATGTGTTCGAGGATGCCCCGGGGGGGAGCCTCAAGCACTGGCTGGCCGAGCGGCAGATCAACGCCCGTCCGGCGGCCCACAAAGCCTCCTATCAGAAGGATTTCTACCGCGATGCGGCCCTGTGCAAGTCGTGCCACAACGAGTTTGCCCCGGGCACAGGCGCCAATATCGTCAACACCTGGGACGAGTGGGAAAAATCCAGCTTCGCGAACGCGGAGGATCCTGCCAAGCGGCGCACCTGCATCGACTGCCATATGAGCCCGGAGCCGGGCAATGGCGGCGCGCCGGTGGCGGGCCAGTCCACCGAAAATGGCACCATGAAAACGCGGCTCTATCGCCACAACTTTACCGGCGCCCAGCACCAGCTGGTGGGGCTGCGCAATCCAGACCTTGAACAGGAGAGTCTGGCGCTGCTGCGCTCCAGCGCTACCCTCTCCGCCCGTATCGAACAGGCTGCCGATAGTCAGCAGCTGGTGGTACGGGTCGCCAATACCGGCGCGGGCCATGCCCTGCCCACCGGGGTAGCCGATTTTCGTGAACTCTGGCTGGAGCTGACCGTCACCGACGCCAGCGGCAAGGTGGTGCTTGCCAGCGGCCAGCCAGTGGATGGTGCCGTCCCTGAGGATGCGCGACTGTTCAGAAAAGTGTTTGGCGATGCCGAGGGCAAGCCGGTGGGGCTCAAGTTCTGGCGTTACGCCAAGCTCTTGGAAGATACCCGCATTCCGGCCGATGACTGGCGCGATGAAGCCTGGCCGCTGCCCGCAGATGCCCAAGGGCCCTTCAAGGCCGATATCAAACTCAATTTCCGCACCTACCCCAAGTGGGTCAATGATGCGGTGCGCGCCGCCGAGCCGAGCTTGCCGGAGCCACCCATAGTGCAGCTAAATCGGTTGCAACTTACCCTGCAGCCTCTTCCCGTCACGCCCGCTACGGAGCCTCAATCCTGATGTTTGCAAGTTTTCTCATTACCCTGCGCGAGGGGCTGGAAGCCTTCCTGCTGGTCGGCATCTGCCTCTCCTATCTCGCCAAGCTGGGGGCGAGCCGCTACAACAAGTTCATCTATCTGGGAGTGGGCCTTGGCCTTGTCGCTTCCCTTGTGGTCGCCTTCCTGTTCCAGGTGGTGGTGAGCCAGTTCGAGAGCGAGCGCTATAACCACCTGCTGATGGCGGGGATCCTCATCTTCGCCACCTTGGTGCTCACCTATATGGCGATCTGGATGCAAAAACAGGCCAAATCCCAGGTGGGGGCCATGACGGCGCGCATCGATGCCGCCATCGATGGCGGCAACCTGTTTGGGCTGGTGCTGCTCGCCTTTCTGGCGGTGATGCGCGAAGGATTTGAAACCGTGCTCTTCTTCTCCGCCCTGCTCTACTCTGGGCAAGGGGTCGATCTGCAATCCGGCCTGATGGGCGCGCTGGCGGGGCTGCTGGTCTCCATCGTGCTGGTGTGGGGGCTGCTGCGCTCCACCCGCAAGGTGGCGCTGGCCCCCTTCTTCCGCTGGACCGGCCTGCTTATCATCATCATCGCCGCAGGCTTGCTCTCGTCTGCCGTCAACATGTTGCAAGCGGCAGACATCATCACCTTCTGGACCACGCCGGTATTCAACATCAGCCACATTCTCGACGATCAGGGGGTATTTGGTACCTTCCTGCGCGCCCTGTTTGGCTACAATGCCTCACCCGCTGGCTTGCAGTTGCTGACCTGGGCCCTCTATCTGGCGATCTTCGTTACCCTCTGGCAGCGCAGCTATCGCCCGCAAGTGAGCGCCGCGCCCAGCAAGGGCTGAGCCCGCACGCCCTGTGGTTACAAGGCCACAGGGTAACAACACTATTCGGGGGCCGCGCCTTGGCGCTGTCTCCTTCTTGAACAAGCAGTTTCGGAATAGGTCATGAGCGATAACAACAAGCAGAAAATTGCGGTGCTGGGCGCTGGTCCCGCCGGTTTGATGGCCGCCTGGCGCCTACGCCGCGCCGGTTTTGCGGTCACCCTGTTCGAGCAGGAGCCGGTCGTCGGCGGCATGTGCGCCACCCAGACCTTCAAGGGGCGCGATGGTGAGTATCGCTTCGACTACGGCGGCCACCGCTTTATCACCAAGAACCCCGAGCTGCTCGCCTTTATCGACGAGCTGATGGGTGACGACCTGCTCCACGCCGAGCGCAAGAGCGTGATCCGCTTTGGCGGGCGCACCTATGACTACCCCTTGAACCTCACCAATTTGATCAAGACAGCCCCGCTGCCGCTGATGGCGGGTGCGGTGAAAGACTTGCTGCTGTTGCCTTTTGCCAAGAAGCCGGACGATTTTGCCAAGGCGAGCTTTGCCGAGTGGATCCAGAGCCACTTCGGTCGCACCCTCTACCGCCAGTTCTTCGAGGGCTACACGGCTAAGCTGTGGGGCATCAACCCGGACAAACTTTCCGCAGACTGGGCCGGTCAGCGCATCAGCCTGATTGACCTTAAAGACGTGGCGCGCCGCCTGCTGCCAAGACGCAACGGCAACCTCTCGGTACGCACCTATGCCCGCAAATACCGCTACCCCAAATATGGCTTCGGCCAGATCTTCGCGACCCTCGGCGAGCGGCTGGTGGCCGAAGGTGTTGAGCTCAAAACCGGCGCCACCATCACTCGCCTTGAGCAGGCTGATGGCCGCATTGAACGGGTTTATTGGTCACAAGATAACGTTGAGCAGAGCGAAGCGTTTGATCAGGTGATCTCCACCCTGCCGCTGCCGCTCACCTGCCAGCATCTGGGATTGCCGTGCGATCTCCACTACCGATCCCTGCGCTTCGTCAATATGCCGCTCAAACAGGAGAACCTGTCGGACAACACCTGGCAGTACCTCTCAGACCCCCATATTCTGGCCACCCGCTTGCAGGAGCCGCGCCGCCGCAGCCCCTTTATGGCGCCAGAAGGCCAGACCTCGGTGATGCTGGAGATCCCCTGCAATCCGGGGGATACCACCTGGCAGGCCCCGCTCGCCGATCTGCGCGGCCGGGTCACGGCCGACCTGGCAAGCCTTGGCGTGGACACCACCAAGCTTGGCGGTGAGACCTTCGAAGCCCGCAGCGAGTACGCCTATCCGCTGATGGATCTAGGCTATCAGGCACGCCGCGACGCAGCCATTCAGGCGCTGATGCCGATCAGTAACCTCATCATGACCGGCCGTCAGGGGACATTCCGCTACATCTTCACCGACACCGCCATGGAGATGGGGATGATGGCCGCCGACATGGTGATCGACGGGGTGGACAGACGCCACGCCATCTTTAACCATCGCAACGAAAATACCGTCATTGAAACCCAGAGCGTGGCCTGAGTGCCAACCTCTTGGCATTAAGTAAGGAGAACAGGATGACCATCCGCCCGGGTTTACTCGCCCTCACCCTGCTGCTGACCCTGAGCGGGCAGGCGCAGGCTTACTCCTACGCCGCCGCCGGCAAGGAGCCGCTGATCGACGCCCGTGAGGCGCTGCTCGGCGCCGCCACTGACGGCAAAGATGCCAGCACCACCTTGAGCGAGATTGCCGACGAGCTGACCTATCTGGAAGAGCACCACAAGGTGGATCTGCAAGCGCCGCTGGCCACCGCCATCAAGGGGAAAGATACCGCCGCCACCGCCGCCCTGCTCAACCGCGCCTATAAAGCGGAGATTGAGCGCCGCCTCGAAGGGGCCAGCCAGAATCTTGGCGACTACCAGACCGCCAAGGTGCTGGTGGTCAAGTGCAAGCGCTTCCTCGATCTGATCCTCCCCTCTCTCAGTGAAGGGGATCGCAAGGCGGCCGAACAGGCGCTGGCCAAGGTGCTGGATGCCATCGGCAACCCTGGGGTATTCGGGGTGGGCGCCAAGCCCGCCGATGCCACCGCCTTTGCCGAAGCGGAAAAAGCGCTGATGGCCGTGCTGGCGCCGCTCTGACTAACGCCACAACTATCCCCATGCTGCCAATCCGAGCCCTCGCCACTCGCCGCAGGATCAGTCGACAACTCTGGTTACTGATCCTGCTGCAAGGGGTCTGGATGGGCTGGCTCTTTGCCTTTCCCATAGCCCTGGATTCCGACGATGCCCTCAATTTCGCCCACGGGGTAACACGTTTCAGCGTACTGGAGTTCTCCCCCCACTTTCCGGGCTACCCCGCCTTTATCTGGTTGGCGCGGCTGATCAACCTGTTGGTCGACGACCCGGCCCGCGCTGTGCAGTGGGCAAGCCTGCTCGGCACCAGCTTGCTGGCGCCACTGGCGGCACTGTTGGCGGTCAGGCTGTGGCATCGCCCTGCCCTGCTCACCCCCATCTGGCTGCTGGTGCTGGCCCTCCCGCTCACCCCGACGCTCGCCCTCTCCGGTCTCTCGGACGGGCCCGCGCTGGCAGCCTGGCTCGGGGCTCTCTTGGCCTTGCAGCAGCGCAGGATGGCGCTGGCGGGCCTGCTGGTCGGGCTGCTGCTGGCCCTGCGCCCCTCCTATTTTGTGCTGGCCCTGCTGCCCCTTTGGCTCGGGATGGCGCAGAAGGGAACGCGCGTCAGGTTTGTGCTCCCCATCGCGCTGGTGGGGCTTATCAGCCTGCTCTTTGTCTGGCAGGCCGATGGCTGGACCTATTTCAGCGAGGGACGGCGCTTTACCGACGGCCACTTTACCCTGTGGGGCAACACGGCGGCGGCCCACGGCGATCGACTGCTGAGCTGGGCGCGCACCTTCAACGATCAGCTCACCCCGCTCTGGCCCCTGGCTGTCGGAGCCTTGCTGGTGCTGCCAAGAGCAAAAGGCCAAGCGACCGCCCTCTCGCCGCTTTGGACGCTCTACTGGCTCGTCCTGCTGCTCTGGACACTGTTTGGCCAGAATCCCGACAATCCCCGCCATCTGGCGCCCATCACCCTGCTCGGTATCGTGCTGCTGGCTGGCTGGTTGCCAAGGCGCGGTGACATGCTCACAACCCTGCTGGCTGCCCTCTTGCTGCTCTGCGTTACCCTGACCCCACCTGCGTTACCTGCCATGGTGCAAGCGGCCAGGGTGGCAGAGAAAGCGTGTCCTGCGCTGGTGACTCAGTGGGGGGTACGACTGCTGCGAGAGACCACTCCCCTGGCCGTCACCGATGGCTGGTATCGGGGGGATGCAAGGCTCGCACTGGCACAGGGGGCCTGTCGCCTCAGCCGACGACCCATCGCCACTGGCGACATGCCGACACCAAACCAGCTGTACTGGTTTTCACCTCGCTTTCATGCTGAGCCAGGTATCTGGCTCGGGATACCCGCCTACTTTTACCCTTAGTTAGCAGTGCAACGCACTTTGGCGACCATTTGACTAGCGGCTAGGGCGCCCCGGTCGGCTACACTCACTGCGCATCCGTGACAAGTGAGTCTATCCATGAAGAGATCAAGAGAGTGGTTTCTCATCCCCCTGGCACTGATACTGGCCAGCGGAGCCTTGCTATTGCCACTCTGGTTACAGGGGGGGAGCCAGGGGCATGACCTGTTTCATCATCTGCTTTCCGGCCACTATTTTGCACAGCAACTGTGGCAGGGGGAGAGCTACCCACGCTGGTTGATGGCCATGAATGGCGGCTTTGGCAGCCCCACCTTCTTCTTTTATCCCCCTTTGCCCTACTATGCCAGCGCCCTGTTTGCCGGCCCCCAGGCCCCCCTTCATCACGCCATCACGCCCTTGCTCTGGAGCGCCAGTCTGGCCTTGCTGCTATCCGGCCTCTTTGCCTATCTCTGGCTGCGCAGTTTTGCCTCCCCCTTGCGGGCCCTGGCCGCCACCCTGCTCTATCTCGCCTTGCCTTATCATCTGGGCATGGATCTCTATGCCCGCTTTGCCCTGGCCGAATTCTGGGCTTTCGTCTGGGCTCCCCTGATCTTGCTGGGACAAGATCTTGCCAACCAACGCAGTCGCAAGGGACTCCCCTTGCTGACTCTGGCGCTGGCATTGCTGGCGTTTTCTCACCTCCCCAGCCTGCTGCTGATGATGGGGCTGATCACACTGCGCGCCCTGCTGCAAGCCTGGCGATCCCGCATCCTGTTTCCGATCCAGCTAGTGGCAACGGCCCAAGTGCTGGGGCTGGTCATGGCTGCGACCCTGCTGCTGCCAGCCCTGCTGGATCAAGGCGCCATCTCCATGGAGTTGATGCGGGGCGGCATGTTCGACTTCAGACGCAACTTTCTCGACCGTTTGCCCTCTGGCTGGGGTGACTGGCGCTTTCGCGGCCACCTGGCCTGGCAAAGCATGCTGACCATGGGGCTGCTGCTGGTCGCCTGGGCGGCGACCCGTGAGCCACGTCATCCCGAATTATTGATGTGGGGGATCATAGGGTCAGTCTCCTTTCTCATGATGCTGCCCCTGAGCGAGCCCATCTGGCATCTGCTGCCACCGTTGCAACGGGTGCAATTTCCCTGGCGGTGCAACCTGATCCTGGCCCTGGCAACGGTGGCCGTAGTGGCGCTGGGCACCCCTGTCGACCGGCCCTGGCAGTGGATCTGGTGGGGCCTGCTGCTGGTCACGCTCGTCTCCAGCCTTGCCTATGTGGCTTACTCCCCTCTCACCCAGGCACCGCGCAAGGACATGATTGAGAGCGAATTCGACAGCAAGCGCAGTGCCCAGGAATATCGCCCCAATCAGGTACCCAGAGGGCAGTTCACTCCGACCTTGCTCGCCTGGAAAGGGGAGTTTCAACCCCCCGTCACCACAGAGCAGCCGGGGGCTGCGTGGAAGATCATTCGCTGGCAACCCAGATGGCTGGAGCTGGACGTGAAGGCGCAGCAGCCCACCAAGCTCATACTGCACCAATATGACTACCCCGGCTGGCAGGCCAGACTGGATGATTCGCTGGCACTCGCTGTCAGTGCAAACCGGCAAGGACTGCTGCAGGTCTGGATACCGGCGGGTCAGCACACCCTCACTCTCAAGCTGGCGGCACGCTGGCCAGAGCAGTGGGGGATTGGGATCTCCCTGTTCGGCTGGCTCTGCTGGCTGGTGCTCGCCTGCCTGGGGGCCAACATCCCAAAAAGAGTGTGACCCGGACAGGGGTGATAGCGTGACGGGGGGAGGGCTTGGGCATAGTCCTGCCCAAGTCTGCCAAAACTGATAGACTCACCCCTGTTACCTTATTTCACGCGAACTTGCTCACGATCGGACATCCCATGCCCCAACCCTTACCCCTATCTCCCCGCTTTCTGTTTATCCTGCTTGGCGCTCTGGCGGGCCTGACCCCGCTGGCGGTCGACATGTACCTGCCCGCTATTCCGGCCATCGCCCGGGATCTGGCCACCAGCATAGACGGGGCCCAGCTCACCATCAGTGCCTTCCTCGGTGGCTTTGCCATCGGCCAGCTGTTTTACGGCCCGCTGGCAGACAGCTATGGCCGCAAACCGGTCATCCTTGCGGGGCTCACCATGTTTGCCATCGCGTCTGTGGGCTGCGCCATGGCCGACTCCCTGCCCGAGCTGCTGGCTTATCGGATGCTGCAATCGGGGCGGCGGGCTCGGTGGTGGTCAATGCACTGCTGCGAGATCTGTTTGAAAAGGATGCATTTTCCCGCGCCATGTCGTTTGTCATCCTGGTGATGACACTGGCACCGCTGGTTGCCCCCGTGATCGGCGGCTACATCAGCGCCCACAGCGACTGGCGCGTGATCTTCTGGCTGCTGGTGGGGATCAGCCTGCTGGTCTGCGTGGTGATGCAGTGGAAAATTCAGGAGACCTTGAAGCCTGAGCACAGACAACCGCTCAAGCTGGGCCAGATCCTGAAGAACTACTGGAGTGTGCTCTCCCATCGCGGTGCCATGGGTTATGTGCTGTGCGGATCCCTGTCGAGCTCCGGCATGTTTGCCTTTATCAGCGCATCCCCTTATGTCTACATCGAATATTTCAAGGTGCCGACCGAGCACTACGGCTGGTTGTTCGGCCTCAATATCCTGCTGATGATGCTGGTCACCTTCGTCAACAGCCGGTTGGTGAAAGGGGTGGGCGCCGAGCGCATGCTGCAATACGGGCTGCTGATGCTGCCTTGTGCCGGCGGCCTGTGGGGCATCGTCATCCCTGTGGTGCTGTTTGTCGGTCACATCAGTCTGGTGGGGGCCAACGCCATGACGGGACTGATGGGGCACTTTCCCCAATCGGCGGGCACGGCCTCCGCGCTGGCCGGCACCCTGCGTTTTGGCATCGGCGCCGTGGTCGGCATCCTGGTCAACCTCGACCCACCGCAATCCCCGCTGCCCATGGCCATCGCCATCGCCGGCTGCGGCTTTGGTTCGGCCATCAGTTACTGGCTGCTGACCGGCAAGCGATCTGCTGTGGCCTGATTATCTACACCTCGCTATGATCCTGAAAAAGCCCTGTCTGCATGACAGGGCTTTTTTGTATCAAGAGTCGGCTGGGGACAACCGACTCTTGCCTCGGTCGGGTCAGACGCCACGTGTGTATCAGAACATGGCACTGTTGAGCCAGAGATGCGCACCTATGCTCACCAGATAGCCGAGCAGGATGGCCGGTAACCACTTGAGATGGCTAAAGAAGGTATACATGCCGTGCGCCTGCCCCATCAGAGCGACCCCTGCCGCAGAGCCGATGGAGAGCAGGCTGCCCCCCACACCGGCTGTCAGGGTCACCAGCAGCCACTGACCCAGCGCCATGTCCGGGTTCATCGACAACACGGCAAACATCACAGGAATATTGTCGATAACGGAGGAGAGCAAACCGATAAAGATGTTCGCCATCGTCGGGTTGCCACCGTCATACAGCAAGTGTGACACCAGCTCCAGATAGCCCATGAACCCCAGGCCCCCCACGCACATCACGACGCCATAGAAGAACAGCAGTGTGTCCCACTCCGCCTTGGCCACCTTGTTGAAGACATCAAATGGCACTATGGAGCCGAGACGACGCAGCCGTTCGTGATCCCCGGTGCGCTCATAGAGTGCCCGCTTGCGCGCCAGGGAGTGCGGCAGTGACTTGCGCAGATAGAAGCCGAAAAATTGCAGGTATCCCAGACCCAGCATCATGCCGAGCACAGGGGGCAGATGCAGAAAACTGTGGCAGAGCACAGCCGTGGTGATGGTCAGCAGAAACAGCAGCACTATGCGCCTGGCCCCCCGCTTCAAATCGACATCCTCACTGGCGGCATCGGGCACATGACGAGGCACCATCAGACTCATCAGCAGGGCTGGCACCAGAAAATTGAGCAGGGACGGAATGAACAGGGCGAAAAACTGGCCAAATTGCACCTTGCCAGCCTGCCACACCATCAGGGTGGTGATGTCGCCAAAGGGGCTGAAGGCACCGCCGGCATTGGCCGCGATCACGATATTGATGCAGGCAAGATTGATGAAGCGTCGATCCCCGTTGGCGACTTTCAGCACAACGGCGCACATCAAGAGTGCAGTGGTGAGGTTGTCGGCCACCGGCGAGATGCAAAATGCCAGCCCCCCCGTCAGCCAGAACAGGGTTCGCAACTGAAAGCCGGACCGGATAAGCCAGGCCCTGAGCGCATCGAACAGATTTCTGTCTTCCATGGCGTTGATGTAGGTCATCGCCACCAGCAGAAACAGCATCAGCTCGGCATATTCGAGCAGGGTGTGGCGAAATGCCTGCTCTGCGGCCGGGCTCATGCCATTTTGCGCGTAGGCAATCCCGATCAGGATCCAGATCACGCCGGCGGCCACCAGCACGGGTTTTGACTTGCGCAGTTGCAGATACTCTTCGGCCATCACCAGCGCATAGGCCAATACGAACAGGCCCACGCAAAACAGGCCGATAGTGGACAGGGTTAACGGAATGGGGCCGCTACTGGCCTGGGCAGGAGAGATGAACAGGGACAGCAATACGGCAAAGCGGGTGAGCACAGACATGGGCCTCTTCCTTTTGGAACCATCTGGCTGTGATGCTAGCACCTGGATGAAAACAAAAGTTCATCCAGGTCAATGAATTATCAATTAATGTGCGGCCGGACCCAAACCCTTATTTCTTGCCAAAGCCCGACAGCTTGAGGGTGTAGCCAGCGCTGTTTTGCCAGGCATCCAGGCCACTGCGGTTGTTGCCCGCCACCAGACTGGCGGCCAGGCTCGGGCTGTTGAACAGCTGGTCGGCGGTGAACACAAACCCCCCTTCACTGCGCGGGGTGAGGATCCCCTTGCCCAGCAGCTCCTGGCGCAGTTCGATCACGGCTTCGCGCAGGGAGGCTGCATCCTCGCCATTGGCAGTGGATCCCGCCAGCACCATGAAGCCGGGATTTTGCCGCTTGCCCACAGGATAACCGTGAGCTTCGGCCCCCTTGCCGTTGAAGTGGTATAGCTCGCGCTCCCCGGGCTTGTTGTCGGAGAGCGCCTTTTGAAGGGTCATCAGCTCGTTATAAATCTCGATGGGGACGACGGCAGCCTGCTTGTTGCCCTTGCTATCGATGATAAAACTGACTTGCTTGTGTAACATCCTTGCTCATCCTGTGACCCATGGAAGCTCCTATTCTAACCACCTCTGCCAAGCGGGATCCAGCGAGGATCCTCACCTCTTTTGCTGGGGTGATCACTAACTGGCTCTCTTGATCAATCGCAAGGCGTGTTGATCATTCCCGGCCGTGGTAGCGTAGATGACATGATGAAAGCCATTGACCATCAAGCGGTTATCCCATGCTGACCCTGCGCAACCTCTGCAAGAGCTTTGATAACGGCAGCGAACGCCTGCCGCTGTTCCACAGTCTGGACCTCACTCTGACCGCTGGCGAGACAAGCTTGCTGCTGGGGCAGAGCGGCTGTGGCAAGTCGACCCTGCTCAACCTGATAGCCGGCCTGCTCCCCCCGGATGAGGGGGGAGATCTGGCTGGGGGAAACCCGGCTAGACACCCAATCCCCGGATGAACGGGCCCGCCTGCGCGGCCGGCATTTTGGCATCGTCTATCAGGATTTCAACTTGCTGCCGACCCTGACAGTGGAGAAGAACCTCTGCCTGCCCCTTTCGATCAACGGCCTGCCACGCCATGAGACAGAGATTGACGATTTGCTGAAAAGGCTCGATCTCGTCCACAAGCGCCACGCCTGGCCGGAGCAGCTTTCCGGCGGCCAGCGCCAGCGGGTGGCACTGGCCCGCGCCCTCATTCACAAGCCCCGCTGGCTGTTGGCCGACGAACCCACGGGGAGCCTCGATGAGCACAACGCCGAGCAGGTGATGGCACTGATGATGGAAGCGGTGCGTGAAACCGGCGCGGGTCTGTTGCTGGTGAGCCACAATCCCGCCTATGGCGCCCTGGCAGACAGAGTGCTTCGCCTCGAAGGGGGCCAGCTGATTGAGCTCAAGGGGGCGCACCATGAGTGAGGCCAGCCGTGATCGCGAGGCCGCCTTATGCTGCCGCTGAAGGCGCTGCTGCGCCTCTATCGCTGGCATCCCTGGCTGCTGCTGATGAGTCTGACCGGGCTCATGTTGGGGGTCTCGCTGGTGGTGGCCATTGATCTGCTCAACCACAGCGCCAGCACCAACTTCGTCGCAGCCCGCACCCAGCTGGCGGGAGATGCCAACTATCGACTGGCCCCGAGCGGTCGCCTGGATGAGCAGCTTTACGTCAAACTGGTGCGCAGCCAACCAAGCCTCAATGCCATGCCACAGCTGCACGCCTGGCTCAAAGATGAGCAGGGTCGCAGCGTCCAGTTGCTGGGGATGGATCTCTTCAACCCCGGCCCCCTGAGCCAGCTGTTTGCCAGCGCGAGTAAAGAAGCCCCCTCTTTTTCCCTGAACCAGGCAGACAGCGTCTGGCTGGCGACGCCGGAGGCCAAACGGCTAGGCTGGATGCAGGGCCAGTCCCGCACCTTTGTGCTGAGCGGCGGTGGCGAGGGTGATCGCCCGCTGATCCTGACGCTCGCCGGCACCTTCGAGCCCGGCGCCGTGCCCATGGAACGGCTGCTGGTGACCGACATAGGTCTGGCCCAACACATGCTGGGCAAGGCAGGAAGGCTGGATCGCATCGTGTTCAAGCTAAGTAACGCCGAGGCCCGCACACTGCAAGCGACCCTGCAAGCCTATCTCCCCCATCAGCCGCTCTGGCTCGAGCCCATCAGCCCGGCGCTCGATGCCAACCAGCTCGGCGATGCGCTGGCGCTCAACCTCACCGCCCTCTCTCTGCTCGCCATGGCGGTGGGACTGTTTCTGGTGTTCAATGCCCAGCGCTTTGTGCAGAGCGTGCGTCGCCCCCAGCTGGCCCAGCTGATCATTCTGGGGCTGCCGCCTCGCCGGGTCCTGCACTGGCTGGTACTGGAGCTGCTCCTTCTCGCCACTCTGGGCACCCTGCTCGGACTGGTGCTCGGCAGCCTCCTGGCCCTCACCCTCATGGGACAACTGACCCAGGCGCTGGCCGACCTTTATGGCCCCAATCCCATCGACCTGCTGCGCCTCTCCCCCATCAGCCTGTTCAAGGCACTGCTGATTGGCCTTGGCGGGACACTTGCCGCCAACCTGCCCGGCTGGTGGCAACTGCTGCGCCAGTCCCCCCTTGAGCTTCGTGAGGGCAGCAGCCGCCCCGCCACCCATCCGTGGCGTCGGCGCTGGCTCGCCATGGCGCTCTGGCTGCCGGATGCCCTGCGCTGGGTGCTGGGTCAGTTGCGCCTGCGCATGGGTCGCCAGCACGGGCGCAGCAACCTGACCGCCCAACTGGCGGTAGCCGAGACCCAATATCATCTGGATCGCACCGCCATCGCCGTCATGGCACTGCAACTGGCCATCGCCGCAGCCATCGGCATAGGCGTCATGGTGTCGAGCTTTCGCTCGAGCGTGGAGATCTGGCTGGACCAGCGTCTGGCCGCCGATCTCTATGTCACCGCCCCCAAGGGCGCGGCGGGCGGCAGGGGCATACTGAACAAGGTCACCCTGGATGCCATTCTCGCCAACCCCGCCGTAGAGCAAGCCTCGCGGCGTTCTGTGCAGTCCGCCCGCTGGCAGGGGCAGCCCATCGAGTGGGCACAAATGGACTTTATCCCGCCCCTCAAAGCGGCCTATCCCCTGCTGGCCGGTCGCTGGCCCGCGACCCCAGACGAGGTGCTGGCAAGCGAACCCCTGACGGTGCGACTCGGAGTCAGAGTGGGCCAGACGCTCAGCATCACCAGCGAACAGGGCCTAAGGCAGCTCACCGTTACCGGCGTCTATCAGGATTACGGCAGCGACAAGGGGCAAGTTCTGCACGCCTTTGAAGATGGCCCAGTGCAATCCCTCGCCCTCTTTAGCAAAACGCCGGAGCAACTGGCCGACAGCCTGCGCACCCGTTTTGGCGAAAGGGTCAACCTGCTGGCGGCCCCTGCCATTCACGCCGCCGCCCTCAAGGTGTTCGATCAGACCTTTGTGGTGACCGAGTTGCTTAAACTGCTGATCCTGGGCATCGCCTTCGTCGGCATAGGCTCGGCCTTCATGGTGCTGGGGCTGGCAAGGCGCAGCGAGTTGCAGACCTTGCAGAGTCTGGGATTGAGCCCGCGTCATTGTCGCCGCCTGCTGGTGTGGCAAGGTGCGGGCCTGGGGCTGCTCACCGCGCTGCTGGCGCTGCCAGTGGGTTATGGGCTGGCCTGGGTGCTGATCGAGGTGGTCAACCCCCGCGCCTTTGGCTGGCGTCTCGCCTTCGAGGCCGCCCCCTTGCATGCCGTCACGGCCCTGTTGCTGGCCCCTGTGTGCGCGGCGCTCGCATCCTGGTTTGCCGCAAGGAAAGTGGTATGAAAAAACGCAATGTCTGGCTACTGCTGCTCACTTGCACCCTGTATGGCGGGGCGGCCTGGGCCAACGATCTGGGCACCATCCTCGGTGGCCGCAGCGATCAGTTCAAAAAGGCCCTGCCGGGCCAGCCCATCACGCTGCCCGCCGATCACGCTGCCCACCCCGACTACCGCTCCGAGTGGTGGTATCTCACCGGCAACCTCAAGGATGAGCAGGGGCGCGAATATGGCATGCAGTGGACCCTGTTTCGCCAGGGTATTGAGCAGCAGATAAAAACGGACAACGCCTGGCTCACTCCCCAGCTCTGGCTGGCCCAGTTTGCCATCACTGACCTCGGCAAAGGCAGCCACCAACAGGATGAGCGCACCAGCCGTCAGGGCCCCGGACTCGCGGGTGCCAGCGGCGGCGAGTACTGGCTCAGGGAATGGGTGCTTGCCTCACAGGGGAAAGCATTCTTTCCCGCCACCCTCAAAGTGCAGAGCAAGATTGGCGAGCTGAACCTCAAGGTCGATGCCGCCAAGCCGGTGGTCTTGCAGGGCAAGCAGGGTTACAGCGAGAAGAGCCCGGGCAACGCCTCGTTTTACTACTCCTACCCACGCTTGACGCTCACCGGCACTTTGACCCTCGATGGCGAGGCGCGCCAGGTCACGGGTCAGGGCTGGTTTGATCATGAGTGGAGCAGCTCGGTACTGGCCGACTGGCAGTCAGGCTGGGACTGGTTCTCGCTGCAATTAAGCGATGGCCGCGAGCTGATGCTGTTTCGCCTGCGCACCAAGGAAGGTCGTCCCGAACCGGAGAACCGCTACGGCATCCTGATTGAACAGGACGGCAGCAGCCGGGTGCTCTCCCCCGACAGCATACGCCTCACCCCGGGCAAGACCTGGCGCGGCCCCAAGGGGCAGCCCTACCCCGTCGAATGGCAGCTAAGCGCTGGGGATCTCAACCTCACCATTCGTGCCCGCCAGCCCAATCAGGCTATGACAGGCCGCTTTGACTATTGGGAGGGGGCAGTGACGGTATCAGGGGATGCAAAGGGGCTGGGGTATCTGGAGATGACGGGGTATTGAGCGCAATGGCTGCGAATGCTCACACCCAATCCCCCCATACGGTTGCACATAACAACCCCGGTCCTCACCGACGCAGGCTTTCATTCCAGCAAAAAGACCCCGGCATGGCCGGGGTAAACACGGGGTGGAACATAAAACACTTCGGTCGGTCATCACCTCGGCTGCGCTATGCGTCAGCCAAGGCGGCTTCAACAGTGGCTCAGGGCTGTTTGTCCGCCATCAGCACCAGACCGTTTTGCTCGGGGAAACCAACCACCAAGGCAGTCTGCTTGGTATTGGGGATGGTGAACGCGGCGGCATAGGCCAAAGCCCCGTCCCTGGCGTTGGCCAGGCTCAGCACCCATTTATTCTCAATCGGCGTGAAATCGCTCGAGGCCTTGAAGCGGCACTTGCCAAAGCCGCTCACGGTCAGCTTGCTCAGGCCATTGTGCTGATCGGCCTTGCCCTTGCCGGTCAGGGTGCAACCGGCGCTGGGGAATTCCATCTCCACCGTCAGGGAGCCGCTGTTGTTGGTGCTCTTGATCTGGCCCACCATGGCGTCGGCGAAGCCCTCATCGTCTGCAACTGACCAGCTGTCGCTGCTGATCGCCCGGGTGGCCAGCTTGCTGACGGCGACGTGGCCGCTCCAGGATGGGTAGAGGGTCGTGCTCTGATCCGGCTCGCGGAACTGGGTGCCGGTACGGGTAAAGTCAAAGGTCCAGCGCTTGACCTCTTTGCCATTCACGTCAATCACTGTCTGATCACGGAAGCTGATGAGGTTGTGGTCATTGCTCTGGCTATCGACCTTGTTGCCACGCTCGGAGGTACGCTCCAGCAAGACGGGGTATATCCCATCCTTGTTCTCTTTCTGAGCCGCCTTGCCGATCCACTCGCTGTTGGTCGCCACCTTGCCCGCATCCTTGTCGACCCAGACACCCCAATGCTGCTCGCGATCCGCCTTGGGATAGATGAGTGCCATCCCTTCCAGCCCCTTGATCATCTTGAACGACGCCTTGTCATTATCGCGGCTCAACAGGCTGGCTTCGTAAAGACCCGCATCAGGCAGTGGCAGCGGCGCGCGCTTGGCAATACTGTTGGCGGCTTTCTCGCTGTCACAGGCGGACAGGGCGGCGGTGCAGGCGATGGCCAGCATGGCTTTGTGGTGCATTCTCATTGACGCTTGTTCCTTGCAATTGCTTTGTTATGTGAGGTGCATTCAATCGCCGCTGAATTTACTGGAGGGAGGGTTCGCCAGTCGAATGGAGATCTGTAACCAGCTGTTACAAGGACTTGGGTAACAAGACGCAGACAGCACAACCCATATCGCAACAGGAAGGCCGGTAACTGAAAGAAATCTTGTGCGCCATTCGCTCACCCCGTCTGCCAACCCAACACGCTTGGCAACAAGCGAAGAGCCACACAGCAACAAGGCCAACCACTGCATCAGACCTTCTCCCTATAGACACTTCCCTACTCAGCTATCCCCACACCAGCACAGGCAGAAGCCAGACTGCCATCAAAATTGCATTCAAATTCCACAGGTTGGATAAGGTTTTGTTCAACAGAGTCAATCGCCATTTGATACGCTTTCAACCTGCATGCCTCTCAGCCCAAGAAGAGCTCATGCGCTCGTCCCTGATGGCGAAATAATGAACGTCTCATTATGTTCAGTCGGTAAGTTGCAAGTACAAGGATGGAATTTATGTGGCAAGAAATATGGAAAACTGTCTTGTCTGAATTTGCGGATATTCAAGATATCCAGCAGATGACGCAGATTGTATTACGTCTGCTGGTAGCCGGCTTATTGGGTGGTCTATTAGGCTACGAGCGCGAACAAAAAGGGAAAAGCGCCGGGATCCGCACCCATATGCTGGTCAGTATTGGTGCCGCCCTTTTCGTTCTGATCCCCCAGCAAGCAGGGGCATCAACCGCTGATCTGACCCGGGTGTTGCAGGGTCTGACTGCCGGTGTGGGATTTCTGGGGGCCGGCACCATCATTCTGGGCACCCGACAGACAGAAACCCAGGGGTTGACAACGGCAGCCGGTATCTGGGTCACGGCAGCCATCGGCATTGCCGCTGGCATGGGCCGAGAATCCACTGCGGTGCTTGCCACCCTGATAGCGCTGTTTATTCTGACCATAGTGCCTTGGCTGCTGGGTTTTAAAAAAGAGGGGCGCTGAATTGACGGGAAGGCGGGTTCGCCGGTCGACCCAAGATCTGTCAATCGCGGTGACAGGCATTGATAAGCAAGGGATATCACCGCGCTTGCTTAACCGGGCGGTGTAACAACAAGAGGAAAAGCCGCCTCCCCACCCCCATTTCTCTCGACCTTTCCACATCAAAATCTGACCGCCATCAAGATTTCATTCAAAACCCACGGGTTGGCTGTGTTTTTACTCAACAGGAGAGGTCAGCGTTTGATAGGCTACTCATCCGGCCCTCAGTGCCTCAAAGGTAGCCAAGGAGTGGCGATGGTCTGTCTCTCTTATATTCGGTTAATAACAGCACTCGGGGAGCTGTAACCCAGTGCGGTAGCTATCTCTTTATACTGCCATCACGTGTGTCTAGATACACATCAATGACTCTCGTTTATACACATGATGGTATTCAATAATTGGTATAAACATATGGATATATGCCAAGCATCCAATATAGCTGACTTATTTTCCCTTATTACATTTTACATATTGAGGTGTAAACTTGTTAATTTATAAAAATTGGAGCCTCCAAACTACATTTGAAGTGGTAAACGTGAAATATTATCCTGGAGGAATGCAAAGTGGCCCTCAGCGCAATAGATTGATAGAAACTTGGGGGCAACTTGTTGGCAAGTCAAGAGCTCTAAGCGAACTTAATTCTTTGATCCGTGAATATGGTTCAATAAATAAAATGTCTAAATCAGTGCAGATGGCATCACGTACTATCAAAAATCTTAGAGTGTTCTTTGAATCACTACCTGATGAATTTGAAAATCCAGCCTCACTAAAAGCGTATAGATTTAGTGAAGGTGAGAAATGTATCTTAGAAGAAGATTTACATAATGAGTTTAAAGAGGTAAAAGGCCAAAACCCAACTAAATCGATCCAAAACATTGTCGATAAATATATACTTGCATTCCTCAACAGTTCAGGCGGAAGTATATTTTGGGACATTCAAGATGATGGTATAGTAAAAAGCTTAAGATTAGATAGCCAATTAAAGGATGAGGTAAGAAAGTCCATCAATCTGAAAATAAACACTATTGAACCATCAATTGATCCCACAAGAATAAATGTAATATTCCATGATGTGATTGGAACAAATGGTAGTTATGTTCTTGAGGTTCGTGTCCCTAAATCAAACTTATCTGGCTTACATTTTAACTCATCTGGCCATACTTGGGTGAGAGTCAATGGATGTAAGCAAAAACTACAAGGGGTTGCGTTACAAGATTACATTATCCAAAGATTACAGAGCTAGTTTTAATGACAATATTTAATATCTATGAACACAAAGATAGTTTTCAACACTATAAATAATTGGCATGGGCTATATAAATGACCAGAGAAGACAAACGAATATTATTACTCGAGTTTTTCAGAGAAAAAGAAGAAAGCAACGAGTGTTTTTCAGTGGTACAAGCTGCAGCCGCAACTGGATACAATACTAAGAGTATAATTAAATATATAAATTAAAAATTAAAAATTAAAAATTAAAAATTAAAAATTAAAAATTAAAAGGAGAATTCATTTTTAAATCTGGAAATAACAGCTTTACTTCTAAAGGTCTAACAAAAATCTCAAATGATGAATTCATTAGACTTATGTCTCAAAGTACTTCATCAAAAGAAATAACACCACAGGAAAGAATGTACCAACAGTTAATAAAAAGGAGCCTTGACGCATTTACCCTCGCATTAGAAGTTTATAATAGGCCTAGCTTATGTAATAGAGTTGAAGCATTTACCATTTTGATGGTTAATTCATGGGAGCTTTTCTTAAAAGCTGAGATACTAGATGCATTAGGTGAAGAGAAGGTTTTTTATAAAAATGGGAAAAGCATCTCAATCTCTGATGCACTTTCACTGAGAATTCAAAATAGTGATCCAGTAAAGCGTAACATTGATACATTAATTTCACTTCGAGATCAAGCAACACACTTGCTTATTCCGGAGTTGCAACCACAACTTTCACGCCTATTCCAAGCCAATGTTTTTAATTATCAAGAAAGATATAAAAACCAAATGGGTAACTCACCTCTTGCAGGACAAAGCGTGGGAATGCTTAGCCTAGTCATCGACGGGCCTACGCCTGAAATAAGTGTTATTCAGAAAAACTATGGGGTACTAGCAGCAACAGAGGTTGCAAAATTTATTCAATCCTTTGAACATACTAATAGAGAATTAAACTCCGATAAGTTTTCCATTAATATCGAGTACAAACTTGCTCTCGTTCGAAACCCTAATAAATCCGACCTAACATTAAGCACAGGAGAGCAAGGACAGAAGGCAATAATCATAACTCAAGCGAAAGATCTCAATGATACCCATCCGTATTTTACCGATGATGCAATACTAGCGATAAACATGAAACAAAAAACTCACAAGATAAATAGACACTCGTTTCAATCTATTGTATTTAAGCATAAGATAAAAAAGAATCCGAACTCAGACATGTACAACTTTACTGATAGAGCTAGATATTCTGAAAAGTTCATTGCATGGGTAGTAACAAATATACAGGAACATAAAAGTTGGTTACAAGCAGCACTAGATGACTATAACGAAAATAAAAAAACCAAAAAATAACGATTGTATTGAATGACATGTTATTCCTAACCACTGAAATCGAACTATCAATGTCGCATGGTGGTAAATCATTAGAGAATAATTACATCAATGTGAACTATAGTACAGATAAACTATAAAAAGAAATCCCTTTTGCTCATGACTCTGGGTCTTTAGCTATAAATAAAAATTAATTTTTTCATGAGGCTATTTCCATGGATTTTATCAAGACTGATCAAATGTTAGCGAGACTGAGCGAGGTTGTAGACCACCCTATATATAAGGCTGACGCAAGAACCAAACTTGCTTTAACATTAGCGATTAGCTCGATGCAATTTTCCGACGCGGTTAGATTACTATGCTCACAAGGTTTGATACTGGGGATAGGTACAACACTACGCTCTCAATACGAAGCACTAGTAAGAAGTGTCTGGGTTCTGTATTGTGCTACTGATCTACAAGTCGAAAAACTAGATGCTGTTCTGAATGCAGAATCTCAACAAGCAAGTAAAAACATTCCTTCAGTCCATGGTATGCTTTGTGAACTAGATAAAATACCACAAATTCAAAGCCTGTTAATTTCATTTCATGAATTCAAAGACAGCTCTTGGTTGCCATTAAATTCATTTGTTCACTCAGGAATTCATGCTGTTTTTTGGACAAAAAATAAAGCACCACCAGAACTCATCGAGCAGTTATTTCGCATAAGCAATGGATTAAACGTTATCGCTTTTCAGGGAATGGGCATACTTACTGGTATACCAACCATTCAAAAGGAAATATTTTCAGTGATAGCGCATTATTCAGATTGCTTGCCTAAGCCACGATAATATAACAAAAATAGATGTACGCATTCAAATATCCCCACCTATCTATTCATCCCATAAACCCGACTGTATGTACAGAACTTGTTCTGCCGGGGTTTTCTTGATTTCGCCACCTGACCGACCAAAAAGAGAATGCTGTGATAGGGAATGCCAGCGTGCTGGCTTAGCCCCATCTCGCTGGTACGGCTATTCCAGTAGCATCGAAGATACTGGATAAGCGCTGACTATATCCCCTGCTTTGCCTGTGCAGGAGATTGGGCGAAGATTTATTTACGGCCACGGGCCAGGGATTTAAGAAACGCCAGGGTGCGGCGGTTGAACTGCTCCGGCTGCTCCACATTGCAGACATGACCACACTGTTCGATCACCGCCAGAGAAGAGCTGGCATCGCGGGCCACCTGTTCGCGCACCGGTGCCAGGAACATATGATCCTCCTCCCCCATCACGTAGAGGGTCGGGATCGGCAGGGCGCGCTCCTTGAAGTAGCGCATCAGGGGGTTGACCTCGGTGGCGAGGCGGAACCAGCGTTTGAACTCCTTCTGGCAGAGCTTGCGGGCCTCGCGCACAAAGAGGTTGCGCGACTCCTGATGGTGCTGGCGCGGCATTATGATGAAGGCGAACAACCGGTAGAGCCACATGTAAGGCAGGATATGCTGGCCGAGGCGGCCGAGCTGTACCAATACCCGGGAGCGGATGTCGAGGCGCAGTATGGCGCCGCCCAATACCATGCTCTTGACCCGCTCCGGGCAGAGCTCCGCCAGATGGCGAATGAGGATGGTGCCAAGGGAGATGCCGACGAAGTGGGCGGAGGAAATACGCAGGTGATCGAGCAGGCGCACTATGTCTTCGGTCACGGCCCGGAAGCTGTAGTGACCCTTGACCACCTGCTGCAACTGGTGGGACTGACCGTGGCCACGCAGGTCCAGCAGCAGCACGTTGAAGTGCTCGCGATAGGCGCGCAGCTGCTTGAACCAGATGGAGGAACTGCCACCGGCGCCGTGCACGAATACCACCCAATCCCTGTCGGGGCCAAGCTCGAACGTCTTGTGATACAGCATCTTGCGACTCCCTCATCGACGGCATTGGGGTATAGTAGGCGCGCATCTTAGCAGATATTTTCACCTAAAAAATACGTTTGCATGGCAACTGGCGAGGAGCGTGACCATGGAGTTGACGAGTTTGAGAGCCTTTCTGCTGACCCTGCCGGGCGCTCAGGAGGACACCCCCTTCGGCCCGGAGATCCTGGTCTATCGCATCGCAGGCAAGATGTTTGCGCTGGTGGATTGGCAGGCAGAGCCGCTCACCATCAACCTCAAATGCGAGCCCGACCTCGCCCTGCTGCTGCGGGAGATCCATCCCGAGGTCAAACCCGGCTGGCACATGAACAAGCAGCACTGGAACACGGTTACCCTGAGCAACACCCTGGCCAGCGATCTTTGGCAAGGCTGGGTGCGCCACTCCTATGAGCGGGTGGTCGCCGGCCTGCCCAAGGCCAAACGGCCGCAAGCGCCGACACTGTGAGCCACCCCATGCCGGAGCAGCCCAAAATAGTCCCGCTGAGCGAGCCGCATATCCCCGCCCTCATCACACTGTTCGAGCAGTCGGTGCGCCAACGCGGCCCCGAGCACTACGCGAGGCGCAGGTAGTGCAGTGGGCACTCGGCGCCCATCATCCGGGCTTTGTCAGCCAGTTGCGTGAACACCACGGCTGGGTGCTGGAGCAAGCCGGCGCCGTGCTTGGCTTCGTCACCCTCAGCGACGATGGTCACCTGAGCCTGCTTTATGTGAGCGCCGACCATCAACGCCAGGGGCTGGGCGGCCTCTTGCTCGCCACTGCCCTCAGCCAGGCCGGTCGGCTCGGCATCGAGACCCTGACGACGGAAGCCAGCGCCTTCAGCTATGGGCTATTTTTACGTTATGGCTTTGAGCTGACCGGATTGGAAAGCGTGGAGCGGGGTGGAGTCAGTTTTATCCGCTATCGTCTGCACTGCCGCTTGCCAAGCTAGGACCAGCCACTAAAATACGCACAGTTTTTTCGTATTGTTGAGGATTGAGGCCGCCATGGTTGTAGAAAGCGAAGGCTATATCGCCCTGATTGAGTATCTGGTGGAGAGTCTGGGACTGTTTGAAGCCCAGCAGCAGAGCGGTGGTGAACAGACCATCGAAGATCTGGTGAGCAGCCGGGTGGCGAGCAACCTGATGGCCATCTGCGAACAGAACCCGCAGCTCGATCCCAAATTGCGCTTCATGATCATGCAGGAAGCCGATGCCGTGGTCGCCGATCTGGAAGAGGTGCTCTCCGCCGTCTGGCTGCGTGCCCCAACCCCGGCCCAGCAAGCCTTCCTCGAAGAGTTCATCGACCTCATCAAGAATCTGTTTGACGGCGCCATCAGCTAATCCGTCGAGACACCTGATCGCCGTGGCGCCGACCCAGACGCCCGCATTTTTCCGCACACAGCACACATGAAAAGGGCCGCCTCAATGGGCAGCCCTGCTTGCTATCATTTCAATCTATCCAGCTTTTCAGTGGCGTTCAGTGAAGGTCGAGGCAAGAAATGTGTCTGGTCTTGGCTGCCATCCTTGGAAGCTACTTAGTTCGGCAGGGCCAATTCTATTTAGTTCCCGTTCGTGACATATTTTTTTACGATTTTTTTCACTGCGCCGACAGTCAGTCGACATCAGGCGTAAAAGAGGCCGCAAATGCGGCCTCTTTTGGTATCAAAGCAGGGGTGATCTAGCATGGCACCATCTGTTAGCGATTGAGGCTCGGCGGCAAACAGAATCCGATCCCCCCCAGCCCGCAATACCCTTCCGGATTTTTCTCCAGATATTGCTGATGGTAATCCTCGGCGTAATAGAAGGGCGCCAGCGGCAAGATGCGGGTGGTGATGGCACGGCTGTCGCCACTGGCCATCATGGCCTGCTGATAGGCGGCCAGGCTCTGCTGGGCGATCACCTGCTGGGTCTCGTCGCCATAGAAGATCACCGAACGGTACTGGGTACCGACATCGCCACCTTGGCGCATGCCCTGGGCCGGATCATGCTGCTCCCAGAACAGCTTGAGCAGGGCGGCATAACTGATGACGCTGGGGTCAAATACCACCTGTACCGTTTCGGCGTGACCGGTCAGACCGCTGCACACCTCCTTGTAGGTGGGATTCTGGGTGACGCCACCCTGATAGCCAGCGGCGGTGGAGTAAACACCGGGCTGCTGCCAGAACAGACGCTCAACACCCCAGAAACACCCCATGCCAAACCAGGCTACTGCCATCTCTTCAGGCCAGGGGCCCTGAGTCGGGTGACCATTGACGGCATGTTGCTGGCCAATCACCATCGCATCGCGGCGTCCCGGCAGTGCATCTGCCGGTGAAATAATCTGTTCCATGAACCCTGTCCTTGTATAAAAACCTGTGTCATCGCACAGCTGACGAAAAGGAGTCTCGAAGATAACAGGTTATGAGCCGGGATCAACCAAGGCCACAGCCAGACTGGTGTTGCTGTATTTTTCACCGCCTTCTCGTCTCTCGTTTTTCTTCAGCGTCATCAAGCGGACAAAATGGTGGCATAAAATGGCAAAATCAATATTTAGTCTTTATTTGTGAATTTATTTTCATATATTGAGCCCATTGCTGTTTTTTTATGGAAGAAGCCTCAAGTGCGTGAACGCGAACCCAGCCTGGTCTATGCCTTTCGGCAGTCTACCCCCTATGTCAATGTGCACAGAGGCGCCACCTTTGTGCTGATGATGGGAGGGGAAGCCATCTGCCACCCCAATTTTGCCAATATCGTCAGCGATATCGCCCTGCTGCAGACACTGGGAATTCGTTTGGTGCTGGTGTTCGGTTCACGTCCGCAAAACGACGAGGCACTGGCTCGCGCGGGCATCGAAGCCCAGTACCACAGGCGGATCCGGGTCACCGATGACGAGAGCTTCGCCATCATCAAACAAGTGTGTGGCGGACTGCAGTACGACATCACGGCCCAGCTCTCCATGGGGCTGGCCAACACCCCCATGCAGGAGGCCCGCATCAGCGTGGTGAGTGGCAACTTCGTCACCGCCCAGCCACTGGGGGTGGATGATGGCATCGACTTTTGCCACAGCGGTCGGGTACGCCGCATCGACGTGGAGGGGATCACCCGCCAGCTGGATCAGAAGGGTCTGGTGCTGATCTCCCCCATCGGCTGCTCGGTCACCGGCGAGAGCTTCAACCTGAGCTCGGAAGAGGTCGCCCGCCGGGTGGCAGTGGATCTCAAAGCCGACAAGCTTATCTGTTTCAGCAGCACCCAGGGCGTCATGGACAGACACGGCGAAGCCATCTCGGAACTCTTCCCCGAGCAGGCCGAGGAGCTGCTGGTGGAGCTGGAGCAGGCGGGGGAAGAGATGTCAGGCACAGCCCGTTACCTGCGTGCGGCAATTGCCTCCTGCCGGGGCGGCGTGCCCCGCTCCCATCTGGTGAGCTATCAGGATGACGGCGCCATGTTGCAGGAGCTGTTCAGTCGCGACGGCCTCGGTACCCAGATAGTGCGGGAAAGCGCCGAGCAGGCCCGCGCCGCCACCATCGAAGACATTGGCGGTATTCTGGATCTCATTCGCCCGCTGGAGGAGGACGGCATTCTGGTGCGTCGCTCTCGCGAGCAGCTGGAGATGGAAATAGACAAGTTCACCATCATAGAGCGCGACGGCCTCATCATCGGCTGCGCGGCGCTCTACTGCTTCATGGAAGAGGCGATGGCGGAGATGGCCTGCGTCGCCATTCACCCCGAGTATCGCAACTCCAATCGGGGGGATCAGCTGGTGGCCAAGGTGGCCGAGCGGGCCAAGCGGCTCGGCATTCGTCGCCTGTTCGTGCTCACTACCCGCTCCATTCACTGGTTCCGGGAACGGGGCTTCGATCCGCTGGAGGTGGAAGACCTGCCGGTGGAACGGCAACGGCTCTACAACTGGCAGCGCCGCTCCAAGGTTTTGTCAAAAACCATTTCGTAACTTGTTGATCTTGTGCCGAGTTGTCGTCGATTGTTAACTTTTTCACAATCTCGATTGACAGTGCAATCCAGCACAGGGTATTTCTAATTGCACTCCACCGCCTGCGGTGGAGCCAGAAGAGGAGCGCTGCCCAGGCAGCCCAAGGGAGGACACCAGCGTCCGATGAACTTGGGTCAGGGGGAGCAGCGCCGAGACGGGTGAGGCAACTGGATACCTCAACGTCGGCTGCGGGGGCTGAATCCCCCGGGTTGTCATCGGTAGTGGTCATCCCCCACCGCGCCCCATCAGGGGCGGGTACGGGATGGGCTCTGCGGGTGGAGTGCTTCTGGCCGGGATAGCTTCTCTCATTCCTGCCATTTTCAGCCTCCTCCTCTCTTTTTGCCCGATGGAACCGGATTTTTATATTAAGACAGGAGTAAGCAATGAGCCCGATGAATGTCGCCAAGTTTGGCGGAACCAGTGTCGCCAATGCCGCGGCCATGAACAACTGCGCCAATGTGGTACTGGCCAATCCGGCAACCCGGGTGGTGGTACTGAGCGCCAGCGCCGGCGTCACCAATCTGCTGGTGGCACTGGCCCAGGGCGATCTGGACGAGGCAGGCCAGGAGGCACAGCTGGCCAAACTGGCCGAGATCCAGCAGGCCATACTGACGGCACTGGGCGATCCCGCCGACGTGAGTACCCTGATCCATGCCACCCTCGGCGAGATCCGCACCATGGCCCGCCAGGCCAGTCAGCATACGGATGCAGAGCTGGCTGACAGGCTCATCGCCTGTGGCGAGCTGATGTCTACCCGCCTCTTCACCGAGCTGTTGCACCAGCGTGGTATCAAGGCCCACTGGCAGGATGTGCGCCAGCTGATGCGCACCGACAGCCGCTTTGGCAAGGCGACCGTGGATCTCGGTGCCACTCGCGGCCTCTGCCAACAGGCGCTGGGGCCCCTGCTCGGCGACAGCCTCATCATCACTCAGGGCTTCATCGGCTCGGATGCCGATGGCCGCACCACCACGCTTGGTCGCGGCGGCTCCGATTACAGCGCCGCCCTGCTCGCCGAAGCGCTGGATGCGGGCAGCATAGAGATCTGGACCGATGTGCCCGGCATCTACACCACGGATCCGCGACTGGTGACACGCGCACGCCCCATTCCTGAAATAAGCTTCGTGGAAGCGGCTGAGATGGCTACCTTTGGCGCCAAGGTGCTGCACCCGGCCACCCTGCAACCTGCGGTGCGCCAGGACATTCCTGTCTTTGTCGGCTCCAGCAAGGATCCCGCCGCCGGCGGCACCTGGATCCGCGCCAGCACCAGCACCAACCCGCTGTTTCGCGCCGTGGCATTGCGCCGCCAGCAAGTGCTGGTCACACTGCACAGCCTCAACATGTTCCACGCCTACGGCTTCCTGGCCGAGGTGTTCGGCATCCTGGCCCGCCACCGCATCTCGGTGGATCTCATCACCACCTCGGAAGTGAGCGTGTCGCTCACCCTGGATCACACCGGCAGCCAGAGCAACGGCGAGCCCGTGCTCAGCGACAAGGTGCTGGCCGAGCTGGGTCAGCTGTGCAAGGTGAAGGTGGAAACCGGTCTGGCACTGGTGGCGCTCATCGGCAACCGCATGAGCGAGGCGGCCGGTGTAGGCAGTCAGGTCTTTGACGCCATTCGCGAGCACAACATCCGCATGATCTGTTATGGCGCCAGTGCCCACAATCTCTGCTTCCTGGTCAAGGAAGAAGAAGCGGGCCACATCGTCAACCGCCTCCACCAGGAGCTGCTCGACTGAGCCAGCCAAGGTTTGACACGGCATAAAAGAGGGGCACTCAGGGTGCCCCTCTTGTCGTTGATGCCCATGTCATTGATGCAGATACCAGCCCCTACCCTACCAGAGTCGGCACCGGCAACAGGCAGGTGCGGATCTCCTCACGCAGACCCGCGAGTCTGGCCAGCAATGCTGCCTGGCTATAGCCAGCCTCGTCAGGCCCCAGATTATCCGCCAGCTCGGCGAAATGGTCGGCCACCGCCTTCTCAAGCCAGTCGAGCCGGCGCAAAGTGAGCGGGCCGCAGCTCTTGCCGCTGAGGTCATCCATGATATCGAGCCGATGGCTGCGATACATGTCCCGCCACCAGTTGGCGGCCAGCACGTCATCGCTTGCCAGTGCCGAGCGCCACTCCCCCTGCAACCCTTGCAATCGAGCCAGTACTGCCGAGCTAGCCCCCTCCCGGGTCAGATATTGCAATTCGCGCTGCACCCAGCTCAGACAGAGGCCACGCCAGTAGCGAAACTGCGGCAACGGATCCGGATCGTCGAGCCAGAGACCCGAGAGGGTGCGGGTCTCCAGTCGTTCCGGCACATGAAACTGGGGATCGGAGAGGCCGTTTGAGTTGAATTCATGGCGGGGATCGAACGGCCACATGTAGCCAAAATCGAACACGGCGATCTGCTGGCCATCATCGAGCAGGTTGCCCGGGCTCGGATCCCAGTCAAACCAGCCCCAATGGGCGAGCTCGGCCTGCACCGCCAGCATCTGGGCCAGATTGCGCTCATTGAGGTCGTGTACCGGCACCCCTCGCAACCAGGGAGAAACGAGCACCCCTGCCCTGGCCGAGCCAAAGCAGGTACAGACAACGTGAGAGAGAATGGTGGGATGCAGCTCACGCAGCGCCTCTATCTCGCGGCGCCGCTCCAGCTCGGTCAGGAAGGCGGTCTTGCCGTCGATATTGGCCACCAGGGAGTCATGCCTTCGCCGTTTCAGGCACCAGTGATGCCCCTCCACCTTGAGATGAAACACCTCGGCGGTGAGCCCGTGACGATAGACCTTGAGCACGGCGGGATGATCCTCTCTGAGTCTCACCAGCTGTGCCAGTGGCAAGGGGCAATCTTGCTCGCGCCCGATCCGGATCTCCTCCTTGCTCTCCAGCATGCGGAGCAATCTTGCCTGACGTGCCGCTACCTTGGGATTCATACATGTACCTCCATCCATTATTGAGAGACTAAGCAGCAAGGCAGGTACAGACCAGCAGCAAAGCGTCATGATGACGCTTTCATCACAGAATGAGTGTGACGGCCCGATCCGGATCACAGTTTGCATGGCTTCATGGTCACGAAATATTCATTGTTTGGTCATTAAATTGACAACAAGGAACAAGCCCCTCACCATCGGGTCACATTAAATGCAGCAGCCATTCGTCGTTACTCGCTCAAAGGATGAGCTCATATGAAAGTCCCCTCCTCAGCACGCCGGTCAGCCAGGATCCCCAGCCTGCCTTCCCTGCTGCTTGGCTTGCTGGCTGCGCTGCTGCTGCTGACCCTGATACTGCCGCAGATCAATCCCGGCAGCTGGCTCGGCCAGGCCCGGCCGCTGGTGCTGGGACCTGCCGACCAACCCATAGCGACGCTCACTCGTCACTCTCTGCTCTACAAGAGTGACAACCGTGGCCTCTATCTGGTGGTACGCAGCCAGTGGCAGCTGCTCAAACCGCTGCAAGCGGGGGACAAGGTGCGGGTGGAGCTGCTCAACGACAAAGGGGAGCGCATAGATCAGCTGAGCCAGGCGGTAGAAAAACGCCAGCGATGCAATAAAGGGCGCTGCACCCTGGATCTCAACAGCACCTTGCGGGCACCGGACGATGCCCTCGCCAGTCGCTATCAGCTGCGGATCGGCCTGCTGCTGGCAGATCGACCCGAGAGCGCTGAATTCAGCCAGATCCTGCAGACTCTGCCGGAGCAGGGTTTCAACCTCACCTACCTCTTCACCAGCCTGGTACTGGTACTGGCACTGAGCGCCGCCGTGCTCAAGGCCCTGCTGCCCAAGCTCAGGCGCAGTTTGCGCTGGCGGATCATCGGCAGCCTGCTGCTCGGCAACCTCACCTTCGTGCTGCTGCACGGCTTTGTGGTATTCAAACTGGGGGAGTTTCTGCTCTGGTCCGGCTTCAGGCCCGAGCACTACTATCTCGCCTGGGGCAGCATGGTACTGGGCTGGAGCCTCTGTGCCCTGGCGGGCTTCAATCTCTATATGGGACTGGTGTTCACGGCGCTTTCCGGCATTGGCCTGCTTGCCAACTTCATGAAGATCGCCATCTACGGGGTGCCGCTGGGGGGGGACGACCTTGGCAATCTGCTGGCACTGCTGCGCATCCTGCTGGATCAGCATCCAGTATTGCCTGTACTCGGCGTCGCTGCGCTGCTGTTTGTCTGCTGGCGTTTCGCCCTGTCACGCTGGGTCTTGCGCGGCCTGTTTCGCACGACCACCGCCACCGCCGCCTTTTTTGCCCTGTGTGTGTTCGCGACCCAGACCGGCAACAAGCTGCTGGGGACCAACATTCGCTACGTGGACAGAGCGGTCAATTATCACAGGGATCTCATCCGCTCCGGCCCCGGCCTCTATCTGTTCAATCTGGTGGACGAGATGCTGCAAAGCGGTAGTGTGTTTCGCTATCCCTTGCAGATCAATGAGTTCACTCCACAGATCAGCCATGTGAGCCAGGGACAGCCCCCCCGCTTCGATCTGGTAATAGTGCTGCAATACGAGTCGCTCTGGCTCGGCTGGCAGGGCAGGATCTGCGCCCCACCTCCCACATTGAGCCTGCCCGCCAGCGTGCAACAGTGGCAAAAGACCATCCACTCCCCCACCACAGGCGGCATGACGGTGCTGGCCGAGTTCGAGATGAACACGGGTCTGCCGGTGGGCCTGCTCAAGCAGGGGGTCGTGCCCTATTACTACCTGTCCGAGCAGGTGCCCGGCCTTGCACAAAGCGCAAAGCAAAGCGGCTATCACACCCTGTTTGCCCACCCTTACGTGGAGAAGTTCTGGGGCCGTGCCAAGGCGATGCCTGCCCTTGGCTATGAAGAGCGCTGGTTTGATACCCGCTTTACCAGTCTCGAGCACAAGGGGCTTTACATCTCGGACGATGCGCTGATCGACCATCTGCTCAGACGCAGCGAGCAGGATGCCTCACCGCTCTTTGCCTACGCGGTTACCATGCAGGGCCACGGCCCCTTCGACGGGGATCGCTATCAGGCACAGCAACTCGACAAGGCTTGTCCGGATCAGAGTGCGGCAGACCGCCAGCTGCTCAACACCTACTATACGGGGGTGGTGGATGCCATGGCTTCCCTGGAGCGGCTGCTCAAACGGCTGGACAATTCTGGCAAACGCTATCTGGTGGTGGCCTTTGGCGATCATCAACCCTTTCTGATGTCGGCAGGCAAGGGCATTCACGGCGACAAACCGCCCCGCGATGCCAGCTACCAGATCCCCATGATGGCTTTTACCCGCGATGATGGTGCCCTCTCTCTCGAACGGCTATTCGCCCCTGTGCGCCAGCTCTACCAGATGGGCCAGGCCACTCGCCATCTGCTGGCAGGGGATCTGACCCCGATCCCGGATCTCCCCCTGCTCCACCCTGTGCTGGGGGAGGAGAAAGGCTTCGACGTCTCCCCCCTTGTGCCCCAGATCCGGGCCAGCTTCAGGGCCAATGCCCTGCCATGATCGCCATTGCAGGCAAGATAAAAGAGGCCGCAGTTGCGGCCTCTTTGCATAATACGGTTGACGGGATCACTCACTCGCCAAGCCAGGGTTCGCACAAGGTAAGGGTACGGGCATCGAGATCCAGCTCAGCCTCGATGCCAAGAGGCAGAGTCAGCATGGGATGAGTGTGGGCACAGTCAAACTCCGCCAATATGGGGAAACGCGGCGTCCCCACCACCTCCAGCAGAATATCGAGCGGCCGCTTGCCACTGCCCTGATGATCGAACAGCTCGTGCTTGCCGAGAACCAGGGCGCCGATGCGGTCAAACACACCGCACAGCTTGAGATGGGCGAAGGAGCGCTCCACCGTATCAGCTGTCAAGAGGCTGTCTTCCAGCAGCAGAATATCTCCGTGCGCTATGGCCGGCATGTAAGGAGAGCCCCAGATCCCCGTCAAGGTATTGAGGTTGCCACCCAGCAGCCGTCCCCGCACCCGACCTGTCCCCACCGAGATCAACCGGTTGGGCTGACACTGCTTGGCCCGAGTCTGATTTTCCCAATCGAGCCGCTCGTCGGTCCAATAAGCAGGGGTCGGCAAGGTATGAGGCACGGCGCCCCCACCCGCCAGGCAGACCTGGCTAAACCCGGCCAGGGTCTCATCCACCAGCGGGGGCCATTCACCGAACGAGGCCACCAGCGCCGGGCCATAAAAGGTGACGAGGCCGGTTTGGGCATAAATGCCGAGCAGCAGGGCCGTCACATCCGAGTAGCCGATGATGATCTTGGGATCCCGTTTGAGCGCCTCGTAATCGAGATACGGCAACAGGGAGTTTGAGTTGCTGCCGCCAATCACCGACATGATGCAACGCACATGCGGATCGCGAATAAGTTCATTGAGCTCGGCAGCCCGCGCGGCTATGGTGCCGGATCGCCAGTGATCCTGCTGGCCGGTGAGGCTGCCCGCCTTGAGCCTGAAGCCCTGCGCTTCCATAAACCGCTTTGCACGGGCAAAGCGGTTTGGCGCCCAGGCAGTGGCCGCGCTGGAGGGGGAGAAAAAACCTATAGTGTCGCCAGGCTTGAGCCCTGGCGGCTTGAGTGATGTCATTGTCAGGTGTCCTGTCCCGAGTGCGGCCATCTGGCATTATGGTGCCGACCTTGAAGGACTCATAGTAACCCGCAAATAGTCCTAAAGACATCAGGATAAGCTGCTTGGCCCCGGTGAGCTGTTTGGCCAGACGCGGCGAACCATCACAGCCACCCTTGCCACCTCAGTGACATGAGCCGCCGCGCAGACGCTCATTCGCTCGCTGGCCGGATCCAGAAGCGACGCTCCCATTTCTGGGTGATCTCATCGTAAGTCCCATCCGCGCGCATGCTGTCCAGGATCCCTTGCAGTGCCTTGATGATGGCCTCGTCCGTCTCCAGGCTGAAGGCAAAGTAGAACTGCTTGGTGTCCTGATATTGAAACAGGGGGACAAAATCCGAATAGCTGTGGCCCAGCGACTCTATGTGATAAGCCGCACCCATCTGCAGGGCAGGTGCTATGTCCGCTCGCCTGCGCAGCATCATGCGAAACTTGTCATCCTCATCGTGCACCAGCACCAGGTTGAGCCCCATCTCGGCAAGCTCCCGTGCCGCTGCGGAATTACGCACCACCGCAATCCGCCAGGGCGTCAGCTCAGAGAGATGGCTGGCCGTCACCTCTTCCCGTTTCGCCAGGCGATAAAACCAGAGAGTGCGAGGCGCTATGGGGCCAACCCAATGAAAGAGAGCCTCTCGTTCCGGCAGACGTACAATGCTGAAGATGACGGTGTTGGGCTGATGCAATGCCATCTGATAGGCCCGCGCCCAGGGCAGGAGTTGCACCCCCTTGCTGTCGAGCGAAAGCTTGCTCCTGTCGACCATCCGTTGCAGGAGATCCACCGACAGACCCGTTACCAGACCGTCTCTGTCCCGATAGTTGTAAGGAGGAAGCTCCTCTGTTACCGCCTGAATGTTGGCTCCTGCGGCGCTGCCCAGCCAGCACCACAACAATAACCAGCGAAAATGCCACATGATTGACCTCTCTGCCTGTTTCCCTTGCTTCAGTATGGCGGCAGTGGGCAACCCTGCGTATGCAGGCTGGCCAGCAAGATCACAGGATTTGTCACAGTTCCGGTCAACGCCGGGGCAGAAACAAAAAAACCGGCAGAAGGTTGCCGGTTTTTCAATGGCTGACAGGGCTTAGATTACAACGGCGGTACCGCTGATGCTGACCATCAGCATGCTGCCGTTCTGCCCCACCACCTCGTAGTCGATATCGATACCGACCACGGCGTTGGCGCCCAGCGCCTGCGCGCGCTCTTTCAGTTCATCGAAGGCAATCTCGCGGGCGCGGGCCAGCTCTTTTTCGTAGGCACCGGAGCGGCCACCAATGATATCGCGGATACCGGCAAACAGATCCTTGAAGATATTGGCGCCGAGAATGGCTTCACCCACGACGATGCCGCGGTATTCACGAATGGTTTTGCCTTCCAGCGTGGGGGTAGTTGAGAGGATCATCTTGCGCTCCTGAGGTGAAAATGGGTTTCAGACTACCCCAAACTTCTACCGGACAACATCCCCCGCCCCCTAATAGCCAGTTGCACGATAATGGTTGCCGTTGCAGGCGACCATGCCGCCATTTGGCTCGCGCTCATCGCCGGAACCTGGGCCCGAACGATAAAAAAGGAGAGGCCAGGCCTCTCCTTTTCGTGTGCTGATGGCAGCTTAGTGCAGCTTCAGGGTCGGGCGCAGTACCCGGTTGATGCGGCCCACCAGCATGATGAGACCCGTCTTGATGTAGCCGTGCAGAGCGACCTGGTGCATCCGGTACAGCGAGATGTAAACCATGCGCGCTATGTAGCCTTCCACCATCATGGAGCCGCGCATCAGGTTGCCCATCAGGCTGCCCACTGTGGAGAAGCGGCTCAAAGAGACCAGCGAGCCGTGATCGTGATAGAGGTAAGGCTTCATCTCGCCGCCTTCCAGTTTGGCCAGGATATTCTTGCATGCCTGGGTCGCCATCTGGTGGGCGGACTGGGCGCGTGGCGGCACGAATTTGCCATCCGGCTGCGGGCAGGCGGCGCAGTCACCGATGACGAAGATGTTCTCGTCACGGCTGGTTTGCAGTGTCTCTTTCACTACCAGCTGGTTGATGCGGTTGGTTTCAAGGCCGGCGATATCCTTCATGAAATCCGGCGCCTTGATACCGGCAGCCCACACCATGAGGTCAGCTTCGATGAGCTCCCCATCCTTGGTGTGCAGCCCATCGCTGGTGGCTTCGGTGATCATGGTGGCGGTACGCACATCCACCCCCAGTTTGACTAGTTCCTGATGAGCCGCGCCACTGATGCGCTCCGGCAGCGCCGGCAGAATGCGGGGACCCGCTTCCACCAGAGTCACCTTCAGGCTCTCTGTGGTGAGGTTCTTGAAACCGTAGGCATAGAGCTGCTCCACAGCGTTATAGAGCTCGGCAGAGAGCTCGACGCCAGTGGCACCGCCGCCAACGATGGCGATCTTCACCTTGTCACCTGGCTGGTATTCGGTGGCGAACTGCAGGAAGCGGTTCATCATGCTGTTGTGGAAACGGTGCGCCTGGGAGGGGCTGTCCAGGAAGATGCAGTGATCCTTGATGCCCTTGGTGTTGAAGTCGTTGGAAACGGAACCAATCGCCATCACCAGGATGTCGTACGGCACCTCCCGCTCATGCACCACTATGTCGCCATTCTCATCGACGATCTTCCCCAGCACGATGCGTTTTTCGTCGCGCTTGATGTCAGTCAGGCTGCCCAGCTGGAAATCGAAACCATGGTTTTTGGCATGGGACTGGTAGCTCAGGGCATCGATACCCGCGTCCATGGAGCCGGTGGCCACTTCGTGCAGCAGGGGTTTCCACAGGTGGGTACGGTTACGGTCGACCAGGGTGATCTTGGCCTTGTTCTTCTTGCCCAGTTTGCGACCCAGGCTGGTAGCCAGCTCCAGACCGCCAGCTCCACCGCCGACGACAACAATATTGGTCATGGTTAATTACCTCGGTTCCATTAAAGCGAAGGGAGCCATCGGCTCCCTTGATAGTTGAATCCATGACGTGACAATCGATCAGGCTTCTTTGAAAGCCTTCATCTGTTGCAGGTGATGAGAGATATTTTTGAACTTGTGAGTCTCTCGCTCATCCCACACGATGTTGTAATAATTCTTCAATTCACGCTCAATGTCGCCATTATCGCGGATTTCATCCTGAACGGAAAGGATGCAGAGGCAATTTCCTGAATTTTTACTACGAAATTCAGACACACATTTGGTGCCTATATCCTCATACTCTTCCGGTCTGTCTATCTTGCCCTGCATGGTGATCTCGGGGTGCAGATTGGGGTTGAAGATCACCTGTTTGATGCCGCACAAGAAGCCGATCCGCTCGCTCCAGTAACCTCCCAGCCCCACCCCGCAGATGAGAGGCTTGGGGTCTGTGCTCATGTCGAGCTGCTTTTTCACTTCCTTGAGCAGGTGGCTCATGTCATGACGGGGATGAACCGTGCTGTAGTGCACAAAACGCACATCATCATCGATAAACTGCAACTGCAGCACTTTTTCATGATTGCCGAGGCTGGTGGCATCAAAGCCATGCAGATAGATGATCATGGACAAGACCTCAAAAACTGTGTCGGTTCTATCGAAACTACCCCAGCGGCGGGGCCTTGCGCCACCAAAACATCCCACTTTCTTGCTTTGGATCACGCCTCCAGTTGCGGATGAAACCAGATTAAGTCAATCAGATACCTCACTTGCTCCGTTCGGCAATGAAAGTGGATACCCACTGTGACGAAGGGATCAACTGGCTAGCGAGGCAAGTGGCTGTGCCATGGGGCAGCAAACGATTGCCCACCACGGTTGTTCAGTACCACACGGCAGCCCTCTTTATCAGCCATGAACAGCCCCACGCCCTGCACAGCATCATCTGTGGGAAACCATGAAAAAACCGCCGGGCAGACACACTGCCCGGCGGCTTTTTACGCGGCAAAGCCCCCTAGCAGCAGGTCTGCTCGAAGCGATCCACCGCCGCCGCCACCAGCGCCATGCTGCCCTGCCAGAAGGCAGCTTCGCGGATATCCTGACCCAGGTGTTTTGCCACCAGATCTTCGGCGCTCATGCGGCCGGTATCGCGCAACAAGGCGCGATAAGCCTGCGCCACATCCGTTTCCCCTGCCGCCTGACGGCTCATCAACTGCTGATAAACACCCAGACTGAACAGATAGCCAAACAGGTAGGGGTAGTTGTAAAAACCGAGCCCGGCGATGGAAAAGTGCGCCTTGGCTGCCCAGAACAGAGGGTGATAACGCACCAGACTCCCCTCATACCAGCGACCCCAGGCTTCATCCGTCATCGTCTTTAGCCGCTGTGCCGACACATAGCCCTGCGCCCGCTCCGCCACCAGCGCCTGCTCGAAGTCGAATCGGGCCGGAATGTTGACCAGGAAGGTGGCGGCACCGTCGGCTTCGGCCCAGGCGATGGCCTGCTGCTGCTCCGGCGTCTGCGCCTGCTCGAACAGGGCGCTGCGCACCAGGGTTTCGGCAAAGATGGAGGCGGTCTCCGCCAGCGTCATGGGGTAGCTGCGTTGACTCATGGGCAGATCGCGAATGAGCCAGTTGTGCCAGGCGTGACCCAACTCGTGAGCGAGCGTGATGACGTTGTCCATGGTGCCGGCATAGGTGATAAAGACTCTCGGCTCCACCGGCTCGGCAAACTTGGTGCAGTAGGCACCAGTGCGCCGGTTCGGGGTGGGCGCCGCATCAATCCAGCCCTTCTCGGCCATCATGCGGGCAAACTCCCCCATCTCGGGATCGAAACGGGCAAAGGCCGCGGCTATGATCTCGATCGCCTCTTCAAACGGGATCTCGCGACTGCTGGCCGCCGGGGGCGGAGCAAACAAGTCTTCCGGCCCCGGATCTGTGATGCCAAGCTGCCGGGCCATCAGCCCCAGCGCCCGCTGGCCCAGACCCCGCGCGTTATACGTCTCGGCCATAAGCGTATCCAGGGTGGTACGCTCGATATGGCTCTGGTGGCAGGAGAGATCCAGCGCATCGAGCACACGCTGCTTGCCGCGCTGGCGCGCCAGCTCCAGCCGCCAGCCATTGAGGGCATTGAGGATGGCGGCCACCGTCTCCTGCTCCCCTTCCCAGCCGGCACTGATGGCATCAAAGGCCTCGCGGCGCAGGGCCCGTACAGGGCTGGAGAGCAGATTGCTTGCCTCGGCCAACCCCATCTCGCGACCGTCGATAACGAGGCGGATCTTGCCCACCAGATCGTTATAGAGGTTGCCCCAGGCGTGCAGGCCATCGGTACCAAGGCCGATCACCAGCTGCTCCGCCTCCACCGGCAGACGCTGATCCCGCAAGCGGCGCTCATGGCGCAGTCGGTACGCCTCTTCTCCGAGCAAGGGATCCTGCATCAGCCGCTCAAACTCGGGCTCGGGCAGTCCCAGCATCAGGTCTTCGACCGGCGCCTGTGTCTTGAACAGATCGGCGTTGAGGGCGCGGGCACGGGAGGCCAGCTGCTTGGCGAGCGGATCGCAGGCATCCTGACTGCCCTTTGATGCCGCCAGCACGGCGACGTTCCAGCCGATATTGCGGATCCGCTGGGCCCGCAGGCGCACTTCCCGCAAAAAATCGGGCAAGGCGTCGGTATTGCCCAATACCTGCTCAAGACCGTCGATAAAACCGGCAAGCCCGGCGAGGTTGGCACGGGCCAGGCTCATGTCCGCTTCCAGCTCGGGGCAGTCGAGGGCGGGATAGATATGCTGGTTGTGCCACTGCTGTGGGTAGACTCTTTGTTGCATCAAACGCTCGTCATCAATATCAGGGGGCAGAGGCTGCCCTGGGTGAAATGCGCATGGCCGGGCCGCTGCGGGCCCGCCACGAAAGAAACAGGGGCCGCCGGGGCGCCCCCGAACGGCCGGTCTGATCAGCCAATGCGATAGACGGGCCAGCCCGTCACACCAGTCGCTCGAGGCGCTCGACCGCCTCCTCCACATAGCGCAGGCTCTCCTGCCAGAAGGCGGGTTCGCGAATGTCGACCCCCAGGTGTTTCTCCACCAGATCCTCGGCGCTCATACGACCCGTGTCGATGAGCAGCGCGCGATAGGCGTGGGCAAACTCGCCCCCGGCCCGCTCCTTCTGGGCATAGAGCCCCAGGCTGAACAGATAGCCGAACAAGTAGGGATAGTTGTAAAACCCGAGTTCGGTGATGGAGAAGTGGCCCTTGCTGGCCCAGAACAGCTCGTCGTACTGGCTGAGGGTGTCACCATAGCACTGCTGCTGCGCGGATTTCATCATCTGCCGCAGCTGGCTTGCCCCCACATAGCCTTGCTCCCGCGCCGCCACCAGGGTCCGCTCGAAGGTGAAGCGGGCCGGAACGTCGAGCAGCAGGCTGGCGGCGCGCTCCCCGTCCAGCCAGGCGATGGCCCTGCGCTGCTCCATGTTGTCGGTGGCGGCCAACAGGGCATCACGCACCAGGGCCTCGGCAAACAGGGAGGCGGTCTCGGCCAGCGTCTTGGGGTAGTCGCGCTGCTCCAGCGGCAAGTCCCGCAACAGCCAGCTGTGCCAGGCGTGCCCGAGCTCGTGGGCCAGGGTGATGAGGTTGTCCATGGTGCCCTCGAAAGTGAGAAACACCCGAGGCTCGGGAGGATAGGCATATTCGGTACTGTAAGCACCGCTGCGCCGGTTTGCGCTGGGGCTGCATCAATCCAGCCCTTCTCGGTCATCATGCGGGCAAAGGCCTCCATTTCAGGGTCAAACCCGGCGAAGGCATCGGCCACCAGGGTCAGTGCCTGCTCGAAGCTGAGCAGGGCCGAGGGCGCGGCGGGCGCAGGGGCATAGAGATCCCAGGGGGCAAAATCGGTGATCTGCTGGGCGCTGGCCATGGCGCGCAGGGCTCGCCGTCCCAGCGCTTTGTGGGCGTCAGCCTCGGCCATCAGGGTATCCAGGGTGGCGCGCTCGATATGGCTCTGATGGCAGGAGACATCCAGCGCATCGAGCCGACGCGTCTTGCCACGCTGGGCGGCGAGTTCGTTGCGCCAGCCGTTGATGGCGTTGAGGATGGCGGCTACCGTCTCCTGCTCTGACTGCCAGGCGGCCTGGATGCCGTGCCAGGCGCTGGCACGGCGCGCGCGATCCGGGTGAGCCAGCAAGTTGTCCGCCTGGGCCAGTCCCATGGGCTCTCCGTCCACCACGGGCCTGAGTCGGCCCACCAGACTGTCGTAGAGAGCCCCCCAGCCTTGCAGTCCATCCACCGAGAGCCCCTCGATCAGCTGCTCGCTCTCGAGCGACAGCCGTTGATCCTGCAGGCGGCGATCATGACGTATGAGGTAGGCAAGCTCGAACAGCTCGGCATCCTGCAGCAAGGCTCGAACCTGCCGCTCGGGGGCACTTGCCCAGAACAGGGTCACCGGCTTGCTGAGCTGGGCCAGGCTCGCCTGCAACTGCTGGCCACGGGATAGCAGCACCTTGGCCGCTTCGTCGCAACCATTGCGACTGAGCCGGTTGTAGGCATAGGTCTGGCTGTTCCACACCAACCGGTTCACGTCGGTCCAGCAGGCTCTGATGGCCCGCAGCAGGTGGCGCAAGCCATTGATATCAGTGGTTTGAGGGAGCTCGTCCAGCAATTGACTCAAGGTCGTCAGCGTATGGCGGGCCTGATGAAAATCGGCGTCGACCGCCGGGCAGTCGGGGGTGGCATAGATGTGATCATCCAGCCATTTGGGTGGGTTCATAATGGTCCTTGTTTGTTTGCATCCATGTCATGTGACCCAGCCTCTATGGGCTGGTGCCAGTTCGGATAGTACGAAGGGGGCCGGCACTTGCCTAGCCCCCATCCGAGTCAACAAACAGGACAAACAATCATCTGTGCGACGGCCTCTATCGGCCGGGAACCAAGAGTGGACAAGCCGCCGTTATCTGGCGGGTTTGAGTTTGCTCACCAGTGTCATCGCCAGCACCAGCAGCAGACCTGCCACCACACCGGCCACGGCGTTGAGCAGGGTTGGCGTGATGGCGGCCAGCACTGTACCCACTGTTGGCAAGGTGGCAAGTGCCCCGGCAGCGCCTTCTATCAGGTGATGGGCGAAGGGCCAACCGTGCACCAGTATGCCGCCCCCCACCATGAACATGGCAATGGTCCCTACCAGCGCCAGCAGATGCATCAAACGGGGCGCCGTCACCAGCAGCCCCTGCCCGACTGCGCGGCGCAAGGCGCTGCCGTCGGACTTTTGCAGCAGGTGCAGACCTATGTCGTCGAGTTTGACGATAAGTCCCACCAGACCATAGACCCCCACCGTCATCAAAAGCGCTATGCCTGCCACCACGGAGATCTGCAAACCCAGACTGCTGCCTTGCACAGTGCCGAGCGCGATCACGATGATCTCGGCGGAGAGGATAAAGTCGGTGCGAATGGCCCCCTTCACCTTCTGCTGTTCAAAGGCCACCAGATCGTCGGGAACAACCTGGCTGCTCGGCTCACCTTCTGCTGCATCGTGTGGCAACAACTTGTGGGCCAGCTTCTCCGCCCCCTCAAAGCAGAGATAGGCGCCCCCCAGCATCAGCAAGGGGGTAATGAGCCAGGGCACCAGGGCACTGATGGCGATGGCGGCAGGCACCAAGATCAGCTTGTTGCGAAACGATCCCTTGGCCACCGCCCACACCACAGGCAGCTCCCGCTCTGCCCGCACACCGGAAACCTGCTCGGCATTGAGGGCAAGGTCGTCCCCCAGCACGCCGGCCGTCTTCTTGGCCGCAACCTTGGTCATCAGCGCCACGTCATCGAGCACGCTGGCAATATCATCGAGCAGGGCCAACAAACTGGTTCCGGCCATATCAGGCATTCCTCATATCAGTGGAAAAATCCCCTCGGGCATGCAGGCCATCTCGCCGGGCAGGCGCCACAGGCGCATGCCGACCAGAGGGGGTTCCTCATTTCGGGTAAAAGATGGCACAGTGTAACGAGAAGCTGCCATTTCGGCAGCTACCACATCAGGGTCAATTGACCTTGTTTTCCTCCCAGACCCTCTGATCCAAGGAGTTCCCATGCAACCCTGGCAGCCTCTGCTCGATTTCTGGTTTGGCGATGATGCCGACGATGCCACCCGTGCCGCGCGGCAAGCCCCCCTCTGGTGGGGAAAAAGCCGCGAAACCGATGCGCTGATAGCCAGCCTCTTTGGCGAACTGGCCGAGGCAGCGGCCGCTGGCAGCCTGGCCCAATGGGCCGAGGTACCCGTCGGTCGGTTGGCACTGATCCTGCTGCTGGACCAGCTGCCGCGCAATGTACATCGCGGCACACCCGGCGCCTTTGCCCGGGATCCCCATGCTCGCGACCTCTGCCTGAAAGGATTGTCTATTGGAGCAGACAGGGCGCTCTCCCCGCTGGCACGGGTCTTTTTCTACCTGCCGCTGGAGCACGCCGAGTCTCGCGAGCAGCAAGCCAGGAGCGTAACCCTGTTCGAGGCGCTGGCGGCCGAACAGTCCACAACCCCGGCCCAAGCAACCTTCGAAGGGTTTGCCGACTTTGCCCGCCGCCATCAGGCGATCATCGAGCGCTTCGGCCGCTTCCCCCATCACAATGCCATACTGGGTCGCGCAGACACGCCACAAGAGGCCGATTTTTTGCAGCAACCCGGCTCGGGTTTTTAGTCCATGAAAACCACGTCATAGAGAAATGGCTCACCAAGCCGGGATACCATGCGCCAAGATCCATTGCTCCCTGCGCCCGATGCACAAAATCCGAAACCAGCCCGGTTGGTTCCGGATTTTTTATCTGCATCGAACCAACGCTCGTCTCCTCCACTGATAGCAGGGATGCCCACACTGAACATGCCTGCACCACGCCTCCGCCAATAAAAAAACCGGCCAAGTGGCCGGTTTTTGATGCGCTGCAGCGTGGGTGACGAGGTTTAACCCAGTCGTACACGGGCGTTGCGGAACATCCGCATCCAAGCGCCATCCTCACCCCAGTTGTCCGGGTGCCAGGAGTTGGCCACGGTGCGGAACACCCGCTCCGGGTGCGGCATCATGATGGTGGCCCGGCCATCCGTGGTGGTCACGGCGGTAATGCCATCCGGCGAACCGTTCGGGTTGGCCGGGTATTGCTCGGTCACCTGACCACGGTTGTCGACAAAACGCAGACCCACAAGACCACTGGCTTGCAACGCGCTCAGGTGAGCGGCGTCGCGCACCTCCACTCGCCCTTCCCCATGGGAGACGGCAATGGGCATCACTGAGCCCGCCATGCCAGCGAAGAAGGCGGACGGAGAGTCCTGCACCTCCACCAGGCTGAAGCGCGCCTCGAAGCGCTCGGAGCGGTTGCGCACGAAGCGCGGCCACAGATCGGCCCCCGGGATCAGGGTGCGCAGGTTGGACATCATCTGGCAGCCGTTGCACACGCCCAAGGAGAGGGTATCGCCACGCTCGAAGAAGCGCTGGAACTGCTCACGGGCGTTGTCGTTGAACAGGATGGACTTGGCCCAGCCCTCGCCAGCCCCCAGTACGTCGCCGTAGGAGAAGCCACCACAGGCCACCAGGGTCTGGAACTCTTCCAGCTTGATCCGGCCAGAGAGAATGTCGCTCATATGGACGTCGACAGCGGCAAAACCGGCACGATCGAACGCAGCCGCCATCTCCACATGGGAGTTGACCCCCTGCTCGCGCAGCACCGCCAGACGGGGGGAGACCCCCTTGGCGATATAGGGCGCGGCCACATCCTCGGACGGGTTGTAGGTCAGTTTGGCCTGCAGACCCGGGTCGGTGGCATCCTGACGAGCAGCATGTTCCTGATCCGCGCACTCGGGGTTGTCGCGCAGACGCTGCATCTGCCAGCTGGTCTCACCCCAGAGGGTACGCAGGGCGGTGCGGCTGGCACGATACACTTCTGTACCCGCGCGCTGCAGTGTGATGAGGTCCCCCTCGCGCACTGTGCCCAGCACATGGGAGCAGGCAGCCAGGCCGTGACCGGCCAGCAGTGTCATCACGGCTTCCTTGTCGTCGCGACGCACCTGAATGACGGCGCCCAGCTCCTCGTTGAACAGAGCAGGCAACAGCTCGCCACCGATGCGGTCCAGCTGGATATCGAGACCGCAGTGACCGGCAAACGCCATCTCGGTCAGGGTGACAAACAGGCCGCCGTCGGAGCGGTCGTGGTAGGCGATCAGCTTGCGATCGGCCACCAGCGCCTGAATGGCGTTGAAGAAGCCTTTCAGTTGTACCGGATTGTCGAGATCCGGCGCCTTGTCACCCAGCTGACGGTAGACCTGAGCCAGGGCCGAGGCGCCGAGGCGCTGCTTGCCGTTGCCAAGGTCAATCAGGATAAGGTCGGTCTCACCCAGATCGGTACGCAGTTGCGGCGTCACCGTGTTGCGTACATCTTCCACCCGGGCAAAGGCGGTGATGAGCAGGGAGAGCGGCGAGGTGACGCTTTGCTCCTTGCCATCTTGCTGCCAGCGGGTCTTCATGGACATGGAGTCCTTGCCCACTGGTATGGTAATGCCAAGGGCCGGGCAGAGCTCTTCACCCACCGCTTTCACCGCCTCATAGAGACCGGCATCTTCCCCCGGATGACCGGCAGCGGCCATCCAGTTGGCCGAGAGCTTGACCCGCTTGAGCGATCCAATGTGGGTCGGCGCCAGGTTGGTCAGGGCTTCGGCTACCGCCATACGGGCGGATGCAGCGTGGGAGAGCAGCGCCACCGGAGTGCGCTCGCCCATGGACATGGCTTCGCCGTGGTAGCTGTCGTAGGTCGCCGCAGTAACGGCGCAATCGGCCACCGGGATCTGCCAGGGACCGACCATCTGATCGCGGTTGACCAGACCGGTCACGCTGCGATCGCCGATGGTGATGAGGAAGGACTTCTCCGCCACTGTGGGCAGACGCAGTACCCGTTCGGCTGCATCGTTCAGCGTGATGCCGTCCAGTTGCAGCGGCTTGCCCTGAGCTGGCAGGGTAGTGACATCGCGGTGCATCTTGGGCGCCTTGCCCAGCAGCACGTCCAGCGGCAAATCGATGGGCTGGTTGTCAAAGTGGCTGTCAGAGAGGGTGAGATGCTTCTCTTCGGTGGCGGTACCGATCACGGCATAAGGCGCGCGCTCACGCTCGCACAGTGCCTTGAACAGGGGCAGCTTGTCCTGCGCCACCGCCAGCACGTAACGCTCCTGGGATTCGTTGCACCAGATCTCCAGCGGGCTCATGCCCGGCTCGTCGCTCTGGATGGCGCGCAAATCGAAACGGCCACCGCGCTCACCGTCATTGACCAGCTCCGGCATGGCGTTGGAGAGACCACCCGCCCCCACGTCGTGAATGAAGACGATGGGGTTGGCATCGCCCAGCTGCCAGCAGCGGTCGATCACCTCCTGACAACGACGTTCCATCTCGGGGTTGTCGCGCTGCACCGAGGCAAAGTCAAGATCTTCGGCTGACTGACCGGATGCCATGGAGGAGGCTGCGCCGCCACCCAGACCGATGTTCATGGCCGGACCACCCAGCACTATCAGGGCCGCCCCGACCGGGATCTCCCCTTTCTGAACATGATCGGTGCGGATGTTGCCGATGCCGCCTGCCAGCATGATGGGCTTGTGGTAGCCACGCACCTCGACGCCGTTGTGGCTCGGCACCTCCTCTTCGAAGGTACGGAAGTAACCGAGAATGGCCGGGCGACCGAATTCATTGTTGAAGGCGGCGCCGCCAAGCGGCCCCTCCTGCATGATGTCAAAGGCGCTGACGATGCGGCTCGGCTTGCCGAAATCCTGCTCCCAGGGCTGTTCGAAGCCGGGAATACGCAGGTTGGAGACGGTAAAGCCCACCAGACCCGCCTTGGGCTTGGCACCACGGCCGGTTGCACCCTCGTCGCGGATCTCGCCGCCGGAGCCAGTAGCCGCTCCTGGGAAGGGGGAGATGGCGGTCGGGTGGTTGTGGGTTTCCACCTTCATCAGTATGTCGACCTGCTCCTGATGATACTGGTACTCACCACTGGCAGGGCTCGGGAAGAAACGGCCACCCTGGCTCCCTTCCATCACGGCGGCGTTGTCTTTATAGGCAGACAGGACATGATCCGGCGTCTGCTCGAAGGTGTTCTTGATCATCTTGAACAGCGACTTGGGCTGCTGCTCGCCGTCTATGGTCCAGTCGGCGTTGAAAATCTTGTGACGACAGTGCTCCGAGTTCGCCTGGGCAAACATGTAGAGCTCGATGTCGTTGGGGTTGCGACCCAGCTTGGTGAAGTTCTCCACCAGGTAGTCAATTTCGTCATCGGCCAGCGCCAGACCCAGCGCCACGTTGGCCTCTGCCAGCGCCTGGCGACCACCACCCAGTACATCCACCTGGGTGAAGGGACGCGGCGCCTGGTGGGCAAACAGGGCGCTCGCCTCTTCCATGTCGGTAAACACCACTTCCATCATGCGATCGTGCAGCAGGGCTGCGACCTCATTGCGCTGGGCTGCGCTCAATTCACCCTTGGTCTGCACGTAATAGGCAATGCCGCGCTCCAGCCGCTTGACCTGGGTCAGGCCGCAGTTATGGGCGATGTCGCTTGCTTTGGAAGACCAGGGGGAGATAGTGCCGGGACGGGGGGTAACGAGAAACAGCTGACCGCTGGGGGTGTGTTCAGGAATGGTCGGGCCATAGCGCAGAAGCTGGCCCAAGGTCGCTCGCTCGGGCGGCGACAGGGGGGCCGACAGCTCGGCAAAATGCACGTATTCCGCGTAAACGCTCTCTATCTCTACTCCGCTCTCTACTCCACTCGCCGTTGCCATCTGTGCAAAGCGTTGCAACAGTTTTTGGATACGAAACTCAGACAGTGCAGGCGCACCTCGCAAGATTTCCATATGACCTTTCTCACCAAGTTTTAAAGTGTGGGGGGATTTGAGACGCGCGTATTATAGGGATCTGGCTCACGCCGGACAAACGTTTTTCTTGATTTACCGAGTGTGACTCGGTGCACACTCTCTGGTATAAAGGTCCCTCTTTTCTGACAAATGCCGATTTTTTCAACAAGGGTACTCACCTACTTGCGCTGCATTTTTCGACTGTTTATCGGGCTGATGTTGCTGCTGACCCTGGTCGGCTGCGACTTCTACACCCCCTCCAGCCAGCTGGAACAGATCCGCCAACGGGGCGAGATCCGGGTTGGCACCATCTATGGCTCCACCTCTTATTACCAGCGTGACGACCTCGCCCAAGGGTTCGATTACGAGCTGGCGAAGAGCTATGCCGACTGGTTGGGGGTCAAGCTCACCATAGTCCCCGTCTACTCCATCGCCGAACTGGTCGAGCTGCTTGAGAAAGGCAAGCTGGATCTCGCCGCCGCCGCCATCGTCGTCACCCCGGAGCGGCGGGCCCTGTTTCGCTTCGGCCCCGGTTTTTATCAGGTCTCCCCCAAGCTGGTGTATCGCTATGGCTCGCCCAAGCCAAAGGACATTGGTGATCTGAAAGGCTCCATAGTGGTACCGGCAGGCTCCACCGGTGAGGATCTGCTCAGGGAACTGGCCAAGGAGTACCCCGGGCTGAAATGGAGCACCAACCGGGACGCCGACGTGGAGGAGCTGCTCAAGCAGGTGGCCGACGGCAAGATTGACTATACGGTGGTGCAGGACACAGTGCTGGCCCGCACCCAGCGCTACTACCCCGAGCTCACCGAGGGGCTGACGCTCTCCAAGAACCAGACGGTGGCCTGGGCTATGACCAAGCTGCCCGACGACAGCCTCTACGCCAGCATCATCGACTTCTTCGGCCAGCGCTTCATGGATGGCGCCATCGCCAAGCTGGACGAGAAGTACTTCGGCCATGTACAGAACTTCGACTTCGTCGACACCCGCACCTTTTTACAGCGGGCCAAGAGCCTGCTGCCCAAGTATCAGGATCTGTTCAAGACTCATGCCCGCATGGTGGACTGGCGCCTGCTGGCGGCCATCAGCTATCAGGAGTCCCACTGGGACCCGCAGGCCCGCTCCTACACAGGGGTGCGCGGCATGATGATGCTGACCGAGCCCACCGCCAAGGCGATGGGGGTCAAAGACAGAACTCATCCGGCGGAGAGCATCGAGGGTGGCGCCCGCTATCTGCAACATATGATGGAGAAGGTGCCTGCCTCCGTGCCCACCGATGAGAAGGTGTGGTTTGCCCTCACCGCCTACAACATCGGCTATGGCCACATGATGGATGCCCGTCGTCTGACCAAGGAGCTGGGCAAGAACCCCGACGCCTGGAGCGATGTGAAAGAGGTGCTGCCCCTGCTGCAGCAGGCACGCTGGCACCGCAAGGTCCGCTACGGCTACGCCCGTGGTGGTGAGGCTCGCAACTACGTCAACAACGTGCGCCAGTACTACCAGAGCCTGCTCTGGCTCGACAACGAACAGCAAAAAGCACACAGACGTGAAGAGCTGGATGAGGACGACAGCAGCGAGCCACAAAGCACAGAGCGCCCCACCGTCATCGCCGAAGTGGTCAAGCAGATCACACTGCGTTGAGCCCTTGTTGATAGATTTGTTTTCCGGGTGAGTTCTCTGTTACCATCCAGACAGACCGGAGCCTGTCCGAAATTGTTTTTATCGCTTTATTTCATCAAGTTAACTACTGGTAGACAGCATTTTCGGATAGGCTCCATTCGTAGTACCAAATGGCCACCCAATGGGAGGAGACCAAGATGCGAGCTCGCAGAAGAACCACTCTGGTCAGAAAAGCCAAGAGCGCCTGGAGCCCCAGACGCAAACTCAAGCTCAATGACATCAAACGCAAGATTTGGCGCAGAAACCGCTCCTACACCTTGCTGATAGCAGAACACACAGCATAAACCCGGCATTTGCCGGGTTTTTTTATTCTCTTATGGTTGCGCGGCCGGGGTCGCCTCAAAGATCACCGACCGCTTCGATACCAGGCAGTTGCAGTGATTGCAGAAGTAATCCACAGCGCCGCACGCCTTGAGTCGCTCCAGCTCCTGCTGGCAGCCAGAACACAAAGCCCGGACTCGATAACGGGCCTGACACTGGCTACAAATCACCTCGCGGCTGCGGCTGTCCAGCGCTGTGTGGCAGGCAGGGCAAATCAGGGAATTCATACTCGACTCCTCTCAAAGTGGATCTGCGGTGGGCCAACCCACAGCAGATCCCCCTCGCCTCTTCCCAAGAAAAAACGGCTGCCGGTGAGGGCAGCCGCTGGGCCTTATTTCTTGGTTTTGGCCTTGAGCAGGCGCTTGCGTTGACGCTCCTGGCTCAGGGTCATGGTGTTCTTCCGACCCTCGAACGGGTTGGCAGACTCCTGGAACTCGACCCGGATCGGGGAGCCCATGATCTTGAGCGACTTGCGGAAGTAGTTGATCAGATACCGCTTGTACGAATCCGGCAGGTCATTCAACTGGTTGCCGTGGATCACGATACGGGGCGGGTTGTAACCACCGGCGTGGGCATATTTGAGCTTGACGCGGCGACCGTTCACCATGGGCGGCTGGTGATCTTCCTGCGCCATCTGCATGATGCGGGTCAGCATGGCGGTACTGGTACGGCGGGTGGCGGACTGGTACGCCTCCTGAATGGATTCGAACAAGTGGCCGACACCGCTGCCGTGCAGGGCGGAGATGAAGTGAACACGGGCGAAATCGATGAAGCCCAGGCGTCTGTCCAGCTCGTTCTTGACGTCCTCTTTCACCTTCTGATCCAGGCCGTCCCACTTGTTCACCACCAGTACCACTGAGCGGCCTGAGTGGAGCACGAAGCCGAGGATGCTCAAGTCCTGATCCGTGATGGTCTCCTGGGCATCGATCACCAGCAAGCAGACGTTCGCATCTTCAATGGCCTTGAGGGTCTTGATGACGGAGAACTTCTCCACCGTCTCGTGCACCTTGCCACGACGACGCACACCGGCGGTGTCGATGACGACGTACTTCTGCTCGTCACGCTCCATCGGAACATAGACGGAGTCGCGGGTGGTGCCCGGCATGTCATAGACGATGACGCGGTCTTCACCCAGCATGCGGTTGGTCAGGGTCGATTTGCCGACGTTGGGGCGACCGACGATGGCAAACTTGATGGGCAAGTCGGCGAACGGGGTCTCCTTGGTATCTTCCCTGGTATCGAGATCACCGGCGGCTACCATGCGCAGCAGGGCTTCTTCGTCGAAGTCCTCCTCTTCTTCATCCTGCGCATCTTCTTCGGCAGCGGCGTCGACCAGGGTTTCCAGGTGGGGAGCCAGGGCCAGTTCCAGCAGGCTCAGCACGCCACGACCGTGGGCGGCCGCGATCTGGTAGACGTCGCCCAGTGCCAGGCAGTAGAACTCGGACACGGCGGAATCACCGTCGATGCCGTCGGTCTTGTTGGCCACCAGAAACACCTTCTTGTGGGTCTTGCGCAGATGCGCTGCGATAGCCTGATCGGCTGCCGTCAATCCTGCGCGCGCATCCACCATAAACAGCACCACATCGGCTTCTTCGATGGCCAGCAGGGATTGCTCGGCCATCTTCAGCTCGATCCCCTCTTCGGTGCCATCGATACCGCCGGTATCAACCACGATAAATTCCAGCTCGCCCAACTTCGCCTGACCGTATTTACGGTCCCGGGTCAAACCGGGGAAGTCGGCCACCAGGGCATCCCGGGTACGGGTCAAGCGGTTAAACAGGGTGGATTTCCCCACGTTGGGGCGGCCCACCAGGGCTACTACAGGAGTCATAAAAGCCTCATTCTCAAGACGACAAAGGCTCCGGGTCCGAAGACCAGGAGCCGGATATTCACATTAGCGGACGATCAGGGACGCGGGATAGCGTACAACTTGCCGCCACGGCTCTGCACATACAGGGTGTCACCGTCCACCAGGGGGGCGGCGTAGAGACCACTGCTGTCGAGCTGCTGCATGGCCTTGATGGTACCGTCGGTACGATCCAGCCAATACAGGTAACCTTCCACATCGCCGACCACCACATAGTCACCCAGGATGACAGGGGCCGTGACGGTGCGATTTTCCAGCTGGGTATTGGACCACAGCTCAAGCCCGTTGCGACGGTCGACCGCAAACAGATGGCTGCGGCTGTCGGTCAGCACGATGGCATTGCCGGTCACCGCCATGTCGCGGTAGCCGGAATACTTGCGCTTCCACACCTCGTCACCGGTCATCAGCTTGCGTGCCATCAGCTGGCCATTATAGGCGATGGCATAGAGCTCATCGCCCGCGATCAACGGCGTTGCATCCACGTCCACCATGCGATCCAGCTCGGTCGCACCGCGCGGATCCGCCACCTTGGACTGACGCACCGGCTGACCGTTGCTCAGCAAGGCTATGCCCACCTTGCCATCAGCGCGGCCATAGAGCACGGCGCCGTTGGTAATGACGGGAGCACCTGCGCTGCGCAGGGTCAGCGGCGGCTGCTCTTCAGCCAGGGTCCACTGCAACTTGCCTTCATCGGTATCGAGGGCCACCAGACGACCGGATGTCGTCAGCACCACCACACGACCGTCTTCGACGGCGGGGCTGGCCACGACTTCACCCGGCACAGTGGTCTGCCACAGCACTTCCCCGTTCTCTTCGTTCAGGGCGTAAACCACCCCGTTCTCGGATCCGAGGAACAGCTTGCCATAACGGGCAACCAGGCCGCCGGAGAGACGGGCACTGCGCTTCTCGGCGTTGACCGGCAAATCGGCCAGATCCACGCTCCACAACTCTTTGCCGCTCGCACGATCAAAGGCTGTTACGTCGCCATCGCGGGCTGCGGCATAGATGCGCTCCTCTTCCACCACCGGCTTGAGCTGGGAGTAGAAGTCCCCGATGCCATCGCCGACAGACGAGGACCAGGCGGTATCAGCGGTGAAGGCAGATTCAACCACGGGCAAAGGCGCCATGGGGTTGAGATCTTCTTCCGAGCTGAACAGGGAACACCCCTGCAGAGCGAAGGAGACTGCCGCCCCCAAGGCCACCATTTTGAACAAATTACGCATCCGGAGCACCACCCGTGGTCACGGCTGGCAGCGCCAGATCGTCCATCTTCAGCTTGAGCTCGGCGCTGCCCTGCAGACCACCGGCATCAGCCGCTGCCTGATAAGCATCGCGGGCCTCTTCGGCCTTGCCCTGCTTGTAGAGTATGTCGCCACGCACTTCCGCCACCTGGGCTTTGAAGGCATCGTTGTTGATCTTGCCAAGCTGGGTCAGGGCCTCGTCAGCCTTGCCCTGATCGTTCAGTACCCGGGCCAGACGCAAAGCAGCGATGGGACGAATGCTCTCATCGCCATTGCTCGCGACCTGAGTCAGCTGTTCGGCAGCCAGATCCAGCTTGTTCGCCTTGACGGCAGCCGCAGCCAGTTGCAGGGCAGCCAGCTCGGCATAAGCCTCACCCTTGTGATCAGTGATGAAGGCTTGCACCTGTTCGAAGGTGGCAGCATCACCCTTGGCCAGCTGGGCCGAGATCTCGTTGTAAGCCTGGGAGGCAGCTTCCTGATTGGTGAGCTGATAGTCGTTGTAATAGCGCCAGCCAAAGAGTCCGACCAGACCGATAACAGTTCCTGCGAGCACCGAGGTTCCGTTCTCTTTCCACCAGCTCTTGATGACCTCAACCTGTTGTTCTTCGGTGGTATAAACTTCCACTGCTTAGTCTCCTTTGGCTGCCAGCAGGGCAATGGCGGCGTCGACCGTGACGGTCTGTTGCTCAGCCTGGCCACGCAGATATTTGATGGTGATCTCCCCGTTTTGCACCTCGGTCTCGCCAAGGATCAGGGCAATGGCCGCGCCGCTCTTGTCGGCACGCTTGAGTTGTTTCTTGAAATTGCCGCCACCGCAGTGGCTCATCAGGCGCAAATCCGGCAGGGCATCGCGCAGACGCTCTGCCAGCTGGAAGCCTGCCTGCTCGCTACCCTCACCCACCATGGCCAGATACACATCCACCGCAGGACGGATATCGGCATTGAGTTCAAGCGTTTCGAGCATCAGCACTAGACGTTCCATGCCCATGGCAAAGCCCACGGCCGGAGTTGCCTGACCACCGAGCTGCTCCACCAGACCGTCGTAACGGCCACCGGCACAGACAGTCCCCTGGGCACCCAGGCTGGTGGTGACCCACTCGAACACGGTCAGGTTGTAGTAGTCAAGACCCCGAACCAGGCGCTCGTTCACTTCATATTTGATGCCGGCAGACTCGAGCAGGCGTTTGAGCCCCTCGAAATGGGCCAGACTCTCTTCCCCCAGATGGTCGAACAGGCGCGGAGCCTTCACCAGAATGGCCTGTACTCTCTCATCCTTGGAGTCGAGCACCCGCAGCGGGTTGCTGTACATGCGGCGCTGGCTCTCTTCGTCCAGTTGATCCTTGTACTGCTCCAGATAGGCTACCAGCGCATCGCGGTAAGCGGCGCGCTCACTGCTCTGACCGAGCGTGTTGAGCTGCAGGGTGACGTGATCGCTGATGCCGAACAGACGCCACAGACGATGGGTCAGCATGATGAGCTCGGCGTCAATATCTGGCCCGTTGATGCCAAACAGCTCGACACCGAACTGATGGAACTGGCGGTAACGGCCCTTCTGGGGACGCTCGTGACGAAACATGGGGCCCATGTACCACATCCGGCGTTCCTGGTTATAGAGCAGGCCGTGCTCGATGCCGGCACGCACGCAGCTGGCTGTCCCTTCCGGACGCAGGCTCAGGCTGTCGCCGTTGCGGTCCTCGAAGGTATACATCTCTTTTTCGACCACATCGGTCACTTCACCGATGGCACGCTTGAACAGATGAGTCTGCTCGACGATCGGCATGCGTACTTCGCTGTAGCCATAGCTGGCAACCACCTGGCGCAGTATCTGTTCTACTTTCTGCCATACCGGGCTCTGCTCCGGCAGGCAATCGTTCATACCGCGAATAGCTTGGATCTGTTTTGCCACGTTGATACTCGAGAAAAGACGTGAAATTTGGCCGCATTATAGGGATTTTCGACCCCGAGGTAAAATCAGGGTGTTCCAAAGCGGGATTTAAAATCAGCAACCTAAAGACGGGGCCACCCTAGGTGGCCCCACATTGGCTCAACCTTTATCCACCTGGATCTGGTTGGCTGGATCCAGCATGGCCGCCCGGGCACGAATACGGCGCTCCAGGATCGGGATGAGATCCTTGTTGTCGAGCCGGTCGACCCGCTGGCCCCCCTCGTAGAAGGCGCTCTTGTTGGCCGCTCCCGCCAGCCCGAGATCAGAGACCAGCGCCTCACCCGGACCATTCACCACACAGCCGATGATGGAAACATCCATCGGTGTGATGATGTCTTCCAGCCGCGCTTCCAGGGCATTGACGGTGGCGATCACATCGAACTCCTGACGGGAGCAGGAGGGACAGGCGATGAAGTTGATGCCGCGGGAACGGATGCGCAGGGATTTGAGGATATCAAAGCCCACCTTGATCTCTTCCACCGGGTCGGCCGCCAGGGAGATGCGGATGGTATCGCCGATGCCATCCGCCAGCAGCATGCCGAGCCCGACGGCGGATTTCACCGCGCCGGCGCGAAAACCGCCCGCTTCCGTGATGCCAAGGTGCAGCGGCTGCTCGATCTGCTTGGCCAGCAGGCGATAGGCACCGATGGCCAGGAAGACGTCAGACGCCTTGACGCTCACCTTGAAGTTATCGAAGTTGAGGCGATCCAGGTAGTCCACATGGCGCATGGCTGACTCGAGCAAGGCCTCCGGGGTCGGCTCGCCGTACTTCTCCTGGATGTCTTTCTCCAGAGAACCGCCATTGACGCCGATGCGGATCGGGATGTTGTAGTGGCGCGCGCAATCGACCACGGCACGCACCCGCTCTTCGTTGCCGATGTTGCCCGGGTTGATGCGCAGGCAGTCTGCGCCGTACTCGGCCACTTTCAGGGCGATGCGGTAGTCGAAGTGAATATCGGCGACGATGGGAATGCGGGTCTGTTGCTTGATGAGCCTGAAGGCTTCGGCCGCTTCCATGGTGGGTACCGAGACCCGGACTATGTCGGCGCCGACCCGCTCGATCCGCCGGATCTGCTCGACGGTGGCGGCCACGTCCGTGGTTTTGGTGTTGGTCATGGTCTGCACAGTGATGGGGGCATCACCCCCAACCGGCACGTTACCGACCATGATCTGCCTGGACTTACGACGAATAATGGGAGATTCGTGAGCGGACATGGCGGACAGATTACTCCTGCGGCAGTGAGAGGCGAGCAGTCCGGCCGTTGTTGTAACGGCTCATGTCGATGGACTTGCCCTGATACTCGATATTGACCGCCATGGGCGCGCCAATGATGAGCTTGAGCGGCTCGGATCCTTCCAATACCAGTTGATCATTTGCTTTTTTCAGACCGCTGAACAGCGTCTTGCCATTGGCATCCTTGACGTCCAGCCAGCAGTCTGCAGTGAAGTTCATCTTGAGTTGGGAGGCTGTGGCTGTATCACTCGCTGTCTCGCCTTCCCCAGCCGATGTTGCCACCTCAGCGGACACATCCGTTGCAGCTGCACTGCTTGGGGTCGCTGGCGCAGCGGTTGCAGCAGCACTGCTCATGGTCTGCTCAACGGCAGGATCCGCCATCTCCATCGCAGGGGCCAGGGTGGCGCCCGGCATATTGCCAGTCACACCCATGTCAGTCGTACTGCTCATTTCTGTTGCCGCCAGAGCCTCGTCACCGGCGGAACGGCGCGCCGTACTCTGCCACCACCAGGCGACGGAGAGCGCGATCAGCACCAGGATCACCAGCCAGGTCACTACCTTAAGCCGACTGTCGTTGGCTTGCTGGCGGGAACGGCGGGAGAAGCTCTGCATGTCGATGTTGTCAGGTGGCGTCAGCCCCAGCTTGTCGTAGGCAGCCAGAATGGTTTCATCCGGGATGCCGACCAGCTTGGCGTAGGTGCGCAGATAACCCCGAATGAAAGTATGGGAAGTCTGTTTGTCATACGTATCTGATTCGATCGCAGCAATCAGGGTCAGACGAAGGTGAATGCGGGACGCAACCTGTTCTCGTGTCCAGCCAAGCTGTTCACGGGCGTTGCGCAGCAGCTGGCCTGGGCCTGCTGCCTGAGAGTCGTCTTGAATATCGTGTGGCTGTTCAGTAGTCATTGGCTAAGTAACGCTTGGCTTGTTGCGAAGTGGGATATTGCCTTACCAGCTCAGTCCCGAATTGGTGAAGGAGTGCCGGTTTGTCCATGGCCTGAGCCAGCCGCAATCTCAACCAGAGACTGCTTTCATTCTCGTCTGACACATCGGCAAAACGGACGAGATAGGCCTGCACATCAGGCAGCTTGCCATCTTTCATGGAAAGCTCAGCCATGTCCAGCAATAACCTTGGATTGCGGGGATTATACCCCAAGGCCAAGCGATAGTACTCGCTTGCTTTATCATTTCTGCGATTTTGAGCGGCGCAAAGTGCCGCATTTTCATAGGTATCGGCAATCCGGATATAGTCGGGTTGACTCACGGCCTGCAGGAATGCCTTCTCCGCCTCGTCGAAGCGGCCTCGGTTGCACAGGAAGGCACCATAGTTGTTCATTGCGTCAGCATTGGACGGATCCATGGCAAGGGCTTTCTTGTAGCTCTCTTCGGCCGCCTTGTAGTCCTCTACCTGCTGGTAGAAGTAGGCGAAGCCGATCTGGACCTTGGGGTTGTCGGGGTCGTATTGAAGGGCGCGATCAAGGTTGAACTTGGCCTGTTCGGCATTGCCCTGCCGCAGATATTGAATACCTAAATCCAGACGGGTCTGAGCAGCCGCCTTGAGGTCGGGACCCACTTCACGCTGGGTAGAGTTCTGGCCAGCGTAAGTGGTCTCGGTAACACAGCCGGGCAGCGCGCTGAGCGCTGAGCGCTGCCACTACGATCAATGTACGTGTATCCATTCCCTGACTATACAATGGCTTAGCAAGTTAAACCATTTTGACGGAAATCCCATCCTGTTGCATCCGATTTTTCATGGTGCGCTTGGTGCGATCGATGACCTCCCCTACCAGCTGACCACAGGCGGCATCAATGTCGTCACCACGGGTCTTGCGGACGATGACGGTGAAGCCATATTCCATCAACACCTTGGAGAAACGGTCGATGCGGCTGTTGCTCGGCTTGCCATAGGGATTGCCCGGGAAGGGGTTGAACGGGATCAGGTTGATCTTGCTCGGGGTGTCTTTGAGCACCTTGGCCAGCTCGTGGGCATGCTGCATGTCATCATTGATGTGATCGAGCAGCACATACTCCACGGTCACGCGACCGCCGTTGGCATTGGACTTGGCCAGATAACGGCGCACACCGGCGAGGAAGTCCTCGATGTTGTACTTGTCGTTGATCGGCATGATCTCGGAGCGCAGCTTGTCGTTCGGCGCATGCAGGGAGATGGCTAGGGCCACATCAATTTGATCGCCGAGAATGTCCAGCGCAGGCACCACACCCGAGGTGGAGATGGTGACACGACGCTTGGAGATGCCATAACCGAAGTCATCCATCATCAGGCGCATGGCCGGTATCACATTGGCGAGGTTGAGCAGCGGCTCACCCATGCCCATCATTACAACGTTGGTGATGGGGCGCTTGCCACCGACGATTTTGGCGGCGCGCCACACCTGGCCGATGATCTCGGACACTTTCAGGTTGCGGTTAAAACCCTGTTGAGCGGTGGAGCAGAATTTGCACGCCAGCGCGCAACCTACCTGGGAGGAGACGCACAGGGTCGCCCTGTCCTCTTCCGGGATGTAGACGGTCTCCACTTCCTGACCGCCCACCTGCAGCGCCCACTTGATGGTACCGTCAGAGGAGCGCTGTTCACGGCTCACTTCCGGCGCACGGATCTCGGCGATCGCCTTCAGGCGCTCGCGCAGTACCTTGTTGACGTTGTTCATCTGATCGAAATCATCACAACCGAAGTGATAAATCCACTTCATGATCTGATCTGCCCGGAATGGCTTCTCGCCCAGTTCGACGAAGAAGGCACGCATGGCATCCCGATCAAGATCCAGCAGGTTGGTTTTTATTTCGCTCATCAAAGGCCTCAGTCCACAAACTACATAAATTATTGGCTGACGATGTCAGGGGGCGGCATTGTACAAATAATGGGTCTGGCTTTCTACCCGGAGAATAAGGGGATATTGACCAAAAGGCCAAAAAACAAAAGGGAGCCGAGGCTCCCTTGATCATCTTCAAACGCCAGAATCAGCCGCGCGGGCAGATCTCGTCGTCGGAGAAGAAGTAGGCAATTTCACGGGCGGCAGAGGCCGGCGCGTCGGAACCGTGCACGGCGTTGCGGTCGATGCTCTCGGCGTAGCAGGCACGCAGGGTGCCGGCCAGGGCTTCTTTCGGGTTGGTCGCCCCCATGATTTCACGATGACGGCGGATGGCGTCTTCCCCTTCCAGCACCTGTACCATGACAGGACCAGACGTCATGAAGCTGACCAATCCGTCATAGAAAGGCTTGCCCTGGTGTTCGGCATAGAAACCAGCGGCTTGCTCGCTGCTCATGTGCAGCATCTTGGCGGCGATGACTTTCAGACCCGCGCTCTCGAAGCGGTTATAGATGGCACCGATCAAGTTTTTGCTGACTGCATCCGGCTTGACGATAGAAAAGGTACGTTCGATGGCCATTGAGATCTTTCCTTAACTACAGAGTTTTATTGTTAGAATCCATGTTCGGCGGCGATTATACGTAAACAAAAACCGAAATAACACACAAAAAAGCAACTTTTTATTAAACAAACAAGTCCTTAAAACAACATCACCACTCATCTTGGCCCAGTGCGGCAGGAAAAAATGTGCGCTTGTGCACGATAGCCGTGTTAAGCCCCTGAAACCCTGCCTATTGCTCACTAATGCAGCACTGCTGAAAAGGGCACCCTCAGGTGCCCTTCCTTGACGATTGTCATCCTTCTCAGCGCGCTTCCGCCAGCAGGGTATGCGCTATGGTGCGCATCCCCAGGGTGTTGGCGCCCGGCGCCCACAGGCTGTCACCGTTCTCGCTGAAACAGGCGGCCAGATCGACGTGCAACCAACCCCGTCCTTCATTGCCAACGAAGCGGGAGAGGAAGCCTGCCGCGTTGGAGGCGCCGCCCGGGCCACCGCCCGGCACTGGGCGGCTGTTGGCCGTGTCGGCATAGTGAGACGGGCACTGCTGGCGGTGCCAGGGCTCCAGCGGCAGCGGCCAGGCGGGCTCCTGCTCGGCATCGGCGTAGGCCATGGCACGACTCACCAGTCCCTTGTCCAGTCCAAACAGGGCGTTGTAACGCCCCCCCAGCGCCATGACGGCGGCGCCCGTCAGGGTGGCTGCATCTATGATGAGCGGCGCCCCGCTGTCGCTTGCCAGTTGCAGGCCGTCGGCCAGCACCAGGCGCCCCTCGGCATCCGTGTTGACGATCTCGACCGTGGTGCCGTTCTTGTAGGTGAGGATGTCACCCAGCTTGTAGGCATGGCCGGAAACCAGATTCTCGGCGCAACAGAGGATGAGCTTCACCCGCTTGTCGAGGCCGCGCAGTATGGCCAGCGCCAGAGCACCGGTCACTATGGCCGCCCCCCCCATGTCATGCTTCATGGTGAGCATGCCCTGGGAGGTTTTCATGGAGTAGCCACCGGAGTCGAAGGTGATGCCCTTGCCCACAAGGGCCGCCGCCACCGGGGCATTACGATCTCCGGTCGGGTTGTAGTCCAGCTCCAGCAGCACGGGCTCGCGATCGCTGCCACGGCCAACCTGATAGAGACCGACCCAGCCAGCCTGTTGCAACGCCTCTCCTTTCAGGATGCGATGACTGATCCTGTCCGGCGCCAGCTCGGTGATAAAGGCTGCCGCCTCCACCGCCAGCTCCAGCGGCCCCAGTTGCTCCGGGGTGGCATTGGTCATCTCGCGCACCCAACGTCCGCACAACCAGCGCGCCTCCAGCTCCTCCCTGTCCTCTTCGGACGAGGTGGCCCATTGCAGCTCGACTTCGGCCTTGGGGGTCTGCAGCCCCTGGGCAAAGGCCCACTGCTGCTCGCGCTCCCAATGACCGGCCAGGGCCACTTTCTGGATCCCCTGGCTGCACAGGCGACGCGCCGCCTGCTGGATATCGATCAGCGGCGTAGCGGTCACCAGATGGATCACCATGCCATCGGCACGGTGAGAGAGCAGCGCCCCCTCCCCCCACTCGGCGGTAGCAAACTCACGGCTTAACCAGATGTTCATTCAAGTACCTCCTGCAACCGGCAATGAAAGCTGACCTTCATACATTCACCTCCTGCAGCCAGCGTGCGATAGTGCGCAGACCGTGGCCTTTGGCCCCGGTTGCCCAGAGATCATTGCCTGATTTTTGATAAGAAGCCGCCAGATCCAGGTGTACCCAACCCTTGCCCTCGTCACGCACGAAACGGGACAGGAAGGCGGCTGCCAGTGTTCGTTGCTGCTCGACTTCATCGAGAGCAAACACGGCGTTGTAGTCACGACCCAGCGCCGTCTTGGCGGCGCCGGTCAGGGTGGCAGCATCGAGAATATAGGCGGCACCACAGTCGGATGCAGCCATCAGACCGTCGGCTAGCACCAGACGCCCTTCGGCATCGGTATTCTGGATCTCGACCGAGATACCGTTCTTGTAGGTGAGAATGTCGCCGAGCTTGAAGGCATGGCCGGAGACCAGGTTTTCGGCGCAGCAGAGGATAAGTTTGACCCTTTGCTTGAGACCGCGACTGATGGCCAGCGCCAGGGCACCGGTGACCATGGCTGCACCGCCCATGTCGGACTTCATCGGCAGCATGTTGTCAGAGGACTTCATGGAATAGCCACCGGAATCGAAGGTGATGCCCTTGCCCACCAGGGCGGCCACCACGGGGGCATTGCGATCCCCGGCCGGGTTGTAGTCGAGCTCCAGCAGCACGGGCTCTCGCTCGCTGCCACGACCTACCGACCAGATGCCGATATGGCCGGCCTCACGCAACGCCTCACCAGCTGTGATACGGGCAGTGACCTGATCCCCACCCAGACCACGGATCAGCAGCAAGGCTGATTCCGCCAGGCTCATGGGATAAATGGCTTCCGGACAACCGTTGGTCACCTCGCGTACCCAGCGGGTCGCCTTGATCAGCGCATCCAGCTCGCGGGCATCCGACTCGCTCTGTGGGCCAAAGTCCAGCTCACGCGTCCCCTTGGCGGCGTAGAAGCCCTGGGCGAAGGCGTAACGGCGTTCCAGATCCCAATCATCACCGACCAGCTTCACCCGCTTGATGCCGCTGGACTCGAGACGGCGGGCCGCACGCTGTATGGTGCGCAAGGCGTCATCTTCCTGGGCGATAGCGCCCAGATGAATGCGGGTCTCGTCACCGTTGAAACTGAGCTGGGCACCTTCGCCCCAATGGGCGGCGGCGGCCTGGAGGGACAAGCGTATGTTCATCATGTCAGCCATGTTCTCTTGCTTCCTTTTTATTGGCACTTTTCATTAATCAATAGGGAAATAACGAGCACAAAAAAGGCCGTTCCCCTCAAGGGTCACGGCCTTCACCATATCATTACTGCACCATGGGATGCTGCACGCTCAATTCACTCATGTGTAATTAAAGTGCCATCAATGGCGTTCTGAAGCGAGGTTGATGGTGTACTTGGGCAGCTCCACCACCAGATCCTCGTCTGCCAGTCTTGCCTGGCAACTGAGACGGGATTCCGGCTCCAATCCCCATGCCTTGTCCAGCATGTCATCTTCCAGCTCATCGCTCGGTTCGAGGGAGTCAAACCCTTCTCGCACCACGCAATGACAGGTGGTGCAGGCGCAGGACTTCTCGCAAGCATGCTCGATCTCGATGCCATTGCGCAGCGCCACATCCAGGATGGTCTCGCCACTCTTGCCTTCGAGCGCGGCACCGTCCGGACAGAGCTCGGGATGGGGCAGAATAATCAGTTTTGGCATATTACACCTTGTTGACGTTTTGTCCGGTCAGCACCTTGCGGATGGAGGCGTCCATCCGGCGGGCTGCAAATTCACCACTGACAGCGTCCGCCGCCTCGATGGCATCTTTGATTTGATTGGTTGTCCCTGCGGCGCGCACGGACAGCACATGGGTGATCGCACTGTCGATAGCAGCGCGCTCGGCGGTGCTCAGCAGCGCATCGCCATCGGCGGCCAGGGCAGCATTGAGGCTTTCGACCACTCGGTCGGCCTCCACCTGCTGCTCTGCCAGCATGCGGGCATCCATGTCTTGCTGGGCGTTGGCGATGGAGGCGCTCAGCATGGTGAGTATGTCCTCCTCCCCCAGCCCGTAGGAAGGCTTGACCTGGATCTCGGCCTGCACGCCGGAGGATTTCTCCATGGCACTGACCGATAGCAGACCATCCGCATCCACCTGGAAGGTGACGCGAATGTGGGCGGCACCCGCCGCCATGGGGGGGATCCCGGTGAGGGTGAAACGGGCCAGAGAGCGGCAATCGGCCACCAGCTCACGCTCCCCTTGCACCACGTGGATTGCCATCGCGGTCTGGCCATCCTTGAAGGTGGTGAACTCCTGGGCGCGGGCCACCGGAATCGTGGTATTGCGCGGTATCACCTTCTCGGCGAGGCCACCCATGGTCTCAAGGCCAAGGGAGAGCGGGATCACGTCCAGCAGCAGCATCTCGGCATCAGGCTTGTTGCCCACCAGGATATCGGCCTGGATGGCGGCGCCAATGGCGACTACCTTGTCCGGGTCGATACTGGTCAGCGGCGTGCGCTGGAAGAATTCCCCCACTCGCTCGCGTACCAGCGGCACCCGGGTAGAGCCACCGACCATCACCACCTCCAGCACTTCCACCTGCTCCAGCCCCGCATCACGCAGGGCGCGGCGACAGGCCAGCAAGGTACGCTTGACCAGCGGAGTGATGAGTTCCTCAAACAGGTGACGGCTCACCTCCCCCTGCCAACCGGCAAAGGCACAGGGCACCAGATCGGCATCGGTCAGGCCGTGTTTGACGGCGGCGGCCACATCCAGCAATTCGCGCTGGGTGCTGGCATCAAGCTGACCTTCAAGGCCGGCTTGTGCCTTGATCCAGTCCGCCAGCAGGTGATCGAAATCATCGCCCCCCAGCGCCGAGTCACCACCGGTAGCCATCACTTCAAACACACCGCGGTGCAGACGAAGGATGGAGATATCAAAGGTCCCGCCGCCGAGATCATACACTGCTATCACCCCTTCCTGACCGGAGTCGAGGCCGTAGGCAATCGCGGCGGCAGTGGGTTCGTTGAGCAGGCGCAGTACGTGCAGACCGGCCAGACGGGCCGCGTCCTTGGTACCCTGACGCTGGGCATCATCAAAATAGGCGGGCACGGTAATGACAACGCCATCCAGCTCGCCACCCAGTGCGGCGGCACCACGCTCTGCCAGTTTCTTCAGAATTTCGGCTGAAACCTGTACCGGGTTGACCAGCCCCTGACGGGTCTGCAACTGGGGCATGCCGTTGTCAGCGGCCACGAACTCATAAGGCTGCTGGCGGGTATCGATGTCGGCCAGGGCCTTGCCCATCATCCGCTTGGCGGAGACGATGGTGTTGTGCGGATCGAGTGAGGCTTCACGCTTGGCGTCAAAGCCGACACGGATAGCATCAACCTGATAGTGCACCACTGAGGGCAGCAGATCCCGACCCTGCTCATCACAGAGGGTATCGGCGTGGCCGCTGCGCACTGCCGCGACCAGAGAATTGGTGGTGCCAAGATCGATGCCAACGGCACGTTTATGCTGATGAGGTGCGGCGCTCTGGCCGGGCTCGGCGATTTGCAGTAATGCCATGGGTAATCAAAATTCCAGCGTTAAAGGATCAAGACTCGAACAGTGAGTCTTCGAATCGTTCCAGCTCTTCGAGGAGCTTGTCGACAAACTTGAGTTTGCGGACGCAATCAGCCGCGATCAGATCATCGCCAGCGGCAAGCGTCAGTGTCAGCTGTTGCATCAACAGCTGGTGATCATGCCCTATTTCCTGGCGAAAATCCTTGATGGCACCCTCAGGGTCGGCTTCCCCTTTCAAGTCGGCAAGACGCTCGCGCCACTCAAGTTGTTGCATCAGGAAGCTGGTGTCTTGCAGGGTTTGCTGCTCGCCACGAATATCGGTGCCTCGCAGGGAGAGCAGATACTCGGCTCGGCGCAGGGGCGTCTTGAGGGTGGTGTAGGCATCGTTGATCTGGGCGGCTCGTTGCACCGCAACCAGTTGTTCCCGCTCGGGCGCCGTGGCAAAACGATCGGGGTGGAACTGGGTTTGCAACTGACGGTAGGTGTCCGCCAGCTTACGGGTATCGAGCTCGAAGCCTTCAACCAGCCCAAACAGCTCGAAATGATTCATGCAAACCTCTTAGACACAGACGTTTTCACCGCCACCAAACTCGCTAAGCCGGGTGTTGTTGAACTGGTCGTTTTCGACCAGTTCAACCGGCTGGACATCATGTATATCAAACCTGTCAGACACTGAAACTTTCGCCGCAACCACACTCGCCCTTGGCGTTGGGGTTATTGAACTGGAAGCCCTCATTGAGGCCTTCCTTGACGAAGTCCAGTTCGGTGCCATCCAGATGGATCAGGCTCTTGGCATCGACGATGATTCTGACACCGTTCTGCTCAAACACCTGATCTTCATCCGCCAGCTCATCGACAAACTCGAGCACATAGGCAAGACCCGAACAGCCGGTGGTCTTGACGCCGAGGCGAAGGCCTATGCCCTTGCCCCGGTTGGTCAGAAAAGAGGAAACCCGTGCCGCTGCGGCATCTGTCATGGTAATGGCCATACTGCTCTCCTGACCTTAGAGACCTTTCTTCTGCTTGTAATCGGCGATGGCGGCCTTGATGGCATCCTCAGCCAGAATGGAGCAGTGGATCTTCACCGGTGGCAGAGCCAGCTCTTCGGCGATGTCAGTGTTCTTGATGCCTGCGGCTTCGTCCAGGGTCTTGCCCTTGACCCACTCGGTCACGAGGGAGCTGGAGGCAATGGCGGAGCCACAGCCATAGGTCTTGAACTTGGCGTCTTCGATGATGCCGTCGTCGCTGATCTTCAATTGCAGCTTCATCACGTCGCCACACGCCGGAGCACCGACCATACCGGTCGCTATGTTGGGATCGTTCTTGTCGAAGCCACCTACGTTGCGGGGATTCTCGTAGTGGTCGATTACTTTTTCACTGTAAGCCATATCTAACTCCTGCTAATTCCGTTGATCACTGATCCGATGGATCAGTGATGAGCCCATTCGACCGTGTTCAGATCGACGCCGTCTTTGTACATCTCCCACAGGGGAGACATCTCGCGCAGACGACCGATGGAGTCACGGATAAGCTTGATTGCGTAATCAATCTCTTCTTCTGTGGTAAAGCGACCCAGGCTGAAACGGATGGAGCTGTGCGCCAGCTCGTCGTTCAGGCCCAGCGCGCGAAGCACATAGGAGGGCTCCAGGCTGGCCGAGGTACAGGCAGAACCGGAAGAGACCGCCAGATCTTTCAGCGCCATGATCAGGGATTCCCCTTCCACATAAGCGAAGCTGACGTTGAGGTTGCCCGGTACACGCTGTTCCAGGTCACCGTTGATGTAGACGGCTTCAATATCCTTGATGCCATCCCACAGACGCTGACGCAGGGCCATGATGTGCTGGCCTTCGCTCGCCATCTCTTCTTTGGCGATACGGAAAGCTTCACCCATGCCAACGATCTGGTGAGTCGGCAGTGTGCCTGAACGCATGCCACGTTCGTGGCCACCACCGTGCATCTGGGCTTCCAGACGAACGCGGGGCTTGCGACGCACAAACAGGGCACCGATCCCTTTCGGGCCGTATACCTTGTGCGCAGAAACAGAGAGCAGATCAACTTTCAGCGCTTCCACATCCACCGGGATCTTGCCCACGCTCTGGACTGCGTCGACGTGCAGCAGGATCTTGCGGGAGCGGCACAGCTCGCCGATGGCGGCAATGTTTTGCACCACGCCAATTTCGTTGTTGACGTGCATGATGCTCACCAAAATGGTGTCATCGCGCAGGGCGCCTTCGATCTGCTCCAGGGTGAACAGGCCGTTCGGCATCGGCTCGAGGTAAGTCACCTCATAGCCTTCACGCTCCAGCTGGCGGCAAGTATCGAGTACTGCCTTGTGCTCTGTCTTGGAGGTGATGATGTGCTTGCCCTTGCCAGCATAAAAATGGGCAACGCCCTTGATGGCCAGGTTGTTGGATTCGGTCGCGCCGGAGGTAAAGACGATCTCGCGCGGGTCTGCACCGAGCAGCTCTGCCACTTGATTACGGGCCAGGTCTACCGCTTCTTCGGCTTGCCAGCCAAAGCGGTGGGAACGGGAAGCTGGATTGCCAAACAGGCCATCCATGGTGAGACACTGCATCATTTTTTCTGCGACACGCGGGTCCACCGGACAGGTTGCCGAATAATCAAGGTAAATAGGCAGTTTCATGTTTTTCTCCGTTACAGCCAGGGTCACACATCGACCGGCTGTGGAAAGCACGTTTGTTTATAGTTGGACTTTCAAGCTCACATCGCCGTGTTCTACCCGATCAACCAGGGACAACACGGTTTTCATTTGTTCATCTTGCTTGCCGGCAATCCGGCGCACGTCCGCCTGACCCACCAGCTCAGCCAGGGTGATATCCCCCAGGAAACTGGAAATACGCTCGCTGAGATCACGCCACAGGGAGTGAGTGAGACACTGGGTGCCGCCGTGGCAGCCACCTTTGCCGAGACACTTGGTGGCATCAACCGACTCGTCGACTGCAGTGATCACCTGACCGACAGAGATAGCATCAGGGGTCAGACCGAGGCGATAACCACCGCCCGGACCACGCACACTGCTCACCAGACCATGCTTGCGCAGGCGGGCAAACAGTTGCTCGAGATAGGACAAGGAGATGCCCTGGCGCTCTGAAATATCAGCCAGGGGCACGGGCCCCTGCTCTGCATGCAACGCCACGTCGAGCATGGCAGTCACAGCGTAACGTCCTTTTGAGGTCAGTCTCATATGCCTTACCGTCTTGCGAACCAATCAATATGGGCACATGGTCACATACCCGACTAAAACAGTCAAGTATATGGTTGAGTAATACAGTCGGGTTTAATCCTGCGGCTTTGGCTTCTGGATCGAGGTCAGAATGCCGCGCAAAATATTGAGTTCTATCGCTTCCGGACGGGCCCGATTGAACAGGCGGCGCAGCTTGCTCATCACCTGACCCGGGTGGTCGTCGGCAATGAAGCCTGTTTTGAGCAGAGTCTGCTCCAGATGCTGATAAAAGCCTTCCAGCTGATGGGCGCTGGGATAATCCGCCTCGCTCTCCACCTCGGGAGCCTGATCCTGCAGCCAGCACATCCGCACTTCATAGCAGATAGTCTGTACCGCCATGGCCAGATTGAGGGAGCTGTATTCCGGATTGGCCGGAATGGCCACATGGTAGTGGCATTTCTGCAGCTCATCGTTGGTCAGGCCGGTACGTTCACGGCCAAACACCAGGGCAACCGGATGCTTCATCCCCTCCCCCACGGCTTTTTCCCCTGCTTCACGGGGATCCAGCATGGGCCAGCTCAGGGTACGGGAACGGGCACTGGTGCCGATGACCAGACCGCAGTCAGCAATGGCCTCATCCAGGGTCGATACGACACGGGCATTGGCGAGCACATCACTGGCACCTGCAGCCAGCGCATGAGCGCTGTCATCTGGCAAGGTTTGCGGATCAACCAACACCAACCGGGTCAGCCCCATGGTCTTCATGGCTCGCGCCGCGGATCCCATGTTGCCTGTGTGAGAGATGTTTACCAAAACGATACGAATCTGATCCAACATGCCCAGTCAATCTTCAGTCAAAAATGGCGCGCAATTGTAACATAGCCAATCGCTATTTTGGCACCGTAAATGGCGTCCCATTTCACAACAAAACCGTCATTTTGTAGAACAAAGCATCATTAGCCAACCGGGGAGGCTGGCTAAACTTGGAGGATGGAGAAGGAAACGAGTGGAGGCGACATGTGCCCACGCTGGCTTTATGAGAGGTTGCCTGCCTGCTATCTGTTGACGGCGGTCGGCATGATCATGCTCACCGACTCCCCTTTGCTCTGGCTGGCAGGTGCCTTGCTGTTTGTGGCTGGTGCGGCAAGCTGGATGATGCGCTCCAGCTATCGGCGTACCGACCTGGTCATCTTTCCGACCAAGCGCTGGTTCCAGCCGGAATGGCTCTACGAGGCTCAGCCTTTTATCTGGCTGGCGCTGGGGTTGCTGCTCTCTCACCTCCCCGACGCCATGGCCCTGGTGGCCTTGCTTCCTTGTGCCTGGGCATGCCGCTGCCTGTGGGTTCGCAGTCACTACCGCCACCATGCCGCTGGCCTGGCTTCACACCTGAGACGGGATCCCGCCCGTCGGCGCAGGGTGCGACTCCTGCGCTGACAGGGTGCGCGCACCTTCGATAAAGGTGGCGAGATCCATCAAGGAATAGCGCATCAGGCTCGGCAAACCGTCCAGATCCAGGCTGTCCATCAGATTCTTCACCTCCAGTCCCAGCTCGGTATCTCCCTCAATCTTCAGCTTGCGCTGAAAGAAAAGGGAATCTGGATCCTCTTTGCGACCAGCGATCAGGATGAGGTCGTTGGTGGTACCGCTGAAACAGACATCCGCATGATCGCAATGGCGAGCCACCACCAGCTTTCCATCCTGTTCGCTGATAAACCAGCAAAGCTCGAGATCCGATACCTCGACTTTCAGCCATTTCCCGGCCAGAAACGCAAAGTCACCATCCTGGATGGCCTCCTTGAACACCCGCGCCAGCAGGCGCTCCATCAGGTTCTGCTGCAGGGTAAAAGGCACCAGTTTGAGGGGGTGACGCAAAAAGCGGGGGGCCTGTTCGACCAGACGACGTTGCAGTTGTTGAAACACGATGAACTCCCAAGTTTTTACGCATTCAAGCACAGGGTTGCACTCTGGATCCTGTTGGAAATCAAACTTGTGCCGACTTACCTCAAGAAGGGTAAAGCCACACAAAGCTGCCTCAGGTCAAAAAGTGGGAAGGCATCGATGAATACAATCGGGCCACTTTTGCATTTTTCCCCTCTCGGAGCGTACCCGATGGAATTACTCTGTCCGGCAGGCAGCTTGCCGGCACTGAAAACAGCCGTGGATAACGGGGCCGATGCGGTTTATATCGGCTTCAAGGATGACACCAATGCCCGCCACTTTGCCGGTCTCAACTTCACCGACAGCAAGCTGGAAAAGGCGGTGGACTACGTGCATCAACATGGCCGCAAGCTGCACATCGCCATCAATACCTTCGCCCACCCGGGCTCCGATACCAGATGGAAACAGGCAGTAGACAGGGGGGTTGCCCTGGGTGCAGATGCGCTGATCATCGCCGATCTCGCCGTGCTCGATTACGCCAGCCGCCATTATCCGGACATGGAGCTGCACGTTTCTGTGCAAGCCAGTGCCACCAACGCCGCCGCCATTCGCTTCTATCAGCAGCATTTCAACGTCGGCCGGGTGGTCTTGCCACGGGTACTCTCCATGCACCAGGTCCGGCAACTGGCCCGCGAGACCGATGTCGGCCTGGAAGTGTTCGCCTTCGGCAGCCTCTGCATCATGGCGGAGGGCCGCTGCTACCTATCCTCCTACATGACAGGGGAGAGCCCCAACACGGTCGGTGCCTGCTCACCGGCCAAGTTCGTGCGCTGGGAGGAGACACCGGCGGGCCTCGAATCCCGCCTCAACGAGGTGCTGATCGACCGTTATGGCCCTGGTGAAAACGCCGGTTATCCGACCCTGTGCAAGGGGCGCTTCGAGGTAGATGGCCAGACCTATCACGCACTGGAGGAGCCGACCAGCCTCAACACCCTTGGCCTCTTGCCCGAGCTGTTCCAGACCGGCATCCAGTCAGTCAAGATTGAAGGGCGCCAGCGCAGCCCCGCCTATGTGGAGCAGGTCACCCGGGTCTGGCGTGCGGCCATCGATGCCTATCAGGCCAATCCCGAGGCCTATCAGGTCAAGGCCGAGTGGGATGCCCAGCTCGCCCGCGTCTCCGAAGGGAGCCAGACTACCCTGGGTGCCTATCACCGTCAGTGGCAATAAGGAGGCCCGATGCCATTTCTTCCCGAAACAACCGATTCTGCCTTCAGCCCCTTCAGTCGCCACAAGGAGCACAACTAATGCAATTTTCTCTCGGGCCCCTGCTCTTCTACTGGCCCAAGGCCGACACCCAGGCCTTCTACCAAGCCGCTGCCGACAGTCAGGCAGATATCATCTATCTGGGAGAAACCGTCTGCAGCAAACGCCGCGAGCTGAAAGCAGATGACTGGATTGCCCTCGCCCGCCAGGTAGCCAGCACTGGCAAGCAAGTGGTGCTCTCGACCCTGGCCCTCATCTCTGCCCCCTCCGAACTCAAGGAGGTGAAGCGGCTGGTCGACAACGGCGACTTGCTGGTCGAAGCCAACGATCTTGGCACAGTTCAACTCGCCAGCGAGGCCGGGTTCCCGTTTGTCTGTGGCCCCGCCATCAACGCCTACAACGCCGATGTGCTGCGCATGCTGCTCAAACAGGGGATGAGACGCTGGGTGATGCCGGTGGAGCTCTCCCGCGACTGGCTGATTCAGCTCAGCCAGGATCTGGGCGCTGCCCGTCAGCAGTTTGAAGTGGAGGTGTTTGCCTACGGCCATCTGCCGCTCGCCTATTCGGCGCGCTGCTTCACTGCCCGCTCCCTCGACAAGCCCAAAGACAACTGCGAGCTCGCCTGCATCCATTACCCCACTGGCCGACTGGCCAGCAGCCGCGAGGGGCAGAAGGTGTTCAATCTCAACGGCATCCAGACCCAGTCCGGTTACTGTTACAACCTCGGCAACGAGCTTGGCGGTATGGCGGACCTGGTGGATGTGGTGCGCCTCTCCCCGGAGGGACTGGACACCCTTGAGATGCTGGCTCGCTTCAAGGCCAACCAGCAGGGGCAGGCCCCTCTGACCCTGCAACAGGAGCGGGACTGCAACGGTTACTGGCGCCAGATCCCTGGCATGAGTCTGGTGGAATGACACAGCACCAATGTCGGACCTGAGCGAAGCGGCCACGGCTGCTGGTGTCAAATATCCCCGGCATAAGTCCTGGTGGAATGACACAGCACCAATGCCTGACCTGAGCGCGACGGCCACGGCTGCTGGTGTCAAATATCCCCGGCATAAGTCCTGGTGGAATGACACAGCGCCAATGCCGGACCTGAGCGGGGCGGCCACGGCTGCTGGTGTCAAATATCCCCGGCATAAGTCCTGATGGAATAACGCCGTACCAATACCAGCACACAGACAGCAAAAAGGCCTCATCAAGAGGCCTTTTTTACATCGCAGACACAGGCAAATCAGGAGGCCTGCTTGCTGCTCTTGCCCTGTGAGCTCTGGGCGCCCGGCGGCAAGGGTTTGCGCGCCATCAGCTCCAGCTCCAGCAGGGCGTATCTGTGCTCGATGAAGTCATACACGTTGTTGGCGAGCGCCAGCTTGAAGTAGCTGATGGCTTCCTTGCGGTTGCCCTTGGCCAGTTCAAACTTGCCCAGATAGAAGTAAGTTTCACACAGGCGCTCGGCGAGCTCCCGGTTATCCTTCACTCCTTTCACCACATTGCCCATCAACTGGGTGGCATTGAGCTCACCGGTATAGAGGCGAACCAGATCCCAGTTCCAGGCGTCGTCATCATACTTGTTGAGACGCTCGCGCATCCGGCTCATGGCAGCCGGCGCATTGAGCTTCTGCTCAGCCAGATAGAGCCACATCACCCGATACGGGTCTTCCGGCTGCGCTTCATAGAAGCGTTTCATGTCGGCGGCGGCCAGCTCGGGGCGATTACCGTAATAGAGTGCGATCCCGCGGTTGAGATAGGCATAGTCATAGTCGGGAGCCAGTTCGAGGGCGGAATCAAATGCCTCGTAGGCTTCGTCATAATTCTGCTGCTGCACCAGATAGACGCCGATGAAATTATAGGCCTCGGCAAAATCCGGTTTCTCCCGCAAGGCACGGTTGAAATCCAGCCTCGCCAGGGAACGCAAACCGACCCGATCAAACACCACGGCACGCTCATAAAACAGTTCGGCACGCTGCTCGGTGGTCAATTCCATCTCACCGAGCATCTGACCGAGTCGCGCCAACGCCAACTCGCTCTGGTAAGAGACCTGCAGGGGGGTCGCCAATACCAGTGAAGCGGGTTGCGGCTTAGGAACTTGAGGCGCTTTAACCTGACTGCTACTGCTGCAACCCCACATGGCGAGCAACAACAGGACACCAAGGAGGTATCCAATCCCTTTCCTGACGTTCAATGAACACTCCGACGCTTACGCTTGACCCCGCATATGGTAAAGGTCCACCGACACTTTGTCATGTGGCGGTTCCCCTCTCCCTCAAATAAATCAGGATTCGACAGGGTATCCGGCATCACACCAGCCCCGAAAACCGCCATCGACACTGACAATCCGGCTATAACCCATTTTTTGCAGATTTTCCGCCACCAGGATGGAGCGGAATCCCCCACCACAATAGAGATAGAGTTCAGTCTGCGGATCCGGATAGCGGGTCTCGATATCCCGTTCAATCACGCCGCGACCGAGGTAGGCAGCCCCTGGCAGGTGACCTCTGGCCCACTCGCTCTCTTCCCGCACGTCGATCAGGTGGAAGGCTCGCCCCTCATCCTGCCAGCGCTTTATCTGGTGCACGTCAGTCTCTTTCACCTGGGTGCGAATAGCCTCGACCAGGGCCAGAAAACGGGGATTATGTTGCATGGCTTGCTCCTTGCCTTGAGTAATAGGAGATCGATGATGGGGAGCATAATGACTCACCCGGCCCATAAGAGAAAGGGCGCCTCGCGGCGCCCTTGTCAATTACGGCAGGATCTCTTGCTGATCCGCGCCCTCTTTTTCCACCTGGGTCGGCAGCATGTGCTCCCGCTTGACCCCGAGGAACATGGCGAAGGCACTCGCCACATAGATGGATGAGTAGGTGCCGAAGGCCACCCCGATCACCATGGCGACCGAGAAACCGTGGATCAGCGGACCGCCCTTGAGCAGCAGCGCCAGCACCACCACGAACGTCAGACCCGAGGTGATGATGGTCCGGCTCAGAGTCTCTGTCATGGAGAGATCCAGGATGTACTCGGTATCCCCCTTGCGCACCTTGCGGAAGTTCTCCCGCAAGCGGTCAAACACCACTATGGTGTCGTTCAAGGAGTAACCCACCAGGGTCATCAGTGCCGCCAGCACGGTCAAATCGAACTCGTACTGGAAGTAGGCAAACACGCCAAGGGTGATGACCACGTCGTGCACCAGGGAAATAATGCCCCCCAATGCCAGACGCCATTCGAAGCGCACTGCCACGTAGATCAGGATACAGATGATGGATGCCAGCATGGCCATCGCACCGTCTGTTGCCAGTTCGTCACCCACTGAGGGGCCGACAAATTCGACGCGCTTGAGCACGGCACCCTGATCAAGCCGCTTGGCGGCCGCCAGCACTTCATTGCCCTGCTGCTCCACCTTGACCCCCTCTTTCGGGGTCAGGCGAAACAGCACGTCGCGACTGGAGCCGAAGTGTTGCAGGGTTGCCCCTTCAATCTTCTGCTCATCCAGCACCTCGTGGATCTTGTCCAGGCTCACCGATTGCTGGAACCCCACCTCGATAGTGGTACCACCGGTAAAGTCCAGCCCCCAGTTCAGGCCCCGATCGAACAGGAAGAACAGGGAGATCACCATCAGCAAGGCAGAGAAAACCACACCCGGCTTGGCATAGCGCATAAACGGGATAGGTTTTTCAAAATGTAGAATCTGAAACATGTCTCTTCCTTAGATCGGCAGCTTGTCGATGCGCCGTCCACCCCAGCCCAGGTTGATAATGGCGCGGGATACTGTGATGGCAGTAAACATGGAAGCACTCAGACCGATACCCAGCGTCAGGGCGAAGCCCTTGATGGCGCCAGTGCCGATACCGAACAGGATCACACAGGTGATGAGCGAGGTGACGTTGGAGTCAGCGATGGTCGAGAATGCACGATCAAAGCCCAGATGAATGGCCTGCTGTACCCCGCGACCGTTCCGAATCTCTTCCCGAATACGCTCATAGATCAACACGTTGGCATCCACCGCCATCCCCAGCGTCAAGACGATACCGGCAATGCCCGGCAGTGTCATGGTGGCTCCGGGGATCATGGACATGATACCGACGATCAGTACCAGGTTCATGGTGAGCGCCAGATTGGCGACCCAGCCAAACGCGCGGTAGTAGATCCCCATGAACAGCACGATAACCAGCATGGCCCAGCCGATGGCTTCCATACCGCTGTCGATGTTCTGCTGACCCAGGCTTGGGCCTATGGTCCGCTCTTCAACGATCTGGATGGGGGCAATCAGGGCACCGGCACGCAACAGCAGCGCCAGGTTGTGGGCTTCGTTGGCGTTGTCGATACCCGTGATGCGGAACTGGCTGCCAAGACGCGACTGGATAGTGGCGACGTTGATCACCTCCTCCTGCTTGCGGAACTTGCGCTTGCCATCCGGACCCGGTTGACCGACCGGCTTGTACTCGATGAAGACGGTAGCCATCCCTTTACCCACGTTGTCCTTGGTAAAGTTGGCCATCTTGTTGCCACCCTGGCCATCAAGCTTGATGTTGACCTGGGGACGGCTGTACTCATCGAAACCGGACTGGGCACCCACTATGTGGTCACCGGTCAGGATCACCCGCTTTTGCAGCACAACGGGGCGACCGTTGCGGTCGTTGTACACCTTGGAACTCGGCGGTACGCGACCATCGGCAGCAGCCTGAATATCGGCCGTTTCATCGACCATGTGGAATTCCAGGGTCGCGGTCGCACCCAGGATCTCCTTGGCACGGGCCGTATCCTGAATACCGGGCAGTTCCACCACGATGCGCTCGGCACCTTGCTGTTGTACCAGCGGCTCAGCCACCCCCAGCTCATTCACCCGGTTGCGGATGATGGTGATGTTCTGCTCGAGAGCATACTTTTTCACTTCCTTGATTTTGGCTTCACTCAAACCAGCCAGCAGGATGAACTCATCCCCCTTCTGCTCTGTTGTGAAGGTCAAATCCGGATTCTGGCGACGCAGGTGAGACACAGCCTTGGCTTGATCCGCTTCATCACGGAACAGAACCTGTACCTGATCACCGACCCGACGTACGCCGGAGTAACGGATCTTCTGGGTACGCAGCTCGGTGCGAAAATCCTGCACCATCTGCTCTTGCTGCTTGGTCAGTGCTTCCGCCATGTCCACTTCCATCAGAAAGTGCACACCGCCACGCAGGTCAAGACCCAGCTTCAGGGGGGCAGCACCGATGGCTTCAAGCCAGGCGGGGGTAGAAGGCGCCAGGTTAAGAGCAGTAATGAAATTATCACCAAGCTTGCTGGCAACGACATCACGCGCCTTGAGCTGATCTTCAGTGTTCTTGAAGCGGATCAGAATGAAGCCGTGCTCGAACGCAGCATGTTTGACCGGGATCTGAGCCGCCTCGAGCGTCTCCTTCACTTGATCAAGCGTCTCTAACTTGACTTCGGCACCACGGCTTGCAGAAATCTGCAAGGCCGGGTCTTCGCCGTAAAGATTGGGGGCTGCATATAGAAAACCGATGGCAATCACGAAGACCACCATCAGGTATTTCCACAGCGGATAGCGATTTAACACGCTGTGCTCCTCAGGAGATTAAAGGGACTGGATAGAACCCTTGGGCAGTACGGCAGAGACGAAATCACGCTTGATGGTGACCTGGGTCTGATCGTTCAGGGACAGCACAATGTATTCGCTATCGGCGGACACTTTGGCGATCTTGCCAACCAGGCCACCTGAGGTGAGTACTTCATCACCCTTGGCCAGGGAGCTCATCAGGTTGCGGTGATCCTTGGCGCGCTTGGCCTGGGGACGATAGATCATGAAGTAGAAAATAAGACCGAACACGGCCAGCATGATGATCATTTTCATACCACCACCCTGTGCACCCGGAACTGCGCCTTCTGCATACGCCTTGGAGATAATGCTCATTTAACAACCTCTTATTTGATGTAGATTTGATAACTAACTTATATATCGTTGTTATTTCACGTCATTTTCAGCTAACGGAGGCACAGGCTTCCCTTGCCGACGGTAAAACTCAGTTACAAAGTCGTCTAATTTACCCTGCTCGATCGCGTCCCGCAAACCCTGCATCACACGCTGGTAATAACGCAGGTTGTGAATGGTGTTCAGACGGGCACCGAGGATCTCGTTGCACTTGTCCAGATGGTACAAATAGCTGCGGGTGTAGTTCTTGCAGGTGTAGCAATCGCAGTCCGCATCCAGGGTACTGGTGTCGCTGCGATACTTGGCGTTGCGGATCTTGACCACGCCATCCGTGGTGAACAGATGGCCGTTGCGGGCATTGCGGGTCGGCATCACGCAGTCGAACATGTCGACCCCGCGACGTACGCCTTCCACCAGATCTTCCGGTTTGCCCACGCCCATCAGGTAGCGCGGCTTGTCAGCCGGAATTTTCGGGCAGACATGCTCGAGGATCCTGTGCATGTCTTCCTTGGGCTCACCCACCGCCAGACCGCCGACCGCATAACCGTCGAAGCCGATCTCCAGCAGGCCGTTGAGGGATACATCCCGCAACTCTTCATACACGGAACCCTGAATGATACCGAACAGGGCGTTCTTGTTACCCAAGGCATCAAACTTGTCGCGGGAGCGCTTGCCCCAGCGCAGGGACATCTCCATGGACTTGCGCGCTTCTTCGTAAGTGGCCGGGTACGGGGTGCACTCGTCGAAGATCATCACGATGTCGGAACCCAGATCGTACTGGATTTCCATGGATTTCTCGGGGTCCAGGAAGATCTTCTCGCCGTTGATGGGGTGACGGAAGTGCACGCCCGCTTCGGTGATCTTGCGAATATGCCCCAGGCTGAATACCTGGAAACCACCCGAGTCGGTCAGGATAGGGCCCTGCCAGTTCATGAAGTCGTGCAGATCGCCGTGGGCGCGCATCACTTCCTGCCCCGGCCGCAGCCAGAGGTGGAAGGTGTTGCCAAGCAGGATCTCGGCGCCGGTCTCGCGTACTTCTTCCGGGGTCATCCCCTTGACGGTGCCATAGGTACCGACCGGCATGAAGGCGGGAGTCTGCACAGTGCCACGTTCGAAGACCAGTTGACCGCGACGGGCACGGCCGTCAGTGGTTTTCAGTTCAAATTTCATTGCTACCTCGTTGCGTCAGAGAAACAGTCTGACAATAGAGAGCCCGAAGGCCCGGTATAAAGGGCGAGGCTTATGCCACTGCCCGGCGACGGGTGACGAACATGGCGTCCCCGTAGCTGAAGAAACGGTACTGCTCGGCCACGGCCGCCTGATAGGCCGCCATCACGTGATCGTACCCTGCGAAGGCGCTGACCAGCATGATCAGGGTCGACTCCGGCAGATGGAAGTTGGTGACCATGGCATCGACTACCTGAAACTGGTAGCCGGGGAAGATGAAGATGTCGGTGTCGCTGAAAAACGGCGCCAGCGGCTTGCTCAGGGCCAGACTTGCCTTGGCTGCGCTCTCCAGGGAGCGTACCGAGGTGGTGCCCACCGCAATCACGCGGCCACCCCGGGCGCGAGTTGCGGCTATGGCATCCACCACCTCCTGCGGCACTTCGGCGTATTCGGAGTGCATGTGGTGATCTTCAATCTTGTCCACCCGCACCGGCTGGAAGGTCCCCGCCCCTACATGCAGGGTGACGAAGGCCGTTTCAACCCCTTTGGCGCGGATCTTTGCCAGCAGCGGCTCATCGAAGTGCAGGCCGGCGGTCGGCGCCGCCACGGCGCCCGGCTTCTGATTGTAAACGGTCTGGTAGCGCTCCTTGTCGGCGTCCTCATCGGGCCTGTCGATATAGGGGGGCAACGGCATATGGCCTATGGCTTCCAGAATCTCCAGCACGGGGCGCGGGTCGAGAAAGTGGATCTCGAACAGGGCATCGTGGCGGGCACGCATCTCGGCATCGACCTTTTCGCCATCGGGGCCGCCATCCAGGATCAGGCGGGTGCCCGGCTTGGGCGCCTTGGAGGCCCGCACATGAGCCAGCACGCTGTGCTCGTCCAGAATGCGCTCCACCAGCACCTCCAGCTTGCCGCCGCTGGCCTTCTGGCCAAACATGCGCGCCGGAATGACACGGGTGTTGTTGAATACCAGCAGATCGCCGGGGTTGAGCTGGTCCAGCACGTCCACAAATTGACCATGGCGCAGGGCGCCGCTTTGACCATCGAGCTGCAACAGGCGGCTGGCGGTACGCTCTGCCATCGGATAGCGGGCAATCAGCTCGTCTGGCAGATCAAAATGAAAATCGGATACTTGCATCTTTCACCTCGGGGGAATCGGCGGCTAGTCTAGTTATCCCCCTCTTCCAAGGCAACCCAAAAGACCAAAAACCCAAGAGAGACAAGGGATAGCGAGCAATATTGCGACATCCATCCGGTTAATGATTCTTTAATGATCTGTATTGACCCTGATCATGTTTTGCCTGCGGGGGCTGGGCTAGGGTGAAAGCAGATACACAAGGAGGCCCACCATGATGACCTTATCCGAGATCATGACAGAACATCCCTTCACTCTGGGTCCGGAAAACAGCGTCAAGCAGGCGATGGATCTAATGCAGCAGGAGCGGATACGCCATATTCCCATCGTCGACGAACACCATCATCTGCTGGGTCTGGTCACCCTCACCGACATCCTGGCCACCCGCGAGTCCAAACTGCTGCTCATCAACCCGGAGCGGGAGGCGGAATTCACCGACAGTGTCCAGCTCGACGAGATCATGACCCGCCAGGTGGCGAGCGTGGATCCCCACGCCGGCATCAAAGAGGCGGCCCTCTACCTGCAGCGCCACAAATATGGCTGCCAGCCGGTTCTCAAGGGGCGCAAGCTGATCGGCATAGTGACAGAGTCGGATTTCATTGCGGTTGCCATCAACCTGCTCGAACTGATGGAAGAACAGGAGCCGCCCAGCGATTTCTGATCTTTAAATTCTGTAATAAAATTACGATAAAAGCGTTTTCAGCACATGAAATCGGCAATAAAGCTGAAAGCCTTTCATTTTGATTGAAAATTTACATCACAACCTTGCTTTGTGATCTGCATCACACTATTATCTCCCCATGCAATAGTTGCTGAGGGGGAGACGAGGGATTGTGCACCCAGCCTCTTCCTCTCATATGTCTGCAAGTTTGCACACCCCGTAGTTAGTCTTTGCTGTAAAGCTTTTGTTTATATAGCCATTCCTTGTTTGATGACCCGGCCTTGTCATAGCGACAACGCCGGGATTTTTTTATCTGCACAATCCTGCCCGGCCTTGCCCTTCCTGCTCCCATTGCGTAGCACGCCACTGCACCGTCCTGCCGCCTCACAAAACAAATAGCCATTCGGACCTTGAAAAGCCGATGTGCCGCACAGATGTTGAACCTCGACAAGGAGTTACCTCTGTACGTCAGAGATATTCATGTTAGGTACAGCAGCGATAGGTTATCTAATAGATAGATTGAAGTGATTCAATTTTGCGGCTTTAATCGATTAAGAAAAGCCCCTATGATGAATCCATCGAACGTTAAACGCCTGGTCCGGACAGACTCTTCAATACCAGACAGGCACATGTACATCACCAAGGAGCTAATACATGTCTACCTATATCAACACTGAAATCAAGCCGTTCAACGCCACCGCCTACCACAATGGCAAGTTCGTTCAGGTGTCTGACGCAGACCTGAAAGGCAAGTGGTCCGTGGTGTTCTTCTACCCGGCTGACTTCACCTTCGTTTGCCCGACCGAGCTGGGTGACCTGGCTGACAACTACGCCGAATTCAAGAAACTGGGCGTCGAGATCTACTCCGTCTCCACCGACACCCACTTCACTCACAAGGCGTGGCACGACACTTCCGACACCATCCAGAAGATCCAGTATCCGATGATTGGTGACCCGACCGGCGCCATCACCCGCAACTTCCGCGTCATGATCGAAGAAGCTGGCCTGGCTGACCGCGGCACCTTCGTTATCGACCCGCAAGGCATCATCCAGATCGTTGAGATCAACGCTGATGGCATCGGTCGTGACGCGCTGGAACTGCTGCGCAAGGTCAAAGCGGCTCAGTACGTAGCTTCCCACCCGGGTGAAGTGTGCCCGGCCAAGTGGAAAGAAGGCGACGCCACCCTGGCCCCGTCCCTGGATCTGGTAGGCAAAATCTAAGCCTCCCGCTTCCAAGACCGGCCCATTCAAGGGCCGGTCTGCTTTCTGGCCTCCTCTTGGATCATCAGGCCAGTCATCGCCGACCCGCAATCATTAAGAAGGAATTCGAAGATGTTGGATACCAACCTCAAACAACAGCTGAACACCTATCTGCAGTACATCGTCAATCCCATCGAGATCAGCGTGTCCGGCAACGACAGTGACAAATCCGCAGAACTGCTGGCATTGGCCCGCGAGATCAGCGAGATGTCCCCCAAAATTGCTATGACTGATGGCAGTAATGCCCGCAAGCCTTCCATGAGCGTTGCACCACAGGGCCAAGCCCCGCGCGTTCATTTTGCCGGCATCCCCATGGGTCATGAATTTACCTCTCTGGTGCTCGCCTTGCTGCAAAGCGGCGGCCACCCTTCCAAGACAGATCCGGCCGTACTGGAGCAGATCAAGCAGCTGAAGGGCGAGTTTCACTTCGAGACCTATATCTCCCTCTCCTGCCACAACTGCCCGGACGTGGTACAGGCGCTGAACCTGATGGCGACCCTGAATCCCGGTATCACCCACACCATGATCGACGGAGCCCTGTTCCAGGACGAAGTGAACGAGCGCCAGATCATGGCGGTGCCGAACGTCTACATGAACGGTCAGCCGTTCAGCCAGGGCCGTATCTCGCTGGAAGAGATCATTGCCAAGCTCGATACCGGTGCGGCCGATCGCAAGGCCGCCGAACTGAGCGAAAAAGCCCCCTATGACGTGCTGGTAGTGGGTGGTGGCCCGGCTGGTGCCGCAGCAGCCATCTATGCCGCCCGTAAAGGCATTCGTACCGCCATCGTCGCAGAGCGTTTTGGTGGTCAGGTGATGGACACGGTCGGGATCGAGAACTTCATCTCCGTGCCCTACACCGAAGGTCCCAAGCTGGCCGCAAGCCTGGAGCAGCACGTCAAGCAGTACGGTGTGGAAGTGATCACCGAGCAGCGTGCCGCCGCCATCAGCAAGGACGGCTATGTGAATGTGGAGCTGGCCTCTGGTGCCACCCTCAAGAGTCGCGCCGTGATCCTGGCGACCGGTGCCCGCTGGCGTGACCTGAACGTGCCGGGCGAGCTCGAGTACCGCACCAAGGGCGTGGCCTACTGCCCCCACTGCGACGGTCCCTTCTTCAAGGGCAAGCGCGTGGCAGTGATCGGTGGTGGTAACTCCGGTATCGAAGCAGCCATCGATCTCGCCGGCATCGTCGAGCACGTCACAGTGGTGGAATTTGCCGATACCCTGCGCGCCGACGAAGTGCTGCAGAAGAAAGCCCGCTCCATGGGCAACATCGACATCATCATGAGCGCCCGCACCACGGAAGTGATCGGTGATGGCAGCAAGGTGGTGGGGATGGATTATGAAGATCGCACCACGGGTGAAATCAAGCACTTAGGCGTGGCCGGCATCTTCGTCCAGATCGGACTGGTGCCGAACACCGAGTTCCTCAAGGGGAGCGAAGTGGCACTGACCCGCTTCGGCGAGATCGAGATCGACACCAAGGGCGCCACTTCCCTGCCCGGTGTCTATGCTGCCGGTGACGCCACTACAGTGCCGTTCAAGCAGATCATCATCTCCATGGGAGCCGGTGCAACCGCAGCGCTGGGGGCATTTGATTACCTCATCCGCAATGCGGCGCCAGAGGCGGCAGAAACATCCGCCAAAGCCGATGCCGTGACCGCCTGATAACGGCCCTCGTGCCAGTAAAAAGCCGACTCTCTGGAGTCGGCTTTTTTTATTCGTGTTATTCACCAAGCGCTAGTTGGCCTTCACATCCTCCGCCTCGGGCGTGGCAAAGGTCGCAGGCACAGCTTCCCCTTCCAGATCCGTTCTCGGCTCCAGCTCCGCTGTCATGGGGGTATTGGGCGGTACCGGCATGAACACCTGATGCTCGGCCAGTGGAATGGGTGCCCGCTGCCGCTTGCGCCAGCCCAGATACGCCGTCAGCAGGGCACCGCACAGGGCAAAGTAGACAAACAGCCCCTGTGGCCCGAACTGCATCATGACAAAAGGCGCCAGCAATGGCCCTATCATGGCGCCCAAACTGTAGGCGAGCAGCAACCCCTGATTGGCCCCCAACACCTGATCCGGGCGCAGCTCATCGCAGGCATGGCTCAGACTCAGGGGATAAATGGAGAACGCCATCCCCCCCAGCAAGAACACCAGGACGCCGGCGATCGGCTCGCGCCAATCCTCGGGCAACAATACCATCAGCAAAGCAAGCAGGGTCAGCACGGCACTGAGCAGCAGGATCACCAGCCGCCGGTCATAGCGATCAGAGATGCGGCCAATGGGATACTGCAGGCACATGCCCCCCAGGATCACCAGCGCCATCATGTCCGCCACCCGCGAAAGCGAAGCCCCGCTGTCGGTAAAATAAAGCGGCAACAGACCGTAGATGGCACCGAGGATAAGACCTGAGGTGAAGCTGCTACCCATGCCCGCCGGGGTGAGCCGCACCAGCTCAATCACCCCGACCGGTTGGGGCGCCACCATGGCACACAGGGCAAACGGTGTCAGCACCATGGGATCCACCCACTTGAGCACCAATTGGCCCATGGCCAGTGATCCGTAGAGCAGTATCATGTAGAGCGACATCAGCCGCCCCCGATTGGCCGGGGAACTAGAGACCAGCATCCAGGACTCCAGCACCACGAACAGACCGCCGGTGGCAAAGCCCCCCACTAGCCGCAGCGCCGCCCAACTGACGGGTTCCACCACCATGCCGTGCAGCAGAAACAGAAAACAGAGCAGGGAAGCGTAGGCCGCATAGGCCCGGATATGACCCACCCGGATAATGAGGCACGCATTGACGAAAGCGCCCAGCACCAGACCGCCAAAATAGGCGGCCGACACCAGGCCTATGGCTTGCACCGACACCTGCTCGGCCGAGAGGCGCACCGTCAGCAGGGTATTGAACATGCCGTGGCCCAGGATAAAAATCACCAGACTGGCCAAGGGTGACAGCAACCTTGTGAGTGACATTGGGTCTCCCTGTGTGGCTCATTAATGAGCTAAACAGTCATGGTACCGCTTGCTTCCTGCCCACATCAACCCAACCGGCCCTGCAAGGGGCGCGCTATCCTTGATGAGCCCCCTCCTTGAGCTAACAAATATGAAAACCAAACTGTTGATGATCGGCCTGCTCTTTGCCGGCAACGCCCTCGCCTTTCACTGCCCTGCAGACATGAAGAGCATTGATGACGCCCTCGCCAAAGGCCCGGCCCTCAGTGCGGAGCAACTGGCCGAGGTGAAAAGGCTGCGCGCCGAAGGGGAAACCCTGCACAAGGCAGGCAAGCATCAGGCGTCCGTCGATACCCTGGCCAAAGCCCTGGCGCTGCTCGCACCGGGCAAGTCCTGACGCAACCCGAGACTGCGAAGACTCCGGCGTGATGTCATGTCAGACATGCGCCACAAACAACAAGGCCACCCGCTGGGGTGGCCTTGGTTTTATCGGGTAGCTAACCCTCATTCACTCTGCACCGCTATTACTTGGCGTAATCCTCGGTCGGGATGCAGGAGCAGAACAGGTTGCGATCGCCGTAGACGTCGTCGATGCGATTCACTGACGGCCACAGCTTGGCTGCACGTACTGCATCGGACGGGAAGACCGCCACGGCCCGGCTGTAGCCACGATCCCACTGCTCGTCCATCACGTCATCCTGGGTATGGGGCGCGTTGACCAGCGGGTTGTCGGTCAGGCTCCACTGCCCGTCCTGCACCTTGGCAATCTCGGCGCGAATCGCAGTCATCGCCTCGACGAAGCGATCCAGCTCGCGCTTGGATTCGGATTCCGTCGGCTCGACCATCAGGGTGCCCGCTACCGGGAAGCTCATGGTCGGCGCGTGGAAGCCGTAGTCCATCAGCCGTTTGGCCACGTCCATCTCGCTGATACCGGACGCCTCTTTCAGCGGACGGATATCCAGGATGCACTCGTGAGCCACCCGGCCGTTACGGCCGGAATAGAGCACCGGGAAGGATTCACCCAGCTTCTTGGCCAGATAGTTGGCATTGAGGATGGCCACCTGGGTGGATTTCTTCAGCCCCTCGTCGCCCAGCATGGCGATGTACATCCAGCTGATGGGCAGGATGCTGGCCGAACCGAACGGTGCCGCCGACACGGCGCCGTTGTTGCGGCTCTCCTTGTCGGTCTTGACCACAGCGTGGCCAGCCACAAAGGGTGCCAGGTGTTTCTTCACGCCGATGGGGCCCATGCCCGGACCGCCACCGCCGTGAGGGATGGCGAAGGTCTTGTGCAGGTTGAGGTGTGACACGTCCGCCCCGATAAAGCCCGGGGCAGTGAGGCCCACCTGGGCGTTCATGTTGGCACCGTCAAGGTAGACCTGACCACCGTGCTGGTGAACGATGTCGCACACCTCCTTGATGGTCTCCTCGTACACCCCGTGGGTGGAGGGATAGGTCACCATCAGACAGGAGAGCTGATCCCCCGCCTCGGCGGCCTTGGCGCGCAGGTCGTCGAGATCCACGTTGCCGGACTTGTCACAGGCGGTGACGATGACTCGCAGCCCCGCCATCTGGGCGGAGGCCGGGTTGGTACCGTGAGCAGAGGCCGGAATGAGGCAGATATCGCGATGACCGTCGCCACGGGACTCGTGGTACTTCTTGATGGCGAGCAAGCCTGCGTACTCGCCCTGGGCGCCGGAGTTGGGCTGCATGCAGACCGCATCGTAACCGGTCACCTTCACCAGCCAGTCTTCGAGGTCTGCCAGCAGCAGCTGGTAGCCCTTGGCCTGGGCCAGCGGAGCGAAGGGGTGCAGCTTGCCGAACTCGGGCCAGGTCACCGGGATCATCTCGGCGGTGGCGTTGAGCTTCATGGTGCAAGAACCCAAGGAAATCATGGCGTAGTTGAGCGCCAGATCCTTGGCTTCGAGACGGTGGATGTAACGCAGCATCTCGGTCTCTGAGTGATACTTGTTGAACACCTCGTGGGTCAGCACGGCGTCGGTGCGCAGCAGATCCTGCGGAATGCCCTGATGGGTCTGGGCCGCCTTGTCGAGCGCTTCCACGTCCAGGCCGTGGCCCTTGCCGAGGAAGAGATCAAACAGCTCGGCCACATCGGCGCGGGTAGTGGTCTCGGAGAGGGACACACCCACGGCACCATCCAGATCGGCACGCAGGTTGATACCCAGCCCTTCGGCTTTGGCGATCAGTGCCGCCTTGTCGGCGGTCAGCACTGTGAGCGTATCGAACCAGCTGGCGTGTTTGAGGGCCACGCCCTTGGTTTTAAACCCCAGCGCCAGGATGGTGGTGAGACGGTGCACGCGGGAGGCGATGGTTTTCAACCCCACGGGGCCGTGGTAGACGGCGTAGAAGCTCGCCATATTGGCCAAGAGCACCTGGGCGGTACAGATATTGGAGTTGGCCTTCTCGCGGCGGATATGTTGCTCGCGGGTCTGCATCGCCATGCGCAGGGCACTCTTGCCACGGGCGTCCTTGGAGACGCCTATGATGCGACCCGGCATGGAACGTTTGTAGGCGTCGCGGGTGGCGAAGAAAGCGGCGTGGGGGCCACCGTAACCCATGGGCACGCCGAAGCGCTGTGCGGAGCCGAACACCACGTCAGCGCCCAGTTCGCCCGGGGACTTGAGCAACAGCAAGGAGAGCAGGTCAGCACTGACGCAGGCCAGCCCTTTCTGGGCTTGCACGGCGGCGACCAGCGCCCGTACATCCTTCACTTCCCCCGTGGTGGTGGGGTACTGGAACAGGGCACCGAACACCTCTTCGCTCACCGCCTCGCTGGCAGGGCCGACAGCCACGTCGAAGCCAAAGTGCACGGCGCGCTCCTTGACCACGTCGATCACCTGCGGATGCACGTCATCGGCTACGAAGAAGAGATGAGACTTGGACTTGGCCATGCGCTTGGCCAGCGCCATGGCTTCGGCAGCGGCGGTGGCTTCATCCAGCAGGGAGGCGCTGGCCAGATCCATCCCCGTTAGATCAAGTGTGAGCTGCTGGAAGTTGAGCAGGGCTTCGAGGCGGCCCTGAGCCAGCTCAGGCTGATAGGGGGTGTAGGCGGTATACCAGCCCGGGTTTTCCAGCACGTTGCGCAAGATGACATGGGGCACATGGGTATCGTGATAACCCATGCCGATGTAGCTCTTGGCGATCTTGTTCTGGGCGGCGTAGCCCTTGAGTTTGGCCAGGGCTTCCACTTCGGTCATGGAGGCACCAATGCCAAGCGGACCCGGACGGCGAATGGCGGCGGGGACCGTCTGCTCAATCAGGTCATCCAGACTCTCGGCGCCCACCTCGGCCAGCAGCACACGCAGCTCTTCCTCACCCGGGCCTATGTGGCGGCGGATGAAATCGGTTTTTTGTTCGAGTTCAAACAGTGACTGGGTCATTTCCCTATTCCTGGTAATAAGTCCTGGTAACCAAGACCTGATGTTCCTGATAGCCGGCTGATACCGACTCTACTCATGTTCTGAATACCGCAGGCAGTGTGCACAGTGCGGTACCGGATGCTGCGACAGCATCGACAGGGGGTCACCTTGTTACGCATAACCTGGCGCACAAACAGACTGGCCCGATGGCAGGCAATACCTGCAAGCGGCGGGCGCGGGCGACTTCACCCTGATGCCGGCCGGAACGGGTCCGGCTGGCAGACATACAAACGGGCCCTGCCGTGTTGGCAGGGCCCGGGGGCATTACTCTTCGTCCACCAGGTTCTGGTAGCCTTCGGCATCCAGCAGGTTGGCGAGCTCACCCGCGTCGTCCAGCTTGATGCGGAACAGCCAACCAGCGCCGTAGGGGTCTGAGTTGACCAGCTCAGGGCTGCCTTCCAGCTCCTCGTTGATGGCAACAATCTCGCCACTCACCGGGCTGTAGATGTCAGAGGCGGCCTTGACCGACTCGGCCACGGCGCAGTCATCACCGGCACCAATTTGCTTGCCCACTTCCGGCAGGTCGACAAATACCATGTCTCCCAGCAGATCCTGGGCGTGCTCTGTGATACCGACCACGGCCTCGCCGTTGGCTTCAACACGGATCCACTCGTGGGAGGTGGCATATTTCAGTTCGCTCGGGATATGGCTCATTTGTGCTTCCTTATTCACTTGGATCACTTGTACCTGGAGGGGGTACAAGGGGTACTGGCGAAGGCGATCCCCTTCGCCGCAATGGGGTTGTTACACCAGTTTCTGGCCGTTGCGCACGAAAGCGGGCTTGGTGACCTTGACGGTGACTAGCTTCTTGCGGATCTCCACCTCGGCCTGCTCGCCGATATCTCGGGGCACCCGCGCCAGGGCAATACTGTAACCCAGGGTCGGCGAGAAAGAGCCGGAGGTGATCACACCTTCCCGTTTTTCACCGCTGGCGGTGGTGAAGGTGACTGGCATGCCGGCACGCAGTACTCCCTTCTCTTCCATCACCAGACCGACCTGCTTGAGCTGGGTACCCGCCGCTTTTTGTGCTTCCAGCGCGGCGCGACCGATAAACTGGCGGGAGGCCGGTTCGAAGGCCAGGGTCCAGGCCATGTTGGCGGCGAGCGGGCTGATGCTTTCGTCCATATCCTGGCTGTAGAGGTTCATGCCGGCTTCGAGACGCAGGGTATCCCGCGCGCCCAGTCCGCACGGGGCCACGCCGTTATCCAGCAGCGCCTGCCACAGGTCACACGCCTTCTCTTGCGGCACCACGATTTCATAACCGTCTTCACCTGTGTAACCGGTGGTGGCGATAAAGAGATCCCCTGCCTGCACGCCGAAGAAGGGCTTCATGCCTTCCACTGCCGCGTTCTGCTCAGGGGTGAATACCTTGGCCGCCTTGGCCTTGGCGTTGGGGCCCTGTACCGCGATCATGGCGAGCTCGGGGCGTTCGGTCACGCTCACGGCAAAATCGATGGCGTGGTGGCGGATCCAGGCCAGATCCTTCTCGCGAGTGGCGGAGTTGACCACCAGACGGTAGAAGGTATCGGTCAGATAATAGGTAATGAGGTCATCGATGACGCCGCCATCGGGGTTGAGCATGCCGCTGTAGAGGGCCTTGCCCGGGACTGTGAGTTTGGCTACGTCGTTGGCCAGCAGGTGTTGCAGGAAGGCTTTGACCCGTTCGCCGGTCAAGTCGACTATGGTCATGTGGGAGACGTCGAACATGCCGGCATCGGTGCGCACCGCGTGGTGCTCTTCCAGCTGGGAGCCGTAGTTGATGGGCATTTCCCAACCGTGGAAGTCCACCATTTTGGCGCCGGCTTCCAGGTGCTTGGGATGCAGTACTGTAGTCTGGATCATCGCTGTGTTTCCTTAAGCGTTCGCGACAACACTCGCAATCCGCCTTCCTCTGACAGCCAACAGTACGGTCAATCGCCTGTGCAACAGAAAGAGAAGAGACAGTCGGAGTCTGTGCTCGTTCCAGCCCCGCAGGGCAAGAGTGATTCCTTGAACGCAGCGGATTATATGACAAGAGGGCGAGCACGCCGCTCAAAAAAAACTAATCCACCGCTAGTAAACAGACCCCAGACACTAAGGTAAAAACAGTGATAAAAACAGTGATAAAAACAGTCGAACAGCGACTCACACGAGATTAAATTTTGATTTTTACCGTTTCGTCACAATTTGAAGAAAAACGTTTCGCCTGCCACCCAGATTAAAGGCTGATGCCCAAAATGGGTCATCAGCCTCGTCACATTAGTTTTGTTGTAAAAAAACCTGAGTAGTATTAGATTTTTTCACCCTTGGCCAACCCAGGCAGTTCGCCATCGAGCCCCATGGCGGCCCGGATCACCCCCTGCTTGAGCGGCACCAGCGCATCGAAGGCGCACAATCCCATTCCGCGCACCAGCTTCTTGAGGGGGTTGGCCCCGCTGAACAATCGCTTGAGCCCTTCCATCGCCGCCAGCATGCGGGCCGCCTCGCTCTTGCGCCAGCGCTCATAGCCACGCAAGTTGGCCAGCAGACCTATGTCCCTACCGGCACGATGCGTTTGCACAATCTGCTCCGCCAGCGCCGCCGCATCCAGCAGGCCGAGGTTGACCCCCTGCCCCGCCAGCGGATGTATGGTATGGGCCGCATCCCCCACCAGCACCAGTCGCTCGCGGGCGAAGTCGCGGGCATAGCGGGCGGTGAGCGGGATGGCGCTGCGCGCCCCTTCCACCTTGCACAATCCCAGCCGCCCATCGAAAGCGGTGGTGAGCTGGCGGTTGAACTGTTCATCATCGCAGGCGCACAGCGCCTCGGCCCGGGTGGCGGGCACGGACCAGACGATGGAGCAGAGGTTGGGTTGCCACAGGGGCAGGAAGGCGAGCGGGCCATCCGGGGTGAAGATCTGGCGGGCCACCGCCTCATGGGGCTCGGCACAGCGTACCGTCGCCACCAGGGCATGGTGGCCGTAATCCCAGCTGGTGAGCGGAATATCGGCCTGGCGGCGCACCCAGGAGTGGGCGCCATCGGCGGCCACCACCAGCTTGGCCGACAGGGCACGACCATCATCCAGCAGCAGGAGTGACCCCGCCTCGCCACTTTGCAGGCTGGCTGCCCGGGCGGGGCTCAGCAGGCTGATGTTGCTCGCCTCCCCGTTTCTGTCATCGAGGATCGCCTCCAGCAGCGCCAGCTGGATGACCCGATTCTCGACTATGTGGCCGAGCGCCGCCTGGCGCAGGCTGGCGGCGTCAAAACCAATCTGGCCGAAGCTGTCTTGCTCCCACACCTGCATCTTCTCGTAGGGCTGCAGGCGGCGCGCCTCGATACCGGCCCAGGCGCCAACTTGCTGCAAGATCCGCTGGCTGGCCAGACTCAGGGCACTGACCCGGTTGTCCGGTGCCTCGCCGAGCTGGGGTTCGGGCAACTGCCCCTCCACGATGGCAATCTTGAGGCCGCTCTCCTTGAGTGCGGCGGCGAGCCCCGGGCCCACCATGCCACCTCCCACAATCACCACATCCACGTTTTGCATCTGCATCATCTGTTCCTTTCGTGGCTGACCGACAGGGTCAGCAGGGGACGCCCATTGGCATCGACCCCGTTCAATACGCGGTTTGCTGCCACCTATGGGCGGCACACCTTATTTACGGCACAGGTCGGCCACAAACCCCAGGGTGCGGGAGGCCAGCGGCGCCTTGAGACAAGTCAGCCGCCCCATCAGGGAGAGCAAGAGGTTGCGGCCTGCCACCAGGGGCTCATGACCATTGGAGAAGAGCTGGGCCAGGGAGGAGGTGAGCCAGATGGTCTTGGCCTGATCCTCCTTGCGTTGCTGCCAGTAGCCGTTCAGCACGCCGAAACTGCCGATGTCCTTCCCCACTGCAAGCGCGCCAGCAACCGCCTGGGTGAGCAGGTCAAGGTCGCGCATGCCGAGGTTGAAGCCCTGCCCTGCGATAGGGTGCAGCAGGTGAGCGGCATTGCCCACCAGCACTGTGCGCTGGGCCAGTGGATAGTCAGCCGCCGTCAGCACCAGCGGATAAACGTGGCGCTGACCGGCCCGCTCGAAGCGCCCCAGCCGCCAGCCAAACGCCTGTTGCAGCCGGGCGAGAAAGGCGGCCTCATTCAGCGCCATCAGTTCATCCACCTGATCCCGCCCGACGCTCCACACCAGAGAGGAGAGCCCCTCCTGCATCGGCAACAAGGCCAGCGGGCCCCCCTCGGTGAAGCGCTCGAACGCCCGACCGGCAAGATCCTGCGCCGTCTTGACGGTAGCTATGATGGCGCTCTGCTCAAAATCGTGGCGGGTCACCGCCATCTTGAAGTGCTGGCGCACGAAGGAGTTGCCGCCATCGGCCGCCACCAGCAGTCGGGTCTGGTAACGCTCACCGCTGGCCAGCAGTAAATCCACGCCCTCTTCCAGCGGCTCGACCCTGGCCAGCATGGCCGGGCACAACATCCGGATCTGCGGGCAAGCCGCGATCGCCTGTTGCAGCTCAATCCCTGCCGCCGACAGCTCGATCACCTGACCAAGCGCGGGCAAACCATATTCCGTCGCCGACAGCCTGGCCTGACCGCCATGGCCCCGATCCGAGACATGAACCTGGGTGATGGGGGAGCAGTGAGGGGCAAAGCGAGGCCAGAGTCCGTGGCGGGCAAGCGCCTCGCAGGTGCCTGCAGAGAGCGCTATGGCACGGGCATCGAAGCCAGGGTGAAGCGTGAACTCGGGGGCACTCGCCTCCAGCAGCAGGATCTGCAGGGGTTTGCCGTCAGCACCTCGTAGCGCTGCGAGGGAGAGCGCCAACACGGCGCCACTCATTCCACCGCCGACGATAGCCACATCGACGTGAACCAGATCAGATTGAGACATGAGATGAGAGGGATAAGCTAAAACGTGGCCTCATGCTATCACAAAGCAGTGGGCCAGGATGCGAAGCCACGGGCAAAAATCGGGGGGCGGCCATGATGCAATCGAAAACCTGCCGGACTATGTCGGCAAGCCGACACCTGCAAAAAAGCCGGATAAAAGCAGAGCGCCACCTGGGCGCTCTGCGTTGTTTTATGCTGTTTCTGTCGCAGTGACGACCGCAAGGGCCAATCAATGCAAAGTCGGCGGTGCGATCGGGGTATCCGGGCGTTTGCCAAACTCCTCGAAGGTCATCATGACCCCCAGGCGCACATTCTCGTAGAGCACCAGGAAGGAGGCTTCGTTTTCATCATCTTCCTGATCGAACTCGGCAGAAACCTGGGTGATGCTGGCGATGTCCTGGATCATCTCCTGCAACTCTTCAGACGCTTTGGACAGCTCCTGCTGCGCCACACCAAAACCGGCCAGGAATGCCTGGGACCAGTCCACCAGCGAATCGATGCGCTCGTCGAGCGGCGCCTCGTCGCTTGGCAGCAGCAGCTCGACACCCTTCTGGGCCATCAGGCTCTCGACTATCTCGTGATAGAGATCTGTCATCACCTGGCGCACCGGGGCCGGCAGGCCGAAACCGTCGTTGACCAGATCGTTGAAAGGCGGCAACCAGCTCTTGTCATCCAGTGCCACGCCACCGCAGACGAGACCGCAGATCACGCCATGGGCCTCCACCGCCGTTGCCATCAGCTCATGCTGTTCCATCAGGTCGGCCACGGCCGTGTATTTCAGGGGGTTCGTTTTGCTCATCGAGGATCCGCTCAAAGTTCAGGCAAATATGCAGAATTAATGGTCAGGATCCTAGCATTCTCCCCCTTCCAGAGCCAGCAAGGCCTTGAAACTTCTGCATCTGCGCTATATAGTCCCGCCCAGTTGTCCACGTGGATAAAGGCGGAAATCAGCACCGCCGTATTGAGGAAGGCATGAGCACAGAGGCCGTAGAAATCGTCATTTTGGGACGTCCCTACAAGGTATCCTGTCCCTTGGGACAGCAGGACGCCCTGCGCCAGGCCGCCGACCAGCTGACTGACAAACTCATAGAGCTGCGTCAGCGCTCCAAGGTCTCCAGCAACGAACAGCTGGCGGTGATGGCAGCACTCAATTTTTGCCATGAGCTCTGCCTTGAAAAAGAGAAGAATCACCAATACTCTGAGACCATGGACAAGCGGATCAAGATGCTGCAACGCACCATAGAAGCAGCGCTGATCGAACACGGACAGTATGGCGAATCCAGCGAACAGGGCCAGCAGCCCTAATCGCGCAATGTTTTAAAATTCCCTGGGATGTGCGTCAGCCGGTTCAAGTCCCCGAGCCGATAATCATACCCAACAGGGGATCGGCCTTCTGGCTATTGCGCATGCTCGGCACGACCGAGAAGCCTGCGGTCAGATTCGATTCCCGCCTTGAACCTACGGTTCAAGGGCCCAAACCGGCAACGGCATCTCCGGGGTACCAACAGCAAAAAGCCCGTCATCACGATGACGGGCTTTTTCTTTGCTTGAAGATCACTCAGTAACCGGCACGGCAGTGCTATCTCATTTGCTCAGCAGCAGATTGTCCTGCTGACGGGTGGCGGTGACCAGCACGGGTATCGACTTAGAGGTGGGGGTAAACGAGCCCTCGCCGATACTGTCGATGGGCACCAGCGGGTTGGTTTCGGGATAGTAGGCCGCGATATTGCCCTGCGGGATCTCGTAGATCATCACGTTGAATCCGGTAACAATCCGCTCGCGCCCATCGTTGCAGATGGCCGCCATATCGACCCGATCCCCTTCGGCAAAACCAAGACGACGGGCATCTTCCCCGTTCATGAAGACCACGTTGCGCTGGCCCTTGATGCCACGATAGCGATCGTCCATGCCGTAGATGGTGGTGTTGTACTGATCGTGGGAGCGCAAGCTCTGCAGCAGCAAGACCGGCTGGTCGCTCATCTGTTCGGCATGGCGGGTACACTCCGGCAGCACAGAGCGCGGCAGGGTGCTGGCGCGAAACTCGGCGCTGCCACTGGCGGTATTCCACCTCAGTTGCGCCGCGGCGTTGTCCAGATGAAAGCCACACGGCTGCTGGATGCGGGCATTGAAATCGGTGAAACCTGCGATGGTCTGCTCGATGAGATCGCGAATGCGGCCATAGTCATCGCGCAGCGCCAACCAGTCGACCCGCTCGCTGCCAAGGGTAGCGTGGGCCATCCGCGCCACTATGTCGGTCTCTGACAAGCAGAGCGGCGACACCGGCTCGGCTGTACCGGTCGAGGCGTGCACCATGCTGAAAGTATCCTCCACCGTGATCTTCTGGTTGCCCGTGCGCTGGATATCGAGCTCGGTACGACCCAGACAGGGCAGGATCAGCGCCGCCTTGCCCACCTGCAGATGGCTGCGGTTGAGCTTGGTGCTGATCTGCACATTGAGCGCGGCCCTCTTCATGGCTCCGTAGGTGAAGTCTGTGTCGGGTGCTGCGGCGGCCAGGTTGCCGCCCAGGCAGATGAGCACCTTGCTCTTGCCCTCGTGCAATGCCTTGAGCGCCTCATAAACGTTGTGACCACGCGCCCTGGGCAGGCTCGCCTGCAGATGGCGTTCGAGCCGGTCAATAAAGGCGACTGTCGGCTTCTCGTTGATCCCCATGGTGCGGTTGCCCTGCACATTGCTGTGGCCCCGTACCGGACAGAGCCCCGCCCCCGGCTTGCCAAGCTGGCCGCGCATCAGGTGCAGGTTGACTATCTCGCGGATGGTGTCGACCGAGTGCAGATGCTGGGTCAGCCCCATAGCCCAGCAGCTGATGACGCTGCGGCTGGCGGCAAAGACCCGGGCAGCCTGCACGATATCGGCGCGAGTCAGGCCAGATTGCTGCTCGATCTCGGCCCAGCCGGTGGCGCGCACCTGCGCCTCGTACTCGTCAAAATGACGGGTATGGCGGGCGATGAAGTCGCGATCCACCACCTCGGGCGCCTCTTCCAGCATGTATTTGGCCATGCCGCGGATGGCGGCCATGTCGCCGCCCAGTTTGGGCGTCAGGTATTGATGGCTGATGGTGGTGGCCGCCGGGGTCAGCAGCTCAAGGGGGCTCTGCGGACTGGCAAAACGCTCTAGGGCCACCTCTTTGAGGTTGTTGAAGCTGACAATCTTGCAGCCATTTCGCGCAGCCTTGCGCAGGGCATTCATCATGCGCGGATGGTTGGTGCCCGGATTCTGGCCATAAACGAACACCGCCTCGGCACGGTCAAAATCATCCAGCACCACAGTGCCCTTGCCGACGCCGACCGACTGAGCCAGCGCTACCCCGCTCGCCTCGTGGCACATGTTGGAGCAGTCGGGGAAGTTGTTGGTGCCAAACAGGCGGCCAAACAACTGATAAAGGTAAGAAGCCTCGTTACTGGCGCGCCCCGAGGTGTAGAACTCCACCTCATCCGGGCTGTCGAGCCCCTTGAGGGTATCGGCGATCAGCGAAAAGGCCTCATCCTAGCTTATCGGTTCATAGTGATCGGTCGCCGGGTTGTAGCACAGGGGCTCGGTCAGCCGCCCCTGATACTCCAGCCAGTAGTCGCTCTGGGTGGCCAGCTGGCGCACCGAGTGGGCCGCAAAAAACGCGGCCCCCACCGTCTTGCCGGTGGACTCCCAGGCCACAGCCTTGGCGCCGTTTTCGCAAAACTGGAAGGCGCCGTGATCGTTGTCGCCCCAGGCGCAGCCCGGACAGTCGAAGCCATCGGTCTGGTTGACCCGCAGCAGATTCTTGATGTTCTGGCGGGTCTTCTGGCTGCGCAACACCTGCTTCATGGTGGACTGCAGGGACGAGAAACCGCCTGCTTTGGCAGGTTTTTCAATATGACTCATGGCACTCTCCGATGGGATCCGCCGGGCGATAGCTGGAGTAGCTGACCGGGGCATCAAACTTGGGAATATGGACGACATTGAGGTTGTATTTGAGGGCCAGCCTGACCGCCAGCTGGCTGGGGGACGCCAGACAAACGAGGTGGCGAGCGCCGAACAGCGCTGCTTTTTGCACCAGCTCGCTGCCGCAGCGACTGGTCACCACTAGGGTGTCGCAGGCCTGTGGTTGGCGCAACAGGAGACCGATCAGCTTGTCGAGGGCATTGTGGCGCCCTATATCTTCTCGGCAGTGGAGGATCAGCCCATGCTCATCCAGCGCCAGCGCCGCATGGAGGGCGCCAGAGTGTTGCCCCTTGAGCTGCCAGCGGGCGATCTGCGGGCGCAGTTCGGCCAGCAAGGCGACATCAAGGGGTGGGGTGAGCGGCAGAGCTGGCAAGGGGGGAAACGCCTGCTCGACCGCCTCCACCCCGCAGATGCCGCAGCCGGTGGCGCCGGTCAGCCTGCGCCGACGCTGCTGTAGCTGCGCCAGACAACGATTGGCGATGGTAACATCCAGCACAAAGCCATGTTCAGCAGGGGATACCCGGATATCGTGCACATCGTGGTTGTGCCGGATGATCGACTCGCAGAACAGAAATCCTATGGCAAAATCGTCGAGATCGTCCGGTGTCGCCATCATCACCGCATGGTTGATGCCATTGATATTGATGGATACCGCCACCTCTTCCACCAGATGATCCAGCGAAGGCAAGGCATGGTGGATGGCAGGTTGAACCATGGGGTTGGCTGCAGGCATGAAAGGTTGGCCTAAAAATGCAAACTGCATTCAAGTTTAGAGAGGCCGCACCGGCAAAACCAATGAATTAAATCTATCTCCCGATAGAATCACTCTATTGACGATGAATTTTCAATTGATTAATTTTAAGTATCACCCCGCCAGACGCCTCGCAACACCGCCATGAACATCAAGCAACTGCACTATTTCCACGAACTGGCCAGGCATCGGCATTTTGCCAAGGCCGCCAAAGCCTGCCACATCACCCAGCCGACCCTGTCGGCCAGCATCACGGCACTGGAAAAAAACCTGGGCACGGATCTGGTGGTACGCACCAGCCAGTTCGTCGCCCTCACCGAGGCGGGCGAGCTGGTGCGCCAGTACGCCGAGCGGATGCTGCTGGAGCAGGAGGCGCTCAAGCAGGAGCTGGCGCTATTTCACGGCGAACTGTCGGGCACCTTGCGCATCGGCATAGTGCCCCAATCCAATGTCGACATCATGCCGCTCATTGCCAGGTGCAAGCAGCGCTACCCAGATATCGTCATTCGCCTGTTGGTGCTGAGCAACGAAGCCCTGCTGTCACAGCTGGCGCTGCACCAATGCGACATAGGTTTGGGGTTTGACGAGCCCCCTGGTGAACCTGGCAGGCACGCCTTCAACCTTTACCCTCAAGGTCACAACCGGATGGCGGTGCTGATGAACCGCGGCGCGGTGGAACCCCTCCCCTCCTCTGCGCCCATGACCCTGGCCAGTCTGCAAACCCGGCCACTGGTGCTGCCAAGCCGCTCCATGCAGTTTCGCCGATACCTGGATCTCGCCGCCGAGCGCGCACGGATAAATCTGAATGTGGTGCTGGAGACAGACTCCCTGTTCCATCTGGTGAGTGCGGTGCGCCACCAGCTGGGCTGGGCCATCGTCAGCGCTGGCCTCGCCCACTCCGCCAGCAAGCTCTCTGATCTGGTCTGTCACCCCCTAGAACCGATCGAAGCCGGCAGCACCGTCTTCCTCACTCGCCAGCACAGCATCACTCCCGCCATAAGGGCCTTTCTGGATCTGGTGGCAGAAGACGCCACCATAGGCCGGGGGCAATAACGAAGAAGCCCGCCAATGGCGGGCTTCTTCGTTATGCAAGGAGCACAGACAGGATCAGGTCGCCATCTGCTCGTGGGGCGATCCATGATGGCGCAGCCAGGCAAAGCTCAGGGCTACCAGCAGGACCATGATCGTCATGATGGCCCCCAGGGTCACCTGGCCCTCCATCGGGAAGCAAGCCGCCAGCAGGGTGACTATCCCCGCCCCCAGGTTCTGCATCCCGCCAAGAATGGCGCCAGCCGTCCCTGCCTGACCCGGGAAGGGTTCGATGGCGCAGGAAGTCGCGGTCGGATAGAGGATGCCGCTACCGATGAAGTAAACAGCGGCGCCCCCCACCAAAGAGGCGGCACTCACCACCCCGAACAGGCCTGGCAGCAGTATGATGAGCGACCCCAGCGCCAGGAAGGCGATGCCAAGGCGCATCAGTTTGCCCTGGCTCAGGCGAAAACTGAGCTTGGCAGAGAGCCAGGCACCAAACAGATAACCGGGCAGCGGCAGCACGAACAATACGCTGACAGTGCGGGCGCTCAGTTTGAGCACATCGCCGAGCAGCACGCCTGCCGCCGCTTCAAACACGGCAAGTCCTGCAAAGGTCGCCATCAGGCAGAGCAGATTGCCCTGGAAGCGTGGATTGCCCAGCACATGGCGGTAGGCGGCGCCGACCCGCAGCCGCTCTTGACGCGCCGCCACCGGCAGGGTTTCACCAAACCAGGCCAGCAGGGCCAGGGTAGTCACGGCACCAAAACCAAACAGGAACCAGTAGCCGGCACGCCAGTTGAACAGCTCGGTCAACCAGCCGCCCAGCACAGGGGCCAGCAGCGGGGAGAAGATCACCCCCATGCTCACCAGACTGTTGGCCCGGTTGAGCTCGGCGCCGCTGTAGCGGTCGCGCATCACGGTCCGGCTCATGGCACCACCAGCACCGGTACCCATCCCCTGGATCAGGCTGCCCACCAGCAGCGCGGTGAAGCTCGGGATCAGCTGAATGGTCAGTGTCCCCACCAGAAACACCATCATGCCGATAAGCAGCACGGGGCGACGGCCGATGCGATCCGACAGCGGACCATAGACAAACTGGGAGAGCCCGTACGGGATCAGGTAACAGGCCATCACCGCCTGCAACTGGCCGGAGGCCACGTTGAAGTCCCCCGCCATCATGGGAATGGAGGGCACATACAGGGTCTGGGTCATCTGGCCCACAGCGACCATGAGAATGGTCAGAAAAAACAGAGGGTAAAAACTGTGCCGATACATATCTCAGTCCCGCGAATCATCAAAAGCTGCCGCACCCCTGGCAGATAATCTGCAGAGGGGATCCAAAAAACAGAGTCAATCAAAGGTGAAAATACAAGGCGGAGAACCCGCACCGGCCGGGAGCAGGACACTCCCTTGGCTTGGGGTGATCTTAGTGATTCAGATCACGAAAAACGAACGAATCTTTATAATCAGCTTTCCCTAGTTTTTCTAATGTGACGGGATTATTCACCCCGTCTGCGAAACAAATCAAGGGGTTATCATCGACAAGATGCTTTCAGACCTCATCATCATACTGTCCGCCGCACGCGGGCAACATCCAGCCCCTCATCTTGGGTGCCTGCTGTCATCCCCAGCCGCAGGCAGCGTTCCCCCACCTTGTCGGCCAGGGCTTCGTCATGGGTCACCAGCAGCAGGGCACAGCCGATCTCTCCCAGCTCCTCCAACAGGCAGGTCATGGTCTGCTGCTGACTGAGGGGATCGAGCCGGGAGGTGGGCTCATCGGCAAACAGTAGAACGGGGCGCAGCAACAGGGCCCTAATCAGCGACAACCGCTGCAACTCGCCCCCAGATACCTGACCCGGCAGACGCCTCAGCAAGCTCTCATCGAGCCCAAGCCTCGCCAGATAATCGATGAGACGCTGACGGGGCAACCGATGGCGGCGCAGCAGATCGTCAAACAGGGTCCCGAGGCGCACCCGACTGGCAAACGCCTGCACAGGATCCTGATAGAGTTTCTGCCAGCGATGGTGAGCGACCCCTTCCCGGCGCACCACATGCCCCTGCAAGGGACGCTGCAGACCGAGCAGCACATTACCGAGGGTGCTCTTGCCCGCACCGCTCGGCGCCATGATGGCAAGCCGCTCCCCTTGCGCCAATTGCACATCGAGCCCCTGGAACAGGGTCTGTTCGCCATACCCCATGGTCAGCCCCTCCCCCCTGAGCAACCAGTCGCCTGTGGCCGGTGCACTTTTCTTGGGCCAGGCCGCCGGCTCTGCCGCCAGCAGCGCCCGGGTGTAGGTGTGGGCCGGGTGATGCAACACCCGCTCGGCGGGCCCTTGCTCCACTATCTCGCCCCCCTTGACCACCAACACCCAGCCACCCAGCGCACGGGCCAGAGTCAGGTCGTGGGTGATGGTCAACAACTGACGAGCCTGCGCCAGATAGCCCAGCAGCAGCCCTTGCAGCCTGGCGCGGGCCAGACTGTCTAGCCCCTTGGTAGGCTCGTCGGCGATGAGCAGTCGGGCCTGCCCCAGGGTGGCGGCCGCAAAGGCGGCGCGCTGGGCCATGCCGCCGGAAAGCTGGTGCGCGAAATGAGGCTCACGCCCTGCAAGCCCCTGGTGTTCGAGGGAGGCTCTCGCCCGCGAGCGGGCCTGTTGACCTCCCGCAAGCCAGCCCTCCTCCACTTGGTGCAGCAGCCCCATGGTAGGGTCGAGTGCCATCACAGGCTCTTGCGGCAACATCGCCAGCTCCCGCCCCCACAAGGCACGCAGTCGATGGGGCTCGGCCAGATCGTAGTGATGACCGGCCACCTCAAGCTGGCCTTGCCCAAGTAGCGATGCAGGCAGAGTGCCCATCAGGGCATGGGCCAGCAGGGATTTGCCCGAGCCACTCTCCCCCACCAGGGTCAGGGCACTGCCGGGAGTCAGGGTCAAGTCCAGCGCTTGCAGCAGGGTCTGCTTGCCATCGCCAACCTGCACGCCCTTGATGTGAATAGCAGTCATGACCTGGCTCCTTGTGAAGAACGGGGATGGGGCTCTGCCTTCTGGTTGAGCAGCACCAGTGCCAGCAGCATCAAGCCCATCACCATGATGGGGGCCAGCAGCAAACGGGGTGCCTCCTGATAGTGCGGCAACGCCTCCGTCATCATCAGCCCCAGCTCGGGGGTGGGAGGCTGAATGCCCACCCCGACAAAGCCCAGGGTGGAGAGGGTCAGAATGGCCCCCGCCAGACCGAACGCCATCATGGTCAGCAACTGGGGTGCCAGCTCGTGCCAGAGGTGGCGGCGCACTATGTAGCCGTTGCCAAAACCGAGCAGACGGGACGCCTCCACCTGGGGTGACGCGAGCAAGGTGCGACTGCGGGCCCGCACCACCCGGTAGTATTCCACCCACTGCGCCATGGCCAGACCGAGATAGAGGATGGCAAAGCCGCCCTGAGCCATGGCGGAGAACAACAGCACCAGCAGCAGACTGGGCAGGGCCAGCACACCGTCGGCCAGGCTGCGCAGCAGCCCATCTGCCCAGCCACCGCGCCAGGCTGAGAGCCAACCCAGCAGAGAACCGAGCAGGGCGGCCGTCATGACGCACAGGATCCCCAGCAGCAGCGACAAGCGGGTAGCAGCGGCCAGCCGCGCCATCAGGCTGCGCCCCAGCTGATCCCGCCCGAGGGGCTCCTGCCAGGAAGGGTCGGCCAGAAAGTTGACCAGATCCTGGGCGGCAGGATCGGGCCAGATGAGCGGTGCCAGCAAGGCAAACAGCACCACCAGCAGGAGCAGGCTCGCGCCGGCTTTCAATGAGAGAGACATGATCAAGACTCCTTGGGACCGCGAGGATCAATGGCGAGGCAGAGCAGATCGGTCAGGGTGTTGAGCAGCACAAACAGCGCAGCCAGCACCAGCACTGTGCCCTGCACTATGGGCACGTCGCGCCAGAAAATGGCATGCACCAGCGCATGGCCGATGCCGGGCCAGGCAAACAGACTCTCGACCACCACCACACCTTCAATCAGGAGCACCAGCTGTACGCTGGTGTAGGCAATGACGCTGACTCCGGTATTGCGCAACCCGTGGCGCAGAAATACCCGTACTGGCGACAGCCCCTTGGTGAGGGCAAAGCGGTAATAATCGGACTGCACGACAGTGAGCACGCTTTCTCGCACGACCCGGGCCAGCACGCCGGACAGGCCGAGCCCCAGGGTAAGGGCGGGCAGCCAGAGGTTGTGCCCCTCCCCGTGCCCGGCGGCACTGAACCAGCCCAGCTCCACCGAGAGCAGCACCATCAGCACCAGACCGAGCAGAAAGGGCGGCAGTGCCCGCATCAGTACGCTCCAGGCCAGAGTCAGCCGATCGCAGAGCCCCCCCGGATGCAAGGCGCTCAGGCTGCCAAGGGGCAGCGCCAGCAACAAGGCCAGCACAAAGGCGGCCAGTGCCAGCGACAAAGTCGCCCCCAGATGATGACCAATCTCACCGACGACCGGAGCCCCGGTGACCAGCGAGCTGCCCAGATCCCCCTGGAGCAAGGCGGCCAGCCAGTCGCCGAAGCGGGACAGGGCCGACTCGGCCAGCCCCAGCTCATGGCGCACAGCGCTCGCCGCCTCTGCGGTGACATAGTCATAGCCGTAGCGACCGGCGGCGATGCGAAAGGCGATATCCCCGGGCAGGGATTGCACCATCAGAAAACAGAGACCGGCCACCAGCAGCGCCACCATCAGTGCCTGTACCAGACGCTGACTCAGGACGCCCACGACAGCAGACAAGGGCAAGCCTGTCATTGCGCACCCCAAGTCAGCCTGGTCAGGTAATAACTGCGCTCTTGGGGATCCAGTTCAAAACCCTTGAGCTGGCGGCTGACGGCTGCACTCTGGCGATACCAGGCAATGGGCAGCAGCGGCAACTCCTGTTGCAAGGTAGCGGCGATGTCGCGCCTCAGCATGGCGGCCTCTTGCGTGGGCAAGGCTTCACGACCAAGCCGCGCCAGTTGAGCTGTCAGTACAGGGGATTGCCAGTTCATTACACCCCAGTCGGCACCGGCAGGGGCCAGGTCCCCCAGCAGGGTCACCAGCGGATCCGGCACCAGCGCATAGTTGCGGGCATAAAGGCCGAGCTGGAGCGAGCCATCCTGATGACCTGCCGGGATCTCGCTCGAGTTGCCCACCGCCACCTTGAGCTCGACACCAACCTCTTTCCACTGTGCCTGCAACGCCGTCGCCAGCTGAGGCAACTCGGGGCGATCCGGGAAGGTACGCAGGGTCAGAGTGAAGCGATCCTTCCCTTTGTATAGCACGCCATCTGCCCCCTTCTGCCAGCCTGCCGCGGCAAAGGCCGCTTGCGCCGCCTGCACGTCATAGGCAAGCGGTGTCAAGCCGGGCTGATGCCATTCCTTCAGACTGGGAGGAAAGAGCTGGGTCGCCGCCATCTCGGGATCCCGCAGCAGAGCTGCCGCCATGCCGCTGCGGTTGATGGCCAGACTGAGCGCACGCCGCACGGCCGGATCGCTCAGGCGCGGATCGGCCCCATTGAGTTTGAGCTGTATGGTGCGTGGCAAGGTCACAGAGGCAATGCTCACCCTGGGCGCCTGCTGCAAGCGGCGTATGCTGACCGGATCCAGCCCCCATGCGATATCGGCCTGACCACTCTCTGCCATCAGGGTACGGCTCTCGGCGCGGCCGACCGTCAGGTAGCTGACCTGCTCGATGGCGGCCTGAGGGCCATCCCAGCGGTCAAAGCGCGCTGTTTCGATCCGCTGAGGCTGCTGCAAACGAGTAATGCGATAGGGGCCGGATCCAATCACCTGCGTCACCTCCCCCTTGTCGTCATAGGCCCCCTGGCCAGGATCTGGGTACTGGGATGGGCCAGCACAGCCGCCAGCGAGGCGAAGGGGTGGGAAAGGGTGACAAGCAGTGCCCCCTCTTTGGCCTCAATGGCGGTAATCGGTGCGCTGGTCAGTACCCCTGGTTTGCGCCAGGCCTGTTGCAACGCAAACGCAGCCTGCTCGGCATTCACCTTGCTGCCATCGTGAAAATGGGCGTGGGGGCGCAGCGTGAATCGCCACTGCAAGCCATCCTCTGAGCGGGACCAATCACTGGCCAGCCCCGGCTGCAAGCCTCCCTGACTGTCAACTTCGACCAGGGTCTCTGCTACCTGCAAACGGGTAAAAAAGACACCGTTGCTGGCCGGGTCGATACTGTGGATTTCCCATGGCCCCACCATGGTCAGTGGCTTGCCATGTGCACCAGCACTCATGCCTGCCAGCAACGCCAGGGCACACCATCCTGAATAGGCGTATTTTTTTGTCATCGTCTCCATCCGAATAATCATTGCCATCAACCGAAAGGATGTAGTTATAACATAACAATTAATCGTGCAGAATGACTTTCCACTCTTGATGAATCACTCGTTTGTGGGGAGTAAATAGTGGGGCCAGACGCCCCTTCTCAAAGGGCATGGATGATGTGGCGGGGTGATGTAAAAACAAGGCGGAGAAGCGAGAAAAAGATGGCCCCGTCACGGGGCCATCTTGTCAGCTTAGCGAGTCACCATATGCTGGGCTTGCTTGACCAGATCGGCCGGATCCTCGTTGCGCGGCGGTATGGCAATCCCTTTCTGGCACGCGGGGCGAGCCGCCATACGCGCCATCCAGGCTTGCAGATGGGTCAACCCGTCGATGGAGATACCGCTCCAGTCATAGATGCGCACCCAGGGCCAGGTGGCAATATCGGCGATGCTGTACTCATCGGCCAGATACTCGTGCTCCGCCAGATGGGTGTCGAGTACCTCGAACAGGCGTCGCCCCTCTTTCTGATATCGCTCGATGGCGGCCGGGATCTTCTCCGGGAAGTAGCGATAGAAGACGTTGGCCTGCCCCATCATGGGACCCACACCGCCCATCTGGAACATCAACCACTGGATGGCCTGGGAGCGACGCTTGGGATCCTGCGGCAACAGCTTGCCCGCCTTCTCTGCCAGATAGAGCAGAATGGCGCCGGACTCAAACACCGCGAAATCGCCGTTATCCCGATCGACGATGGCCGGAATGCGACCATTGGGGTTGATGGCCAGAAACTCGGGCTTTTTCTGATCCAGCGCCGACAAATCGAGCGGGATCACCCGATAGGGCAATCCCAGCTCTTCGAGGGCAATCGCCACCTTGAAACCATTGGGGGTGGCTGCGGTATAAAAATCGATCATCATGGACTCCTTGTGATTCAGGCCTGGGTGCAGAGGCTAACCTCGGCCCATTTATGCCGGATCCGGGTTGGTGCTATGTGCACATGCAGCAAGACAACTTGGATGTGGGCTGCGCATCTCGCAGCAGCGGCACAATATCGGCCAGTTATGACAAATATTGCGCCGCTTGAACAGCCCGATAAAAGAGGACGCCAGGTTAGCTGCACAACCCCATGGGTTGGCGCTGGCGCAGCAGAATGAGGCGGGACAGCAGCGGAAAGTAGGACTCAAGCTTGTTTAATAGCACCCGGCTGCAGGCGGGATCAGCCAGTTCAGACTCGGCCAGCGCTATGCCATTGGAGACAAAATAAAAACGGGGATCCCGTACATCCGGCCCCTGAATGGTGAGGGAGTCATCCCCCCTGTGCATCAGCAGCGGTAATACCGGCAAGCCGAAGCTATCGCCACTTCGCTGCCAACCGAACTCGGGCCAGACAGTATCGCCATCGAGCAGCAGAATGGCCGCCTCCTCTTTACCCGGCTGCCATTGCGATGGCTGGGTAATATTCACCTCGTCGAAGTAGGCGCCATATCCGGTTGATGCTCTCAGCGCCGCTAGCAGTCCCTGGGTAGTTGCTGCCGACGGTTTTTGACTGACTAATGACAAATTCATGATCCACATCCCTATGCTCATGCAGCCTGTTATTCGGCTACTGCCATAAGACTAGACCAAAAAGAGTCTGTATTGGAGCCGTCAGATCTGGCAGTCGCCAAGGTCGGGGAGAAGGCGTATAACGGTTGCCATTATCGAAAAGACTGGTATCATACCGCGTCCTTTTATCCCCCGTTCTTTAACATCCAGTGGTGAACCTATGCATCCGATGCTGAATATCGCCGTGCGCGCTGCGCGCAACGCCGGTCAAGTAGTAGTAAAAGCCTTTTCCCAGCCCGAAAACATCGAGGCCATCCAGAAAGGCAGCAATGACTTCGTGACCAACGTTGACCGTGACGCCGAAGCGGCCATCATTCACACCATCAAAAAATCTTACCCGGAACACAGCATCATTGCTGAAGAGTCTGGTGAGATTGCCGGTACCAATCCGGACTACCAATGGATCATTGACCCACTGGATGGCACGACCAACCTCGTCAAGGGCATTCCGCACTTTGCCGTCTCCATCGCTCTGCGCGTCAAGGGCAAGACAGAACAAGCCGTCGTCTACGATCCCATCCGTGACGAGCTGTTTACCGCGACCCGTGGTAACGGCGCTCAGCTGAACGGCTACCGCATCCGTGTCGGCAAGGCCAAAGAGCTGGCTGGCACCGTTCTGGCCACCGGTTTCCCATTCAAGCAGAAGCATCATATCGAGCCCTACCTGAAGATGTTCCAGAGCATGTTCATCGAATGTGCCGACATCCGTCGTTCCGGCTCTGCCGCACTGGATCTGGCCTATGTGGCCGCCGGTCGCGTCGACGGTTTCTGGGAGATCGGCCTCAAGCCCTGGGATACCGCAGCCGGTGAACTGCTGGCCAAAGAGTCCGGCGCCATCGTCACCGACTTCGTGGGTGGTCACAACTACGAAAACTCCGGCAACATAGTGGTTGCCAACCCGCGCGTCCTGAAAGAGATGCTCGGCAAGATCCGTGAGAACCTGCCGGAATCTCTGGCCAAGTAAGTCGTTACCCACAGCGCACACACATTGAACCCGGTCCAGGCCGGGTTTTTTTATGTCTATTGCCAAGCAATTTATCTGCAAAGCCGCAAAACAATCCTGCCATGCCCTTATCCGGGAGCTTGCTATACACATGCACTCAGCAAGTGTCTTGCATCCGATATCAAGCCCCTCCCTTTTGCCACTGCCCGCCTTGGCTCAATCAGCCGCAAACAGGAGTTTATCCACTGGGCGCCGGCCTTTTCAGTACTGTCGTCTTTACCAAATAACAAAACCCGGCCTGAGCCGGGTTTTGTTATCAATCCAACGGGGACAGTGCCAGCTCAGCGTGAGCCGACCCGGCACTGCCCTCATGTCATCAAGCCAGACGGAAGCGACCCATGGTCTGCTTCAGGCCGGCGGCCAGCTGGCTCAGCTCCAGACAGGCACGGGCGGTGTGATCGGCGCCGATGGCAACCTCGTTGGAGGATTCATTGATCCGCTCCACGTTGCGACCCAGTTCATCGGAGACAGCATCCTGCTCGCCACAGGCACTGGCAATCTGAATGGCCATGTCGGCAATCTGGGCGACCGCCTCTTCAATTTGCTGAATGCCGTTGCTGGTCTGCTCGCTCTGCACCACGCACTGACGGATCATGTCACAGCTTTGGCCTGTCACCTCTTTCGCCTGGTTGGCTCGTGCCTGCAAGGTTTCTATGATGGCCACTATCTCGCCGGTGGATGCCTGAGTGCGACCCGCCAGGGTTCGTACCTCATCGGCCACCACGGCGAAGCCACGTCCCTGCTCACCGGCACGAGCCGCCTCGATGGCGGCGTTGAGCGCCAGCAGATTGGTCTGATCGGCGATGCCGCGGATCACGTCCACCACCAGATTGATCTGGGCAGATTCACGCTCCAGCTCGGCGACCAAGGTCCCTGCCTGTTCAATCTCCTCGGCAACCCGGGTAATGGCCACCAGCGAGCTCTGCACATCCTGATTGCCGCGACGGGCCAGGGCGTTGGCAGAGCTGGCGGATTCGGAGGCTGTCTCTGTGTTGCCTGCCACGTCGGCCACGGTCGCCTTCATCTGGGTCATGGCGGTCGCGACCAGAGAGATCTCCTGCTGCTGGCTCTGGATCCCTTGCGCCGATTGTTCGGAAACGGCGCTCACCTCTTCGATGGCGGCGCCAAGCTGAGTCACTGCAGCCACCACTTCTTCAATCAGACCACGCAGATTGTCCTGCATCTTGAGGGATGCCTTGGCTAGCATGCCCAGCTCATCGCGACCTATGTGCTGACGATCCAGCTGATGGGTCAGGTCACCGGAGGCGATGGCGTTGGCCTGTGCCACGACGGCGTACAGCGGCAAACAGATCTGGCGAGTCAGGAACCAGGTCATGGCCATCATGAACAGCAGCAGGCCGCCGATGCTCACCATGGCAAAACTGATCACCATGTTGACGCTGCCGAGCAGGCTGCCCCGATTCTCCTTCACGAAGCCGAGGTTCACCTCCACCAGGTTGTTGACCGACTGCTCCAGGGCGCCATAGGCGGCGTTTGACTGGAATAGCAACGCCTTGGCCTCGGCAGGCTGACCTTGCACCAGCATCTGATCAACGGCATTGACCGAGTTCAGGTACTGTTGCCAGTCCTGCTTGGCACGATTGAATACCTGACGCTCATGATCGGCGCCGACCGTTGCCTCGTAGGCACGAAAAGCACGCTCGACCTTCTGGACATTGTCCTGGATGCGGCCACGACGAGCCTGCAGATCGGCGGCATCGTCAACCATCAACAGGGCAAACTGGGCACGACGCACATAGGAGACGTCGTAGAGCAATTTTTCTACCGAGAGCACGCTCGGCAAGGTTGAGTCGGTAAAGTTCAGCACGCGGTCGCGCACGCCGCGCAACTCGCTGGAAAGGAAAATACCGAATATCACATTGACGGCGGCAATGACCGCAAAAACCACGGCAATCTTTTTGCCGATAGACAGATTTTTATAAAACATAGTGGCTGGTGATCCTCAACTGCTGACAAGCAGGTGCACTGTGGCGATCACATCCGTATGAGCTGATACCCGGGCATTCCTGCCGGGAAGTGGGGCGTTGCGAAAGACCAAGGGAAGGGCGGGTTTCGCGAGGGCGGCACTTTACCATAAAACCGCTCACTCCCTCACCGGATTTTCGGCGAGAAAGCAAGTTGTTTTCCCCCATAACCAGACTTTCATCACGCACTTTTTATAGCGACCAAATCATTTCAAATAGTTAGCCGATGGGGACAATCGACGGGCGGGCATGGACAAAGCAGGTCAGGCTGGGTGTAATGCACAGGATGGTTACAAGCCATCCTCATCTGCTGTAGAGAGGTCTAGTTTATGGATAATGCATCGGCGCTGCCGGTTTCCTCCTGGTCAATCCAACTGCGCGAGCAGGTGCAGGCTCGCCCACTGACCGCCCTCGGTCTGCTCATCGCGCTGGCCGCCGTCTTGCTGCTGCTATTGCAGAGCCTCATCATGCTGGCGACTGACGATATGAGCACAGGCGTCCGTTATGGTCTCATCGGCGGGGTAGCAGGCTTTGCCGCCAGCGCCTTCTCCCTGCTGCTGCCGGGGCTCGAAGCAGCAGAAGGGATCACAGGGGATGGCTTTCTCGCCGCAGCCGTAGTGGTAGCCGGTATGACCCTGGGGGTACTGCTGATGCTGGGGCTGGATCAGTTCACCCCTCATGAACACGACAAGACAGGCCCCTGCGGCCCAGGCCACCAGCAGTGCTCCCGGGTCTGGCTGTTCGTGTTTGCCATTGCCCTGCACAACCTGCCGGAGGGGATGGCCATCGGGGTCAGCTTCTCTCAGGGGGATATGTCGGTGGGGCTGCCGTTGACCACGGCCATCGCCCTGCAAGACATTCCGGAAGGGCTGGCGGTGGCGCTGGCCATGTGCGCCGCCGGATTCAGACCCTGGGTTGCGGTATTGGTCGCCATAGCAAGCGGCTTGCTCGAACCCCTCGGCGCCCTGCTTGGGGTCGGCCTCTCCAGCGGCATGGCCATCGCCTACCCTATAGGGCTGGGGCTGGCCGCAGGCGCCATGCTGTTTGTGGTCTCCCACGAGGTGATCCCGGAAACGCACCGCAATGGTCACCAGACCCACGCCACCCTGGGGCTGATGGCCGGCTTTGCCCTGATGATGACCCTCGACACCGCCTTGGGTTGATAACATGCTGATAAATAGCCTGATATCTCATTCGTTGACGATACTGACATAGCTGGCATCGGGATCTCCCCGAGCCTTCATCGAGGGCCTGCATGACATGAGATCCTGGGTGGCCTCACTGCTTTGCCTGCTTGCCCCTGCACTCTGGGCAGCCAGTTCCCCCGAGGTTTATCACACGGCGGCGCAACCGGAATCGGCTCCCAAGTACATTGGAAACCCGGATGGCCGGATCGGCGGCATTTGCGTCGACCTGTTTCGTCTCATGGAGCAGCGAGAGCCCGCCCTGCGCATCCAGGGCGATCAAGCCTTCCTGCCGCTAAAGCGGTTGGAGAAGAGCGTGCGGCATGGCCAGCTCGATTTTATCTGTGGTGTCGGCGACAACCCGGCGCGTCGGCATCAGTTCATCTATCTGCAACCACCTGTGTTTACCGTGCGCTACCACCTGGCGGTGCGCAGCGACGACACTGTCGAGGTCAAGGGCTGGGATGATGTCAGAGCACTCGGCAAGGAGGGCACCATCCTTATCAATCATGGCAGCGGCGCCATAGAGCGGCTGCAAACCATAGGCGGTCTCATCATAGATAGCGGCGGGATCAGCAGTTCAGCCAATTACCACAAGCTGCTGATGAAACGGGGACGTTTCGTCTATTACCGCTCACCGGGTTTTGAATTCGATATCCGCCAGCACAACCTCGCCAGCCAGATCCGCGTACTCCCGACGGTCATGGAGGAAACGCCCTTTTATATCCTGTTTTACCAGCAGACTTCCCCCGAGCGGCTTGGCCTGTTTGCCAACACGCTGCAGCAAGTCGCCAACAGCGGGGAGCTGGCCAGCCTGGTCGAGCATTACCGCTAGCGTATCTTTCCCCGCGTCATCTGAATGCTCGGCGCCATCACCAACTTTTGTTATGATCCACAACAACTTATTCGGCCGTGCGGCCATCGAGACGAGGTGAGTGATGAAAGTAGGTATTATCGGCGCCATGGAACAGGAAGTGGCCCTGCTGCGCAGCCAGATGAACGAGCCAACCACGCTGCAACTGGGCGGCTGCGAATTCTATCAAGGCAAGCTGGCAGGCAAAGAGGTGATCCTGACTCGCTCCGGCATCGGTAAGGTCGCCGCCAGTGTCGCCACCAGCCTGCTGCTGGAAAAATTTGCCCCGGATTGTGTCATCAACACAGGCTCAGCTGGCGGCTTCGCTCAGGATCTGCACATCGGTGATATGGTCATCGCCGATGAGATGCGCTTTCACGATGTGGACGTGACCGCCTTTGGTTATGAGATGGGCCAGATGGCACAGCAACCTGCCGCCTTCCCCTGCGATGGGAAACTGATCGCGGTGGCACAGGATTGCATCGCCGAGCAAGGCAAGCATCAGACCAAAGTTGGCCTCATCTGCACCGGTGATCAGTTCATGTGCAAACCAGACGCCATCGCCAAGGCCCGTGCCGATTTCCCGCAGATGCTGGCGGTCGAAATGGAAGGGGCCGCCATCGGCCAGGTGTGCCACATGTTCAAGGTGCCCTATCTGGTGGTGCGCGCCATGTCAGACATCGCCGGCAAGGAACAGGTTGAATCCTTCGATGCTTTCATCGAGGTGGCGGGCCAGCATTCTGCCGAGATGATCATCAAGATGCTCGGCAAACTGTGATCGACCTCGCCACACTGGAACACATGGCCGCCACTCCGGCGGCCATTTTGCTCGGGGCCGTGCTGCTGGAAGCCATACTGCCCTGGCCTGCCCAGTTCAGACTCTCTGCCCTGGTACCCCTGTTGACCCGCCTGGGCCACAAGGTTCACCGCCCCGATGGCTCCCCTCAGCAACAGTTTCGGGCCGGCCTGCTGGCCCTGCTGGTCGTCTGGCTGCCATGCGCAGCCGGACTCTGGGCGGTGCGCAATCTCTCCCTCTCCGAGCCGCTGTTTGACCTGTTGTTTCTGTTGCTGATGATAGAGTCCCGTCCGTTGCGTGAGCTGGCCAAGGCAACCCGTTCCCTGGCAAGCCAGGAGACGCTGGTCGTTGCCCGCCTGCAGGCAACCCCCTGGCTCAGGCGCGATACCGGCAAGCTCTCCGTGATGGGGATTGCCAAGGCCGTCAGCGAGACCTGTGCACTGCGCCTGGCAGGACAATGGGCGGGTCCCTTGCTGGGGTTTGCACTGGCAGGCGTTCAGGGCGCCCTGCTGTGGCGACTCGCCCAATTGATGGATCAGGGCTGGAGCCCCAAGCAGGTGGCATTCAGCCACTTCGGCCGCGCCGCCGCCGTGCTTTATCAGGCCCTCTGCACCCCTGCCATTCTGCTGCTGGCACTGCCCCTGTGCCTGACCCAAGTGCGCCAGCTGGGCGCCAGGATGCGCACTGCCATTCAGTGGCCCTACCCCGCCATGGGCATCTTGCTCGCCCAGCTATCCAGCTCGCTGGGCATCCGGCTGGGTGGCCCCCGCTATTATCAGGACACCCTGTTCCGCTTCCCGGTATTTGATGCACCCAGCGACCCGGCAGCCGCCACTGCGCTGCGCGTACTCAACCGGTTGCAACTGATTGGCTGGGGTTGGCTCGCACTGGCCGCACTGCTCACAGTGCTGGAGCAGCTCCATGGCTAACTATTTCGCCCTGCTCTGCTGTTCGCTGACGCTGCAGGCTGCAACACCGATGCGCATCGTCAGTCTGACCCCCCATTTGACCGAGCTGTTGTTCCTCGTCGGGGCAGGCGATCGCATCGTCGCCACCGATGATGCATCGGATTTTCCGCCAGAAGTGAACGATCGCCCGCACGTTGCCAACTATCGCAGCATCAACCTTGAAGCCCTGCTGGCCCAGAAACCGGATCTGGTGGTGGCCTGGCGCTCTGCCCAATCCCGTATGCTGGCACCTGTCGAACAGCTGGGGATCCCTGTGTTCTACTCTGAGCCAACTGATTTTGCCTCCCTGGCCACCGAAATTCGGGCGCTGGGAGCACTGCTGGACCTGGAGCAGACAGCGAACACTCAGGCCGAGGCCTACCTCGCCAGATTGGCGGCGCTCAAGCAACGTTATGGTCAGCCCAACCATATCAAGGTGTTTTATCAGCTCTGGTATCCGCCCCTGACCAGCGTCAGCGGCTCGGCGTGGCCAGCCCAGGCCATCGAACTGTGCGGTGCAGAGAACCTGATGGCTGGCGCCAGAACCCCTTACCCTCAGGTCAATTTGGAGCAGGTGATCAAATCTGACCCTGCGCTCATTCTGGCTGGTAGCCAGGATCCTGACGCTTTACGTCACTGGCAACAATGGCCCATGGTCGATGCGGTCAAACATCAACGATTGCAACTCATCAATTCGGATGAACTGCACCGCTTCACCCCGAGGGCGCTCAATGCCGTGGAGCAGATATGCAATGCCATCGCTCGCGTTCAAGCAAAATAGCCACTGGCAATAACGCAACGATATTGAAAACAGAGACGCCGGCATCCGCCGGCGTCTTGTTGTGTCTGAAAACTATCTCTTCACTGAAAGGCATTACTTGCTGGTCAGGTATGTTTGAACACATTGAGCCCAGCAAAGTAGGTGGAGTCCTGCCGCTGGAATGCATCTGCATAAATCGCCTTACTCTCATCGAAAAAGCGATCGAGTATTGACTTAGCCTCTATCATCTTTCGCTCAAACTCATCAGGCTCTGCATCTACCAATGCCATCATCAAGGTTATTATATTGGCATAAAAATAATTTACAGAGCCAATTAGCACACGATAAATATGACTATTTCTACTCATCAAAAAATAAAGAAGATTATCATGATGTCGTTGCATCATAGTCTGAACTGCATTGCTATCATAAATTACCGAATTCCAATCCCTGCGAAACACGTCAATTACTTCATTAAAGAGTGGTACATTGAGAGAGTGTTGAAAATCAATAGTTGTCATATTAAATGACTGAAAACAAGATGCCATTATTTTATCGATCACATCTCGCTTTTTATAGGTAACCAATCTGCCATAAGTGAATCTACGCGACAAGGATAAGCACCATTGATATAAGCTCCATCACTGCTATTAATGCAATGTAGTTCTGGATAATCACTTAACACGCGTTCCATGTTGTGAATAGATAGACCGAATAAATTATTTATCAAGACCTCACCGCCAAAGTTACCGACGGCAGGGAATGTATCACGTAGATCTTGGTTATATTTAGGCTCTTGCTTTTCGTTATAGTACAAGCTCAGGCTGGAGTGATGCTTATCAGCTGATTTATAACCATTATCGATACCAAATAGGTATACCTCCTTGAATCCAAGCAAAGCCGCATAGTTAAGACCCGTATTACCTACAAAGGGATTGGAGTACTCTATAAGATCATATTCAAAATAATCACCAAAGTGACTAGTCAATAGCTTGAGCATAGGCTCATTTGGTTTAAATACCAATCCTGTCTCGCGGAAAAATTGTTTATATTCTGGGTGAATAACATCGACACTTAAAAAAACAGTTTCTTTGAGAAAATCACCAGCGTCAAGAATATGTAGAAAGTCTGCGGAACTTTTGGTTCGCTCGACTGCCACATATATATCAGGTTTGACGCCTGCTTTGTAAAGTGCACTGACCGCAGTACCACAGGCGATGATGATAGCCTGCTGCTGGTGCTGCTTGATAAAATCAATACTCTGATCCAGTGAGGGGCCATTACCAACAACAAAGACAGGAATATGCTTAAAAACAGATGTATTACGCTGTTTTTTCAGGAAGGGGGTTCCTTCCTGTAAATGGCTATGACTATGAGCTAATGCGTATATGTTATCGTCGAAAAAACCCCAGCCGGTTCTTAGAAGATAGAATTCCTTATCTACCTGCTTGATCAGTGCATGCAACTTAGGGGAGTGATAATGGCAGAATGAAAAGTAGACTGCCGACCAGAATGCCCCCTTTCGATGAAGAGCCTCCATCATATCTGCAGCCAGCAATTTTTCATCGACCCCGATAAAAAGATGCAAACTCAGCGATTCTTGTTCCATGAACTCAAAAAGAGAACACCAATCAAAACAGAACAAAGATGCATAAAACATGTCTAAGTCAGGCTCAAAAGCGAACAAGTTCCTGACCTTGCAGCGCTCATAAAGATAGCCAAGCTGGTAACCAAGACCGATCCCGAACATGAGTGATAGTGGAATGTCCATAGACAATGCTTTTTCAAGCGGCAAGCCTTCCAGCGCTGACTTCTGCTTTAGTTTAGCTATTTCATTATTATACTTGATATGGATTTGACCATCGATATACCACTGTGGTGCGAAGTCAACACATTGTAGCGTACTTTGTTCAATGACCTTTGCGATCTGTTCTTGGGCTTCGGCAAATGGATCTTCACCGTATAGAGCAACTTGCTCATCAAACCACAAGATATTGGGAATACCATTGTCATTGCAGAAAAAACGAAATGGCCGGACGGGCTGGTAATCTTTAAAATAATCATGAATGCCGGGCATGTGTTTAGCGAAAGCAGCCATATTGAGCTGATGACGAACAGGCAGCACATCCAGCATGGCGGCTTCCTGTTTTTTTTGCCGCTCGAGGCGAGAGAGTTCATTTTCTACATCGGCAATATTTTTATTAAAATCCATGATATGCCTAACCTGCATTCAGCTTGTAAAGATCAGATGCGCGACCCGCCTTGGAAAACTGCAGCAACTCCTCTTCTGCAAGATGTTTTTCTTTTCCCACCCACTCATGGATGGCTTGAAACTGCTGCAATGCCTGACGGTGCTCCGCATCAAGCACAGCACCCGATGGAATGTGTTGAAACACACCATCAAGCGCACCGAGATAAAGCTCTACCAGCTTGTCAGCCGCCTGCAGCTGGCGCTGCTCGAGCAGCGCCAACAGCTGGTTACCGGTTTCCATCAATACAATCAGAGGGGGACGGTTCATTCCGCCCTGCCTACTTTTTGCTGTGCCAGCGCCTTGTCGCGCTCTTCGACGGGAATCGCATCCCACCCGCTTTTTACGGTCAGCATCAGGTTAATCACCTCGTCAACCGCACTGATATCCATATCGCGGCTGGCATCCATCATCCGGGCCTTCATGTAATCATAAAGCGCGAACAAGTCCTCGGGTACCTTGCCATAAGAGAGATCCAGCGAGTCCTGCAGACCGTTGATGATGGCCATCGTTTTGGAGATGGACAGAGACTTGTGCTCAAAGTCGCGACGCTCAATCGCGCCACGCGCCTGAGCAAGACGTTCGAGACATCCCTGCATCAGTAGCTGAATGACACGATAAGGGTCGGCCACTGCCAGCTCGGATTGCAGACTCTGGGTGGTATAGGCTTTGATATTTTTCCGATACATATGAAACACCGATCCTGACTACAAATTAGCTGCTCTTGGTATTGAGCAGGTTCAAATATGAGGCCGACTTGTTCATCTTGGCCAGCATGCTATCCAAGCTCCCGTAACGGGCACGCAGTGTCTCTTCGTACTTGGTCAGCTGGGCAGAGACATCTGACTGCTTGCGATTGACATCACGCAGATCCGAATTCAGGCTATCTTCCCGCTTGGCAAGCAAGCCACCAGTCTTGGAGTAACTCTCCAGCTGTCCGGCCATCTTGCCGGCCACACCATCCTTGCCACCAAACAGAGCCACGACCTGATCGAAATTCTTGTCCACTGCCTCATCGAATTTCTCACTATCAAGGGAGAGCACTCCCTTGTTGTCCATCTTGACACCCAGCTGAAAGATGCTTGAAAACGTGGAAGAGTTTTTGGAGGGCTCAGTGATGGCCCCATTCATCATATTTATCACGGCGCGCGTGGTGGCATCGCCAGCCAAGGCACCACCATCATTTTGACTGACCCCGGCCACAATTGAACTGCGCTTGCCAAGATCACCGCTCTTCTTCACCAGGGCGTTGTAGCCATCGATGAAGCTCTTGACCATGTCCTTGATGCCAGCCTTGTCAGTGGTCACATCGACCTTACTCGATTTGTAGGTGGTCGTAGTTCCATCTGTCGTGCTGTCTGACGCTCTCAACACTGTTACCTTGAGCCCGAGAATCGTACCATCAAAGGTATTGGTCACACTGGTCAGCGTACTCCCGTCCACGCTAATCTCGGCATCCTGAGCATCTTGTTTCTTGGTCAATTTGGAAATGAAGTTGTCGGTCAACTCTGTGGTGTTGCCAGTTATCTGCAAGTCCTTGCCAGTACCACTGACACCGGAGTCAATAACAAGTTTGGACTTGCCATCGGACGTGTTCATGATGTTGACGCTGAGACCGAAGTTATCGCCATCATTATTGATACGTTTGCGGATGGATTGCAGCGTATCACCCGCCTTGACATCCACATCAAAAGTTTTGTCACCCGCCTTGAAGGTCAGTTTCCCGTCCTGGGTGACCATAGGGTCGGTGGATTTGTCGAACACGCCTTCAAACTTGCTGGTAGTTGCCAATTTTTTGACACTAATATCATACTGCCCGTTGGAGGCACCCGTTTTACTCTCCACCTTGAGTACGGGATTGTCCTTGTCCTGAGTGATGTTGATGGCGCGTTTGTTGAATGCATCATCCTTGGACATCGCTTTGAGCGTGGTCACAAAGGAAGCGATGGCTGATTTCAGTTGCCCAACACCTGAGAGAGTGATTTGAGCATTGGTCTTCTTGGTGGTAATTGGCTGCAGCAGTTGTGCCTTTTTGGCATCCACACTGGCAGCAATCACAGACTCCAGATCGAGTCCCGAGCCGGCACCTGCAGAAGTAATCGTGGTCATACTCACTCTCCTCGTTATGCTTGCGTATTAGATCTCGTTATCGAGCAGCAGCCCGACACGGGAACCTCCGCCGGTCGCATCACCTTCGCGCAGATCCTTGATCCGTTTGCTGATGGCCAGTAACTCTTCGCTCGGGATCTGGCGGATCATCGACTTGGTGTGGGCATCCATCACCTTGATGACAACCTGCTCGAGATCCTTTTCGACACTGAAGTTGACAGTCCATCCTTGCAACTTACTGAACTCTTGCAAGTTTTGGACCTCCTTTTCAATATCAACCTCAGAAATATCCTGTTTGCTGGCTTTTGCTTGTGCCTTCTCCTCTTGCTGTTTCTTCACATCCTGTGCCATCACCCGCTGCTCTTCCGTCGTGCCAGATAGCACTTGAGCGGCCGATTGGCCGCTCTTGCTACTTGACTGAAGAGAAGAAGGAGTGACCGATGAGGGTATTCCAATGTCATTGGCCATATCGTCGCTCCTCTTTCTATCTCATCACTGCCTGTTAACCCAGCAGGGACAGGGCAGACTGCGGTCTTTGGTTGGCTTGCGCCAAGATGCTGGAGGCCGCCTGTTGCAGAATGTTCTGCTTGGTCAGGTTGGCTGTTTCAGTCGCAAAGTCCGCGTCGCGAATACGAGAGCGTGCTGCACTCAGGTTTTCAGAGACGTTGGACTGGTTGCGAATGGTCGAGTCAAACCGGTTTTGCACCGCACCCAGCTCTGCCCGTTTGCTGTCAACCGCCTTGATCATGAAGTCAAGGTTGGCCATGGCCGATTGAGCAGAACTCGCCGCCTTGATGCTATTCATGTTGGCGACGGTCACCGGTGTTGTCCCAGATGTTACTTTATAGGGCTCTTTGCTACCTGCCGTAGTGGCTGCAACGGTTGCACTACCCTTGGAGGCGGCGGCAATACCACTGATAGTGAAAGCGCTCGTCATCTTGAAGGTTATGGTCTGACCAGCATCGGCACCGACCTGGAAGGAACCTTTGTACTTACCATCCAGCAGTTTTTGGCCACCAAAGGTAGTATCGCTGGAGATACGATCGATCTCTGTGGTCAACTGATCATACTCTTGCTGCAACGCAGTACGGTCATCAGTGTTGTTGGAACCGTTGGCTGATTGCTGAGCCAGAGTACGCATACGCTGCAGCATGGAAGTGACTTCATCCATGGCGCCTTCAGCGGTCTGAGCAACAGAGATGCCATCGTTGGCGTTGCGGTTACCTTGGTCCAGACCGTTGACTTGTGAGGTCAAACGGTTGGAGATCTGCAGACCTGCTGCATCGTCCTTGGCGGTGTTGATACGCAAACCGGAGGCCAGTCTGGTATAGGAGGTATCCAAGGACTTGTTGGTATTCATCAGGTTACGCTGGGCGTTCAGTGATGAAGTATTCGTGTTGATGTACATGGCCATAAAAATATTCTCCCGAAGAACATGCGACTGCGGGTTGCGCCGACAAAGCGACGTCCCACCGTTAGAAGAACAGGTTGAACAATCCTGTGTCTTCTGGCGGGTGTCTGTTTGAACGAACAGGCCACCCGCAGTAGTGCAAGCGTTGGATTCCGAACACCCCTCGATTGCTTCACTTTATTTAACGGCTGCAGGGACACAAGCTTTAGGAAAATAATTGCCGAAGGTGGCAAGTTTTATCCGGCAGGCGGCAAAGGGAAAGAGGACAGGAGCATAGCCAGGGGGTCTAGAGTTGGTCGAGGAACCGGATAGCGGCGTTGGTTGCTTTTGGCACGCTTTGTGCTTGAATATGGGGGAGTGGCGTCAATTTGACGGCACAATAAAAAGAGGCCGGAAAACCGGCCTAAAATGAGCATACGCTCAGGAGAATATGACCAAGGATGACAGAACTGAACAGCTGTACAACACTTGGCATTACTAATATAGAGAATTGATTCTCTCCCGATAGAACAGAGTGCAAACCGAACACCCCTTTGTTCCATCTCTTGACCAGGGCGGCCTGAACAACCGCCCTGTTTTCTTTTGTTAGCCCTGCAGCAACGAGAGGGCAGACTGAGGACGCTGGTTTGCCTGTGACAGTATGGTGGATGCAGTCTGTTGCAAAATGTTTTGCTTGGTCAGGTTGGCCGTTTCGGTCGCGAAGTCTGCGTCACGAATACGTGAGCGAGCTGCATTGACGTTCTCGGAGATGTTCGCTTGGTTGCGGATGGTCGAGTCAAACCGGTTCTGTACCGCACCCAATTCCGCACGCTTGCTGTCCACCACCTTGATCATGTAGTCCAGGTTAGCCATGGCAGACTGGGCTGAGCTGGCAGCGGTGATACTGTTCATGTCCGCAACAGCAACATTCCCCGTAGTCGAAGGCGTGACTTTATACGGTTCTTTGCTTCCTGCGGTCGTGGCTGCAACTACTGCATTCCCCTTAGTAGCAGATGCCATACCAGATATGGTAAAGGCAGTGGTCATCCGGAAAGTAATGGTCTGACCCGCATCAGCACCCACTTGGAAAGTCCCTTCATACCCACCATTAAGCAAATTCTGGCCGCCAAATGTAGTATCACCGGCGACACGATCTATCTCGGTCATCAATTGGTCGTACTCTTGCTGCAAAGCGGTACGGTCATCGGTGTTGTTGGAACCGTTGGCAGATTGCTGAGCAAGGGTCCGCATCCGTTGCAGCATGGAGGTCACTTCATCCATGGCACCTTCTGCGGTCTGGGCAACGGAAATGCCATCGTTGGCGTTACGGTTACCTTGATCCAGTCCATTGATCTGGGAGGTCAAACGGTTGGATATTTGCAGACCTGCCGCATCGTCTTTTGCGCTGTTGATGCGCAGACCAGATGCCAGACGGGTGTAAGAAGTATCCAGAGATTTGTTGGTGTTCATCAGGTTACGCTGGGCGTTAAGCGATGAAACGTTCGTATTGATATAAAGTGCCATAACCATTCTCCTAAGCTATTAAATTTACTATCTAATTTGCTCGGACTTTATTGTCTTTCCTGTCCGATGCGTCTTATTTAACGGCCTCTTTTTCGATGTCTTTAGCATTATTTTTAACGCTTCATCGCATTAACGCCGCTTACCCTATTTATCGGCACATTCCCGTTTTACTTAAGAGAAAAAATCCAAAAAGTTCCCCTTATCAGAAGGATGCCGCACAGGCCAAAGGCCATGGCAAAGCAAGTGCCCTGACCTGCAAGGTGTCAGCGCTCATCCGCGCACCCACATCCCGTTTGCAAAAACTGGGGCTGGCTCTCATTTTTGCAGGCCATCATTGGTCAGAAGCCTGTCCACCCCCTAAAATCGCGACCCCATCAACAATTGGACGTGAGTTGTTCTCCATGCAGACACTGGTTGAGCAGATTGTTTACATCAGCGACATGTTTGGTACTGCGGTATTCGCGTTTTCGGGCGTCCTGGTGGCAGGGCGGCTCAGGATGGATGCCTTCGGCGTCATGGTACTGGCGGCGGTAACCGCCATTGGTGGCGGCACCATCCGCGACATGATATTGGGTGCCACCCCTGTGTTCTGGGTGCGTGACCCTCTCTATATCTGGGTGGTGATTGCCACTGCGCTGGTGGGTATGTGGATGGTCAAGCTACCCAAGCGTATGCCCTGGTATGTGCTGCCGGTGGCGGACGCCTTCGGGCTGGCTCTCTTTACCGTGATCGGTGCCCAGAAGGCTCTCAACTTCGGTACCCCAGGTCTGATAGCGGTGATCATGGGGACCATGACGGGTGTGGCAGGCGGCATGATCCGCGATGTGCTGGCACGGGAGGTGCCCATGGTGCTGCAAAAGGAGATCTATGCCACCGCCTGCATTCTGGGGGGCATCCTCTATACCTTGGCACTGGAGGTCAACGTGGACAGGGTGACCGCCATGCTGATCAGCATGCTGGGAGTATTTGGTCTGCGGGTCGCTGCCATTTACTGGCACCTGTCACTGCCCACCTTTTCGCTGCAACGCCATTGATGTTCGGGCCGGGGGGCATGTCGCACTCCCGGCCTCGTTACGTTGAACCAAGCGGGCTTTTCTGTTGTCATAGGATCCAGTCGTTGTAAGCCGGAATCCCTCATGCAAAAACTTGGGCTCATTACTTCCCTGCTACTGATGAATGTGGCAACGGCGCACGCCGATGCACAGGTACTGTTTGGACGACTGGCTTCTACCCCGGTGCAGCAGTTCAACCAGCAGATCCGTCAGGCAAGCACGACCCGGCAAACCTGGGTCAATGATTATCGTGAAGTGGCACTGCGTTTTGTCGGCCATAGCGACATACCCAGTCGCATCCAGGCACAGCAACTGGATAATGATCTGGTGCTGTCGGTTGCCCTCGATGGCAACAAGAGTGACATGCTTTATATCCTGACTCTGTTTCGCAGCAATAACCTGTGGCAGATGAAGCAGGCCGAAATGGGCTGGCGTTGCCAGGGCGAGTCAACCTTTACCCCTGTCCCCTGCCCCTGATCCCCACGTTATCTCGACGCGCCATCAGAGCGTGATGCGCAGTGAAATAAAAAATCCGGCTCATTGGCCGGATTTTTTATTCGAAACGTCCCCCCTGATTACGGGCGGTACACCTTGACGTTGTCAAAGCCCTTCTCTTTCAGGTAGAGCGCCTGCAGCTTGCTCATCACGCCGCGATCGCAGTAGAGCAGATAGGTCTGCTCTTTGGGTAGATCACCAAAGGCGGTGGCCAGCTTGAAGAAGGGGATGTGCAGCACGTCACGGCCTTCCACCACCAAGGGTTTCTCGTCGCGCTCGTCGGCAGAACGAATGTCCAAGATCACCTCGTCAGCGGCCAGCACTTCTGTGGTCTCTATCTCTTGAACCTCGGCGGCAGTCTCTTCACCGATGCGGCGAATGTCGAGGTAACGGGCCTCGGACACCACCTTGTCCAGGATGGCGAAGTCGAAGTTGGCCTCTTCCGCCTCGATGTTGGACAGCACAGCCTTGATGGTCGGCTTCTTGGAGATCACGCCGCAATACTCCGGCATTGTCTCGGCAAACTCCAGAGTGCCGATACGACGGGCTTCGCTGATGATGTCCGGCTTGTCCCAGGTGATGAGCGGGCGCAGGATCACCTTGTCGGTCACCCGATCGATGACGTTGAGGTTGGTGAGGGTCTGGCTGGAGACCTGACCCACGCACTCCCCTGTCACCAGGGCCGGGATCTGGAAGTAGTCCGCCACCTGGCCTGCGGCACGCATCATCATGCGCTTGAGCACTACCCCCATCTGGCCGTTATCCACCTTCTCCAGGATTTCGGCGACCACGGGTTCAAAATCGATGGCGGTGAAGCGCACCTTGTGAGAGGCGCCAAACTTGCTCCACAGGTAGTAGGCCACCTGCTTGACCCCTATCTCGTGGGCGGCGCCGCCGAGATTGAAGAAGCAATAGTGCACCCGGCAGCCGCGCTTGATGAACTGGTAGGAGGCCACGCCCGAGTCGAAGCCACCGGAGAGCAGACTCAGCACGTCTTCCTGGGTCGCCATGGGGAAACCGCCCATGCCATGGTGAACGGCGCTGATGATGTAAAGCTCGTCGTTTTCCACTTCCAGGTTGACCTGGATGTCAGGCTTTTTCAGACGTACACCGGCAGTTTCGCAATGCTGGTTGAGGCCACCACCCACATAACGCTCCAGCTCCAGCGAGCTGAAATCGTGCTTGCCGACACGGCGAGCACGCACGCAGAAGGTCTTGCCTTTCAGCCGATCGCCCCAGACGGCGCGGGTCTGCTCGAAGATGTCATGCAGGTCGGTGAAGTTGCTCAGTTTCACTTCGAGGAAGTACTGGATGCCAGGGATGCAGGCCAGAGTTTCCAGATACTGGGCGTGGAACTGATCATTGCGGGAGCTCACTACCAGCTTGTCCCAATCCATCCGTACGCGGGCATCTTCGTCGAAGCGGCGCAACACGTTGCGAATGTTGCCCTGCAACATCTTGGTGAAGCGCTGGCGCACTGACTTGCTCTTGATGGTGATTTCCGGGAACAGCTTGATAATGAACTTCATGGTTTCAACTCGGGTGGCCTTGATTTAAGGGCGCGGATTATATCAGAACTTTGTTGCCAGCGCCTACAGTCTGAGCGTTCACCCATATTCTCCCACTCAATGTTTGCGGCCCGGCGGCAATCTTGCGTATATTCCCGAACCTGCGCCCTGGCAAGATGCTTCAACACAGAAGATCCGATGAAGACTTATATCTACTACCCCGGCATGGT
>NZ_LSGW01000033.1 GCF_001643305.1 Aeromonas salmonicida subsp. salmonicida
GCTTGGCGATACCCCAACAGTGATGTCTGACAAAGACTGTCAAACACCTTTAAAAATGGCTGGGGTACTAGGATTCGAACCTAGGAATGGCGAGATCAAAACCCGCTGCCTTACCGCTTGGCGATACCCCAACAGTGATGCCTGATAAAGACTATCAAACACCTTTAAAAATGGCTGGGGTACTAGGATTCGAACCTAGGAATGGCGAGATCAAAACCCGCTGCCTTACCGCTTGGCGATACCCCAACTTCAGAAATAGTGGTGGCTATGACGGGATTCGAACCTGTGACCCTCGCATTATGAGTGCGATGCTCTAACCAACTGAGCTACATAGCCAACCGTGCTTCCAGTGAGTCGTTGCCTCGTCACTGTGCGGGCCGAATTATGCGTATCTGGCTCTGGGGCGTCAACCCTTTTTTTGTCAGAAAAACCGAATTTGGGTGCGTTTGGCGAGTTATTGGTCGCTGTCGTGCAAAAGCCCAACAATCTGGTTTTTTTTACGACATTTGCCGGAAGATGCCCGACAAGTACAGATAGAAAAGAGGCCAGCAAATGCTGGCCTCTCATGGGATTAGACGTTGAACAGGAAGTTCATGGAAAACACGGCGTAAAGCGCTGATTTCCTTTTCAATCATGTACTTAGCGATGTGAGTTGCTATGCGAGGTGTTATTAACACTGAGCCTAGGTTATCACAGACCTAAGGAACATTTGAACATGAAGAGCAAAAAGCAGAATCCAAATCGTCACCTCTGGCTACGAAATAACACTTGGTACTTGCACTGGAACATCCCCCGAATATTGAGGGATGATCCTTTCTTTAGCGGGCGTTCAATCTTCAGCAAGTCACTTCAAACGGAAGACGTTTATGAGGCTCGTAAAATGCGGGATCTAATGGTCTCGAAGTTTCAAGCGATGGTAACGGCCAAAAAAGTACACGCACGACGTTCAGAGTTCATGGCGGCCTATGCCGAGGCGAGCCGAGCGAAGAAAACGTTAGAGTCACAGCTAGCTTATCTCGACGACTTTGCCGCGATTGATGCTTATGACGCCCTAGAATCTGCATTCGATGTGGAAGCTGTTTTGGAGAAAGGTGATGTTATCAAGGCTGATGCCTATCTAGCTGCGATACACGGCAAAAGCGAGCTAGTCGAGAAGTACAGCATCACCTTGGAAGAAGCCGCTTGGGGTTTCATTAAAGAGCATGAAGGAAAGGTCGCCAAAGCAACATTGAGCCGTGTAAAGAATGCAACTCAGAGCCTAATTACTACCTCGGGCAATAAGGACATCCGTCTGAACGAATTGGATAGGCGGCAGGTCACTCGTTGGATCAATAGCATTAGCGATACTGTAAGTGACAGTACACGAAAAGGCTACATTGCAGCATTACAGAAGATGTGGGACTGGAACTGGCTGCATGAGCATGTGGAAGGAGAGAGCCCATTCAAAGGTGCAAAGATTGAGTATCAAGGCGATGGGAGCAGTTACCAAGAGTTCACTATAGAGGAGATGGAAGAGATCGTTCGGCTGGCTGATGCCCAGGAACGAGCATTGATTTACTTTGGGCTTGTGACTGGGTTCCGATTGAGTGAATTGGTAGGGCTGAATCCGGATAGCTTTGTTGTTCTGGAAGGTGTCACCGCGATCAAGACTGGGAAGGGGAAGACAGAAGCTTCAGATCGCGTATTGCCGCTCCCAAGGCACTTATGGAAAGAGCTTCAACATTGTGTCGATGTAAAAATGTGGTCAGAGAGTTCGGTCGATGCGTGGTCACAGCGTTTCGGTAAGCTAAAACTCAGGGCTACTGGGAAAAGGGATCGGTCAAAATGTTTGAGCCTGTAAATAATTCTGTGTAACTGCACACTCCATTACAGGTGACCTTTCAGGCGATCACCGAACTCGATCATAAAGCGATTCA
>NZ_LSGW01000034.1 GCF_001643305.1 Aeromonas salmonicida subsp. salmonicida
GCCAGCACGGCGAACAAGTCGTCGGCATTCTTGAGATTGTGCTGATCCAGCCAGGCGCAACCGACCGGCACAGCCTGATGGTGCAGGGCGATCAGGGCGTGGCGCTCGGGATGTTGACGCAGTGCGCTATCCAGCGCCGCCAGTTGGTGATCCCCCAGCACGCCATGGGGTTTGCCGCGTACCTGGGTATCGAGCAGCATCACTTGCCAGTGTTCGCCCACCAGTTGCTTGGCCTCGCTGATCCCGGCCGCATGCAGGTACTCGGTCATCAGGGGGCCGTCGTCGTGGTTGCCGGGCAACCAGTAGATGGGGCGCGCCAGCGGAGCCATCATGCTGGCAAAGCGCTGGTAGGACTCCGGACTGTGATCCTGCGACAGATCGCCAGTCGCCAGGATCAGGTCGAACGGGTGCTCATTGACCTGCACCTGTTCCAGCACGGCAGCCAGGCTCTCTGCAGTACGCACAGCCAATAGCCTCCCCTCGGCACTCGCGAAGAGATGGGTGTCGGTAATTTGTAACAGGCGCACACTGCCGTCCTGCGCCTGGGGTAGCTCTGTTTCCAAAATCACGCTTCTTTGTATAAGTTCAACTAGAGGATGTTGATCAGGCTGGTACCATGTCTGAGACAAAATCTTAGCCAATCGGCCAGAAACAGATTTACCTGCTCCTTTTCATCCCGCTGGTGCATTTTTTTATTGGGATAATCATAACGTGGTTGCAACCTCGAAATCTGTTGCGCCGCACACACTTCCGCCATCCGCACGTCATGATACAAACGAATCTCGATGCGAGCCTGCAAGTAGCTCGGCAATTCCGGGTTGTGCTGGGCCAGGATCACCTGGCTGGTAAAGCGGCTCTCCTCGCTGACAGTGAGCTGGAACTGCAACCCGTTGCCCACCTGATAGCGGCGTTCGGCCCCGACTGTGCCACCGGGTGGCAGCAGTTTCATCAAGGCCATATAGTTCACCTCGCAGGTGCGCTGCAAGGACATCAAATCAGGCACATAGCGTTTCATCGGGCTCTGGACTAACGGCATCTCGCAGCTCCCTCAATCAACACCCGTGAGTAATTCACCTCGCAGGTACGCTGCAAGGACATCAAGTCAGGCACATAGCGCTTGCCCTGCTGCTGGACGCTCACCACCTCAGCGCTCCGCCAGCCAGCGAGCCCGCAGCTCGCCGTGATTGAGGGCCAGCCACTGCAGTGCGATGACGGAAGCCGCATTGTCGATGCGCCCCTCCTTTAGCCAGGCATAGGCCTGTTCACGACTCACCACGTGCACCCGGATATCTTCGCCCTCTTCCGCCAAACCGTGGATCCCTTCGGCCTTGCTGGCATCCACCTCGCCCACATAGACTTCGATACGCTCGGTACTGCCGCCCGGGCTCACCAGATAACTGATGGCATGCTCGCAGCGACCGACCTCGATCCCCGCCTCTTCCACCGCTTC
>NZ_LSGW01000035.1 GCF_001643305.1 Aeromonas salmonicida subsp. salmonicida
AAAACCAGGGGCGATTCAGTCAAAAGAAAGTTTTAGGTGAGCGAAAAAATGTCGTTTAACAATGATGCTGATAATGCGTACTTGGAGATCCTGCTGAAAACCGCTTTGAACAGTTGGGATCCGATCAAGCCAAGGCGGTGGCTGGCTCGTTATGGCGGCCTACCAGGTTTGGGTATTGGAAATGGTGTGTCTGCCCAGGAGTACAAAACATTGCTGGCGAAGGCGCTAGCGTTGACTCAACGGAAAAGACGGGCTGAGGAAGGTGACAGTCTGCCAGAAGTGATTTACCTGGTAGGAAGGTAGGTGCCGCCTGGCATTGTGCGCGTGCCCAATCAGTCGTCTGAATGGTGGTCGCCAAGCGGCGGTGCTACCCTATTCAACACCATGCTTGGATGCAAATAAATCAAATCTGAGTTTTGACTTGTTGAATGTGGAGTTTGATTGTCTGGTCAGGTTATCTTTGCGTGGTGCTCGTCTTTGACTCGCGCCCACTTGTCCAGTTCGACAGTATTACCAAGCCCTTCCCAGTAACCACAAATCATCCCCGCCAGTTCAGCCGCCAAGGCGTGATCGCCATCGCGGCGACTTACCAGGTAATGGGCCAGCCAGTTCTGATATTTTTTAAGCTCATGGTCACTCTCTCGTAGGCGGCGAATGCCGAACCGCATGGCGTGTTATCCCCCATACCATGCTGTTTCTCTCGGCATTCGCCATAAAAAGTTGGGTGCTTGCGGACATGACCATCGCAACCTTCGTTGCCGAAAAGGCAGGGGTTCGGAACCCCCGCCTTGCCGGTTACTCTCTCGGTTCGTAAGCAAGATAGGCCCGGATTTCCGTGCCGCCTTGCCGCACACTTAGCTCACACAGTGAATCTCGTACCAGCGCGGTAAACGCCAGCACTGTGACACACACAATGAGCAACGCCATCACGGCGGTTTTTCCAGGCATACTTGCCTCCTGCGTCGAGAGAGGCTAACATCAGTTTTGCGAACATTATGTTGGGCCTCGTTGGTTAATGAAAATTGACCTTCGGGGCTTTCGTCTATCTGGCTCTTGCTTGCGCTTGAGACAGACAGCCTCAAGCACCCACCACTATGATACAGCCTCTGCCCTAATGTCCCAATACTGCCGCGACACCGAACAAGCTCACATCAATGCGTTGTTGCAGGAAGCTATTGCACAATGGCGACCAGATCAGCCCCGCCGTTGGTTAGCTAAGTATGGCGGTTGGTCGTTTGAGGGCAAAAATCCGCTTGTCCTGGAATATAGGGCGTTACTACGACAAGCCAGGACGCTGGTCGGATTACGGCCCCGATAACGGGTTGCGGTTCTGGATACTGTAGCTGAGCTACAAGTCATCTACACTGAGCTCTGCGGTTTGCCCCCAGAGCCGTCCGAGAACTGTGCGTATTCCGGCGAAGTT
>NZ_LSGW01000036.1 GCF_001643305.1 Aeromonas salmonicida subsp. salmonicida
CCATCTGCATTTTTAAGAAGATACTCCAGCTCCTTCGGGATATTGATTTCCGGTTCTTTGCGCATGACGCTACCAACCATCCCTGACAGCGTGCGCCGGGTGAAGTTATAGACGATACCGCCCGCTTCATATTCTGCCTGACGCGCTTCACCGTAAGCTTTGTCCGGTTCATTCAGCCCTACGTTGCGTAGATAGCTAACCAATTCACCTGCAAGCGCGTGGCGCACCTTCTGCCATTTAGGCGCGTAATGCAGCCATTCACGGTGCTTGGTTTTTACGCCAGAACCCTGGCCGTTTGCTGTTAACATTTAACAATCCTCTTAAAGTGCGAAAGTAACCGGGATATGGGATACAGGTTTAACCAACGGCATTTCGTAGGCGATAGGGTATCCTGTTGCATCGTTCTGGTGGTCGTTGCCGCTTGTCTTATCCGGTATGCCGTTTTTATCGTATGCCTGTTGCTCAAGACAGCGAGCAGTAACCGGACAGGTTTGCTCGTTGACCATTAATCTACCAGACTCCAGCGCTTTATTCACCGATGCTACACGGACTTTAACGGCAGGGTTAACCGATTTTGCACGTATCTCGAAACCTGCGTTATGCAGTTGTGCAATATCCGAGGTACTTGCATCAGTCGATTTACGGTTCTTACCACTGGCGTCCGGATACATAACAATGTGATGCCCGTTGCGCTTCCATCGTTCGGTAATCTCCCTGACCACATCCGGGGTGTCGAACATATCCACCAGCTCGGCTACCGCGTGCCAGACATACTCACGCTGAACGTATACGGTGCTAGCCATATGCCCGACGTTGAAGTCCTGACCGATATACAGCGTTTCTCCAGGTTGTATAGTCTCTCGACTGCTGTTCTTGCGTCGGTCGTAAGCATGCTACACGCTGCCGGATGTCAGGTTGACAAATTCACCATCGATGTAGGCATCAATTAACTGGCCTGGATACGTATCCCGTAACGACTGCACATAATCTTCCGGTAGAAAGGGATTGGATGATGTCGAGGCCTGAATCATTTCATAGCCTGGTTTCTTTTTTACAGCCCATCTGTCGTGCACAAAACGGAAGCCTTCTGGCGTCGTAAATACCGAAACTGTATTAGCTGGCTTCGGGGTAATCGGACGATATGTACGCGGCAA